>NZ_JBIDCT010000006.1:0-360757 GCF_043204735.1 Micromonospora sp. NPDC047740
GCAGCCGCCAACCACCCACACACCCCCATCGACGACCTCGACATCCTCCTACCCAACGAACACCACCAGATCCTCACCACCTGGAACAACACCACCGCCGAGCATCGCCCGGGCACGCTGAGCACACGTTTCGAGCAGCAAGCCGCACGCACTCCGTACGCCATCGCGGTCACCGACGGCGCCACCACACTCACCTACCAACAGCTCAACGACCGCGCCAATCAGCTTGCTCACCACCTCGGCGCAGGCCTCGAGACCACCGTCGCCGTCGCGGTGCCCCGCAGCACCCAGCTGCTCATCACCCTGCTGGCCATCGGCAAGACCGGGGCCGCCTACCTCCCCATCGACCCGGACCACCCCGCCACCCGCATCCAGCAACTGCTCGCGGACGCGCGGCCCCGGCTGCTCATCACCACCACCGGCAACGGCGCGAAGGGCGTCCCCGTCCTCTACCTCGACGACCCGGAAACCGCTGCGGCCGTGGCCGCCCGGCCCACCACCAACCCGACGCCCGGAACGCACCCGGACCACACCGCGTACCTCATCTACACCTCCGGGTCCACCGGCCGGCCCAAGGGCGTCATGGTGTCGCATCGGTCGATCGTCAACCGCCTCGACTGGATGCAGGCCGAATTCGGGCTCACGCCCGAGGACCGGGTTCTGCAGAAGACGCCGGCCGGCTTCGACGTCTCGGTGTGGGAATTCTTCTGGCCGGTCCTCGTGGGCGCAACCGTCGTGATGGCCAAGCCGGAAGGCCACCGCGAGCCCGACTACCTGGCCGCCGTGATCCAGCGTGAGCGGATCACGACCATCCATTTCGTACCGTCGATGCTCGCCACCTTCCTCCAAGAGCCGGCCGCCACGGCCTGCCGCAGCCTGACGCGGGTCATCTGCAGCGGCGAGGCGCTGCCCGCCCACCTGGCCGAGAAGTTCCACGCGACGCTGCAGGCCGGGCTCTTCAACCTCTACGGGCCCACGGAGGCGGCGGTGGACGTCACCTTCGCCCCCTGCACCCCCGGCCGGCAAGGTGCCTCGGTGCCGATCGGCCGGCCGGTCTGGAACACCCAGGTGTACGTGCTGGACCGGCGCCTCCGGCCGCTGCCACCCGGCGTCCCCGGCGAGCTCTACCTGGCCGGCGTCCAACTCGCCCGCGGCTACCACAACCGCCCCGACCTCACCGCCGAACGCTTCACCGCCAACCCGCACGGCACCCCCGGCAGCCGCCTCTACCGCACCGGCGACCTCGCCCGCTGGCTCCCCGACGGCACCCTCGACTTCCTCGGCCGCGTCGACCACCAGGTCAAACTCCGCGGCATGCGGATCGAGCTCGGCGAGATCGAAAGCACGATCCTGGCGCACGAGGCGGTGGCCGAGGCCGTCGTGACGCTCGATGTCGACCAGCGCGGCGAGCAGCGGCTGGTCGGCTACCTGGTGCCGGACGGGTCCAGGGCGGCCGCGGTCCGGGCGCTGTTGGCACTGGAGAAGGACGGGACCGTCGACGGCGTACCGCGCATGACCTTCCCGGACGGGATGTCGGTCTTCTACCGCAACCGGTCGGAAACCACGTTCTTGCGTGAGGAGATCTTCGAGGATGAGGAGTACCTGCGCAACGGCATCGTCATCGCGGAGGACGCGTGCGTGTTCGACGTCGGTGCGCACATCGGCATGTTCACGCTGTACGCCGCGGCGCGCGCCCCCAAGGGTGTGGTGCACGCCTTCGAGCCGATCCCGGACCTGTTCCAGGTGCTCGCGCTCAACACCCGGTTGCACGGCGTCAACGCGCGGCTGCACCCGATGGGCCTGTCCGACGCCGACGGGACGGTGAAGTTCGCCTACTACCCGGAGCTGTCCATCATGTCCGGGCGCTACGCGGACACCGACGAGGACCGGACGGTCGTCCAGGCGTACACGGAACAGACCTGGCAGGAGGTCACCGAGCCGGGAGTCGAGGGCCTGCGTGCGATGGTGGACGAGCTGGTCAGCGACCGGATGCGGCAGGAGATCGTGTCGACCCGGGTGCGCACGCTGTCCCAGATGATCCGCGAGACCGGGGTCGACCGCATCGACCTGTTGAAGGTCGACGCGGAGAAGAGCGAGGAGGACATCCTGCGCGGCATCGAGGACACGCACTGGCCGATCATCGACCAGGTCGTCGCCGAGGTGCACGACGTGAACGGCCGCCTCGACGCGATCACCGAACTCCTCAAGGGGAAGGGCTTCCAGGTCACTTCCGGCGTTACCTCGGCGCTGCACCGCACCCGGCTGGTGACGCTGTACGCCGTCCGCGAGGTGCGCGGCGGCGCCAATCCGCCACCGGTGAAGCGATGGTCCGACCCGGACCGCCTGGTCGAGGACGTGCGCGGGCACCTGCGTGAGCGGCTGCCGCTTCCGATGGTCCCCGACGCCATGGTCGTGCTCGACGGGCTGCCGCTGTCGCACAACGGCAAGCTGGACCGGCGCGCCCTGCCCCACGCGGCCCGGGCGGACCGGGGACCGCGCCGGCCGCCGCGGACCGACCGCGAAGAGGCGCTGTGCCGGTTGTTCGGCCAGATCTTGGACGTGCCGGAGATCGGCATCGACGACGACTTCTTCGAGCTGGGTGGCCAGTCCTTGCTGGCGATCCGGCTGGTCAGCCGGGTGCGCGCCGAGCTGGGCGGGGACGTGAGCATCCGGACTGTGTTCGAGTCGCCCACGGTCGCCGCGCTCGCCGAGCGGATCGGCGAGCGGACCGGCCGGGACGATGTCGCCGTGCTGCTGCCGATCCGGGCGTGGGGCAGTGAGCCGCCGCTGTTCTGCATCCATGAGCTGTACGGGCTGAGCTGGGCGTACCGCCGGCTCGCCGAGCACGTGCCGGCCGATGTTCCGGTGTACGGCCTGCAGGCCCGCGGGATCCTGGAGCCCGACCGGTTGCCCCGCTCGGTGGCGGAGATGGCGCTCGACTACGTGAAGCAGATCCGCTCGGTCGCGCCGCACGGGCCGTACCGGCTGCTGGGCTGGTCCTCCGGCGGCAATGTGGCGCATGCCGTCGCCACGGCCCTGCAACAGGAGGGTGAACAGGTCAGCTTCCTGGCGCTGCTTGACTCGTACGTGCCGGACTGGCACCGCCGGCAGGGTGACGACGACGAGGACATGGTCCTGCGCCGGATCGTCGAATTCCTCAGGCGGGACGACGGCCGGCAGCGGGACCGGGAAGCTGTCCTGGCGCTGCTGCGGGAGGAATACGGCGGCTGGGAGCATCTCGGCGACTGGATCTTCCCGGCGTTCGTGGACGCCGCGATCAACACCCGCGCGATCGTCCGGGAGTCCAAGCCTGAGGTGTTCGAGGGTGACGTGCTGTTCTTCTCGGTCGAGGGTGACCAGCCGCACCTCGGCTGGGAGCCCTACGTGACCGGACAGGTCGAACAACACCCGGTCTCAGGCGCGCACAACGACATGATGGAGCAACCGGCGGTGGACGAGATCGGCGCCATCCTCGGCCGGAGACTGGCATGACGAGCGGCAACCGGGACCGCAACGGACTGATGCGGCACGTCGAGTCGCTGGCCGCGGCGATGATGCCGACACCGCTGGTCCCGCTGGCCGATGAGCGGCTGGACCTCTACGCCAAGCTGGAGTTCAGCAACTTCTCCGGCAGCGCCAAGGACCGGTCGGCCCTGTGGATCCTGCGGCAGGCGATCCTGCGCGAGCAGGTGACCCCGAAGTCGGTCCTGGTCGAGTCGTCCTCGGGCAATTTCGCCATCGCCCTTGCGTCGCTCTGCGCCTCGCTCGGTCTCGAGTTCGTCCCGGTGATCGACTCGAACGTCAACCGGACCACCGAAAACTTCTTGCGGGCGCTCAGCAGCCGGGTGGAGCGGGTGCACGACATCGACGACACCGGCGGCTTCCTGAAGTCGCGCCTCCGACGGGTGCAGGACCTGTGCGCGGAACTGCCGGACTCTTACTGGCCCAACCAGTACGCGAACACCGACGGCGCGGACGCGCACTATCGCTTCACCGCATCCGAGTTGTGCGACGCGCTGGACCGTATCACCCACGTCTTCGTCGGTGTCGGTACGGCCGGCACCATCGCTGGTCTGTCCCGTCGTCTGAAGCAGACCGATCCGCGCGTACGCGTCATCGCGGTCGACGTCGAGGGATCGGTCATCTTCGGCGGCGCCCCGGGCCGCCGGCGCATCCCCGGCATCGGCTCCAGCATCGTCCCGCCGCTACTGCAGCACGCGCTCATCGACGAAACCATGCTGGTGTCCGAGTACGCGAGCATCGTCGGCTGCATCCAGCTGTGGCAGCGGCACGGCATCTTCGCCGGCGGGTCCAGCGGCAGCGTCTACGCGGCCGTCCAGCGCTACTTCGCCGGCTACCGCGGGCCCCGCCCGCGGGTCGTGTTCCTGTGCGCCGACCGCGGCAACGCTTATGCCGACACCGTCTTCAACCCACAGTGGGTCGCCGAGACCTATCCGGAGCGGATCGACGACGTGTTGATCTCCTCAACGGCATCAGTGTGATTGGAGGAGAGAGCATGCCCTACGCCCCGCCCGAAGCACTGCTCGTCGTCCGCGGCGCCGAGGTCGCCGAGCAGATCGAAGGGAACCGGGAAACGGTTCAGGACATCGTGCGTGACGCCTACCTGACGCACGCCCGTGGCGACTCGTCGCTGCCGCACAGCAGCTTCCTGCGCTTCCCAGACCGGGAACGGGACCGGATCATCGCGCTGCCCGGTTACCTGGGCGGGCGGTTCCGGGTCTCGGGCGTGAAGTGGATCGCCAGCTTTCCCGGCAACATCACGCACGGATTGGCGCGGGCGTCAGCCATCCTGCTGCTCAACGACGCCGGGGCCGGGTTCCCGTACGCGTGCCTCGAGTCCTCGCTCATCTCGGCCGCCCGCACCGCCGGTTCCGCCACGCTGGCCGCCGAGGAACTGATCGGCGGGCGGCGTGCCGGGCGGGTGGGCTTCGTCGGCACCGGCTTGATCGCCGAGCACATCCGGCGCTTTCTCACCGAGCTCGGCTGGGAGATCGGCGGGTACCGGCTGTTCGACACCGATCCGGCGGCGGCCGAGCGGTTCGCGCAGACGCTGCGCGAGACCGACGCGCCCGACGTCAAGGCCGTCGGCGACGTCCGTGAGGCGTTCTCCGCGTGCGACCTGGTGATCCTCGCGACCGTCGCGGGCACGCCGCACCTCGCCGACCCACAGCTCCTCCGGCACGCCCCTGTTGTGCTGCACGTCTCGCTCCGCGACCTCGACCCGGCGCTGATCGCTGCGGCGCAGAACGTCACCGACGACATCGGGCACGTCGTGCGCGAGCGGACCTCGCTGCACCTCGCGGCGGAGCGGTTCGGACACCAGAACTTCATCGACGGCACACTCGCCGATGTGCTGACGGGCGGCTTCACCCGGGACCCGGGGCGAGCCGTCGTCTTCTCCCCGTTCGGGCTGGGCGTGCTCGACCTGGCCGTCGGCAAGCACGTCTACGACCGGGTGGCCGGACTCGGCGGAGGAAGCCCGGTGGCCGGCTTCTTCCCCGCGGGTTAGCCATGGACGAGCCGTTCCTGGACATCAACGGCCTTACCCGTACGTACCGGAGCAAGGGTGGCGCCCTGGTGCACGCCAACGTCGACATCGACCTGGCCGTCGCGCCGGGTCAGGTGTTCGGCCTGCTGGGCGCCAACGGCGCGGGCAAGACCACCATGGTCATGCAGATCCTGGGACTGCTCACGCCGACATCGGGATCGATCCGGGTGGCGGACGTGGACGTCGTCCGGCAGCCGGAGGCAGTCAAGCACCTGGTGGGTTTCCTGCCGCAGCAGGGCCTGGCGATGCGGCTCATCGAGGTGCGGCGGGCACTCGCCTACACCGGCCGGCTCCGCGGGCTGTCCGGCGGGGCCGCCCGGCGGCAGAGCGACGACCTGCTCGACGAGTTCGGCATCGCCGCCGACGCCGACCGCTACGTCAACGGGTTGAGCGGCGGCCAGTTGCGCCTGGTCAACCTCGCCATGGCGCTGGTCGGCCGGCCGCGGCTGCTGGTGCTGGACGAGCCGACGAACGAACTGGACCCGCGCAGTCGCCGGCTGGTGTGGGACGCGCTGCGACGCCGTAACGAGGAGGACGGCACCACCGTCCTGCTGGTCACCCACAACGTGCACGAGGCCGAGCAGGCGGTGCACCGGGTAGCCGTGATGAACGGCGGCCGGATCGTCGCCGAGGGCACTCCCGGCGAACTCAAGGAGCACCTGGGCAGCCAGGTCCGGCTGGAGCTACGCCTCAAGGAGGGTGAGACGCTCACCCCGGCCGCCGCCGCGCGGCTGGCGTCGTTCGGCTCGCTGGCTCCGCGCGGCAAGGAGGGCGGGTACGTGATCCGGGCCGAACCGGATCGCATCGGCGCGCTGATGGACGTGGTGGTGTCCGACGTCCGGCTCAAGCGCGTCGACGACTTCCGGGTCGCGCGCCCCAGCCTGGAGGAGGCCTATCTGGAACTGGAGGCTACCGGCGACCGGCGGGAGTTCCCCTCGCCGCCGGCGGCGCCGGTGCCCCCGGCCGTTCCCGCCGCAACCCCCCGCCCGCGGCCGCCGGCCCGGGAGTCGATCGGCCGCCGGGTGCGCGAGGTGGGCCACCTGTGGCTGGAACAGATGCTCGGAGCCCGTACCACCTGGGTGTGGAATGTGTTGTTCGGGGTTCTCATGCCGCTCGCCATGGTCTTTGGCATGACGAAGATCGGCTCCGGGCTGACCGACCGGCAGAGCATGCTCTACATCATCAGCGGCGCCACCGTCTTCGCGCTGACCACCGAGAACGTCAGCAACCTGGCGCAACGGGTCGGCATGCTCAAGGCCGAAGGCACGATCATGTACTACGCGTCACTGCCGATCAGCAAGGTCTCGTTCGTCTCCGCGCTCATGCTCTCCCGGCTGCTGCTGATAGCTCCGGGCCTGCTCACCCCGATGGTGGCCGGGGCGATGCTGTACGACCTGCAGCTGTCACCCTCCCCGCTCCTGCTGCTGGTGCTGCCGCTGTCGGCGCTGTCCCTGGCATCGCTGGGAATGATGATCGGCAGTCTGTTCGCCCGGGTGGACATCATCGCGATCGTCACCAACATCCTGGTGTTCGCGCTGCTGCTGATCGCCCCGGTGATGATCCCGGCGGCCGCGCTCCCGGTGCCGCTGCAGATCATGGGATGGGCGCTGCCGCCCACGTACGCGGCCGACGCGCTCCGCCGGACGATGAGCGGAGACCTGGGTATGCCGCTGACCGTCGATCTCGTCGTTCTCACCGGGATGGCGCTGCTCGGCCTGATTGGGTCGGCCCGCTGGTTACGCTGGCGGCTGTGAGTCTCACGCCGTCGGCGTGCCGGTGATGATCCCCTGCACGGCGGCGGCCAGCCGCTCCTCTCCCGCCTCCCATCCCGTCGTCCAGCCGAGCAGGCGGCGCCGGTGGGCCACGGCGCGCTCACCGGCCTCGGCGATCGCCCGGGCTCGGGACCGGGGACCCGGGCCGCCGCCGTACTCGGCCGCGGCGCACACCTCCGCCGGTTCCGTCGGCACGTCCTCGATGCGGTCCTTCAGCGCCTCACCCATCGACGACGCCTCCGCGTCCAGGACGAGCCGCACGGCCCGGCCCACCTCGTGGTGGGCGCGCCGGAACGGGACGCCGCTGCGCACCAGCTCCTCGGCGATCGCCGTCGCGACGGTCATGCCGTCCCGCGCGCGCCGCTGCATGGCCGCGGGGTTCACTGTGGTCCGGGAGAACACCTTGACCAGGATCGCTGCGGCGTCGCTGCTCTCGCGCAGCGCGTCCCATATCGGCTTGACTCCCTCGGTGCCCACCGAGATCGAGTTGGTGTACGGTTCGTTGCGCATCGCCGCGGCCGCGGTCACGAACGCCCCGAGCGCAGCCGAGGACTTGCCGCGTACGTTTTCAAGGACGAACGGATTGCGTTTCTGCGGCATCATCGAACTCGAGCCCACCAGGTCATCGGGCACCGTCAGCAGGTCGAACTCCTGTGACGACCAGAGCAGCAGGTCGGTCGCGGCCCGGCTCAGCAGCACGCCCAGCGTCGCGGCCGCGGCCCCGATTCGCAGCACCACGTCCCGCGCGGCTACCGCGTCGATCGAGTTGCGCAGCGGGCCGGCGAAGCCGAGCAGCTCGGCGGTCCGATCCGCGTCGATCGGGATTGAGGTGCCACCGACGGCACCGGCACCTAGCGAGCTGTACGCCAGCCCCTCGCCCGCTGCCAGCAGCGCGTCCACCTCCCGGGCCAGGCCGCCCGCCAGGCCGGTCAGGTAATGCCCGTACGTGATGGGGGTCGCCGGCTGGAAATGGGTGTAGGCCGGCATGACGCACTCGCCGTACCGCCGGCTGCGGTTGATCAGGACGAGTTCCAGCCGGATCAGGCGGTGAATCAGCTCGGCCAGCGGCTCGCGCAAGCCGAGCCGCAGGCAGGTGGCGTTGAGGTCGTTGCGCGAGCGGCCGGTGTGCAGCAGGCCGCCCACCCCCTCGCCCAGCGTCTCGATCAGGTGGCCCTCGTAGGCAAGGTACAGCCCGCGCGGCGCGGGCCGGCCCTCGATCGGCCGGAAGTCCTGCCGGCGCAAATCGGTGACGGCCGCCAGCAGGGCCGCGGCCGCGGCCCGCCCGACGATGCCCCTCTCGGCGAGCATGACCACGTGCGCCAGGTCCACCCGGGCGATGCGGTCCAGCTCGGCCTTCCACGGCGCGGTGACTTTCCAGCGGGGTTCCAGCAGCATGCGTTGAAGCTCGGGGTCCAGGCCGGTGGTCAGCCGTCCGGTGTCCGCCCCTCCTGTCGCTGTCAACTCAGGGTTCCTTCCGGATCTCCGGTGTGAGCTTGTGCAGCGCCGCCTCGGCGGCCGCGCCGGACTGCGCGACGACGTGGCCGATGCGGTCGCGGAAGTCGCCGTTGCGGGCCAGCAGGGTGCCCGGCTCGCGGTAGATCTGCACCTCGACGACGCCGGGGATCGCCGCGGCGTCCTCGACGCCGTGCACGGCGACCAGCTCGCCCTCGGTGTCCGGGATGAGGAAACGGATCGAGCTGGGTCGCGGTGCGACGTCCTGGGACAGGCGCGGCGGCAGGCCGGCGAACCCGCGGACGGTCTGCAGCACCAGGTCCAGGCCGGTCGCCTCCTGCACCAGGCGGGGAATCCAGCCGCCCGCCAGCCGCGGGTTGACCTCGATGAGCACCGGGCCGTCCGGGCCGAGGCGCAGCTCCACGTGCGCCGGGCCGAAGGACAGCCCGAGCCGCAACACCGCCCGCCGGGCCGCGTCTCGCAAAGCGTCCTCGTCCGGCGGGGAAAGCATCGCCGGAAAGTCGTGGCCGGCCTCCACGAAGGACGGCGGTGCGCCGAGATGCTTGCGCGTCACGCCGACCGGGACACCGCCGAAGAGCTCGACGGAGAACTCCGTCCCTGGGACGTACTGCTCCAGCAGGATCCGCTGCGGCAGCGGCCGGCCGCGCTCGTCGACCCGCTCGCCCAGCAGCTTGCCCGCGTACCGGACGGCCTCCTCCGCGGTGCCGCACAGGCGCACGCCGCGGCTGCCGCTGCCGGAGACCGGTTTGACGACGACCGGCGTGCCGAGCCGGTCAACCGCGACCGCCGCCTCGTCCGCATCGGAGACGCCGGCGAAGCGCGGGACCTGAACGCCAGCGGCGTGCAGCCGCTCGCGCTGCCGTTCCTTGTCCCGGGTGACCTCGACCGCGGCCGGGTCGGCGCCGGGCAGCCCGAACCGGCCCGCAGCCGCGGCCGCGATGCCCACGTAGTACTCCGAGCTGGTGCCTACCCCGGCCAGATCGCCGGCCAGCCTCGCGCACGCGCGCACCACGTCGTCGAGGTCGTCCGTCCGGGCCGCGACGACGTCCGGCTCGTCGTCTCCCCAGTGGTAGCGGGACGCGTTCTCGGTGAGCAGCACGGGCCTCAGGCCGCTCGCCCGGGCGCGCCGGACGAAGAGCCGTCCGGTGCCGGAGGTGTTGCTCTCCACCAGGACGAGGATGCGGTCGCTCATCGCGTACCCACCGCCGCCCGCAGGTCGACGACCTCGTCGCGGGTGCGCCGCCCCCAGGCGTACCGGCTCCAGCGGTCCTCCAGGTCGCCCGGATGGGCGATCTCCGTCGGCTCGCGGGGCGCCTCGACGCCGGCCAGCCCCTCCCGCCGCAGCCACGCGTCGTGGAAGACGGTCCGCTGGTAGCGGTGCCCCTCGTCGGGCATCACGGCCAGCACCGTGCCGCCCGGGTTGTGCCGCGTCCACCATTGCCCCACCTGGTAGGCGGCACCGCTGGTCGGGCCCATGAAAAGCGTGTGGTCGGCGTGCAGCCGCCGGGTCATGGCGAACGCGTCCCCGGCCGGCACCCAATGCACCTCGTCGAACAGTGAATGGTCCAGCACCTTCGGCAGCAGTCCGTTGCCCAGGCCGCGGAGTCGGCGCCGGCCGTTCGGCGCGCCGAACAGGACGCTGCCGGGGGTGTCGACGCCGATCAGCACGAGATCGGGCCAGAGCAGCCGGAGGAAACCGGCGATGCCGGTCGAGGAGCTGCCCGAGCCGACCGGGCAGATCAGTGCGTCCACCTGCGGGAACGACTCGGTGATCAGCTCGGCGACCCGGCCGTACGCGTTGGCGTGCATGGTGTTGTCGTACTGGCCGGGGGTGAATGGCGAGCGGTGCCGCGCCCGGATGCGTTCCACCCGGTCGAGGCGCGCCTGCTGGATCCCACCGGTCCGGGCGGCCTGTCCGCTGACGATGCTCACCCGGGCGCCGAGCGCCTCCAGCCGGCGCCGCAGGTGACTGTCGATGGCGGTATCGCCGACCAGGATCAGCGGTAGCCCGAGCCGGCGGCACACCATGGCCAACCCCAGCCCGTACGTGCCGGAGGTGGTCTCGATGACCGTGCTGCGCTCGGTCAGCTGCCCCTGTTCCAGGGCCCGCTGCAGCACGAACTGCGCGGGCAGGAGCTTCATGAGCTGGAAGGCGGCGGCGTACAGGTCGCCGGAAAGGTGGATGAGCCGCGGCAGGACGGCCGAATCCACGACGTCCGTGAAGGGCTTACGAATCCGGAAGGCGCTCATCGTCCCCGTCCGTGAAAAACTCCCAGGTGCGGGAGATACCGATGCGGAAGAGCTCACGCCGGGCCCGGTCGATCTTGCCGGCGAGATTCGGGTCCGCGGCGTCGAAGAGCAGGCCGGCCACGCTGCCGCTGTGCGCCACCTCGATGCCGGCCGCCCGGGTCTCCTCGGCCACCTGGAGCAGCCGCGGGAAGTGCTCGATCGGCAGGAACCGCTGGTTCAGCCGGGCGCTCGCGGTGGCCACCCGGCCCAGCGCCGCCACGTCACCCTCGGCCGCGCCCCGGCGCAGCATGCCCCGCAGCGTGCGGAAGCTCTCGATCTCCCACCGGCTGTACCGGGCCGGCGCGAGTGCCAAGGTGTCGATCGGCTCGGGGCGGGCGGCGAAGCCGATCACCTTTATCCGGGGCATGCGCACCTGGAAGTCCTCCAGGATCAGGCCCTCCCGGTGGGCGAACAGCAGCATGCGGTCGTACATCAGCGGGTCCGCCGCGCGCTCGGCCTCGACCGCGATGCGTGCGATCCGGTCGGTGGGCAGGGTGGCGCCGAACGCGCTCAGCACGGCCCGGATCGTGGCGGTGACGTCGCTGGTGGACGACCCCATACCGAAGCCGGTAGGGATGTTGCTCTGCACCGACACGGCCCCGCCGGCCTTTTCGCCCAGGATGTCGGCGGTGGCGCGGGCGGCCAGCAACGCCTTGGTCTTCCACGGCGGGTGCGCCGTCCACTCCGGAGTTTCCTCGGTGACGACGACGCTCACCTCGGTGCTCATGATCGGGCAGGGCAGCGTGACCAGTCCCCGGTGCAGGGAACCGGCGAACTCGAAGACACCCTGCAGAAGCTCGCCGTGGTGGCCGTGTGCGGTCCCCCACCCCCGGCGGTCGCCGTCGCCGGGAAGGAGCAGGGTGCCCTGCGCCTCGTCCTGCTGGCTGCTCAATTGCCTACCCGTCTCTCTCCAGCGCCGGCGCGGCGTGCCAGCGCGAATTCCACCACCTGCCGGCTCACCAGGGCGAGCTGGTGCTCAACGGCCGGGCTCGGTATCCCCTGGCACAGCGCCGACGCGCGGTCCACCGCGACGCCCAGCGGGGTCGGCCAGCCGCGCAGGGAGTGCACCGTGTCGCGCAGGGAACGCATCGTGTTGACTGGGCCCTGCGTACCCGCACCGACGGCGACACAGCCGACCGCCTTGTCGGTCAGGTACGGATTCGCGTGGTCCCGGAGTCCTTCCAGGTAGTCGATGGCGTTCTTCAGCAGTCCCGAGAGCGAGCCGTGATGGGAGGGCGATCCCAGCAGTACGCCGTCGGCCGCGGCCACCGAGGCGAGGAGCTCGCCGACCGCCGCCGCGTCGCGGGCGTCGACCGGCGAACCGTACAGCGGAAGCCGCAGCTGCTCGCCCCGGAAGAAGCACACGTCTGCGCCCAGCAGCTCGGCGTGCGTCGCCGCCACCCGCAGCAGGCTCTCCGTGGACGACTGCGGCGCCTGGCTTCCGCACAGGGCCACCACGCGGATCACGCCCATGTCGCTCACCGCATGCGCCGCAGCGGGGGCCGGGAGGTCTGCGCCGCGCCGGCCAGGGCTTCCGCCACGCCGGCAACGGTCGGGTCCATCATCACGTCCCGCAGGTTCAGCTCGACGCCCAGCTCGCTGCGGATCCGACTGAGCAAGCGGACGGCCAGCAGGGAGTGCCCGCCGAGGTCGAAGAAGTTGTCGTCATCGGTGACCGACGGCACCTCCAGGACCTCGGCGAAGAGTTTGCGCAGGATCGTCTCCCGCCCGCCGGCCGAGGCCGGCCCCGCCGCGCCCGGCTCTGCCGGGGCGGGCAGCGCGTCCGTGTCCACCGTGCCTGCGGCGGTCAGCGGCAGCGCGTCCAGCAGCACCAGTCGCCGGGGGACGAGGTAGTCGGGCAGCCGTTCGCTCCATGCCCGCCGGATGGCGTGGACTACGGTGCCGGACTGCCGGGGCACCACGTAGGCCAGCAGGCCGTCCTCGTCGGCCACCACGACGGCCTGGGACAGCAGGTCGCCGTCCGCCAGTCGGGCCGCGATCTCCGCCGGGTGCACCGGCACCCCGTCGATCAAAACCTGGTCCTCGACGCGGCCTGCGACGTGCAACTCTCCCTGCCGCGTCCACTTGGCCAGGTTCCCGGTACGCCGCAGACGCGTGCCCGGGGGTCCGAACGGGTTGGCCACCGTGTCCGCCGCCGGCCCTTCCGCGCTGACGTACAGCTCGCCCAGCACGCCGTACGGCACCGGCTGCAGCGCGTCGTCGAGCACGAACGACTGCCTGGCGTTGCCGGCCGCCATCAGATCGTGCCGGTCCTGCTCGCCGAGCACCGGCAGACGGCCGACTGGCAACGACGGGTCCGCGGCAACCGCGGTGAGCAGCCGCTCCCAGGCGGCGACGAAGAATTCGATGGTCGCCCGGTCGAAGAGTTCGTCGGCGTACTGGATGAAGCCCTGCAGCCCCCGCTCGCTGCCGTTGTCGCCGAAGCGCTCGTTCACCTCGATGACCAGGTCGAACCGGGAGATCGGATTGAAGATCTCTTCGTCAGTGATGCCCAGGCCCGCGTAGTCGACCTTCGCGACGTTCTGCAGGACGAGCATGACCTGGAAGAACGGGTGGCGGGCCAGGGAGCGGTTGGGGTTGAGGGCCTCGACCAGGTAGTCGAAGGGCAGGTCCTGGTGGGTGTAGGCGTCGAGGTTGGTGGCGCGGGTCTGCTGCAGCAGCTCGGTGAAGGTGGGGTTGTCTGCCGTGCTGGTGCGCAGCACGAGGGTGTTGACGAAGAAGCCGATCAGCTTGTCCAGAGCGGGATCGGTACGCCCGGCGATGGGTGCGCCGATCGGGATGTCGGTGCCGGCTCCGAGGCGGGTCAGCAGGGCGGCCAGTCCGGCGTGGATGACCATGAACAGTGTGGCGTCGTGCCGCCGGGCCAGGCGGGTGAGGTCCCGATGCAGGGTGGCCGGCATGGTGAAGTGCGTGGTGGCGCCGTGATGGCTGGCGATGGCCGGCCGGGGCCGGTCGGTGGGCAGGACAAGGTGGTCCGGTAGCCCTTCGAGCTTCTGGCGCCAGTAAGCGAGTTGCTCGTCGCGTACGGTGCCGAGCAGCTTCTGCTGCCAGAGCGTGTAGTCGATGTACTGGACCGGCAGGGGCGCCCAGCCGGGGGGCTGTCCCTGCCGGCGAGCCTGATAGGCGGTGGTGAGGTCCTCGGCGAGGGGCGCGAAGGACCAGCCGTCGCCCGCGATGTGGTGCAGGGTCAGCAGCAGCACGTGTTGCCGGTCGTCCAGAGTGAACAGGTCCGCGCGCAGCGGTAGCTCACGGTCCAGGTGGAACGGCCGGCGCGCGGCGGCGGCGAGGTCGTCGGGCAACCGCGGCGCGGTGCTGTCGTGCCGCTGCAGTGGCACGGAGAAGTCTTCGAGGACGTGCTGGGTCGGTTCCCCCTCGACGACTCGGATCAGGGTGCGCAGGCTTTCGTGCCGGCCGATCAGATCACCTAACGCGGCGTGCAGGGCGTCGTGGTCGATCGGGCCGTCGAACCGCAGCGCATTGGGCAGGTTGTAGGTGGCACTCGGACCTTCGAGCTCGGCCAGGAACCACAGGCGGCGCTGCGCGTAGGACAGCGGGGGCCCGGCCGGCCGCGGCCCGGCGGTCAGCGCGGGCCGGCTCCCGCCGGTTGCCTCGGTGAGGCGGGCAGCGAGGGCGGCGATGGTGGGTGCCTCGAAGATGGCCCGGGTGGGCAGCTCGGTGTTCAGGGTGGCCCGGATCCGGCTGACCAGCCGGGTAGCGAGCAGCGAATGCCCGCCGAGCTGGAAGAAGTTGTCGTCGATCGTCACGCCGGCGGTGCCGAGGACGTCGGCGAACAGGTCCGCGAGCGTCGTCTCCGTCGCGGTGCGCGGCGCCCGCCCGCTGCTGCCGGCGGGGCTCTGCGGCACGGGCAGGGCCTTGCGGTCGATCTTCCCGTTCGGGGAGACCGGCAGGCTGTCCAGCACCACGAACACCGCCGGCACCATGTGCGGCGGCAGCAGGGACTCCGCCGTCTTGTGCGCGTCCTGCGGGTCGACCGGCCCGGCCAGGTAGGCCACTAGCCGCTCGTGGCCGGCTGTGTCGGCGCGCAGCATCACCACCGCGTCGCGGGTGCCTGGCGTGGTCCGCAGCGCCGCCTCGATCTCCCCCAGTTCGACCCGCCGCCCGCGGATCTTCACCTGGTGGTCGGTCCGGCCGAGGAACTCGAGCTGTCCGTCGGGAAGTCTGCGTACGAGGTCGCCGGTGCGGTACAGGCGCGCGCCAGCCCGGCCGGAGAACGGATCCGGCACGAACGCCAGCGCCGTGCCGACCGGATTGTCGAGATAGCCGAGTCCCACGCCCTGCCCGCCGACGTACAGCTCGCCGGCCGTGCCCGCCGGGGCCGGCTGGAGCGTCTGGTCCAGCACGTAGAGCTCGGTGTTGCGGACCGCCCGGCCGATCGGCGCGACCACGCCGGCGACGTCCGCCGCGCTTCGGATGAACCCGTGCGTCACGTCATCCGAGCACTCGGTGGGCCCGTACGCGTTAACCATCGGCACGCCGGGGAAATGCCGGAACCAGCGCCGGCACAGGTCGGCGGAGAGGGCCTCGCCGGTGACCAGCAGCCAGCGGAGCGTCTCCAGCCTGGGCAGCGGCGCGCCGTCGTCCCAGGCGTCCAGCGCGGCGCGCAGCAGCGACGGCACCACCTCCAGTACTGTGGCCCGCTCCCAGTCGGTCTGCCGGAACAGCGCCACCGGGTCGAGGGCGGTGTCGTCGTCGACGACCAGGACGCAGCCGCCGACGGTAAGCGCCGCGAGCATCTGCCACACCGAGACGTCGAAGGTCAGCGGGGCGTTTTGCACCACGACGTCGGCGGCGACCAGGTCGAGGTCCTCGTTCTTGGCCGCCAGATGGTTGACCATGCCGAGGTGATGGACGAGGGCGCCCTTGGGCAGTCCGGTACTGCCGGAGGTGTAAAGCAGATACGCCGCCTGATCCGGCTGGACCGGGGGCGGCTCGATGCCGGCCGGCTTGGCAACCTCGCCGAGGACGACGACTCGCACCCCCGCAGCCGTGGAGATCTCCGCGGCGGTCTCGGCGTGCTCGGGGCCGGCGAGCAGGACATCCGCCCCGCTCGACTGCAGCAGCGACGCGTTGCGGGCGGCCGGGGCTCGGGTGTCGAGCGGCAGGAAGGCGTGGCCGGCCCCGTGCGTGCCGAGCACCCCGACGATGACGTTGACGCCGCGCTCGGCGTAGATGGCGCATCTGCCGCCCGGCGGGATGCCGAGGGACAACAGCTGACGGGACAGCGCGCCGGCTCGGCCGACGAGCTCCGCATAGGTGATGCGGACGCCGTCCGCGATCACCGCTGGCGCCTCGCCGTGGGCCGCCGCCAGCTCGTGCACCCGCTCCAGCAGGCTGCTCATGGCGTCGGGCCGGTGCGCCCCGGTCAGCTCGGTGATGAGCCGGGCCCGCTCGTCGGGACCCAGTATCGACAGCCGGCCCAGCGCGCGCTCGGGGTGGCCGGAGATCTGCTCCAGGAGCCGGATGAGCCGGTCGCCGATGGTCTTGGCCTCGGCCGCGGCGAACAGGTCCGGCCGGTAGTCGATTTGCAGCTGCCAGTCGGGGAACGGGATGGCCACGAGCCGGAGCGGGACGTGGGCCGCGTCGTGCACGTCGGCACCGGCCAGCGACAGCCCCGCGCCGAGGTTCTTGAACTTCGCCAGGTCCAGCGGGTAGTTCTCGACAATCACCACCGTGTCGTAGAGCTGGCTCAGGCCGGCCGTCCGCTGGATATCGGTCAGGCCCAGGTGCTGGTGAGGCAGCAACTCGGCCTGCTGCTCCTGCAGCTCGGCGAGCAGCTCGACCACCGGGCGCGACGCCCGCGGGCGAACCCGGACCGGCACGACGTTGATGAAGGAGCCGATCATTTCCTCGGCGCCGGCCACCTCGTCGGACCGGCCGCTGACGGTGGCGCCGAAGCACACGTCGTCCCGGCCGGTGAGGCGCGCCAGCAGGATCGCCCAGGCGCCCTGGATGATCGTGTTCGCGGTGAGGCCGTGCCCCTTCGCCAGCCGGGTCATCGCCGCCGCCAACTCGGCTGGCAGCACGATCGTGTGCTTGTGCGGCATGACCGGCAGCCGGGCCGGGTCGGCCGGGGCGACCAGCGTCGGCTCGGTCAGGCCGGCCAGGGCCGCCCGCCATGCCTCCCGGGCTTTCTCGGCGTCCTGCCGGACCAGCCAGGCGAGGTGGTCGCGGTGCGGCACCGGAGCCGGCAGCGCGCCGGCGTCGCCGCGCCGCTCGTACAGCCGGAAGAGCTCCTGCAGCAGCACCGGCATCGACCAGCCGTCCAGCAGGATGTGGTGGTTCGTGAGCAGCAGGCGCCACTGGTCGTCCGCGCTGCGGATGAGGGTGAAGCGAATCGACGCGGGCTGCGCCAGGTCGAAGCGCCGGTCCAGCTCCGCCGCGGTCAGCCGGGCCACCTCGACGTCCCGGCGCTCGGCGGGCAGTTCCCGGAGGTCCTCGAAGCGCCATGACGCGGCCACGCCCTCGACGATCAGCTGCACCGACTGGCCGTTGTCGCGCTGGCGGAAGGCGGCGCGCAAGGCCGCGTTGCGCCGTACCAGCGCGTCCGCGGCGGCCCGCATCGCGGCCGGGTCCAGGTCTCCAGCCAGGTCGAGGGAGTACTGGACGTGGTACACGTCCGGGCCCTCCCGGTCGTACAGGGCGTGGAACAGCACGCCCTCCTGGAAGGGCGTCAGTGGCAGGATGTCCACCACTCGGACCCGGTCCGCCACGTCACGCCTGCCGTTCCATTGCTTGGACCAGGCTCCTCGGCCGCATGTCGGTCCAGTTCTCGGACACGTAGGTCAGGCAGGCGGCGCGGTCAGCCTCGCCGAACACCACGGTCCAGCCGGCCGGCACGTCTACGAACGTCGGCCACAGGGAATGCTGACCCTCATCGTTCACGAGAACCACAAAGGGCGCACCCTCGTCGTCGAAAGGATTCGTCACAGCGATGCTCCGGTCCGTCTCGAATGGATTCCGGTACTGGCTTCCGGCAGGCTAACAATCGCTCCTAACACTCGACTTAGCTGCGGCTTAAGCGGCTGCATGGTGATCGGCAAAGAATGTCTTCAGGCCGGTTCGGGACCGATGACTGAATACCGCACCGGCCCGCATGATGTATGCGGCCATCAGCCCCGAGGAAAGTGCGGAGCCATGTGCGGAATCGCTGGGTATCTGGACCTCCGCGGGGACCACCCCGTCGACCAGGAGGTTCTGTCGGCGATGACGGCCACGCTGGAGCACCGGGGCCCGGACAGTGCCGGGCGGTTCACCGACCCGGGAATCGGACTGGGCTTCCGGCGGCTGAGCATCATCGACCTCACGACCGGCGCTCAGCCGATCACCAACGAGGACGGCAGCGTGGTCCTCGTCTGCAACGGCGAGATCTTCAACCACCGGGAGCTCCGGGACGGGCTGACCGCCCGCGGGCACACCTTCCGCACCGGAAGCGACGTCGAGGTTCTGGTCCACCTGTACGAGGAGCGCGGGACGGGGCTGCTCGACGTGATTCGCGGGCAGTTCGCCTTCGCGATCTACGACCGGGCGCGGCGCCGGCTCTTCCTGGCCCGGGACCACGTCGGGATCCTGCCGCTGTTCTACGCGCGGACTGCCGGCCATTTCGTCTTCGGCTCGGAGAACAAGACCGTCCTGAGTCACCCGGCCGTCCCGCGCGCGGTCGACCTGGCGGGCCTCGACCAGGTGCTCACGTTTCCCGGGCTGGTCAGCCCGCGCACCATGTTCGCCGGCGTGCACAGCCTGGAGAGCGGCCACTATCTTCTGGTCCAGGACGGGCAGGTGCGGAAGGTCCGCTACTGGGACCTGGACTATCCCGAACTCGGCGAGGGGCCCGCGGAACGGCCCGAGGAGTTCTACGTCGAGCGGCTGCGCGGCCTGCTCGCGACGTCGGTGCAGCGGCGGCTGCTGGCCGACGTGCCGGTGGGGTTCTACCTGAGCGGCGGACTGGACTCGTCGCTCATCGGCGCCCTGGTCGGCGAGGTCTCGCCGCACACCCGGCGCCACTCCTTCTCAATCGCCTTCCGCGACGCCGGCATCGACGAGTCGCCCTTCCAGCGGCTGATGGCGGCCAAGCTCTCCTCGGTCCATCACGAGGAGATCTTCGGCGTCGCGGACGCCGCCGAGAGCTTCCGCCGGATGATCCGGCACGCCGAGTGCCCGGTGAAGGAGACCTATAACACCTGCTCGCTGTCCCTGTCGGCCGCGGTGCGGCGCGCGGGGGTCCGGGTCATCCTCACCGGGGAGGGCGCCGATGAGCTGTTCGGCGGCTATCCCGGCTACCGCTTCGACCAGATCGACCGCACCGGCCTGCCGCACCGTCGCGGCGTCCTCGACCTGCTGGAGGCCGAGGCCCGGCAGCACCTGTGGGGCGACGAGAAGGTCTTTTACGAACGCGACTACCTGGCCTGGAGCGACACCAAGCTGGAGCTGTACTCGGCGGAGGCGGCAGCCGAATTCGACACCTTCGAGTGTCTGGCCCTGCCGCTCGTCGACCACGAGATGCTGCGCAACCGGCATCCGCTGCACCAGCGGTCCTACCTGGACTTCAAGCTACGGCTCTCCGACCACCTGCTGGCCGACCACGGCGACCGGATGGGACTCGCCAACGCCGTCGAGGCGCGCTACCCGTTCCTCGATCTGGACGTCATCGACTTCGCCCGGACCATACCTCCGCGCCTGATGGTGACCCCACAGGGCGGCGAGAAGCACCTACTCCGGCAGGCGGCGCACGGGCTGGTGCCCACCGAGATCATTCAGCGGGAGAAATTCGGCTTCCGGGCGCCCAGCAGCCCCTGGCTGTTGCGCCAGCATCCGGAATGGGCGAACGACCTGCTGTCACACGCCCGCATCAAACGACAGGGCTACTTCAATCCCGACACCGTCGAGCGGCTCAAATCCCAATACCTGAGCGCCGATTTCGACGTGCATCCGCATGTGGGCGACGACCTGCTGCTGGTCGTCCTCAGCTTCGGGGTGCTGCTCGATGAGTTCGACCTGCCCGACCACCATTGATTCCCGGCATTTGGCATGGCCGTAACGGAGGAAGGAAAGAGGATGGCTTTCGAGGCGATCCATTCGCTGGTCCGCACAGCGGCCGAGCGGTCGCCGGGACGCCGTGCGGTGTCGTCCCCCGAACGCACACTGACCTACGCGGCGCTGGAGAACGCGGCGAACCGGCTTGCCGGCCGGCTGAGCGCGGCGGGCGTCGGGCCCGGCTACCTCGTCCCGGTGCTCACCGCGAACCGGGACGAGACGATCATCGCCATCCTGGCCGTCCTGAAGATCGGTGCCGTCTTCGTCCCCGTCGACCTGGCGGCGCCCCAGGCGCGCAACGGCGACATCCTCGCCGGCACCGCCGCCGGGCACGCGATCGTGCAGGGCGCGGCCGCCGAGGAGTTCTGCGGTACGCACCTGCCGGGCGCCCGCCTGCTGTGCGCGGACGTGGGCGACCCGGATCAGGACACGCTCGACGCGGAGGCGGTCCGGCACATCCCGGCGGCCGACGACCCGTGCTATGTCATGCACACCTCAGGCTCCACCGGCCGGCCGAAGGGCATCGTGGGCAGGCTCGGCGCCATCGACCACTACATCCGCTGGGAGACCGAGCTGCTCGGCGCGCAGGACGGCTGGCGGGTCAGCCACCTCACCTCGCCTGCCTTTGACGCCATGCTGCGGGACCTGTTCGTCCCGCTCGCCAACGGCGGGACGGTGGTCATTCCGCCGCCGGACCTGCTCCTCGACCCGCCCGGCCTGCTCCGCTGGATCGATGCGGAGCGCATCCAGCTGGTGCACTGCGTCCCGTCGATCTTTCGCGGCCTTGCCTCGGTGGACGGGCTCGAACTGCAGCACCTGAGCTGCATCGCGATGTCCGGCGAGCGGCTGTCCCCCGCCGACGCGGCCCGGTGGTTCGAGCGGTACGGCGAGCGGATCCGCCTGCTCAACCTGTACGGCCCGTCGGAGACGACGATGACGAAGACCTACCGCTTCGTCACCGCTGAGGACACGCAGGCCGCCTCGATCCCGATCGGCCGGCCCATGCCGGAGACGGAGGTGCTGCTCCTCGACGCGGCCGGGCGGCCCTGCCGGGAGGGGCGGATGGGCGAGATCTACTTGCGGACGCCGCACCGGTCGCTCGGCTACCGCGACCTACCCGAGGAGACGGCCGCCGCGTTCGTCACCAACCCGCTGACCGGGGACCCGGCGGACGTGGTCTACCGCACCGGCGACTTCGGCCGTCTGCTGGCGACCGGCGAGCTGGAGTACATCGGCCGCAAGGACCACCAGGTCAAGGTCGGCGGCGTCCGGGTCGAACTGGGCGAGGTGGAGAGCGTGCTGCGTACCCACCCGGCCGTACGGGACGCGGCGGTGGTGGTGCATGAGCAGCCCGATGGGGCGTCCTCGCTGTGCGCCTTCCTCGAGCTGTCCAGCCCGTCGGACAACGATGAGATCCGCCGGCACGTCGCGCAGCGGCTGCTGCCCAGCGCCGTACCCGCCGTGCTGGTGCCGCTCGACCAGCTCCCGCGGACCATCAGCGGGAAGATCGACCGGCGCGCCCTGCCGGTTCCGGTGGTGCCGGCCGCCCAGGACGACCAAGAGGTCGTGCCGCCGCGCACGCCGACCGAGAAGGCCCTCGCCCGGCTGTGGGAGGAGCTGCTTCCGGTGGCGGAGGTGGGCGTCCGGCAGGACTTCTTCGACATGGGCGGGCACTCGCTGCTGGTCATGACCATGCTCTCCCGGCTGCGCGCGGAGTTCGGCGTGGAGGTGCACCTCCAGGCGTTCCTCACCGCGCGCACCATCGAGGCGCTGGCCGAGCAGCTCGAGGAGGCCCTGGCGAGCGAGCCCGATCAGGCCGAGGACCTGCTCGACGCGCTGACCGACGTTGCGGGGGGTACGCGATGACGCAGGTGGAGCCGGCGACGCTGCAGCAGGGACAGGCGCGCGTTCTCGAGCAGGAGGTCGAGACGGCGATCCTGGCGCACGAGAACGTCGCGGACTGCGCCGTCGTGTACCAGGGCTCCGCGCCGGCCACCGAGGTGGCGCGGGCATGCGCGCGCTGCGGCATGGACGCCGCCTACCCCGGTGCGGACCTGGACGACGGCGGCACCTGTTACTTCTGCCGCCTCTACACCGGCAACGAAGCGGCGATCCACTCGTACTTCGGGGATGTCGACGGCTTCCTGCGGAAAGTGCGGGAGAAGACCGCGGGCGGCGCCCCGGAATACGACGTCCTGCTCCTGTTCAGCGGCGGCAAGGACAGCACGTACGTGCTGCACCGCCTGGTGGACCTGGGCTTGCGGGTGATGACATTCACCTTCGACAACGGATTCATCTCGCAGACCGCGCTACGCAATGTCGAGAACATCACCGCCAAGCTGGGCATCGAGCACGTCACCCTCGGCCGAGCGGACCAGAACCGGGTCTTCGTGGAGAGCCTCCGGCAGCACCAGAGCGTGTGCAACGGATGCTTTCGCTCGCTGCTGGGCCTGAGCACCGAACTGGCCGCGCAACGCAAGATCCCGGTCATCGTCACCGGCCTGTCCCGCGGCCAGATCATCGACGAGCGCCTGAGCTGGTTCTACCGGCGCGGCATCTTCGACCCGCGGGAGATCGAGGAGCAGCTGGCGGTCGGGCGCCGGGTCTACCACCAGATCGGTGAGCGGGTCGACCCGAACGCGGTCGAGGCGTCCGAGGTGGTCGACTTCTTCCGCTACAGCGACGTCAGCAAGGGCGAGATCCTGCGCTACCTGGCTGAGGAGGCGACCGCCTGGACGCAGCCCACCGACACCGGCTTCTGCAGCTCCAACTGCCTGATAAACGACGTCGGCGTGTACGTCCACAGTGCCGAGCGCGGCTACCACAACTACGAGTCGCCCACCCGCTGGGAGGTGCGGCTCGGCCACCTGGAGCGGGCAGCCGCGGACGAGGAGCTCCGCACGCCCGTGGACATCCCGCGGGTCCGGCGCATGCTCGCCAAGATCGGCTATACCGATCCGGCCGGCCGGCAGCGCCTCGGCCGCCGTCTGGTGGCCTACTACGTGGCGAGCGGGCCGGTCACCGCGGGTACGCTGCGCAGCTTTTCCGCGCGGACCCTGCCGGACTTCCTCGTTCCCGAGCAGTGGGTGGCGGTCGACCGCATCCCTCGCGACGGCGGCGTGCTGCAGCGGCAGGAACTGCCCTCCCCGGCCCCGGCCACCGTCGAGCCGAAACCCCCTCAAGCATCCGCCGAGTCGTTCCCGCTAACCCCCGCGCAGCAGCAGATCCTGGCGGAGAGCGGCACGCCCGGACGGGTCGCCCTGGTCGGGCTGCCGGACGACGCAGACCTCGCCAAGGTCCGCCGCGCGGTGCTGCGGCTCATGCTGCGCCACGACGCGCTCCGGCTGCGCTTCGTGCCGCCCGGCCCGGACGGCGGGTGGACGCAGGTCGACGGCGGCATCGGGCGCATCGCCGTGCCGCGGGTCGACCTCAGCGGGCGCCCCGAGCCGCGCATCGACCTGCTGCCGACCGTGGCGGACCGGCTGCTCGCACAGCTGGACCCGGTGGCCGGCCCGGTGGTGCGCTGCGCGGTCGTCGACACCGACGACGCACGCCTGCTTCTGTTCGCCGCGCACGCCCTGGTCCTCGACGTCCGCTCGTTCCGGCTGCTGCTGACCGATCTAGCCGACGTGTGGGACTGGCTCGACGACGCGGCTCCCGAGCCGCCGCCGGCCGGATCGTTCCTCGCCCAGCTCGACCGGACATCACCGCCCACCGCCCAGCCCGCGGAGATCACCGCCGTGCTGGCCGTGATCGGCGCGCCCCCGCTCACCGTGGACGTCGTCGACCACACGGCGGGGTCCACGACCACGCTCGGCCCGTTTCTCGCCGTCGGGCCCGTCGCCGGGCCGGACATCGCGCCCATCCGGCTGCATTACTTCGGGCCGTTCGGGGCGGAGGCCAGCCAGGCCGAGCCATTCCAGCCCTCAGCCCTGCCGGGCCACGGCCTGGCCGCGCTGCCGGCCGTGTATCCGCTGGAGCTCGGCGTGAGCCTGATCGACGGACGACTCCGTCTGCACTGGACCGGCGGGCCGGCTGCCGGTGTCGATCCCGCCCGGATCGCAGCCCGGCTGGAGCGGCCGGCCGGCAACCTCTCGGCCGGCGATTCCCCGGCCGCATGACGATCCGGCGAAACCTCGGCGTCCTCGGCGGGATGGGTCCGGCCGCGACGGCCGAGTTCCTCCGCCTGCTGGCCGCCGAATCGCCGGCTACCAGCGATCAGGAGCACCCGCGCGTACTCCTGATCTCCGAGCCGGCCATCCCGGACCGCAGCGCCGCAGTACTTGCCGGCCGGTTGGACCCGCTGGCCCCGATCCGGGCGGGCCTGCTGGATCTCGTGCGCTGGGGGGCAGACCTGCTGGCCGTCCCCTGCAACACGGCGCACGTCTTCATCGACCGGATCGGCGACGAGCTGCCGCTGCCCCTGGTGCACATCGTCGACGCGACGCTGCGGGAGGCCGTCCGGCGGGCGCCCGGCGGCGGCTGGCTCGCGGCCACCACCGGCACCGTGGCAAGCGGTCTCTACCAGCACCGGGCCCGCCGGCTGGGTTACCCGCTGCACGTGCCCGGCGCCGCGGCTCAGGCTGCCATTCAGCAGACAAGCGTCCTGGTCAAGGCCGGACGGACGGCCGAAGCCGGGCAGGTGTTCGCGGCGGCGACCCGCGGGCTGTGGCGCCAGCACCGGGTTCCGGTGCTGGCCGCCTGCACCGAACTGCCCATCGCGTACGAAGCCGCCGGCCTGCCCGCCGACGCCATGGTGTCCAGCCTCCAGGCTCTCGCGCTGGCGTGTCTCGACCGGCTGCGCGGCGAGTCGGGCACGCCGACGCTCATCCGGCCGGGAGTGATGCCAGGGTGAACCAGTCCTTCTTCTCGGCGCCGCGCTCCAACTGCTGCGCCAGCTCCGCCTCGTGGCGCTCGTCGACCGCGACGGTCACGCCGAGGCGCTGCAGCAACCGCTGAAGCGACAGCACCAGCCACCCGCCGTCGGCGAAGGCACCGCCGAGGCGATCCCGATTGTCGAGCCAGATCAGCAGGCATGACACGGCGGCGTGGTGGGCACAGTGCTCCCGCGCGGCCGTGATGGCGGCGACCGAGCTTGACTGCCAGGACTCGGTGGCCGTGATGCGGTGGTGCAGGGCGGCGCGCAGCTCGCTCAGCCTGGCGCACAGGTCCAGAATCTCGGCGCTGGCCGCGGGCGGGCGCGGCCCCCGCAGCAGCGCCTCGGCGCGGCGGACGGCGAGTGGCCAGGCCCCGGTGATCTCGTCCAAGCCGCCGTTGGCCAGGCGCAGCCGTCGCCCGTCGGGGTGCCACGCCGCGGTGTTGTCGCCCAGGTCGAACAGCTGCCGCAGCAGGTCCTGCGCCGCGTCGTCCGGCTCGCCGGCGCCGGCCACCACGGCGGGCAACTGCTCGGCGATCCAGTGCAGGTTCACGTGGGTGGTGCCCTCGAACACGCTCGCGATCGCATGGTCGCGCTGCAGCTTCTGGAAGGCGCCGGAGGCGACGCCCTCGCGCAGGTAGCTGCGGGCGCCCATCACCACGCCGACGTTGTGCACCGTCTCTTCGGCCATGACCGGAACCAGGTACTTCGCGATCGCGGACCAGAGGCTCAGCCGCTCCGGCGCGAGCACCAGCGCCCGGGAGATCGGCAGCGTCGTGCACTCACCGATGAAGAGGTTGACGTGCTCCTGTACGAGCTGATGCCGGATGATCGGAATGGCGAAGATCCGATCGCCGTACAGGCGTCGGTCCATCGCGTAGCCGAGCCCCATGCGCAGCACCGCGTCCATCACGCCCAGCGACATCGCCGCGATGGCCGTCCGGGTGATCTGCAGGGTCTTGAGCACCTGGGTCACCCCGATGCCGGGCGGCCCGACCAACGCGTCACCCGGCAGCACGGCATCGTGGAACTCGACTCCGCTCAGGTCGTGCCCCTTGAGGCCGAGGGTGCGCACGAACGGCAGGTTGCGCACCGCGCCGTCGGACAGCTGCTGCTTGTCCACCAGAGCCAGCGAGAGGTCATGCTCGCCGGTGCGGGCCAGCACGGTGACGAACCGGGCCCGGGTGGCGTTGCCCACCGGCCACTTCGCCGCGTTCAGGCGGAAGCCGCCGTTCTCGCGGACCAGGGTCCCCTCGGTGGACAGCAGGTCGCTGCCGTGATCGGCCTCGGACACCCCGAAGCAGGCCAGCCCACCGGACAGCAGCTCGCCCGCGAGCTCCCGCTTCTGCCGCGCGCTGCCCCACAGCCACACCGGGTTCGCCGCCAGCAGGGTGGAGCCGTACATCACGGCGATCGTCGGGTTGCGCCGGGACAGAACCCGGCAGACGTGCAGCAGCTCGTCCAGGGTGCGCAGCCGGCCACCCTGCTCCACCGGCACGAGGAGTTCGTGGAACCCCCACTTCTCGATCGTCGAGCGGGCGTTCGGCGGCAGTTCCGAGGCCTCGTCACCGGCGACGATCTCGTCGTAGGAGAACGGCGTCCCGCCCGCGTAGGGGTCGCCCAGGTAATCGTCGAAGGCACCCGCCAGCACCTGGGCGGGGGACAACAATCCAGTCACCTATTCACCCTCGCGATTCGCTGGCAGGGCCTCGAGGTATTCGACGAGCTTGTTGACCGTGGGATAGCCCCACGTCGCCTGCATGTAATCGATTTCTACGCCGAGTTTGGTCTCCAGGTCGGCCAGCAGACTGACGGCGTAGACGGAGTTCATGCCATAGTGTGCCAGCTCGGTGTCCGGATCGATGGTGTCCGCCGGCTGGTCCAGATAGAACGCGATCCGCTCCCGCAACCAGGACTGAAGCTCACTCGTGCTCCCGATATCAAGGCTCTTTGTCATCGCTATTTTCCTCCGGACGCGGCACTGGGTATCGCGGGCGAGACTGTCAGGACAGTAACAGCGGGCCATAAAAGGCACCTTAATCGGCGCTTAAGAGCGACCGGGACCGGCGGCAAATCCAGGTCCGGCAGGCCGCGAATTCCTCTTATCGTATTCTCCGGCGGCAGCATTCCTCGCGAAGGGACGATCATGCGGTTCGGTCTGTTCTACGAGCTTCAGCTCCCTCGGCCGTGGCGGCCTGACTCAGAGCTGCGCATCGTGCACGACACGCTGAAGCAGATCGAGCTGGCCGACCGGCTCGGTTTCGACTACGCGTGGGCCGTGGAGCATCACTTCCTCGAGGAGTACAGCCACTGCTCGGCGCCCGAGGTGCTGCTCGGCGCCGCGAGCCAGCGCACCGAGCGGATACGGCTCGGCCACGGCATCATGGTGCTTCCGCCGGGGATCAACGCACCGGCCCGGGTGGCGGAGCGGATCGGCATGCTCGACCTGCTGTGCAACGGCCGGGCCGAGTTCGGCACCGGCGAGTCCAGCACCGAGGTCGAGCTGGGCGCGTTCGGCATCGAGATGTCGGCCAAGCGAGCGCAATGGCGGGAGTCGATCGACGCGGTCACCCGCATGTTCGTCGAGGAGCCGTTTGCCGGGTACGACGGCACGTACGTGCAGATGCCGCCGCGTAACATCGTGCCGAAGCCGCTGCAGAAGCCGCACCCTCCGATGTGGACCGCGTGCAGCAAGCGGGAGAGCCTCACGCACGCCGCCCGGCACGGCCTCGGCGCCCTCACCTTCTCCTTCGTCGCACCGGACGAGGCCGAGAAGTGGATCGGCGACTACTACGCGACCATCGAGTCGGAGGACTGCGTGCCGGCCGGCTACTCGGTCAATCCCCAGGTCGCCATGACGCTCTACCTGATGTGCCACGAGGACGAGGCCACCGCGCGCGAGCGCGGGCTGGCCGACCACCGGTTCTTCGCCCGGTCGCTCGCCTACTACTGGGGTCTGGGCTCGCACGTGCCCGGGAAGGGCGACCTCGCTCGCGACCTCGGGCTCGACACGCCGCGAGACCAGGTCGACAAGGAGTTTCCCGCGGTGCTCGAGGGCGCGTACAGCGGCATCGGCACCCCGGAGCAGATCCGCAGGACGCTCCGCGAGTACGAGGCGGCCGGCGTGGACCAGATCCTGCTGATCGCCCAGTCCGGCCGGATCAAACACGAGCACATCTGCTCCTCGATGGAGCTGTTCGCCCGCGAGGTGATGCCGGAGTTCGCCGAGCGGCACGAGAGCGCGGAGCTGGCCAAGGCCAAGCGGCTGGCCCCGGCGATCGAGGCCGCGCTGGCCCGCCGCACCGCGGCCCGCGAGGTGGACCCGGAATACCGGGTGCCCCGTACCGCCATGCCGACCGCGTTGCCGCGTTCTGCGGTGCAGAAGGGCTGAGATACGCATGCAGTCACGGCTCCCGCTCTCGGCCGCGCAGTCCGGCGTGTGGACGGCGCAGTACCTGAACCCGGACGACCGCTCCTACACCGCCGGCCAGTACGTGGAGATCACCGGCCCGCTCGATCGGTCCGCCATGCACCGGGCGGTGCGCCGGGTGATGGAGGAGTCCGAGGCGATCCGGCTGCAGGTGTCCTTCGATGATGACGGTTTCCATCAGGTTGTCGCGCCGGCCCAGGACATGGACTTCCCGCACGTCGACCTGACCGGTACGGCTGAGCCCCGGCAGGCCGCGGTGGATTGGATGGCCGCCGACATCGACCGCCCGGCCGATCTCACCGGGCGGAACCTGTTCGCAACCGCCCTGCTCGCCCTCGGCGACGAGCACTGGATCTGGTACATGCGCGGGCACCACGTCGTCATCGACGGGTACGGCGCTGGCCTGCTCGCCCGCCGGGTCGCCGAGCTCTACACCGCCGACGTGACCGGGGCCCGCTGCCCCGAGGCATCCTGGGCGACGGTCGAGGAACTCCTGGAGGAGGAGGCCGGCTACCGCGGCTCGGCGGACTACGAGCGTGACCGGACCTTCTGGAACGACCACCTCGCCGACCGGCCCGAGGTCGCCGGTTTCGCGGACACCGTGTCGCTGCCCGGCAACGGCCAACTGCGCCTGACCCGTACGATCCCGCCGTCGGCCCTGGACTCGCTGACCGCCGCCGCGGGCCTGTCCAGCCAGGGCTGGCCGGGTGCGTTCTTCGCCGGGGTCGCCGCCTACCTGCATCGCACCACAGGCGCGCGCGACATCGTCCTGGGAATGACGGTGACCGCGCGGCGCACGCCCGCCGCCCTCCGGACGCCGTGCATGATGTCGAACGTCCTGCCGCTGCGGCTCACCGTCGAACCGGGCGCGACCGTCGTGGACCTGATCCGGGCCGTCGGCCTGCAGACTCAGCGGCTGGTCCGGCATCAGCGGTACAACCAGGAGTTCCTCCGGCGCGACCTGGGTTATCTCGACTCCGGGCGCCGCCTGTACGGACCTGAGGTCAACGTCCTGCCGATCGACCAGCGGTTCGACTTCGCCGGGACACCGGCAACGCTGCGCTACGTGTCGTACGGCCCGGTCGAGGACATCGCCTTCACCGCGCACCCGGGAGCCGGCCCGGACCTGGTGCTCGACCTCGCGGCCACGGCGCGCAGCTACACCGCGGACGACCTCGACCTGCACGCCGACCGCGTGCTGGCTTTCCTGGACCGGCTGGCCGCCGACCCGCACCGCCCGATCGCCGACACCGAGGTCCTGCTGCCCGCAGAGAGCAAGCGGGTGCTGGTCGACTGGAACGCCACCGACGAGGGCGAGTCCTTCGAGAACGTCGTCCAGCGCATCCGGAAGGTCGCCGCGGAGTCACCCCGGGCCGTCGCGGCGGTGGATGACCGGACCATCCTGGATTACGCCGCGCTGGTCGGCTGGGGCAGCGCGATCTCCGGCAAGCTGCGGCAGGCGGGCGCCGGCCCGGAGGTGCTCGTCGGCGTGCTGACCGGCCGGGGTGTGCAGGTCGTCGCGTCCATGCTGGGCATCTGGGGCGCGGGCGCGGCGTACGTCCCGCTGGATGTGGATGCCGCACCGACCCGGAACGCCTCGCTCGTCCACGACAACGGCATTGCTCTTCTGCTCGTGGAGCCTGAGCACGCCGGGCTGGCGGAGGCGATCGCCGCCGCTGCGGACCGGCCGATCGAGATCGTGGTCCTCGACGAGGACCGCGACGCCCCGAACAACCTCGGTCCGCTGGCCGGGGACGACGACTATCTCGCCTACGTCTACTTCACCTCCGGCTCCACCGGCCGACCGAAGGGCGCGATGGTCTCCCAGCACGGGATGATCAATCACCTTGTGGCGAAGGTCCGCGACCTCGGCATGACCGCCGCCGATTCGGTGGCGCACAACGCGCCGCTCACCTTCGACGTCTCGGTGTGGCAGATGGTCGCGCCGCTGCTGGTCGGCGGCCACACCCGGATCGTCGGCAACGAGATGGCCGCCGACCCGCTCGCACTGTTCCAGCTGATCGCCGCCGAGAAGGTCACCATCCTCGAGGTGGTGCCGTCCTTCATGCGCGCGACGCTCGCCGCATGGAGCGGCGGCGGGCCGGCCACCGCCGCGCCAGACCTGCCGGCCTTCCGCTGGTACATCGTGAACGGCGAAGTCCTGCCGCCGGAGATGTGCGTGCGCTGGTTCGCCCTCCACCCGAATGCCAACATCATCAACGCGTACGGCGCCACCGAGTGCTCCGACGACGTCTCGCACGCCGTGCTCACCAAGAATTCCCCGTACGACGTGGCCCGGGTGCCGGTCGGCCGCCCGCTACGCAACACCCGCCTATACGTGCTGGACGACAACTTGCGGCCGGTGCCGCTCGGCATGCCGGGCGAGCTCTACATCGGCGGCATCGGCGTGGGCCGCGGCTACCTGGCCGATCCGATGCGGACCTGCACGAAGTTCCTCCCCGACCCGTTCGCCGGCGACACCGGCGCCCGGATGTACCGGACCGGCGACCGGGTGCGCTACTTCCCCGACGGGCAGCTCGACTTCCTCGGCCGCCGCGACTTCCAGCTGAAGATCCGCGGACAACGGATCGAGCCTGGCGAGGTGGACGCGGTCCTGCGCGGCGCGCCGGGCGTGACCGACGCCGTGGTCGTCGCGGTGGACGGCCCGGCCGGGCAGAAGGTCCTGATCGGCTACGTCGTCGGCGGCTCCGATCTGCAGGCCCTGCGCGCATACGCCGCCGACCAGCTGCCCGACTACGCCGTACCGACCGTGCTCGTCCCGCTGGACGCCCTGCCGCTGAACCAGAACGGCAAGGTGGACCGCAAGGCGCTGCCGCCGGTGGACCTGGCGTCCGGGTCCGGTGGCCGCGCGCCGGCCACGCCCCAGGAGAACGACCTGTGCCGGATCTTCGGCGACGTCCTGGGCATCGCCCGGATCGGCGCCGACGACGACTTCTTCGTGCTCGGCGGCGACAGCATCCTGGCCATCCAGGTGGCCGCGCGGGCCCGCAACTCGGGCATGCTGCTGACCCCCAGGGACGTGTTCCGGCATCGGACGCCCGCCCTGCTGGCCGGCGCGGCGTCGACCGCGACGCCTGAGGACGCGGGCGCAGCGGCGCCGGACGACGGCACCGGCCGGGTCCCGGCAACGCCGGTCATGCACTGGCTGCGCGAGATCGGCGGCGACGTCCAGGGCTTCCACCAGAGCTTGGTGGTGAAGGTACCGCCGCTCGGCGAGGAGCAGCTGATCGCCGCGGTCCAGGCGGTGCTCGACGGGCACGACGCGCTGCGGGCGCGCCTGATCAGCAGCGGCGACGGCACGGTGTGGGGCCTGTCCGTCCCACCGGTCGGAGCGGTTGACGCCCGCAACTGCGTACGGCGGGTGACCGGTGGAGATCTGAGCAGCGAGTTCGTTCAAGCCCGCGATCGGCTGGATCCCGCGGCGGGGCGGATGCTGGAAGTGGTCTGGTTCGCCGACGCGGGCCAGTTGCTGCTAGTCGCCCACCACCTGGCGGTGGACGCCGTGTCATGGCACATTCTGCTAGCCGACCTGGCCGCCGCCGGGCAGGCCACCGTGGACCGGCCCGTGACGTCCGTCAAGCGCTGGGCCGAGCAGCTGGTGCTGGCGGCCCAGGACCCCGCGCTGGCGGACACCCTGGCGGTCTGGACCGGCATGCTGGTGCCGGACGCGCCCACGCTGGCCAGCCGCCCCCTCGATGCGGAACGGGACCGGGCCGGCAAGGTGGAGTCGCTGGTGCGCACCCTTGGCGCCGATGAGACCGAGGCGCTCCTCGACCGGGCCGCCCAGGCGTTCGGCGCTGACGCGCAGGATGTGCTCGTCACCGGCCTGGCGATGGCGCTCACCGAGGTCACCGGCAGCCGCACGGGCGTACCGATCGACCTCGAGGGCCACGGCCGCGAGGACGTCGTGCCCGGCCTGGACCTGATCCGCACCGTCGGGTGGTTCACCAGCATCTATCCGGTGCGCTTCGACCTCGCCGGCGACCTCCCTCCTGGCGTCCGCGCGGTCGAGTCAGTCAAGCGGGTGAAGGAGCAACTGCGCGCACTGCCCCTCCGGGGCGTCGGGTACGGGCTGCTGCGCTACCTCAACCCGGTGACCCGCCCGGTGCTGGCCGCGCTGCCGGCCCCCGAGGTCCGGTTCAACTACCTCGGCCGGTTCCGGATGGCCAGGGGCGGCGACGATTACTGGCTGACCGACGAGAACTCCTTCGCGCTGACCCATCAGCCGCCGCAGATGCCGCTGACCCACGCCCTGGACGTCGTGGCGATCGTCCAGATGGAACCGGGCGGTCCCCGCCTGTCCCTGCGGATGACCTGGCCGGAAGAGGTCCTCGACGAGGGAAAGGCCGGCGAGATCGCAGACCGCTGGCTCGCCATCCTTCACGAACTGGGTGACTATGTCACCCGGACCGGGGCCAACGGACTCACCCCTTCGGACGTGGCGCTGGTCGAACTGGAACAATGGGAGATTGAGGAGTTCGAGGCGCAATTCGGATAGGAGAACGATGCACGATTTGATGACCGTGCCGGTGGTGGCGTCCTCCTCCCGCACCGAGCGAGCGCTGACCCTGGGCACCGCCCTCGCCATCGCCGTGGTCCTCGTGCCGGAGAGCCCCGCCCTCACTCTGGCTGGCGGCATCGCCCTGCTGCTCATCACGCTGGTCGCGGCCCTGCGGCCGTCGCCCGCCGTGCTCCGCCTGGTGATCTGCTGCGACCTGGTCGCATTCCTGTTCTCCCTGTACGTGTTCGCAGGCTTCCCGCCGGCGCTGGTCACGGCGCTGTTCGTGGTCGCGCCGGCGGTGGCGGGCTGGGTGCTGCACCGGCGCGGACTGCTGCGTCCGATTGCGCCGTGGCTGAGGTGGGGTCCGCTGACGCCCGGCGGGATCGCGCTCTTCATCGCTGTCGTCGTCACCAGCGTCCTCGGGCTGTTCCTCTGGACCCTCATCGACGATCCCAAGCTCTCGGAGTTCCTGGGCCAGTTGCAGCACGCCTCCCCGTGGCAGGCGTTCGCCGTGATCCTGGGATTCGCCCTCGTCAATTCGGCCTGGGAGGAGCTGCTGTTCCGTGGCGTTCTGCAGACCGAACTCATCAACACCTGGGGAATCCACCTGGCACTGGTGATCGAGTCGGTGGCGTTCGGCATCTCGCACGCCAACGGCATCCCTTCCGGGCCGCTCGGCATCGTGATGGCCGGGGTGTGGGGCTACCTGCTCAGCGTGATCCGGCTGCGGACCGGCGGCATCGGCTATCCGTTCGCCGCCCACGTGGTCGCCAACACCACGATCGGCCTCCTGATCTATCTACAGGTCTGATGCAGCCGCTGCGCGGTTAACGATGGCTGCTAGGCGATGTGTAAACCATGTCGTGGGACGCATCTCTCAAGCATGTGGTGGGACACGCCGGCAGCCGGTGTCCAATCTCGGGACCTGTGTGACAGATCAGTCTCAGGACCTGACACTCCGTCGAGGGCTTGCCTGCCGGCCGGCTGCCAGCTTGCTTACCGCAGGGCGACTCTGCCTAGCTCTGAGTGGAAATCGCGTCCCTCACGCGGGTTCCCATCTTGAGCAATCACAGTAGGTACGGCACCGATAAGGCCGGCTACGCCGACATGCTCGCGGACGGTCGCAGGTATCCGGATCGGGTCTGGGCGGTGGAGGGCTGGCATCGGCAAGCACGTCGCCCACCGCCTGGTCACGACGGTAGGACGATGCGCGACGTGCCCGCGAAACTGTCGGCGGCGCAGACGCCGGTAGCCTGACCGCCGTGGTACGCACCATTTACCGTCCCGGGCGACGCCGTTGGGCCCTTGTTCCAGCCGGGGTCGCACTGATCGCGTTGCTGTCGAGCTGCGGCGGTGGCGCTGCGGAACGTGGGGTCGACAACTCCGCGTCGTTCTCGCCGCCCCCGCCGCCCCCTGTCTTCTATGTGGACCCGGACAGCGAGGCCGCTCAGGAGGTCGACCGATGGGAGCGTGCCGGCAGGGTCGCCGACGCGGAGACGCTGCGCCGGATCAGCACCCGCCCGAGCGCGAAGTGGCTGGTCGGCGGCGATGCCCCGGTTCGCGAGGAGGTTGACGGCTACCTGACCCGGGCGACGATCGCGGGCCAGACACCGGTCCTGGTCATTCATAACGTGCCGGACCGGGACTGTGACCGGCAGGGCTCCGGGGGAGCAGCGACCGGCCAGGAGTACCAGCGCTGGATCCGTGAACTGGCCGGCGGGATCGAGGGCAGGCCGGTCATCGTGGTCCTCGAACCCGGCGCGGTCCCGGACGCTGTGGATCGGTGCGTCCGCAACCTCAAGGAACGGCTCCTGCTGCTGCGCGACGCGGTCGCCGTGCTCAAGAGCACCGGCGCGGCCCGGGTTTACCTCGACGCCGGGCACCCCGAGTGGATCAGCGACACTGCGTCGCTGGCCGCGGCACTGGGCCAAGCCGGCGTCCGCGACGCCGACGGGTTCGCGCTCAACGTCGCCAATTTCCTCCGTACGCGGGACAACGTCCGGTACGGCCACCGGTTGTCCGATGCCCTTGGCGGCGATGTCCGGTTCGTGATCGACACGAGTCGCAACGGCAACGGCCCGGCCGCCGGCGCCACCGTGGACGGCGCACCGAGCTGGTGCAACCCGCCGGGCCGGGCACTCGGCGAGGAACCCACCGATGCCCCCGGCCTCGACCGGGTCGACGCGCTGCTCTGGATCAAGTACCCGGGTGAGTCCGACGGAGCCTGCCGCCCCGGCGAACCCGAACGCGGGGTCTGGTGGCCCGAGTATGCCCTCGCGCTCGCCCGCGACGCGGCCGGCTGATCCCGGACGCGCCGCAACATCACATCAACCCAGGCCAGAACGGAACCCACGTCGAGACAGACCCCCAGCTTAGGCTCGGCCGGGTGCTGGCGGCGCGAGCCCGGTCCGGCGCAGCTTCTGCCAGCCCAGCCGGCCGCCGGTCAACGCGGTGACCACCGACTGGAGCAGCACCAGGTACATCAGTTGCCGGTAGGCGAACTGCTGCAGCGGAAGCGCCCAGAGCACTCCAAGCTTCTCCCGGTCCAGCCGGAACGCCGTGATCGCGGTGACGAACTGCAGGCCGAGCATCGCCAGCCAGGCCAGTACGGTCTCCGTCCGGTCGAGGAAGAGCAGGCCGTACACGGCGAGCAGGTCGATCACCGGCGCGCCGAGCGGCAGCAGCACCCCGTACAGCGCCAGGAAGGCCAGGCAGCGGCGGCTGAACCGCCCGGAGGCGCCCCGGTCGAAGACCGAAGCCGCGTGTTTCCACATCGCCTGGATGGTGCCGTAGCTCCAGCGGTACCGCTGCTTCCACAGTTGTCCGAGGGTGGTCGGCGCCTCGGTCCACGCGCGGGCCGTCTCCTCGTACACCACGTGCCAGCCGGCCCGGCCCAGCGCCATGGTGATGTCGGTGTCCTCGGCCAGCGTCTCGTCGGTCATCCCGCCTACCTCGTTGAGCGCCTGCCGGCGGAACGCGCCGATCGCGCCTGGGACGGTGGGCATGCACCGCAGGGTCTCGTACAGGCGGCGATCCAGGTTGAATCCGATGACGTACTCGATGTGCTGCCACTTGGCGATCAGGCTGCCACGGTTGCCCACCTTGACGTTGCCGGCCACGGCACCCACGCGAGGATCAGCGAACGGCTGGACCAGTCGCCGGACCGAGTCGCGCTCGAAGATGGTGTCCCCGTCCACCATGACGATCAGGTTGAACCGCGCCAACGCGACGCCGGTGTTCAATGCGCTCGGCTTGCCCCCGTTCGGCTTGCGCACCACCCGTACGTTCGGCAGCCGGAGGGCCTCGGCGATGTCGGCGGTGCCGTCGGTGGATCCGTCGTCGACCACGACGACCTCGATCCCGCCGGGGTGGTCGCCGCCCGCCAGGGACCGCACCGCCGCGGCGATGCCCTCCTTCTCGTTGTACGCCGGGACGACCACCGAGACCGGTTCGGTCACCGGGTGACCCCACGACCAGTCGTGACGCCGCCGCCGGCGTGCGTGCCGCAGGGCGAGCAGGAACAGCAGGACGGTACGCCCGAGCGTGAGCACCCCGACGATCACGAAGAGCACACCGAAGACGCTGAACGTGGCATCAGCAGCGCGCACCGCCAGCGCCAGCACGTCACCGCGCCACCGCTCGCCGAGCCTGACCGGGGTGTGCCCCGCCACCGCAACACCCGCCCCGGCCAGCGCGAGGTTCAGCCCCTCGGTCACGGTGGTGAAGCGGTAACCGCGCGCCTTCATCAGCGGGATGTACCGGTCAAGGGCGGCGACCGTTCCCGACCGGTCACCACCGGCGTCGTGCCACAGCGCGATTGCTCCCGCGTATCCCGACGGCGTGGCGTTGGCGATCATCGTCTCGATGCCGGGCTTCGCCCAGTCCAGGCTGTCGACGTCGTTGACCACCGTTAGGTAGCCCAGCTCACCGGCCTGCCGCAGCAGCGGCCAGTCCCCGTCCGTATAGGCGTCCGCGCGCGACGAGTATGGGAAGCGCAAAAGGGAAGTCCGGACTCCGGTGGCGCTGGCGATCGCCATCTGGGTCTGCTCGTACTCCAGCTGCCGTCGCCAGGCGGGGAGGTCGGCAAGGTTGGCGTGGGTGAACGTGTGCACGCCGAGTTCGTGTCCGGCCGCCACCATCTCCCGGGCCAGCTCGGGATGCCGGACAACCTGCGTGCCCAGGACGAAGAAGGTTGCCTTCACCTGGTGCCGCGCCAGCACCCGGAGCACCTCCGGCGTCCAGCGTGGATCCGGCCCGTCGTCGAAGGTCAGCGCCAGGGTACGGGGCGGCAGGCGGTGCGACTGGGTACGCCCGTCGGCGCCGACGTTGAGGATGGGGCCGCCGTCGCGTACCTCGGTGGGCACGTTGTCCTGGCCTCTGGGGGTGGCCTTGTGATCGGGCACGAAGGCGGCGTTGGCGTACGCCTCGACGAAGAGCAACCCCCCGAGCAGCACGAACACCATCGCGAGCACCGTCCAACTGGGGCGCGGCACAATACGCCGGTACGTCCGGCGCGCGTGACGCTGGGCCTTCAGCCCCAAGCCACTGCGGTCAGTCACCGGCAGACCCCTGCCCGGTCGGGCCTGGCGATGTGGGCTCCGGCTTGGGCTTCGGCGACGTCGGGACGGAGGGCCGGGGCGCACTCGGCCTGGCAGACGTGGAGCTACGGGATGTTGCGCCAGAGCCGGCCGCCGGCGTGCCGGTACGCAGCGAGGTGGGCCGGGCCGAAGGCCTGGCGGAGGCACCAGCGGTGGGCGACTGATCGGGCGAGAGGGCGGGGGGCGGCTGCCAGGACGGGCTCGCAGTGGGTTCGACAAACGGTAAGACGGTCTCGGGACGCGCCGGACCGCCAGCGAAGCTCACCCCCACCACCAGCGTGTAGCCGACACCGAGCACGCCGAAGCCGTACGCGAGGCGGCGCAGCCACCGCCGCCGCCGGCCGCTTGGATCGACAAAGACCGGGGGTGGCTCTGGTACGGCGGGAATGATGGCGGTTTGATCCACGCGCGGGATCTTAGTTGCGGAAAGGATTCGCCTTCGTCGCCCCCGTTCCGTCCGCCTGCAACTCTTCAAGAGGGCGTCTGATTCACGTATTTTGTAGGTAATGCCGCCTTCAGATGTCTCGCCAGGTTGGGGTGGTTTCGTGGGTGATGCGTTTGGTGAGGTTGTCGATCATCGCGATGCGGATCATGCTGGCGGAGTTGTCGGCTAGGGCCTCCACGTCAACCGCACCGGCATCGCCTGGCGCTACCATGCCAATGGTCTACTGTAGACCAGCTGGTGGATCGCACCTGCAGTCCGGCGATACGAGGGCTTTTCTGAACCAGACACGTTCTGCGGAACGAAGCTGGCATATCGGTGCGGCATCAGTCAGGGCAAATAGTGCCGATAGCCATGAGTCGGCTGCTCTGCTGGCCTGGCATTCGGCCGGCCGTATGCCGCCAATCACACCCAGACAAGATCAAAACGCCCAGTAAGACGCCGTTTCAACTGAATTCAGCGTGTTCGTGGATTGTCGCGTGACGGTCGGTAGATCGATGGGCGGTGTCGCGCCGGCCGGCCGTTTCCTCGGTGCCGATGGCGCTGATCGCTGCCCGTTCGGTTCTGGGCTAGTGCGCTGTCTTGTTCGACGGGTACCACGTGTCGCCGGCCGGCACGCCGGCAAGGTTCCAGCTCCAAGACACGGTGGGCGTGATGCGCAGGTAGGTGCCCGGACCGACCAGGCCGACCCGCTCGAAAGGCTGCTCGGCGTGGCCGTACACGCGGATGCCCCGGGCGACGAATGGTTCGAGCGACACCAGGTCGTCGACCACCAGCGCCACCTTGTGGTTTCCCGAGGCGATGTTGCGAAACTTCCGGGTGCCGCGCACGGTGGCGCCACCGCCGACCCACAGGAAGGTCCCGTCGAACTCGACGGCCACCGGCACCACGTCGGGCTGACCGCCCGCGCCGAGCGTCGCGAGCCGCCCGAGCGGCTGCGACCGCAGGTACGCGATCTCCTCATCGGTGAAGGCCATGGTCCGGAAACTACACGTTCAGTTTGTGCGTTGGACGCGGTCGCCGGGGTTTGAAAGCGACGTCCTGCGGCGCGAGGCGGGCGAGGTCACGCTTGACCTGTACACCCCGCCCCTTCCCCGCTAACCAGCGGTGCCGTAACGGCACGGCGACCCGCAACGCCTCCTTTTGTGGAGAGAACGGGCTTAAGCACCTTCCCTGACGGGTGTGGCGGCAAACCGAGGGTGCCGCCCGGCCCGGTCGTAGAGGCGCAGAGGAGTACACGCATGGTCGAGACCAAACCGTCAATCCCTGCTCCGCAGCCCCGGCCAGCCCGCCACTCCGCCACCGCCTCGTCGGAACCCACAGTTGTGGCGCCTGCAGAGGTGGAAACGCCTGTCCAGGTGGCACAACCGGCTCCCGAGGAGGAGAGTCGAAGCGCCACCTGTCGGCACTGCCGGCGACCCCTGTTCAAGGACTGGCTCTGGGGGTGGATGCACGAGGGCCACCGATACCTGTGCCAGGATCCGGCCACGGGCGAGTTGCTGTGCCAGCCCGCTACACCCGCCTAACGCCTCTGCCGCAGGTCGTCTGAACGGGCTCAAGGTCGCCTGTTCGCGTGATGGCCGGGTGGACTTTTGGCCGATGGTGAGTAAGGTCAGTTAGCTGTCCGTATCTGTGCTTTCGGAGGAGGCCAGCGACCGTGGCCGAGAGATCGACCGCTTATTCCGGCGATCGGGCTGCGCGACCTAACGGCGACGCGGCGAATGGCTTGGACAGCTGGGCCTCTCGGCAGTCTCGGCTGGCAGCAGACGATTCCGACTTGTGCCACGAGTGGCAGGGGGCGGCCACGTCGCAGTGGCGTGAGGACCTGCCGGAGTCGTACCAGCCCGAGAACGTCCACCAGGAGCACGAAGGGCGACACGCAAGGCACCGACACCAGCAGTACGACGAACAGTACGAGCAGTACGACGGGGCGTACCGCCAGCACGGGCACGCGTACGTCCGACCCGCTGGCCTACCGTTCCTAAAGACTGAGCATGGGTTGGACAGGCTCAGTCGTGTGCCCCGAACGGTGTTGGGCACACTGGTTTCCCGCGTTCGCTCCGCGTCCGGCTTCATCGGATCGTGTCCGTGGTCCGGGAATGTGGGGGCGGGTTCCCTCGCGCTCTCGGGCACCAGGTTCGGCCTGGGCGCTCCGATGCCCGCGGCGATCGCTCTGGTCGTCGGGGGGCGGTGTCGTCCGTCGCCGGATCGGGTGTCCGAGGGCGCGTCGTCCGATCGCGACGCTGGCGGCGTCGTGACGGGTGGTCTTGCGGTTGGTGCTGGTCAGGGGGCGCTGCCAGTGCTGGGCGCCCCATTTGGAGGTGTAGGCGGGATCGACAGCGACGATGGTGATGCCCAACTCGGCCGCCATGCTGACGAGCCGGGACCGCAGCTTGGCCACTGGCATGCCGGAGATGAGCTTGCGGAACCGCTTGCGGCGGCCGTGTTTCTCCCGCGTGCTCTGCGCCGCGAAGTCGAGGTCTTCGATCGCGATGTTCAGCCCGTGCCGCTTGGCCCAGTGCAGAAGCCGGATCAGGGCGTGCCGTACCTGTGCGTCACGATGGTCCGCGTTGCCGGACAGGTCGTAGGAGAAGCGGCGCGGTTCACCGACTGGGTTGCCGTGCTCGTCCAAGCGCCAGGCGGCGAGATGGTCGGCGTTGGTATCCACACCGATGATCCCGTTCACCGTGGCGGTGGCCAGCGGCATGATCCGGGCCGCAGGGATCGTCCACGACGCGGTCACGTACCAGCGGCGCCGGTCCACGTCTTCGTGGATGCGGTAGGCCACCGCCCGGTTGGCGGTGATGCGGTCGCGCCAGGCATCGCCACGGTGTGGGAATGACACCGTCGCGGCGAGCACGTACCGGCCGTGCTTCGCGTTGGCCAGGTGCGCCAGCGGGGCCGGGAGTTTGACGGAGACCTCGCCACCGGGGGTGACGCGGATCGTCTCGTTCCCGTGCCGCTTCCCCGACTCGCCGTCGGCCTGCAGGAACCGCCGTTCGGCCTCCCACCGGCGCCGCCACTCGGCCTCGGTGAGCTGGGCGGCGTCGAGGTGGTTACGGTTGCGCAGCAGGCGCTTCCCGCCCCGGACGACACGGACTCGGCCCGCGGCGCGGTCGTTGCGCTCACGCTCAAGCCGGTCCTGGAGCACACGCAGGCGCCGGATCTTAACGAAGCGCTCCTGTGCGGTGCGGTAACCGCCCGGAGCCCGCCTGCTGCCCTTCTCACCCACCGGCAGCGACAGCCGCTGCGCGATCATCTTGATACCGGCTTCGAGGCCCTGGATGTGGGCAAGCTGAGCGCGGCGCGACAGCGCCCACTGGTCGTGCGTGGCCTTCGTGATCGACCCGGCCCAGCGGGAGGACGACTCCAGCGTCAGGGCACGTTTCCGCTCGGCCCAGGCGTCGCTGTCGTGGTCGAGGCCGGTCACGCAACGGGCCTTGAGGTCCTTCCCGGCAAGCCTGCCGAGATGGTCACCGACCAGCCGCAGAACCTCCTCATCCTCACTGGTCAGTCCCTTGAGCCGGTCGCGAATCGCGACACCGGACGGGCCGACTACGACGAACGGCGTATCGATCGGGCGCAGCTCACCCATGCCAGGCGGCCTCCAGCGCCTTCCGTGCCCGATCACGAGCCGAGCCGCGGCCGTACAGGCGAGCGCAGAACGAGGTCAGCACCTCCACCATGTCCCGCACCAGATCGTCGGCAACCTCGCCGTCATCGAGGACGACCAAACGACGGCCATGCGCGGACAAAGTGGCCTCAACCAGCTCCACATTCATCCGCCCAAGGCGGTCCTTGTGCTCCACCACCACGGTGGTCACGTCCGGATCGGCGAGGAGGCGACGTGCCTTGCTGCGGCTGCCGTTCATCCCGGAGCCGATCTCCGCCTCAACACGCACGATACGGTGACCGGCCTTCACAGCCCACGACGACAGCCGGGCGACCTGGCGCTCCAGGTCAGTATTCTGATCGTGGGAGGACACACGGGCATACAAGCCCAGCCCTCCGACAGCTTCCGCAGTGGTGTTGGCTTCGACGTTCACCAGGATCATGCGCGGCCCAACACGCTAAGCGGGCACGGGAAGCGTCCCGTTACGAAACCAGCGATACGCCGTGTGGGGACTAATCCCCTGCGCTCGCGCCCACTCAGTCAGATTCACGCGAAGACCGTAGCACCACCCACCCAGACTGCCCTTATACACACTCACGCACACTCATTCGAGGGCAGTTCCGACCCCGAACCCGAGTACGACGGGCCCGACCGGGCCTATCTGTACCACGAGCACGACCAGGCCTATCGGGAGGAACGCCGGGACCACGATCCGTACCGACCGATCGAGGCCAGTTCGGTCCACGAGGCGCGTACGGCGCGCAGCAGGAAAGGCACGGCCTGCCGGAGGCGGGCTACACCGACGAGGGGTATTACCCGCACGATGTTTCCGCCGGCCGCAACGAGTACCGCCACGAGGAGTCCAACCCGCAGGACCCCAAGGCGGAGGAGGACCGGCGGCATCGAGGGAAGCACAGCCACGGGCGTGCCCGCCCGCGACCGGCCAGCCGAGGGCGCCGCTGGCTGATTCCGGTCGGAGGGCTCGCGTTAGGGGCGCTGCTCTGCGCCCTAGCGTTCATGTGGGGGTCGGGCCACCCACCGGAAGGCGGGCTGCCGGTGTCGGCGGCCACCACACCGCCGGACCCGTCCGAGGAGCTGATCGTCTTCCCGGAGGTACCGTCCACGTCGCCCAGTTCAGCGGCGCCACGCAGTTCCTCCGGCACGCCCAGCGCCACACCGTCGGTCACTCCGACGCAAACGCAGAGCTCGGGCCCGGTCCTGCTCGGCCCATCGAGCAGCCGCGGTGTGGCGAACATGGCCCAGCGGTACTGCGATCGGTACACGGGGGGCTCAGCAGAGGCCCGCAACGACGGCCGGTGGCAATGTACGAGGCTTCTCTCCGCGTCCATTGTCGACATGGACGTCGCCTGCCGCGACACGTACGATTCGGGCGCCTACGCACGGACATCGAATCCGGGTGACCCGTACGCCTGGCGGTGCTACCGATGATCACCCGACCGGCAGCCCCGCCGTTCAACCCCGGGGTACAGCGGAGTGAGCGACATCCCGCGCAGGCAGCCCAACAGCGCACCCACGCGGCCCGACTGGACCTGGCGCAGATCGACCAACCCACCTACCGGCCACCACGGTGACCGCGACACTGGTTCCAGACGGATACGGCGGCGTGGCGGCCACGCCGGCGTGTCGGTTCGGTGCGGGTCGTTGAGTACGCCACCGGATTGCCTTCAACGGAGCGTCTGGTGCGCTGTTCGGGTGAGCGGGACGAGTTCGTGTCGCCTACCGCGAGGGCCACGCCCCTCGACCTTCCACCATGACAAGTGGTACGCCCCTCCAGCCGTTACATTTGCGTGAGCGGACGTGCGCAGACAGTGTTCGCGATGTGGTGCCGCTGGTCCTGCCTTTCGGTGAGCAGGTGACGAAGGGCTGGCCGTGAGGGCGTAGGGCACTCGACGCTCAGGTGGCCGGCCGACGAAGCCGCTCGCGATCGACCACCGCTCGCGCATCAGGGGACGACGTCACGGTGCTCACCCACCACTACCTGGTACACGCCGACGACCTCGAGCGGTTCCACCCGCCCCTCGGCGCCGCCCGGCCGATCAAGTGAATCGCAGGCCAATGACACGGCGCCGATCGCACGGCATGATGGTTTACCTGGTCAGAGGCCCGGGTACGGTGTGGGCAACTGCTGCCCCGCCAACGGGCTGCTCGACCTGGGGAGAACAGGGATGACGACGGCCGAGGCGCCCGTTCCGGTCCCAGATCACGCCGAGGACCAGATCTGCCGCACCTTGGACGACCTACATGCTCGTACGCAGCAGGCAGCAGCGCACCTCGCTGACATCTATGCTCGCCTCGCGCTGCTGGAGAAGGAGATCGAGCGGCATCAGCAACGCCGCTAGGTGTCTGAAAGTGGTTGTAGGACGCCGGCCAGAGATCGGGCTCAGTGGCGGAGCCATGATTGTCAGCGGTAACACCGCCAAGCGTATGGATCGCCAGGATTCGACGTTTGTGCGTAGGCGCCCGCACCGTACGTGTCGCGGCAGGCGACGTCCATCTCGACGACGGACGCGAAGAGAAGCTTCGTGCACTGCCAACGGCCGTCGTTGCGGGGCTGGGCTGAGCTTCCGGCGGCGTGTTGATCGCAGTACTGCTGGGCCATGGTCGCCACCCCGTCGTTGCTCGACGGGCCGAGCAGGAGCGGACCCGAGCTTTGGGTCGGCGTCGGCGTCGGCGTGGTCACGGCGCGTCTCGAGGGCGGCGCGGCGGAACCTGTGGTTGACGGTGTGGCGCTATGCGTGGCGGACCGTGTGACCGACCGTGTAGTCCTGGGCGTGGCGGAAGAGCTGCTCGGCGTCGCGGAAGTGGGCGCCGTTGACGGCATCACAGGGAGAGTGATCGGCTCCTCAGACGCGTCCGGCGGGATGGTCGCGGTCGACAGCGGCAGCCCGCCTTCCGGCGGCGGGCTCGACCCCCACATGAACGCCAGAGCGCCGAGCAGCATCCCCAAGGCAAGCCCGCCGACCGTGATCAGCCGGCGCCGCCGGCTGGCCGGCCGTGGGCGGGCATCAAGCTTCCGGTGCTGCACCCGTGGCCGCCCGTCCTCGACCGCCTCGAGGTCCTGGGCATCGGGCTCCTCGTGGCGGTACCCGTTGCGGCCGGGGTCATCGTCCTGCGGATGGTGTTCCTCGTGGGTATAGCCCACCTCCGGTAGGACGTATGTCTCCTGCAGCGCCGCGTACGCGTCCTCGTGGACCGGTCCGGCATCGACATACGGCTCCGGGGCCCGCCGTTGCTCCCGATCGGCCAGCTCGTGCTCGTCGTACTGATAAGTGTGGTCGGGCTCGTCACGCTCCGGTTCCGGGTAGGCAATCGGGTCCGGCTGCCGGTACGCGCGCTCGCACTGGCCGTACGCCCCGTCGAACTGCTCGGACTCATCCTCGTATTGGTGTGCCCGGTGCCGTGCGTGCCGCCCGTCGTGCTCCTGGTTCGTCTCCGCGGGTGTGTACAACTCCTCGTAGGGATCCGAGACGTCGTCGCGCCATTGCGGCGCGGCGGCCGCCTGCCACTCGGAGTTTGTGTCCGAGTCGCTTGCTGCCGGTCGCGACAGTTGAGAGATCCAGCTGTCTATGTCACTTGCCGGGTCGTTAAGTTGGGCGGCCCCATCGGCGGGGCGAGCGGTCGATCTCTCGGCCACGGTCGCCTGCCTCCTCTGAACGCACAGGTGCGGACAGCTAGTTGACCTTACTCGCCATCAGCCAAAAGTCCACCCGACCCATCCCACGAACAGACGACATACGATCTCCGCCGGCTGCTCCGACCGGAATGACGATATCCGCGTCCAGCTCAACAAGGTCATGACCGCATCCGCCACCGATGGCCAACCGGGGCGTGTGCACAACCTCCTCTACGCGGACCTCAGCGACGGATCCGACGCCGTCCCCACCCTGCCCAGCGGCCCGGTGACGGAGACATCAACCGGCCCCACAAGGGCGACCCTGTACGGCGGTCCAACAGAAAGCGGGTGCACCGGCGCTAATCGTCGGAGTCGGGCTCGGTGAGCAACGGCAGTACCCCGGTCATCGACAGCACGCGCCGGACATGGCCGGTGGGATTGACCACCGCAGCTTTACGTGCTGGTGTCGCGGCGGCTCGACGGGATCTACACCGTCACATACGCAGACGTTGTCAACCAGGCGGATCCCAGCGACAGCATCGGCCTCGCCCTGTTCGGCGTGGACGTCTACCCGGTACGGCGGATACCGCATCGCGATCCGGCGACCGGGCAACTCGGTGTGGCGACCGAGGGCGACATGTTTCTCGACGGCCACATGGGCACCGGCGAGCCGTATCCGATTCCCTACCGGTTCCCTACCGGGCGGTCCCCCCGTGGCAGTCCGACTGCGGAAACCTGCTGGTCCCGGTCTGCCTGTCTGCCACTCATATCGGCTACGCGGCCACCCGGATGGAACCGGTGTTCTGCGTCCTGGCTGAATCCGCAGCGGTTGCCGCGGTGCAGTCCCTGCGCGAACACACCGACGTGCAGGACATCGACGTTGCCCAACTCCAATCCCGACTCGTCGAGCGCGGCCAGGTCATCGCATGGCCCGCCGCATAGGCCCTCAGATCCTCATTCGCCGGATGCGCGGACAGTGTCGCAGCCGGGCCATGAGGATCACCGAAACACAGCCGCACTCGGGCGCCCTTTCGCCGCTCGGCCGGCGAGCATCATGGCGACCTGCGGGTTGGACCGGGCGACGAAGGCCGGGTACGCGGGGTCGGCGTCTGCGGCGGCGCCACCTCGTCGCCGGTACGGGTCTCACGTGCCCCGCAGGCCGTCTCAGGTGGACGCGATGTGATGTTCCTTCTCTTCCCGGGCGGATTCACGGTGTTCGGTGTTTGCGGATCTCGTCTGGCCAGGCGAGAGTGACGCCGAGGGTGTCGGTGAGCAGCCGCTGGTAGTCGGCCAGGTGGGTGTGGTCGATGCGGACCTTGCGGGGTGGCACGCCTCGGTCGAGGCAGTAGGCCGCCATGGCGCCGGCGGCCTCGCCGATGCTCCATTCGACCGGGTGCAGCCGGTAGCAGCCGTTGGTGATGTGGGTGGTACCGATGTTCTTGCCGGCGGCGAGCAGGTTGTCGACCCGGATCGGGATGAGGGCGCCGAGCGGGATCTGGAACGGGTACGACTCGATGTCGACGTAGGTGCGCCCGGCGGTGCTGGGGTGCAGGTCGATGCGGTAGTGGCCGATGCCGACGCTGTCGGAGAAGACCTGGCTGCCGGCTCCGGGTGGGCGGGCGTCGACGCCGACGTGCTGCTCCAGGACGGTGAACTCGGCCTGGATGCGGCGTGATTCGCGGATGTAGGGGGCGATGGCTAGTCCGTCGCTGGTTCCGGTGACGTCGCCCCGCAGCCGTAGCCCGGGGTATCCGGTGCCGTCGCCGTCCGGATGCGGTGCCTCGGTCTGCATCCAGTACAGGAACGACAGCGATAGGTCGCGGGCGCCGTGGAGCGCGGCGGCCCTGGTGGCGTCGTCGACGCCGAGCAGCGGGGCCTGCCAGTAGTCGATCTGCGGCCAGTTGACCAGGGTGACGTCGGCGAAGGTGGTGCCGGTGAATTGGCGGGCGGCCAGGATCCGCCGGTAGTGCCACAGGTCGTCGGCGGGCCCGCTGGCGGGGTCATCGCGGAAGATGGGCCGGTTGCGCGTACTGAGGGTGATCGGTTCGACGTCGATCCAGGACAGCTGCGGGCCGGGCCAGAACGGGGCGACCGTGGTACGCCAGAAGTCGTAGCCTGCCGGGCGGTCGATGGTGTGGTCCTCGCCGGGCCGGTGTTCGAGGGCGAAGCACCAAGAGATCGCCTGCTGGTTGAGCGGGTCGGCGACCGGCAGCGCGTGGGGTTCGCCGGTGGTGTCCTGGCCTTCGGCGCCGATGACGTGCTCGACTCCGGCCAATGGCAGCAGGTCGCCGAGTTCGGTGGCGTCGAGGATGTAGTCGGCGGTGACGGTGATGTCGCTGCCGTCGGGGCGGCGCAGGGTGACCGCGGTGATCTGCTCCCCGGTGGTGTCGGCCGCGACCGGTTCGTGCTGCAGCAGGACCGTCACGCGACCGGCGGACTGCCACGGTGCCAGCAGCTGATCGATGACGGCCAGGGCCGAGCGGGGTTCATGGCACAGCCGGCTGACGTGACCCAGCCCCGGGTTGAGCAGCGGGTCGGCGGCGGCCCGCGGCGTCAGCGGGTAGTTGTCCCGGTAGTGACGGCGGATGCGCTGCCGGAAGTCGGCGTAACTGACGGCGGCGAGCTGGGTCTCGATCCAGGCGTTCTCGTCCGGTGGCACCGCCTGGCTGGTGAGCTGGCCGCCGAGCCACTCGGTGGTCTCGGCGAGTATCACCTTGCGGCCGAGCTTGGCGGTGGCCAGCGTGGCGGCGACGCCGCCGACTCCCCCGCCGACCACCAGAACATCCGTCTGCAGCTGCGTACTCACGCAGTCGTTCCCCTTTCGCGTCTCGGGTTCATGGGCCGGTCGGCCGGGGTCGGGCTCCACTGGCGCGTCGGGCACCGAGGAGCTGGCGCCCTCATCGGGCGTCCTCGCGTACGATCCGTGGGCCGGCGTCGGTTCCCAGCTGGGCGAACCATTCCGACGCGAAATCCAGGTCCGGAACAGTTCCCGCCGGCAGCGGAATGCCAGGTACGGCGAGCTCGGGTGGCGTGCGGTGAGCCCGCAGCTCAGCGATCACGTCGCGGACCCGCGCCCCGACCGGCTTCACACAGTTGTTCGTGTCGATGAGACCGAGTCCGTATTCGAGCTCGTCGAAGCCGCGGAATCGGCGATCGATGTCGTGCGACGCCCACCACGTCACGGCGGTGACCTCCGGGATCGCGGCGGTCCGCCGCAGCATCCGTTCGGCGAAGTCCGGCACCGTCGTCCGGTCGAGCCAGAGGTCGGACACGCCGACCTCCTGCACCCACAGCGGCTTCCGCCGTCCGCCGAGGGTCGCCAACGCGACCTGGGCGAGATAGTCGGGGATTGCCCACGCGCCGCGCTCCTGGTCACCGAACCGCGCGAGCGCCCCGGTGAAGTACGGCCAGGCGTGGATGGCGACCAGGTCCGAGATGTCCACCACCGCGTCTGCGGTGAGCGCGCAGTCGCCGGTCATCCAGGGTTCGTGATCGACACCAACGGTCACCGGTACGCCCGGTGCCCCGGCGCGCGCGGCCGTGACCATGCGGCGTGCCCAGGCATCGCAGGCGCCTGGTCCGAGGCCGGATTGTCGCATGAGCACGTTCGGCTCGTTCGCGATGTCGAGACACCACAGGGCCGGGTGCGCAGAGACGGCCCTGGCGGCTGCGGTCACCAACAGCGCGGCGGCGTCCATCGCGTCTGGCTCGGTGAAGGGATTGGCATCCCGCAGCCAGGTGGGACGGAAGTCGAAGCCGCTCAACCAGCCGTCGAGCACTGTCGGGCAGACTGCCAGGCCGCGCGCTTCGGCGAGGTCGAGCAGGCGTACGAGCCGGTTGAGCATGGCCGAGGAGACGTACGCCGGGTTCGGCTGGAACAAGGGCCACAAGCACTGGATGCGCACGTGGTCGAAGCCGAGTCCGGCGATGACGTCGAGATCACGCGCGATGGCAGCGTCGTTCCAGTCGACCCACGCGTACCACCAGTCGCGGCTGGGCAGGTAGTTGACGCCGTAGCGGACTGAGGTGCTCACCGGCCCAGCCGATCCGCGAGGAACGACGCCTGGAGCGTCCACTGACCTGCGGCACCACCTTCGTGACCGTTGTAGGAGTGGACCGTGATCGTCTTCTCCCCCGCGTACGCGTTGAACGCGGCGAACACCGTGGACGGAGGGCAGGTCTGGTCCATCAGACCGACCGAAAAGAGCGCCGCCGCGGACGCGCGAGACGCAAAGGACACCCCGTCGAAGTACGACAGAGTCGTGAAGACCCGCTCTGTCATGCCTCGTTGCACCGCGAGGTATCGGACGATCTCCTGGTACGGGTCACGCTCGGTGAGGCCCACCGCCCGCTCGAAGTGACACAGCAACGGGACGTCCGGCAGGGAGGCGACGAGACCGCCGGCCAGCCCGGCGGCGGCCAACGCGATGCCGCCGCCCTGGCTGCCTCCGCAGACCGACACGCGAGCGGCGTCGATGAGCGGGTGCTCCCGAACAGCGTCGATCGCGCATACGGCATCGGTGAACACCCGGCGGTAGTAGTAGGTCTCGGGGCTGTCGATGCCGCGGGTCATGACGCCACTGGCGGCAGGGCCGCTGCCGTGCGGATCGGGCGTGAGGCCGCCGACGCCCCACTGCGCCCCCTGCCCGCGCGTGTCCATGACCAGGAACGCGTATCCGGCGGCAACCCAGGGAAGCCACTCGTGCGGCAGGCCGCGACCCGCACCGTAACCCAGGTATTGCACGACGGTGGGCAGCGGCGCCTCGGCATTGGCCGGAACGAGCAGCCACCCTGCGACCGGTTCGCCCGCGTACCCGGAGAACCGCACGTCGAAGACCTGGCATGCCGCCAGGGGCGACTCGACCGGCGTGAACGACGGTTTGTCGCCCGCGGCGCGCGCCTCGGCGAGCGTACGCGTCCAGAAGTCGTCGAAGTCCGCCGGTTCGCGGACCTCGGGCCGGTAAGCGCGGAGTTCGTCGAGGGGGAGGTCGAATCGAGGCATGGGGTTCCTTCCGAGATCAGGCATTCGGCGGACGAGGGCGGCCGGCACTGCAGCGGAAACCTTTGGGGCGGCCCGGAGAATCCCCTCCTGTTAGGGAGAGGAGGATGTCAACCTTTCAGGGCTCCCGAGTTGCCGGCCGCCCGCAGGAACTGCCGCTGGAACACGAGGAAGAGCACCACCGGGATGATCACGGAGATGAACAGGGCGCCCATGAATTGCGCGAAGTCGGCGGAACTCTCCAGCCGCGGCAGCGCGACCGAAATCGGCTGGTCCTGCGGATTCGGCAGCACCAGCAGTGGCCACAGGAATTCCTTGTATGCCCCGACGAGCGTCAGCAGGCTCACCACGCCCAGGATCGGCCGTGACATCGGCAGCACGAGCGAGACGAAGACCCGGAAGGGACCCGCGCCGTCGATTCGGGCCGCCTCGAACAGGTCGGCGGGAATGGCCGCGAAGAACCGTTGCATGAGCAGCACGTTGACCGCGTTGGCCGAGGCGGGCAGCCACACCGCCCACAGGGTTCCGATCAGGTTGACGCGCACGAGCGGCATGTCCATCACCGTCAGGTAGAGCGAGACGAGCGAGATGACGCCGGGGATGAACAGCGTCGCGAGGATCGCTGCGAACACGGCCTTCGCGTACCTTGGCTTCAGAATGGCGAGCCCGTAGCCACCGGTCGTGGCGACGAGGAGCCCGAAGAACAGCGACCCCGCCATGAGCCAGAGCGTGTTGACGAAGTAGCGCGCGAAGTCGACCTTTGTCCACACCTCGGCGAAGGTGTTCCAGTGGACCCCGCTCGGCCAGAGCGAGAACGGCGCGGAGAGCGTCTCGGTCGTGGTCGATGTCGCGGCCTTGAACAGCCAGAACAGCGGTCCCAGGCACAAGACGGTGAGAGCGGCGAACAGCAGCACTCGGACGGCGACGAGGGCGATCCGTACGCCGGGTCGGCGCCGATCGATACGGGACAGGAGGCTGCGTTCGGCGTCGGCGGTCATGAGCTGCTCCAGTGCTTGGTCGCCCGGAGGTAGATCCAGGAAAGGCCGGACAGGGCGATCGCGAGCAGTAGGCTCAAGGCCGTCGCGCGCCCGTAGTCCCCGGATACGAACGCGTACCGGTAGATCAGCATGAGGATCGTGACGGTGCGGTTCTCGGGACCGCCATTGGTCATGATGTAAGGCTCGGTGAAGACCTGGAAGGTGCCGATCAACTGCAGCAGCATCATCACGAGCAGCACGCCGCGCATCTGCGGGAGAGTGACGTGCCAGAACCGCCGGAAGGCGCTCGCCCCGTCTGTTTCCGCGGCGTCATACAGCTCGGTCTGTACGCCCATCAGCGTGGCGAGATAGATGATTGTCGCAGTACCGAACGACCCCCAGGTGGCCTGCAGCACGATCGAGGTCATGGCGAGATCACCGTCGTTGAGCCACGACAACGGGCCCAGCCCCACCCACCCGAGGATGGTGTTGAGCACGCCGGTCGGGCTCGGGTCGAAGAATGCCTTCCACAGCAGGACGGCGACCACGGGCGGGAAGATCACGGGCAGGTACACGAGCGCCGAGGCCAGTCCCCGGGTGCGACGCAACTCCGCGATGAAGACCGCCAGGATCACCGGCACGGGGAACCCGATCACGAGGGCCAGCAGCGCGAACCACAGCGTGTTGAGCGCGGCCGTCAGGAGCAGCGGGTCGGCCAGGACCCGCGTGAAGTTGTCGAGGCCGACCCAGTCGGCCGTCAGGAAATTGGTCTGCTGCATGCTCAGGGGCAGCGACCGCAGGATCGGCCACCACGAGAAGAGGCCGAACGACAGTAAGAGCGGCAGGAAGAACACCAGCGTGGACAGCCCACCACGGCGTACCCAGCCCATGAGCCCCCGCGAAGGACGGTTCGCCACGGTCTGCTGCATGCGGGACGCCGGCCGGGACGGTGCCTGGACAGTCACCGAGATCACCTCGTCTGTTCGGGTGGACTCCCCGTCGCGTCACGGCGACCGCGGCGGGACGGGGAGCCGGTAGCGGAGATCAGCCTGCGTCGATGGTCGTCTGGACCTTGCGCTGGGCGTCCTTCAGCAGCGCGTCGATGTCGGCATCCTTGCGCGTCAGTACTGCTTGGACCACAGTGTCAAGCGTCCCGTACGTTTCCTGCGTCTTCGTCGGCGGCTCGGGGACCAGAGCCATCGTCTGAGCGGAGGTGAGGTACGCCGCGTAGTTCTGCCGCGGCACGTTGACGTAGTCCTTCACCCATGCGAGATAGTTGTCGGTCGTCGCCTGGTCGAAGAGCGAAAGCGCCGGTTCGCCCACCGGCTGTTTGTCGGCCGCTTTGGCCTTTGCGTCCGCGACGGCCGCCTCCTGGCTGCCGTACTTGCGGAGGTACCGGTACTCCGCCCACTTGATCGCGGCCTTGGTCTCGGCGGCCGAGGCCCGCGGATTGATGATCGCGACGGTACCGCCGCCGAGCGTACCCAGGCCCTGAGCCGCCTGCGGCAGCGGCGCGAGGCCGAAGTCGTCGGGCTTCATGCCCATGTTCGACACGAGCGTCTTGTACGCGTCCGCGCCCTGCACGAACATGCCGATCTTGCCGCCAGCGAACGCTTTCATGGCGTCGTTGTAGCCGATCAGGAAGTTCGAGCCGAAGGTGTTGTCCTCCCACCGCAGGGAGCGGTAGAACTCGAGCGCGCTGCGGGTGGCGTCGTTGTCGACGGTCGCGTTCTTGCCGTCCGCCGACTCGATGGTGCCGCCGTTGGCGTAGCTCATCGTGGTGAGCACCCAGCCGCCGGTGTTGTCCTTCGTCATGCTCGCGAAGCCCTGTACGCCGGTGGCCGACTGGATCGCCTTGGCGTCCGCGCGGACCTCGTCCCACGTCGTCGGGGGCTTGTCGGGGTCGAGGCCCGCCTTCTTGAACAGGTCACGGTTGTAGAGCAGACCCATGCTGTACGCCTGAACTGGCACCCCGTAAATGTGCTCGCCGGAGTCCTTGACGATCTTCTGAATGGACGGGTTGATCCGGCCGATCGCGGAGTCCTTGGGGATGGTGCCGGTGATATCCGCGATCTGCTTGCGAGCGATCAGTCCCTGCATCTCGGTGAAGGGGACGTAGAAGACGGTCGGGAGCTTGCCGCCGGCCAGAAGTGCTTGAAACGTGCGTACGTCGAAGGTGGCCTCGTCGCCGGTGACTTTGATGTCGGGGTTGGCCTTGGTGAAGTCGGCGATGTCGCGGTTGAAGTTGTTGAGCTCCTCCGGCTGCTGATTGGTGGGCATGCCCGCGACGGTGATCGACACGGGCCCGGATGAGTCGCTGTTCGGCCCGCTGCACCCGGTGGCGAGGGCGAGCGCTGCGACGGCGAGGGCTGCCGGCGCGAGAAGCCGGGTTCTTGTGCTTTTCATGAGTCTCCTCGGACGGTGTTGGTGGTGGATCACTGAGTGTGGGCGGGGCTGCCGGTCAGGGAGCGATGAGTCCTCCGTCCCGGCCGCGGACCCGCGCGGCCCACGCGTCGTGCGCGGAGAGCCCGGCGGGGAACCGGGCGGCGGCGGCCTCGTCGAGGTCGATCCCCCAGCCCGGTGCCTCGTTGGGGCGCAGCCAGCCGCGCTCGATGCGCAGCGTCCCGGGGAAGACCTCGTGCACGGCGGGGGTGTACACGTGGCCTTCCTGGATGCCGAAGGCCGGGCTGGTCACATCCAGCGCGACGTTGGCTGCCGCACCGATGGGCGATGTGTCGCCGGGGGCGTGCCACGCCGTGCGCACCCCCACGAGTTCCGCAGCGGCGGCGATCTTGCGTGCCGCGGTGAGGCCACCGATGCCGGAGACGTGGGAGCGGATGAAGTCAACGCCCCCGCCGAGCACGAGGCGTGCCGCGTCCGTCAGCGACGTGGTCAGCTCGCCCACCGCGAGGGGCACGGGTGAGGCCGTCCGTACCTCGGGCAGGCGGTCCCAATGCTCGGGCGCGATGACGTCTTCCAGAAAGAACAGGCGGTACGGCTCGAGCGAGCGGGCGAGCGCGACGGCCTGTTTCGGCGAGAGTCGCGAGTGCACGTCGTGCAGCAGAGCGATGTCGGGGCCGAGCCGGGCGCGGGCTGCCGCGAAGAGTTCGGGGGTGAGCCGCAGGTACTCCTCGACGTTCCAACCGCCCGGGTACTGGTGGTCGGCGGTTGCGGCGTGGGGCACCGCCGGGGCACCGTAGTGGCCGGCGCCCGGCTGGCCCGTCTGCAGCCGGATGTGCCGTAACCCCTCCTCCCGGAGACGTTCTGCCTGGTCGAGGGTCTCCTCGACGGTCGCGCCGGCGGCGTGCAGGTAGGTGTCGGCCGCCGCGCGTACCTTGCCGCCGAGAAGCTCGTGCACCGGCCGTCCGGCCCGTTTTCCCGCGATGTCCCACAACGCCTGGTCGAGCCCGGAGATCGCGTTGTTGCCGACCGGGCCCTCACGCCAGTAGGACGAGAACCTGGCGAGGCGTACGAGGTCTTCGATGTCGCCCGGGTAGCGGCCGACGACCAGCCGGGCGAGATGCTCCTCCACGTAGGTCGCGACCGCCCGCCAGCGCTGCGTGAAGGTGGCACAGCCCAACCCGTAGAGGCCATCGTCGCTCGTCTCGACCTTGACGACCAGCAGCGGGATGCCCTCCGGTGCGGTCGCGATCGCCCGGACCCGGGTGATGCGCACGTCGTCGGGTGCTTCCCAGGGCTGGGCGAAGGGGGACGTTGCGTCCTGCGTGCTCATGCAGATGCCTCCATGACGGATGCCCCGCCCTCGGCGAGCGAGACGACGGGAGCCCAGCCGAGCACGCGGCGCGCGGCGGACGTGTCGATCGGCGCTCGACGCCCCTCGAATCGTTGCCTGCGTTGGACGTGGGCGGCGTAGCGATCGAGAAGGTCCTCCGTGGACTCGTTCAGGATGGTGTCCGCCGCGGCGACCAGAAGCGTGTGCATCCCGGAGATCGGCTGGGTGAGGCCGCGCAGGATCGCGTCGACGGCATCGGCCATCTCCAGGTACGCCCACCCCTCCCGGGCGAGGCGCGCCCGTTCCGCGGGAATCGCGATCATGCGCCGCACCGTGTCCCGCAACGCGGCGAGTTCGCGGACGAGCGGGAAGCGCAGCGCGACGACGGTCATGTCCCAACGGCTGCAAGCGAAGGCGGCGACCTGCTCGTCGACCCACTTCGACAGCGAGTACGCGTCGTCGTGCGCCACGGGCGACGCCTCGTCCAGCGGGTAGTACGCCGGCATCACATCGTGCCGGTTCATCGGTACCCCGAAGGCGTTGATCGAGCTGGCGATGACCGCCCGGCGGATGCCGGCCTCCCCGGCGCACGCGAGGACCGTGAATGTCGCGGAGGTGTTCCCGACGAACACGGCCCGCGGCGTGTCGAGGTCGGGGTGCGCCGTCGCCGCCAGATGAACGACCGCGTCCACGTCCGCGAGCGCGTCTCGCACCAGGACTTCATCGGCGGCGTCGCCCGTGAAGACCCGGTCCGCCGGGGTCGGCGCGGACCATGTACGGGACAGCGCGGTGACGGCGATGCCGCGGTCGACGAGCGCCTCGACCGTCGGCCGGCCCACGGTCCCGTCGGCACCGGTGACCAACACTCGGGTGGGTCGGATGAGCTCAGGCACGCCGGTGATCCTCACTGTCGGAGACATGTTGCGAAACTGCTTTCGCAGCAGAGAAGCACACGCCCCGAAGGATGTCAATACGCGGATGCCGACGGACCGCTGCGGCGCATGCCGAGGCACGGCAGTCCCGTCAGGACTGCCGTGCGGTCAGGAACGCTGCGCTGTCCGGCCGTGCGTCAGGAGGAAGGACCGAGCACGAGGGTCGGCGCCACGAGGTGCTCGCCGGGCGCCCGCTCGGGAGAAAGGACATCGGCGGCGGCGAGCCGGCCGAGCCGCTGCAGCTCCAGATCGACGGTGGTGAGCCGGCGGATCCCCTGGTCCAGGACGATGCCTTCCCAGTTGTCGACGCCGACGACGGCGATGTCCGCGGACACCCGCAGGCCGCGCGCGGCGCAGACCTCAAGCACGCCCAGGCCGATATGGTCGTTGCCGCAGAAGACGGCGTCGATCTCGACACCGGAATCGAGCAGGTCGGACATCGCCTGGGCGCCCCATCCGTGAGACCAGGATCCGTGCCGGGTCTCACCGGCCTGCTTCAGCCCGGCAGCCTCCAGTTCCGTACGCATTCCGCGCTCACGCAGGCGCACGGCGATGCTGTCCCGACTGCCCGTGATGTGGGCGATACGCGTACGACCGCGCTCCACCAGGTGCCGCGTCGCGAGGCGGCCCGCGCCCTCGTTGTCGGGCAGGTAGACGACATCCTCGCGCTGGTCCGACGCCGCGAACGCGTACGTCACGGGTACGCCGAAATGGTGCGTCACCGACGGCGACACGCGTTCGTGACCGTCCCCGACGACGAGAAGACCGTCGATGCGGCGCGCCTGGAGCGCCCGGATGCTCTTGGTCATCTGACGCGGCACGAGCAGGTCCTCGTCGAACACGAGGGACGCCTGCTGCAACTCGCCGAGCTGCAGCACCGCGCCGATGAGGACCGGACCTGCGAAGGTACTGGCCGCGCGGTAGGTCAGGACCCCGATGGTCCGGCTGCGCCCGAGCGCGAAGGAGCGCGCGAGCGCGTTCGGCTGAAAATCGAGCCGCTCCGCGACCTCACGCACGCGCGCCCGGGTCTCCGCCGAGATCCGATCGCCCCCGTTCAGGGCCTTGGACGCGGTGGAGAGCGACACTCCGGCGATCGCCGCGATGTCGCTCAACCGGACGTTGCGGTTCGACGGCATGCCGAGAGCATACCGGCGCGAAGGCATTGACAGAGTCCGACCGCCCAGCGAAAAATGCCGAACTGCGAAACCGATTTCGCACCGCAAAGCCTCCCCGTCCCCCGATCGCGATCATCCGACGCCTCATCGAGGAGCGCTCATGCCCAGGACGATCTCTCCGCTTTCCGAAAGGGCGCTCTCCCGCCGAGCGCTCACGCTGCTGGCTTCCCTCGCTGCCGCCATGGCGCTGCTGTCCGCCCCACAGCCCGCCGCCGCCGACACCGGGCCCGTCGTGATCGGCGACTTCGAACACGGCACCGATCCGTGGTTCCCGGTGACGACGAGCGGCGCCACAGCGACGCTCACGACCACCACCGACGCCCCCGCGGGTGGCACCGCGTCCGCCCGTGTCCAGGCGAACGCGCCGAGCGGAACGGTCGAGATGGCGCGCGGCGTCCCCTCGCTCGACCTGCGAAGACTCGACCTCTCGGTACGCAGCGCCCAGCTGACCGGCCTGGTCCTGCGCCTTGTCGACAGCACCGGGCAGGCGCACCAGCAGACCCTTGCGCTCTCGCCCGGCACGCAGTGGCAGAAGCTGTCGGTCACCACCTTCGCCGGCGGAGCTCAGTACGTTCACTGGGGCGGCGCCAATGACGGCGTGTGGCACGGGCCGCTGACGCAGATCTCGCTGCTGATCGACGCGTTCCGCATCTCTCCTGGCCCCGCCGTGACGCTCGACGTCGACGACGTCATCGCCCAGGGACCGCCGCCCCCGCTCGCCATCAGGCCAACCACGCTCGGCAACGCCTTCACGACCGGCGACACCGTCTCGTTCGGCGTCGACACGGCCGCCACGTCGCTCAACTGGTCGGCGCGGGACGCGTACGGGGCCGTCGTCGCCGCCGGCTCCGGCACCCCGGCACAGCTCGGGAACACCATCTCCCTCGGCACCCTGGGGACCGGCTGGTACACGGTTGACATCGCCGCCGTCCAGCCCGACGGCACCACCGTCAACGGCGGCACGGACGTCTCGGTGCTGCCCGCGACCACGCTCCGGGAACGGCGCGTTGGTGCCGCGACGCACTACGGTGGGAGGTGGCCGACGGCCTCCGCACCCTTGCTCGGAAAGGCTGGTCTCGGCTTCGCTCGTGACGAGGCGTACTGGTCGGAGGTCGAACGGGTCAAAGGCACCTACGCCTTCCCCTCGCGCGTGGAGAACGCCGATGCGGCGCTACGCGCGACCGGCGTGGACTTCCTGCAGGTGCTCGACTACGGCAACACGCTCTACCACCAGGGCGAGGCGCCCGCGACCGATGAGGGACGAGCCGGTTTCGCCGGATACGCCCAGGCCTCCGTCGATCACTTCGGCACCGCACGCGCGGCGTACGAGGTGTGGAACGAGTGGAACATCCGCGACGTGACCGGGCCCGCGGGGGCGACGCCGCAGAACTACGTCGCGCTGCTCGCCGCGACCGCCACGAAGGTGAAGGCGACGCATCCGGACGCGACACTGGCCGGGCCTGCCCTCGCGCCGATGAACGACTGGCAGGGCTGGCTCGACGGCTTCATCGCCGCCGGCGGCCTCGACCACATCGACGCGTTCTCGACCCACCCGTACAACTTCACCGCCGAGCCGGAGGCGTTCCGGACCCACGTGGCGATCCTGCGGCAGAAGCTCGCCGCGGCGGGGCACCCCGACATGCCGATCTGGTTCACCGAGCACGGCTGGTACACGACGCAGAACCCACCCGGCGTAGCGCCCGGCGTACAGGCACGCAACCTCGCGCGCGCCCAACTCCTGGGCCTCGGCGACGGGATCGGGCGCTACACCGTCTACGACTTCAAGGACGACGGCACGAACCCGGCCGATGCCGAACACAACTTCGGGATGATCCGCAACGAGGTTGACGCTCGTGGTGCGTACGTCCCCAAGCCCGCGTTCACCGCCGAGGGCGTGCTCACTCGCCAGACGGCGGAGCGCCCCGTACGCGCGGTTCTGTCACTCGGCACCGGCCGCTACGGAGTCGAGTTCGGCCCGCGTACGGGCGAATCCGCTGACACGCGGATGCAGGCACTGTGGGCACTGACGCCGCAGACCTGGAGCGTCCAGGCGACCGGCTCGGTAACGGTCACCAACCTCTACGGCGGCACCACTGTCCTTGAGCCGGACGCCGGCGGACGGGTGCACGTCTCCGTGGGTGCGGAGCCGATCTATCTGCAAGGCGCACTGGGCCAGGTGGCGACCACCTCGCCGTTCTCGCTGGCCGTCACGGGTGCCATCGGTGGAAGCGCGCCGGATGCCACCTGGCACATCGCCAACCCGGGGACCGCGGCCCGCATCCTCTCGCTCGTCTCCGACGGCCTGACCACGCAGGCGACCGTGCCCGCCGGGGCGACGCAGGACGTCGCGGCGGCGCTCGCGCCCGCTCAGGTGGGACAGCGCACCTGGACCGCGGTCGTACGGGAGGGAGGTCACGCGATCGGCGTCCTCACCGCCGACGCGCAGGTCGTTCCCGCATTGCAGCTGACGGGTGAGCACTCGCTGAGCGCTGCCGGCACGGACGTGCTGCGGCTCAAGGTTCTCAATCGCAGCACGCATGCGGTACGCCTCGACGGTGTCACCTGGACTGTCGGCGGTTCGAGGGGAACAGCGCTGGCCGATGCGCAGGTGGCGGGCGGAGCCACGGCCGTACAGGATGTTCCGCTCACCGCCTTCGGTGCGTGGTCGGCGACCGTCTCCGGACCGGCGACCGATACCGCGAGCGGCGTCGTCGTGGCGGCGAGTTCGGTGGCGGTGGACGTCCCGTACCAGCCGGTGAAGATCGACGGCGTGGTGGACCGCGCCGTGGAGAAGCTCCCGGCCCAGACGCTGGGCAAGGACGAACAGGTGATCACCGGATGGAAGGGCCCGCACGACCTCAGCGGAAGCCTGTGGATCACACACGACGACAGCCGGCTCTACCTCACCGCCCAGATCGTCGACGACGTCCAGGCACAGCCCGCGAGGGATGCGGCCATCTGGCAGGGCGACAGTCTCCAACTCGGGTCGTCCCCCGGCTGGCCGGGCGAAAGTGGCCGCCCCGTCGGCGAGGTCGGCACCGCCCTGACCGACGCGGGACCGGTCGACCTCACCCGATGGCTACCCGTCAGTGGCGGGACGGACGGCATCGCGACCATGGTGAAGCGGGACGAGAAGACGAAGACGACGACCTACGAGCTGGCAGCGACGTGGGCGGCGCTCGGGGTCGACCCGGCCAGTCGCATCATGGCCGCCACCATCGCGATCAACGACAACGACGGGTCGGGTCGCCGCGGCTGGAGCACCTGGGGCAAGGGTGTCGCCGAAGCGAAGGATCCGAGCCTGTTCCACGCCCTGCGGCTCATGCCTCCCGGCGGTGACGAGGTGGACCTGTCGACACAGGCGCGTACGGTGTGCCTTCCGTCCGGTGGCGCCGTCGCGGTCGACGTGACGAACCGGGAGCTGCTGGCAGCCGGTGTTCGCATCACCACTCCATGGGGTCGCAAGGAGTTCCGCGATGTGCCACCCGGTACGCGGGTCTCCGAAACCTTTCCCACCGGGTCGGTATCGCTTCCCGCCGGGAAGGTGACCGTGGATGCTTCGGTCGCCGCCGCGAGCGGCCAGCCGTCCTACCAGCGGCGGCAGGTGCCCTACCCGCCGATCGACTGCCCCTGACCGAGCCCACCCGGACGACGGCGGAGAGGCCTCCCCTCTCCGCCGTCAACCTTCGGCACAGCTGTCACAAGCCAGCCGGCTGGCCGCGGCACGGCTCGCCCCGGGCCTGCTACATCGCGGTGGCCGGCGAGGGAGGACGGTCCGAGAGCAGGCCGCGTGCCGCGCGCACCTGGCTGACCGAGCAGTTCAGCGCCCCGGCGATCCGCTCCTCGAGTCCCGGGGCCTTGGTTGGCCGCCTCGGACGTCACCCAGTTAATTGGTCACTCAGCCCCGATGTCAGATACCGGTGGGCGGCGCTAACCTGCGCGGCGACACCGGCCACGACACGTCCGCGTCATAAGCCGAGGGCAGGACCGCCGCCGATCTGGTCCGCTGGTACTCCGACGGACTCGTCGCCTTGGTCGACACCTTATGCACGACGGCGGACGACGCCCCGGCGATGGTGTTCCCCAGGGACGCTCCGCCCGCCGGTTCTGGGCGCGGCGCCAGGCCCATGAGACGACCATCCACAGTGTTGACGCGATCTCGGCCGTCCATGGGCGGTGGCCGAGAGCGGTGGACGTGGACATCGATCCGACGCTGGCTGCCGGCGGAATCAATCAACTTCTGTCCGGCTTCATCACGCGAGGGAAGGGTCGGCTGCAGTCGGCCGAGCCGTACAGAGTGTTGGTCAGGACCGACGACACCGGTCATGCGTGGACGGTACGGATCAGTGACGGGCCGATCGTGACCACTCCCGGCGAGGACGGCGGCCGGACGTCGTGTTCTCCGGCACCGCGATGCAGGTGTATCTGAGCCTCTGGAATCGGACCGACGAGATCGCCACGCAGGGCCGATCCAACGTCGTCGACCAATGGCGGTCACAGATCCAGATCCGCTGGAACTGACGGGCCGGCGAGCACGGACGGACCGACACCACAGTGTGAAGGTTTCCGCCGGATTTGCCGCTCGGTCTTGAAGCTTGTTTTCGGAAACAGATACCCTCCGATGAAAGATCCACCGTCCACCTGGGAGGTATGGGACCATGCGCAAGCTGATGTCAGCGCTCGGCGCGGGGGCACTGCTGACGGCCGGGCTGTTCGTCGGCGCCGCTCCGGCACAGGCGACGACCTGCACCCTGGTGCAGTCCGAGATCTACAACGGGGCCAACATCATCTCCTGGGCGCAGGGCTTGGAGGGCTGCTCCGGCGACGTCTACTGGGAGATCCAGTCGGGCGACAGCGGCACCTGGCAGGTCGCGCAGAGCGGCACGACTCACTACGACAATGCGGTCACGAGCTACTACGGCGACGTCGATCTGCCGTGCTACCTGCGGGTCTACGCGAAGTTCGGCAGCCAGGAGAAGCTGACGCAGCCGGCGCGCAACAACAACTGCGGCGTGGGCTGAGGCGGGACGTCCGCACATGACGAGACGGCCGGACCTGGAAGGTCCGGCCGTCTCAGTTGGTAGCGGGGTCAGGATCGAATGACGCTCTGCCGGATGTCAGAGCGTCATGAAGCGCTCGTTCTCCGGCCGCTGGGGGCCTGGAAGCCGGTGAGGCTGGGTGTGTCGTTCGTGGTCAGGGCGATCTGGTTGAGCACCAGCCCGGCTTCACGAGGTGCCAGCGTGATCGTGTGCTCGCCCGGCTTGAGTGCCAATGCGGCCGCAGCGACGCTCGTGCTGCCGTACCAGGTCTCGAACCCGGTTTCCGGCCCGGACTTGTTCGACTGGTATCGCCATTGCCCGTCGACGACCAGGTGGTAGGAGTCGGCGTCGGCGTTGGGGTGGCTCGAGTTGACGAACAGGTAGTAGGTGCCGCCGGTCTGGATGTCGACGGTGAAGTCGAGCCGCGGGGGTGCTCCTGCCGCGGAACTTCCGTTGACCTTCTGCGTCGGGCCGGCCTTGAACAGCGCCTCGGCCTGGGCCGCGGAGGTGGCCAGCCACTGCGCCTTCGCGCTGGCATCGGCAGGGGGGACGACCTGCAGGCCGTTCCGAGCCAACGCCCACCCGTGCGTCCCGTTGTTGCTGTCGGTCGCACGAGCGGAAGCGCTCTTCTCCAGCGCGTCCGCCGGATCGATGACGACCAGGCCGTCGTGCTCCAGGTAGGCACCGGCCGGCGCATCTTCGCCTCTGCTCACCGTGACAGGCACCACCCAGGTCTCGCCACGGCCGTCGGTGATGGAGACCTTGGCCGTTCCAGCCCTGTGCCCGGTGATCCTGGCCTCGCTGTCCTGTACGGCGACCGTGACGGCGGTCTCGTTGTCCGATGTCGCGGCCACCGCGGCCGCCACGCCCTGGACCGTGCTCGTCCGGCCCACCGATGCCTGGATCACCGGCAGCCGGTGGCCCCGGCCGCTGGGTGTGAGGAACCCGGAGAAGCCCGGCGTGCTGTTCGTGGTCAGGGCGATCTGGTTGAGCACGATCCCGGCCTCGCGAGGCGCGAGCGTGATCGTGTGTTCGCCGGGCTTGAGCGCCAGCGCGGCACCCGTGGCGCTCGTGCTGCCGTACCAGGTCTCGAACCCGGTCTCCGGTGCGCTCTTGCCCGACTGGTACCGCCACTGCCCGTCGACGACCAGGTGGTAGGAGTCGGCGTCGGCGTTGGGGTGGCTCGAGTTGACGAACAGGTAGTAGGTGCCGCCGGTCTGGATGTCGACGGTGAAGTCGAGCCGCGGGGGTGCTCCTGCCGCGGAACTTCCGTTGACCTTCTGCGTCGGGCCGGCCTTGAACAGCGCCTCGGCCTGGGCCGCGGAGGTGGCCAGCCACTGCGCCTTCGCGCTGGCATCGGCAGGGGGGACGACCTGCAGGCCGTTCCGAGCCAACGCCCACCCGTGCGTCCCGTTGTTGCTGTCGGTCGCACGAGCGGAAGCGCTCTTCTCCAGCGCGTCCGCCGGATCAAGGACGACCAGGCCGTCCTGCTCCAGGTACGGGCCGACCGGCGCACCGTCCGCCCGCCGCACCGTGACGGCCAGCACCCAGGCCTCACCGCCACCGGCGGTGATGGAGACCTCGGTTCGCCCGGCCCTGCGTCCGGTGATGCTCACCGCGCCGTCCTTGATCGCGACCGACACCGCGGTCTCGTTGTCCGACTCCGCGGCCACCACGCCCGCCACACCCTCGACCCTGCTCGTCCGGCCCACCGACGTCTCGATCGCAGGCAGCCGGCGAAGCTGCGGCATCACGCCGGGAAGTGCCGCCACGGCCGCTGTCTGGGGTGCGGCGATGTTGTTCGGGCTCTCGGGCGGGCCGACCAGGCCGTCACCGACCGCGCCGTCGCGAGTCTCGATGATGATCCGGTCGAAGAGGATCGCGGTGTCCGAGCGGTAGACCATGAGGTCGTGCCAGCCCGGCGTGGTCACCTCGACGGTGAAGGTCAGGGGTTCGATCCCGTGCATGATGTTGAATCCCCAGGGGCTGGTGCTCGTACCGGCGACGGAGTTGCCGCGCAGCAGGCTGGGGACCTGGTCGTCGAGCCCGACGGCCGTGCGCGCGGTGCGCGGCGTGCCGTTGTCCTCGGTGCCTTCGTTCAGCGTCGGAATTCGGTAGAAGGTCCCGGTGAACCTCCCGGTGGAGGTGAAGTGGACCCGGTATCTCAGGCGGGCGGTCGTCTCGAAGGCGGAGTCGACCCGGGGCGCGATCTCCGGGAAGCTGCCCATCGATGCCCCGCGCTGGCCCACGCCTTCAAGGGGTGCCCACCGGCTCCCGTCGGCACCGGGCACGTTCTCGGAGAAGTGCTCGGCCTCGAGGGCCACGTATCCGTTGGCCTCCAGGTGCGCCGGCTCGGCGATCCGGCGCAGGTCCACGGCGGCCCGCTTCGCGTCGACCGTGAACGTCGCGACCGGGTCGCCGGCCTTGGCGCCGTCGACGGCGTTGAAGACCCGGATCGTTCCCGTCGTGGCCGGGTGGTCCTTGGCGACCGTCACCGTGACTCGGTGCTCTGTCGCGGTCGTGCCCGAGCGCTGAGAAAGGGTGATCCACGCAGCGCCCGCCTCGGCGATCCACTCCTGCGGCGTGGCGACGTCGTCCCGGGAGAACACGTCGAAGAACCGCTTGTCGTCGGGTGCCGCCGAGTTGAACGTCAGCGTGCCGTGCCCGGGCTCCTTGCTCCCCTCGGCGGCGGCGCCCACCGCATCGGTCGGTGCGGCCACCCGGGCATACCGGTCGTTGGTGAGCATGACGGCGCCCTCGTTCGGGAAACCTTCGGGATGGCTGTGGCCGATGGCGTGGTCCCACTTGCCGTCGCTGATCGTGTTCCAGTAGTCCTCGTCGGCGAGGATGCGCTCACGGGCCTGCTTCGAGAGCAGCTCGTAGCTGCCCGCGCTGGCGTAGCGGCCTTGGGCGGCAGCGAGCTGGTTCTTCCAGTAGAAGCCGATCTGCTCCGCCATGTTGCGGTAGGACCGGACCCGGTGGAGCACCTGCTGATAGAACGCGGAGCGATAGCGCGGGTCGAGCTTCGCGGACACGCCCTCAAGAATCCTCACCAGCTCGTTGGACTCGTTGATGTAGCGCTGGAGTTCATCCCCGTCAGAGGTGGCGCTGAACGGGAAGACCTGACCGGCGTGGATCCTTCCTGAGTTCGCGTTGGAGGAGTTGATCTCCCCCCAGAACTCGGCGCGCTTGGTGTTCTCGAGCGCGTCGAACCTTTTCAGTGCGTCGGCGACCACGGCGGCGTTGTTGCCCCTCAGCCGGAAGTCTCGCTGCACGTGCTCGGTGAGGAACCTGCTCCCGATGTTCGTGTCGTCATAGCCCTCGACGTCCCACGCGAGCTTGGCGAACAGGTCGAGCTTGATCTCGCCGGGCTTGATGTCCCCGACGTTGAGGATCCAGTAACGCCCCGCACCGGAGTTCCACGCCCGACGCAGCTGCTGCACCATCAGGGACATCGGCGTCGAGTTCAGCCACAGGTAGCTCTTCGGCTCGCCCCAGTAGGAGATGTGGTAGTAGACGCCGTTCCCGCCGGACCGGGCGGCTTCGGTCCGCGTGGGCACCTGGCGCAGATAGCCCTGGTTGTCCTCGGCCCACATCAGGGTCACGTCGGCGGGGATGTGGTCTTTCAGCCCGGCGTTGTAGAGGTCGTTCATCTCCTTGTACGGGATGAACACCTGCGGCACAGCGTCGGCGCTGCCGTAGACCGCTGCGATCAGCTCGCGCTGCTCGCGAATGACGTCGGCCTCCATCTCGACCTTGTCCTTGAACCCGTACTGGTTACCGGGTGTGAACACCGGATCGCTGTCGTGCACGCCGCGGATACCCAGGGCAAGAATGTTCTCGAAGTCGGCGTTGGCGACCACCCGCTGGCGCCAGTACTCCAGGATCGCGGGCTTGTTGATCGAGTAGTCGAAGGCCGCCACGGCGTCCGCGCCCTTGATGTGGAGCGCGTCCTTGTTGCGGTCGTACCACTGTCGCCACTCGCCCTCGTTGTTGCGCAGCATCAGCTCGGCGTGAGACGAGGACGCGACCACGCCGAACGCTGCCGCCTCGCGAGCGTTGATCGGTGTCCCCGTGTCGTACGTCCCGGTGTCGGTGACCGCGTTGAACGCCCTTGAGGCCAGGTGCATCGCCGGCCACAGCGTATTCAGCCTCAGCCGCAGCATCAGCTCGAAGACGTGCCGGTAGAAGTTGACATCAGGCGTGCCGTTGCCGGTGGGGAACTTCCTCTTCGCCCACGCGATGGTGCGTTCCTCATCGTTAATGAAGAATCCGCGGTACTTGACGTCCGGCCCGTCGTCGACCCGGGTCTTGCCTTTAACGTCGATGTCGTCGCGCTGCTTGACCGGCACGTCGCTGTACCAGTACCACGGTGAGACGCCGATCTCCTCAGAGATCGAGTAGATCCCGTAGATCGTCCCGCGGGCATCGCTGCCGGCGATCACCAGTGCGTTGTCGACCCCGGGCATCGGGTTCTTGATGGTCTTGGTCGCGTACGCCTCCCACTTGCCCTTGATCCCGGCGGCCTCGTCGAACCTGCCGGCTGCGACGATCTCGTCGATCAGCCGGCTCTGGCCGATCTGGCCGACGATGATCGCGTTCTGCTGGCCCGCGGCGTGGGTCAGCAGGGCCGGCAGCTTGCTCTGGTCGGCCTTCGCCAACCGCGCTTCCTTGGCCGACTCGTCGTCGACAAACAGGCTCTGCACCTCACCGGGATCGATCGCCCCGGTCACCATGGCGACGTCCTGCCGCAGGTCCTGAACGGCGCGGCGCACCTGCGTGTAGTCCCGATCGGCGTGATCGCCGCCGTAGGACGGGTCGATCAGGATCGGCGAGGTCGTGTGACCGTTGAAGATGGTGAAGTCACCCGACGACGCGTGCGCCGGCGTCACCTCCACCGACGTCAGGGACGCGGCCAGCACAACGCCGGTCACGACAGCCGCGGACCATCGCCTGGCCCGACCCGCGAAACTGCGCTTGTCGGGTTGCACACCTCGACCTCTTAGCCCGGGCTGCGACATCCCTCGCTCCTCTCGTCCGCCACGGTCACCGTGCGGCCGGCACGGTCGCAACCTAGGAACCAGGCGACAACTTCTGCAAGGTATTGCCAGAATTGCCATTGTCGTGACTAGATGCGTTCGTGGAGCCCACCATCTTCGATGTCGCGCAAGCTGCCGGCGTGGCCGCATCGACGGTCTCCCGGGCGTTCAACAAGCCCGGCCGGGTCAACGAAGCGACGCGACAGCGGATAGTCGCTGCCGCCGCACAGCTGGGCTACCAGCACAGACCGCAGAACCGCGCCCTTCCGGGTCCACGCCACCGCACCATCGCCATGGTGCTGTCCGACATCACCAATCCCCACTTCTTCGAGCTGATCCGCGGCGCGGAGCAGCGCGCGAAGGCGTCCGACGTCACTCTCGTGATCGTCAACGCCGAGGAATCCCGGCGCATCGAGGAGAACCAGATTCGCGACCTGGCCGCTGGCGTGGACGGGTTCCTGCTGGCCTCCAGCCGACTCCGCGACGAGGTCCTGCGCGACCTCGCCAAACTGCACCGGATCGTCCTGTTCAATCGAGAGCTGCCCGGGTTGACCAGCGTCACGTTCGACACCGCCGCGGGCTGTCAGCAGATCCTGGAACACCTGGCCTCGCTCGGGCACCAGAGCCTCACCTACTGCGCCGGGCCACCCAGCTCCTGGATGGGTGCGGCGCGCTGGGCGGCACTGAGCGCCGGGGCCGAAGCGCACGGTCTGACGGCACACCGGATCGGTCCGTACACCCCCAACGTCGCCAACGGCGGGGCCGCCGCCGACGGAGCACTACGCACCGATGTGACGGCGGTCGTAGCTCACAACGACCTCCTGGCGATCGGCATCATCCGACGCCTCGCCCAGCGCGGTGTTCGAGTCCCGGCCGACATCAGCGTGATCGGATTCGACGACATCTTCGCCGCCGACTTCGTCCATCCCTCGTTGACCACCCTGGCTGGACCCGGGTCGCACGCCGGTCGGCTCGCGGTAGAGCTCGTGATCGAGCAGTTCGCCGCACGACAGGGCGAGGGCGAGGCGATCCGTCTGCCTACCGAGCTGGTGCTTCGCGAGTCGTCCGGCCCAGCGGAACGCCGCGCCTGAGCGGCGCGGCCGCAGCGAACGCGACGAGCGCCTGCAGACCACCAACACCACCGGAAAACCTCGACGCCTTCTTCGACGTGGCTGTACCAGAAGGGCGAGCCGGCCTCCTGGTAACCGTGCCCGCGGGCCCCGCGAGCATGCTCGCGAAGCCCGCTGCGTGGCCGGGGGCGGGTGGCCGGATCCGGCCGAGTTCGCCGGCAAGGGTTGTAGTCGCCGCCGGTGCCTTTGTAGCGTGACCCGGGTCCTTGAATCGATTCACGTTCGCCCGAACCACGAGGCATCGTCCCGCCCGAGGAGAGGCGCAAATGACCGAAGAACCCAGAATCAGCCGACGCACTGTCCTGCGGGGAGCCGGCGCGCTCGCCGCCGCTCCGTTGATGGCCCAGGTCCTCGCCGCAGAGGCCGCAGCGGCGCAGGCGCCCCCGCAGCCCGGACCGCGCATCGACCGGCGGGCGGTGGTCTCCCGCCACCCGATCGTCCGGTACACCAGCGACCGGGAACTGCCCGTCCAGGTGGGCAACGGCCGGTTCGCCTTCGGCGCCGACGTCACCGGCCTGCAGACGTTCGTCCCGTTCTCCACCCTGTCCGACTGGGGCTGGCACAGCGACGCCCTGCCGCCGGGGAAGACCGTCGCCGACTACAAGGGCACGGTCTGGGACACCTACGGCCGGCCGGTCTACTACTGGACCGGCGACAAGAACGAGCCGGAGCTGCACAACTGGCTGCGCGGCAACCCGCACCGGATCAACCTCGGCCGGATCGGCCTGCACCTGCTGAGGGCCGACGGCACCGAGGCCACCGAGGCCGACCTCACCGACACGGTGCAGCGGCTGGACACCTGGACCGGGCTGCTGCACAGCAGCTTCCGGCTGGACGGGCATCCGGTCACCGTGGAGACCTCCTGCCACCCCGGCATCGACGCGGTCGGCGTCCGGATCACCTCGCCCCTGGTGGCGCTCGGCCGGCTCACGGTATTCCTCGACTTTCCCTACGCGACCGCCGCCGGGCAGGACAAGTTCTCCGCCCCGTACGTCGGCTTCTGGGACCGGCCGCAGGCACACACCACCACCCTGTCCTCCCGCGGCGCCGCCGGCGCGGTGATCATGCACGTCCTGGACGAGACCGAGTACCAGGTCGCACTCGCCTTCACCGCCGGCGCGACGGTGACCCGGGAGGACCCGGCGCGGCACCGCTACCGGATCACCGGCGGGCGCTCCGAGCGGCTCGACCTCACCTGCCACTTCGCACCGGAGGTGGACCGGGCGGCCCCACCAGCCGCCGAGGTGTCGGCGCAGAGCGCGTCCTGGTGGCCCCGCTTCTGGCACACGGGAGGGGCGGTCGACCTGTCCGGCAGCAGCGATCCCCGGTGGCGGGAACTGGAGCGGCGGATCGTGCTCAGCCAGTACCACCTGGCCGTCAACGAGGCGGGCAATGAGCCGCCGCAGGAGTCGGGCCTGGTGAACAACGGCTGGTACGGCAAGTTCCACATGGAAATGTACTGGTGGCACGCCGCGCACTACGCGCTCTGGGACCGGTGGCCGCTGCTGGACCGCAGCACCGACATCTACTCCCGGTTCCTGCCGCGCGCCCGGCAGCTCGCCGCCGAGCAGGGTTTCCGGGGCGCCCGGTGGCCGAAGATGACCACCGCGGTCGGTGACGCGACCGGACGCGAGTCGCCGAACGTGCCGACCGCCCTGCTGCTCTGGCAGCAGCCGCACCCAATCTTCTTGGCCGAACTCGACTACCAGGCCCACCCGACCCGCCGGACGCTGCTCAAGTGGCAGACGGTGATCTTCGAGAGCGCCGAGTTCATGGCGTCGTTCGCCCACGATGACGGCACCGGCCGTTATGTTCTAGGGCCGCCGCTGATGTGCGCCAACGAGCGCAACCCCGCCGGGGCCACCACGAACCCGACCTTCGAGTTGTCGTACTGGCGGTTCGGGCTGCGGATCGCCCAGCAGTGGCGCGAACGCCTCGGTTTGGGCCGCGACGCGCGGTGGGACGACGTGCTCACCCGGCTGGCGCCGCTGCCCGTGCAGGACGGCCGGTACGTGCTCTACGAGGGTGTGCCGGACATGTGGACCCGGTTCAACACCAACCACCCCGACCCGGTCGCCCCGTACGGCATGCTGCCCGGCGACGGCGTGGACGTCGAGACCATGCGGGCGACCACCGCCAAGGTGTACGAGACGTGGCCGGTGACCGACCTGTACAGCTGGGACTTCCCGCTGCTGGCGATGAACGCCGCCCGCCTGGGGGACCCTGTACGGGCGGTGGACTTCCTGCTGCACGAGCGACTCGGCTTCACCGACACTGGGCTGCCGGCCAGTGGCAAGAAGGGGGTCCCTTCGCCATACTTCCCGGCCGCGGGCGGGCTGCTCTACGCCGTTGCGATGATGTGCGCGGGCTGGGGTGACTCCCCAGACGTGCCGGGCGGTGCGGCCGGCGCCGACGGCACCGCACCCGGGTTCCCGGAGGGCTGGGTGGTTCGGTGGGAGGGGCTTGCCCCGGCGTTGTGACGGACGAACGGGGGCGGGTGGCCGGCTTCGCCGGTCACCCGTCCCCAAGTTCACTCCTCGATCGCCCCGCCCCACTGCCCGCAGGTGTTCCGCAAGGTCGGCGCTGAATTCTCGGCGCGGGCGGCCAGATGTGCCCCGAGGCCAATCTGAGCGCGCAGCTCCCCGGCTCACTCCGGTCGGCTTGCCGTCGCTCCGCGTCCCTGATCGACTCCGCGAGGTCGAACACCTCCCCCACCCGGTCCACCCGGCACAACAGCGCGCCGTCCTCGTCGACCAGCGCAACGTCGCCGGCATCGACCGTCCACAGCCCACCCGAGCCGAGGTCAGCGCGTCCGGGGGCCGGGGTCGAGGCGCAGTGGGCCGGTCGGGATGGCGCCGAGGCTGAACACCAGCAGCCGGACCGCCCGGATGTCGACGGTGTCCCGGTGCAGGCCCCGACCACCAGGCCGGCCAGGCCGACGGCCTGCGCCTCCAGGCCCATCAGGTCGCCGACGCAGGCCTCGCCCGTACGCCGGCTGATGTCCACCACCAGCACGTCGCCCACGCGGCCCGGTTGACGGCCTCGAGAAAGTGGTCGACGCTGCCGACGTGGCGGGTCGGCAGCACCCACCCCGCGACGGCCCGTCCGCCGGTTACCACCGGCCGCGTCCCGGGCGGCCCGCACTGCACCGGGACGCCGGCTTGCAGGCAGCCGTCGGCGACGTGGGCGGTGGTCAGGTCGCCGAACCGCCGACGCAGCATCTGCGGGATCGACCGTCGAGGACGAGGCGTCGCCTGGCCGCACGAATAGGGGCGCGAGACCGTCTCCCGGGTGGCCGTCGGTGCGGCCACCCGGCGAGAATGGTCAGGGACTTCAAGAGATTCATGCGTCCGCGGCCACGTGGTAGACGATCGTGTTGATGTTGATTCCGTTGAACAGGTTCAGCGCGACATAGTGACGATCGGTGTACCAGTACTGGTCGTCGTTCAGCGTGATCGTGCCACTCGTGAAGGAGCCGTCCGCGTTCACGGTCACCGGAATCGCCGTGCCACTCCTGTCCACGAAGATGCGGGCCGTGCCACCGATTACAAAGCCGGGGTATTTGGACAGGTCGACCTGGCCGGTGATCGTGAAGCTGTGTCCGGAGACCTTGTTGATCACATTCGGGTTGCCGACGCTCACCGGCGTCAGTTGCACGGTCTCATCGCCTGCGTGAGCTACCGCCTCGTCCAGGACGTTCAGCGGTGTCGTGTTGTAAACCGTCTCCGCTCCGGTCGACGGGTCGAGGTAGGTTACATTCTCGACAACCAGGTTTCTTATGTTCTTGTTCGAGTTGAATGCGGCCTGCAGTGTGTTGCTCGTGTGGAAGGTCGAATTCCGATAGTAGACGTTCTCCACCGGTGAACGCGAGGCTGCGCTGGAGAACTGGAACGTGGTTCTGCCCGGAGTCATCGTCGGCGCGGTGTTGACGTCGTCCAGGTAGATGTTGCGGACCGTCGGGTTGAAGATGTCGGCGTTGGGGAACGACACAGTTTCGGAGTAGTTGCTGTCGAGTTGGACCATCGCGGACCGCGCCATCTTCAGCAGATTGTGCCGGAGGTAGATCTTCTCGACGAATCCACCCCGGTACGAGTTCGTCTTGATCTTCAGGATCATCGCCAGCCCAGGTCCACCGAACTCGTTGTGTTCGATGAACACGTTCCGGATTCCTCCCGACATCTCGCTGCCCATCGAGATCGCGGCGGAGTAGGTGCCGATGTTGTCGTTGTTGTACAGCGAGTCCCGGACGATGATGTTCTCGCTTGGTTGCCGGTGCAGCCTGCCATTGACGTTTCGGCCGGCCTTGATCGCGGCACCGTCATCGCTGACCGTAACCCGGTTCCTCTCCATGACGACGTTCTTGGAGGACTCCGGGTTGGTTCCGTCGTCGTTGTTCCAGCCGGTGGCCTCGAAGTCTTTGGTCTTGTCGCTGTAGATGTCGAGGTCTCTGATGAGTACGTTCTCGGAGTTGAGCGGGTGGACGATCCAGAACGGCGTATTCCTGATCTTCACGCCCTCGATGAGGACGTTGCGAGAATGGTTCGTTTCGATGAAATGCGGCCGGAAGGTGGACTTCATGGCCACCGCGTCCGCTGGCGGCGGAACGTGTTTTACCGTGTCCCCGTCGATCACCGGGATCGCGCTGGGCATATGCCCGTCGTCGGTGAATATCCGCTTCGTGATCGGCACGTCCTCGAAGTTCATCTGGTTGAGGATGCCGTTTTCACCGTACGGAGCGTCGAGGCTCTTGTTCTCCACCGACGGCTCACCCCAGTAGCCCTTCTTCCACGGTCGCCAGTTCCACATGTCCTCCTGGCCGTCGAGGGTCCCGCCGCCAGTGACCGCGATGTTCGTCTGGTTGAGCGCGTAGATCAGCGGAGAGAAGTTGTAGAAGTCGGTCCCCTCATAACTGCTCAGGACGACCGGGTAGTACTTGTTGGTCTTGTTCCGCATGAACTTGACCACGGCACCGGTCTCAATCCGCAGGTTGACATTGCTCAGGAGGGTTATCGCCCCCGAGTAGTAGGCGCCGTTGGCGTTGCGTGAACCCACGGCGGGGATGACGACGATACCACCGCCGCTCTCGTGACAGTCTCTGATCGCGGCATGAATCGCCTCGGTGTAGTACCACACCTCCTGCGAGCTTGCGACCAACGGTGACGTCTTGTTCGCCGGGTTGTCGGCCTGATTTCCGACGTAGAATGTCTCGGTGACGCGTCGCACCAGGCCGGCATACTTCGGGTCGGTGATGTCGCAATAGTTGTCTTTGAAGGTCGGCGTGTTGGCGTTGACCGTCTGGTCTATCTCGTTGTACTGGTCCTCGTTCCAGTACGCGCCGTCTCTTTTCTTGGCGACCGGATCGTAGATTGCCAACCGATAAGCGAATCGGTCCTCGCCGTTCTCGGCGGTAACCTGGAACTGATCGCCGTCGGCGATGACGCCCGACCGCTTCTCCTGATGATCTTTGTTCACCACGATGTGGCTTTGTCTCGACGTGTCCTTGGCGACGATCTGCGCCTTGAGTTGTTGAACGGTCACGCCGTTCCTGACAGTGATGGTCGAGGTCCCGACAGTTTTTATCATGCCGGATTTGTTCTGTTTGGCGACAACGACGGTCCCGGTGGAACGCCGTTCCGCCGTGCTCGCCGAGATTCGACGGGATCTGCCCATGCCACGCGTGGTGCGCTTGCGACCACCAGCGCGGCCACCGCGACAAGCATGACCCGTCTCCTACCTCGCCTCTTCATCGGTATGACCTCCGGTGTGCGTGTCGTTACCGTTCATGTTTCGAGGAGCAGCCGAACTGATGGCCGGCGCGTTCGTCCCGCGTCATCCAGTCGGCGCGGCCACCTCGCTGTGCCGGGCACCAACCGGCCCGGCGAGCACGACGATCTCCGGCCTTTCCAGAGCACCGTGGGACCGAACACCGCCGGGACACTCTTCGGCTCGGTTCCGGGCCAGGCTCAGATCACCAGCTCCACGCCGTTCTGGCGGACGTTCTTGAGGACGAGGTCATCGACGTATTCGACGACGTTGGGCTGGCTGGTGGCGCCGAAGTCGATGTCGGTCAGGGTTATCCCCCTGACGTGGTCGTCCGCGTAGCCGCGGAGGTTCAGCGCCCGGGTCGCGCTCCCCACCATGACGTTGCGGACGTCGATGTCGCCGACGATCGGGTTGAAGCCATGGCCCGGACCCTCCTCATAGAAGAAGTTGATGTCAATCACGGACCCGCCGACCTCCCCGATGGTCAGGTCGCGGGCATGAAAGGCCTCGATGAAGCCACCGCGAACGCTGTTGGTCTTGAACCGCAGCGCGATGTTGAGGTTGGGGCTGGACATCTCACAGTCCCGCACGAAAACGTTGCGGGCACCGCCGGACATTTCGCTGCCGATCGTCACGCCGCCATGGCCGTCGCGCATCGTGCAGCCCTCGATGAGGATGTCCTCGCTCGGCACGTTGACGCGGCGACCGTCGGCGTTCCGTCCCGACTTGATCGCGATGCAGTCGTCTCCCGTGTCGAACGTGCAGTCACGGATGACGACCATGCGGCTGGACTCCGGGTTGCAGCCGTCGTTGTTCGGCCCGTGCGAGTTGACGGTTACACCCTGCACGAGCACGTTCTCGGACAGCACCGGATGTATCTCCCACATCGGTGACCCGACGATGGTGATTCCCTCGATGAGGACGTTGCGGCAGCGGTAAGGCTCGACGAAGGACGGCCGCAGGTAGCCGCCGTCGCCGAACACCCGTTGCTCGACGGGAACTCCCTGCTCGGCCTGCGCGAACAGCGCATTCCTGGCCTCGGTCTGCCGCGGGTCACCCGGCTTCCAGCCGAACTTGGCCGCACCGCACCAGGGCCACCAGTTCTCCATGTCGGCCTGGCCATCGAGGACGCCGGAGCCGGTGACAGCGATGTTCTCCTGCTCGTACGCGTAGATCAGCGGCGAGTAGTTGTAGAGTTCGACCCCCTCGAACCGGGTCAGCACGGCGGGCAGATAGTCGGCGGGGCGCCGGCTGAACAGCACCACCGCGTCGGCGGTGACGTGCAGGTTGACGTTGCTCAGCAGGTGAATCGGACCGGTCAGCCACCGACCGGCTGGCACGACCACGTGGCCGCCGCCTGCGGCGTGGCAGGTCTGGATGGCCCGCTTGATCGCTTCGGTGCAGTGGGTGACGCCGTCGCCAACGGCGCCGAACTGCCGGATGTCGTACGAGCGGTCGAGGAAGTGGGGGCGGCGCACCTTGCCGCTGATGTACTCGGCCCGGGCCCACGGGTTGCCCGGCGGCAACGGGGACGCCGCGGCGCTGCCGGACGGCAGCGCATAGGCCGCCAGCCCCACGGCGCCGATGCTGCGGAGAAACGTGCGGCGGCTCGGTTGGCTCGGCATGGGAAGCCTCCTCGATTGCTTGACCAAGGCGTGGGTAAACCTTTTCCTTGGTTGTCGTCGTTTCCCTTACTCGGCAAGACCCTTCAAGAGCGGAGCGAGCGCTGCCCAGACGAGCTGCGGGGCTTCGTGCCTCACAACGCGGGCACGAGTCCCTCCCAGCGCACCACCCGGCATGGTGCCGGCAGCCCGGCCGCCGCCCCGTTGGTCGCCAGTGCTCTCCAGCCCCGGGGCGGGCGTGCGCGCCTAGCCGGTGCCCGGCTTCCGGCGCAATGGCGCAGGACGACACGTCGGGCAATCCTGCGAGTCAGAGTATCGAGCCATCGAAGCGAGTCGCTAGTACCTGACCGGATGTGGCCAAATCCCTTCCTCTGTCCGGCTTCTCCGGCCATCCGCCGCAGAACTGAGCCGCGTCGACTCCCACGTACGTTCCAGTTCCGCCGCGCAGCAGACGGCGTCCTAGCGACCAAAGATCGTTAGCGCCGTCCGCGCTGCGCCACGTACAGGTCCTCGACCGACGGTGCTGACCCGTGGGCGGCGAGCAGCGATTCCAGGTCGCCGGAGAAATCGCGGGTCAGCCCGCTGCTGGTGTACTCGACGCCCTGCACGCCCACCGTGAGGCTGCGCGGCGCCACGTCGGCGATCGTGACCGCGTACTGGCGGCCGTTGGTGATGCGGACGTTCCAGTGGGTCATCCGGGCGCCGAAGAGGGGACCCGACGCGGCGGAGCCACCGACCCGCCCGTTGTTCTCGAGCGTGATGTTGGTCCGGGCGTTCTCGAAGGGCATTGCCCGGTGGGAGTCGAAGGTCCCCTCGGCCATGCGGCCGCCTCGGTAGACGTTTCCGGCCGACAGTCCCTCCAGGTTGAGCCCGTGATGGATGGCGTCTGAGGGAACGGGGACGGTGAACCGTTCGATCTCGAAGTCTTCCACGAGGTTGTCGTTGGACTGCATGCGGCAGGCGAAGCTGTGGTGGGCGGCGCGTCCGCCGACGGTGACTCCCGTGATGGTGATCGACTTGGCGGAGGTGAGTCCGAAACCGAGGTCGCAGTTCTCCACGCGGACATCCCGCGCCCAGCAGTCATGGACCGCCTGGAAGCACACCCCGTTCGAGCCCGGATGCCTGTTGTGCGCGGTCTGCGGGACGAGTTCGTTCCTGATCGTGAGGTGCTCGACGCCGGCGTCGTGGACGGTGGGGCCGATGGCGCGCAGCCGGGCCGGCCATCCGGGCCGGAGGTCGTACTTGAGTGGCTGGGCCAGCCGGACGGTCCGCTCGCCGAGCACCGCTTCGACCCGCACCGGCCACTGCAGGGTCGCGTACTGCACGTACTGCCCGCCGGATCCGGTGACGAGTTGAGGCGCGCCGCGTGGCCAGTCGTAGTCCCGGGTGCCGGGGACGTCGCCGGCGAGATGCTTCAACAGGCTCGCGTCTGCCGGGTTCTGGCACTCGAGGACGAGCATGTCCCCGGCAGTCAGCCGGCTCGTGCCGGACACCATGAGGGTCCGCTGACCACGGGAGGCGACGCCGACCTCGGCGAGCACGTCACCGAGCAGCCACCCTTCGGTTCCTGCGTAGTCCTCGGCCTCGCAGCGGGCGCGGCGCTCGGGCGAGACGAACCAGATCTGGCCGCCGGTCCAGGACCAGCGGCTGTTTCCGTTAGGCTGGCGGTTCGGCCGGTAGCCGTCCTCGAGGTGGCGCGTGAAGTGCAGCACGGTGGAGTCGCGGCCCGCCCCGCGCAGCACTACTGAAGACCAGTGCATCCAGACCGGCCCGGACAGCGTGTAGGTCCCCGGCGGTACGAGGACGACTCCCCCGCCGCGCTCGCCCGCGTGACGTACGGCGGCGTTGAATGCCGCCGTGCAGTCCGTCCCGTCGGGGCGGGCGCCGAAGTCGGTGACCTTGGCGATGACCGGGGGCGTCGGCGGGCGCTCGCCGAGCCGGTAGCCGGCGGCGGACACGTCCGGCAGCAGCGGGTGGCAGCCGGGGGCCTCCCGCCACTGTTGCAGGAGTTCGGTGGAGGCGTCCCCCGATGGCCCGGCGGTCTCCACGGCCGCCGCCGGCGCCGGCCGAGCGGTGCCGGCGAGTGTCGTGGCGGCGGTGGCTGCCCCCAGGCCGAACAGCCCTCGTCGGGTAATGGCGGGACGGCTGATCAGCGGCATGGCAACTCCTCCGCGCGTGCGGGTGAAACCGTTTGCGGTGCGAGGTTCACGACACCAAAGGGTTGGCCGCCGGTCAATGCGTTACGAGACTGAAACTTGTTTCAATATTGATCTTCCTCCGCGCGGTCGTCGGTCCGCAGGCGGGCAGAAGTTGCCAATGGAGGACTCGGGAAACAGTTCCGGACGGCAGCTGGCGCGGATTCCGTTCCACCGTGGGCCGGTCCAGGCGGGCCACCTGCGGGTCACCTTGGGAGCCGGCGAAACGGCGATGGTGACGTGCACGGCTACGACCGCTGATCCCGAGCGCGCTACCCAACTGCGACAGCGTGCCGTGCAGCAGCGCATACGTCCACGGCGTCGCGAAGCCGGCCGTGATGACGAGGTCGTACCAGGCACTCGCGCGGATCGGCACGGGGTGCCCCTTGCGCGCGGCCGGCCAGGCCGGGCCCTAAGCGGGCCTGCCATCAGCTGTCCGGGCCGCCGGGACAGTTGCAGTGCTCCCCTGACGCTAAGAAATCTGACAGGGATCTTGGCGTGGCACCATCGGGCACACGACCGACTGCGCAGGTCAGGGGCCATGGCTATGTTCGTCCGATGCCTACTGGAAAGATCACCGCGGCTGCGGCGGGTACGTGGACGCTCGGCGACTTGACCGTCAACCGGATCGGCTTCGGCGCGATGCGACTGACGGGCAGCGCCGCCTTCAACCTCGGCACGCCAAGCGACCGCGACCGGGTCATCGGTGTGCTGCGCCGGGCGGTCGAGTTGGGGGTGAACCACATCGACACCGCAGCGTTCTACTTCTCCTCGCTGCGCTCGGCCAATGAGCTGATCAACCGGGCGCTGGCGCCGTACCCCGACGATCTGGTCATCACCACGAAGGTCGGCCCCGGCCGGGATCCGTCGGGCGATTGGCTGCCCCTGGCCCGGCCGGATCAGCTACGTGGGCAGGTCGAGGAGAACCTGCGCCAGCTCGGCCGCGACCAGATGGACGTGGTGAACCTGCGCCAGCACGGCCTCGACTCGATCGCCGAACATTTCGGTGCGCTTGCCGAGCTGCGCGACGCCGGCCTGATCCGGCACCTGGGCATCTCCAATGTCCGCCCGCAGCATCTCGCTCAGGCCCAGGCGATCGCCCCCGTCGTGTGTGTGCAGAACGCGTACGGCATCGACAATCGCACCAGCGACGAAACCCTCCGCGCGTGTGGCGAGCAGGGCGTCGCGTTCGTGCCGTTCTTCGCGCTCGCCGGTAAGGGACGGGAGGCCGGCGGCGTCGCCGACAACGGCACGGTCCTCGCCGTCGCACGCGCACACGGCGCCACGCCCGCCCAGGTCCGGGTCGCCTGGACGCTGAGTCGCGGGCCGCACGTCTTGGCCATCCCGGGAACGGGCAACCCGGATCACCTGGTCGAGAACGTGGCCGCCGGCGCGCTTCGCCTGTCCGCGGACGAACTGGCCAGCCTCGAATAGCGCCACGCCGGTCGGCCCCGCCGAGGTCGCCGACCTGGTCGAGCAGCATGCGAAGCGCATGAAACCAGCAGGGCCAAATGCCGGTATATCAGACCGGCAGGCTGACCGATTAACCGAAGGTCATAGGCGTTTCACCTGGCCACGGCCATCAACCATCCAGCCGAGTGTGCGCTGAGAATTGCTCGCCATATCATCACTCAACCCAAGATCGGGTGACCCCCTCACCCTCTTTTCGGAAGGCCCGGAATGAATTCCAGGTTGGGCAGACATGCCCTCATCGTCAGCACAGCGACCAGTGTCCTTGCGGCGCTCGGTGCGGTCCTCGCGCCGAGCGCGGCGGCAGCCGAAGGTCCCAACCTCAGCTATGTCGTCAACGCCGTCGGCAAGGCGCAGACGACGGATGCCGCCGCAGCGGTCACCGAGGCCGGCGGCCAGGTGATGGTCTCGTATGCGCAGATCGGCGTGGTCATCGCCCGCTCCACCGATCCTGCGTTCGCCCAGAAGGTGAAGGCGGTCGCGCACGGCGGCGCCGTCCTCTCCGCGGGCGCCACCCGGACCGCCGCCCTGCCCGCCATGGCGGAGGACACGGAGGAAGTCGACGCCTACGTGCCGGACGCCCTGGAGAACGCGACCCGGCAGAGCGACATGATCCTGATCGGTGCACGGGCGGCCCACGAGGTCAACCTCGGCAGCTCGACCGTCACCGTCGGCGTTCTCGACGACGGGATCGACGCCAACCACCAGGACCTCGCCCCGGTGGTGGATCAGTCAAAGTCGGTGAACTGCGTCGGCACCGGCGCCCCGGACACCACCCCCGGCGCGTGGCGCCCCAGCAGCCTCACCGCCGACTACCACGGAACGCACGTGGCCGGCACGATCGCCTCGGCGAAGAACAACGTCGGCATCGTCGGCGTCGCGCCCGGCGTGAAGCTGGCCGCCATCAAGGTCGTCAACTCCTCCGGCTTCATCTACCCGGAGTACGCGATCTGCGGCTTCATCTGGGCGGCCGAGCACGACATCCAGGTCACGAACAACAGCTACTACATCGACCCGTGGCTGTACTGGTGTGAGAGCCAGGCCGACCAGGCTCCGGTCGTCGAGGCGGTCCGTCGGGCCGTGAACTACACCACCGATCGCGGCATCCTCAACGTCGCCGCGGCAGGCAACGAGAACCAGGACCTCGCCAACAAGACGGTCGACACCACCAGCCCGGACGACACCACCCCGATCCGGCGCACCCTCGACCCGAGCTGCCTCGACCTGCCGTCGGAGCTGCCCAACGTGGTGTCGGTGTCGTCGACCACCCAGCCCACCGCCCCGGCGAACGCGGTCGGGCCCTGGTACCCCGGCCTGACCACGCAGCCGGCGCGCTCGTCGTTCTCCAGCTTCGGGCTCGGGGTCGTGGACGTGGCCGCGCCCGGGTCGAGCATCTACTCCACCTCGCCCTCGACCGGGGTGGCCAGCTACCGCACGCTGTCCGGCACCTCGATGGCCTCGCCGCACGTGGCCGGCGTCGCTGCGCTACTGGTCTCCAAGCACCCCGGCGCTACCCCCGACTACATCGCCGAGTTGCTGCGCAAGCAGGCCATTCCGCTCGCCTGCCCCACCTCCGGCACCGACTACACGCAGGGCCGGTGCAAGGTCGACCCGAACAACCCGAAGGTCAACGGCTTCTTCGGGTACGGCCTGGTCAACGCCTACAAGGCGGTCACCGAGGACGAGGACGTCACGCCGCCCACCGTCACGGTCACCGGGGTCAGCCAGGGTGAGCAGATCACCCTCGGCACCACGGTCACGCCGGCCTGCTCGACCACCGACAGCGACAGCGGGGTCGCTGCGCCCGCCGCCCTGTCCGTCACCGGCGGTCCGAGCGTCGGGTTCTTCACCGCGACCTGCTCCGGCGGTCGGGACCGTGCCGGCAACAAGGCCGCCCCGGTCAGCGTCACCTACCAGGTCGTCTACGACTGGCAGCCCTTCGGTTCGCCGGTCAGCGCCGACAAGGTCAACGTCGTGAAGGCCGGCAGCGCCGTCCCGGTCAAGTTCGGTCTCGGTGGCGATCAGGGGCTCGCCGTTCTCGCGTCGGGCTTCCCCGAGCTGCACGCCACGACGTGCAACACCTCGGCCGCGCAGGAGGTGGTCCAGCAGACCGTCACGGCGGGCGCGAGCACGCTGACCTACGACCCGGTCACCAAGCAGTACCAGTACGTCTGGAAGACCGACAAGTCGCTGGCGAAGACGTGTGGACGCCTTGAGGTCACGCTGATCGACGGCACCACCCACTCGGCGAACTTCCAGTTCAACTAGCGCTCGCCGTAGGCGGTGGCGGTCCGCGGCTCCGGCCCCGGACCGCCACTGCGTGGACGGGTTGCCCGGCCACCGCCCGGGGTCGGGGGTGCCGGCGGTCAGCGGTCCACGTGGTTGCGCCATGAGTGCTGAGGCTCGTAGCCCAGCACCCGCCGTGCCTTGTCGATGCCGAGCAGGGTCTCATGCTCGCCGAGTTCCTTGCGGACCTCCACACCCGGGTAGACCTCGGCCATCAAGCTGGCACTGGATCTGCTCATGACCGTGTCGGCGTTGGCGATGATGAAGACGTCGGCGCCGGGCTGGTCGTGGGCGAGGGCCCGCTCGACCGCCTGGGCACCGTCACGGGCGTCGATGTAGCCCCACAGGTTCCACCGGCGCAGCCGGGGGTCGGCGTCGAAGGACGGGAACTGCGCGTAGTCCTCGACGTCCATGACGTTGGAGAACCGCAGGCCCACCATGACCAACTCGGGGTCCCATCGGCAGAAGTGCCGCGCCATCTCCTCCTCGAGCGCCTTGTTCAGCGAGTAGGTCGACTCCGGGCGCGGCGGGCACTCCTCGTCGAGCGGCGCGTACGGCGGCGGGGTGTCGAACGGCAGCCCGAGCACGGTCTCGCTCGACGCCCACACCACCCGCTTGATCCCTGCCGCCCTGGCCGCGGCGAAGACGTTGTACGTCGCGGCGGAGTTGTTCGCGAAGGTGGCCGCGTTGGGCAACAGCCCGGGGGCCGGCACCGCTGCCAGGTGCACGACGGCGTCGACCCTGCCGGCGTGCTCGTCGGCGCCGCCGGTGAAAGCCTCCACCACCTGCCCGTAGTCGGTGAGGTCGACGAGCAGGAACTCGCCGTCGACCTCGCGGGGGTCGCGCCCGGCGGCGCGGTCCACGGCCAGCACGTCGACGCCCACGGCGCGCAGGTGCGCGACCACGGCGCGACCGAGTTTGCCGCTGGCCCCGGTGACGACAACGCGCCCGGGGAGTGCGGCTTCGGGATCGGTCATGGTCACATCCTTTCCTGCGGTAGGCCGTGCCGCGCACGAGGGTGCGGCCCGCTCGGCTCCAGCGGTGCGGCGGTGGCGGGTGGCGTGAGGGTGTGCCTCGGCGGCTGCCTGGACGCCGACAGCCGCGCCGACGTCATCGGACGAGGGTGGGCAGGGTGATGGTGAAGGTCGTGCCGACGCCGACCTGGCTGGCGACCGTGATGGTGCCGGCGTGGTCGGTGACGATCTGCCGGGCGATCGCGAGTCCGAGCCCGCCGCCACCGGTGTGCCGCCCGCGGGCCGGGTCGGCCCGCCAGAACCGGTCGAAGATGTGCGGCAGCGCCGAGGGTTCGATGCCGGTGCCGGTGTCGATGACCCGGATCACGGCGACCGCGTCGGTCCGGCCGGCGTGCAGGGCGACGCTGCCGCCGGACGCGGTCGCCCGCACCGCGTTCGTGATCAGGTTGCCGAGGACCTGCCGCAGCCGGTCCGGGTCGGCGTTCACCACCGCCGGCCCGGCCGGCGCGTCCGAGGCGGCCGGCTGGGCGGCCGGTGCGACGTGGACGCTCAGGGCCACCCCGGCGGCCTCGGCTCGTGCCCGGTGCGTGGCCCGGCAGGTCTCCAGGAGTTCGGCGACGTCGACCGCCACCCGGTGGTAGGTGAGTCTCCCCGCCTCGGCGAGCGCCAGGTCCTGCAGATCGTCGACGATCCGCTGCTGGAGCACGGCCTCCTCGTGCAGGGAGGCGAAGAGTTCCGGGTCGGGGGCGATCACCCCGTCGGCGAGCGCTTCGAGGTAGCCGCGCAGGTTGGCCAGCGGGGTGCGTAGTTCGTGAGCCACGTCGGCGACGAGCCGCCGTTGTCGTTCCTCACCGCGTTGCAGTGAGTCGGCCATCCGGTTGAACGAGCGCCCGAGGTTGGCCAGTTCGTCGTTGCCCTGCACCGGGACCCGGCTGTTCAGGTCTCCCCGGCCGAGGTGCTGGGCCACGGTGGTCAGGGTCCGGATCGGACGCAGCACCCGATGGCTCAACACGGCGGTGCCCAGGATGACCACGAGCGCCACGCCGGCCGCGGCGGCGAGCAGTGGACCGGTCGCCACCGGGCGCGCTGCCTCCCCACGGGCACCGAAATAGATCCGGACCGGCACGGGCGTCACGTCACGGATCCCCTCGGTGAACGCGCCGGCGAGGCAGCGCAGCTGGTCCTCGCGGGTCGCTGTATCGGCGGGCGGGCGCTGTGCATCGGCGGGCACGGGGATTCTCTCGGTCCTGTCCGTGGAGGCCGTGCCGCAGGCCTTCACCTGCCCGGTCGCCTCGGCGTCGTCAGCGGCGACGGCGACGCTGTCGCAGTTCGCCATGATCTCTCTGAGGTCCGGTTGCCCCGGCGACACGGGCGCGAACTGCGGCAGACCGAGGTAGCCGGACGAGCGCTCCAGCGGGACTCCGCCGGCCGTCAGGCAGGCCGCGTACCGGGCGGTGTGGCGGTATTCGGCGATCGCCATGGCGGTGGTCTTCGTGGCATCGGGGCCGGCGACGGTCAGCGGCAAGGTCGGCCGGGGATCGACGATGGCGCTGCTGCTGCCGAGCGGACGGGCCGAGCGGCCTTCCTCGGTGTCGGTGTCGACCAGCACCTCACCGGACTCGGTCACCACGTGGATCCGCTGGCCGGTCCTGGATCGCAGATCCCGTACCAGGTCGACCACCCCGGTCCACGTCCCGTGTTCCTGGCCGTACCGGGTCAGCTGTCCGGTGACCAGGTCGACCTGTGTCTGGTCGGCCGCCGCCGAGTCGAGAACCTGCTGGGACGCCTGGCGCAGGGTCAGCCAGGCGGTCGCCACGGTCGCGGTCACCGCGACGAGGACGACCAGCAGCAGTAGTCGCAGCCGGAAACTCACGGCCGGCGACCCGCCGACTGCCGAACCGACGAGCCGCCGAGGTCGGCCGACCCCGGCCGGGGAGCCGCGAGCCGGTAGCCGCGGCCGAAGACGGTCTGCACGTAGCGTGGTGCCGCGGGATCGGTCTCGATCTTGCGGCGAAGGTTCATCACGTGCGCGTCGACCGTACGCTCCAGCACGAAATGGTCGAAGCCGAACGCTCGATCGATGATCTGGGTCCGGGTGAACGCTCGTCCCGGCTCTCCAGCGAGCACCTCGAGAATGCCGAACTCCTTGGCGGTCAGCGTGACCGGCCGACCCGCCACCCGTACCTCGAATCGGCCCGGGTCGACCTCCAGGTCGCCCACCTGCAGCACCGCCTGGGTTCCCGCGGTGACGACACCGGCCCGCCGGAGCAGGGCCCGCACCCGGGCGGTGAGCTCGCGCGGGCTGTACGGCTTGGTGATGTAGTCGTCGGCGCCGATGTCGAGGCCGAGCAGGACGTCGTCCTCCGTGGTACGGGCGGTCAGCAACAGGATGGCCACGTCCGATTCGGCGCGTAGGATCCGGCACACGTCGAGTCCGTCGATGACCGGCATCATCACGTCGAGGACCACCAGGTCTGGACGGCGGCTCCGGGCCTGGTCGAGCGCGCTGCGCCCGTCGCTGACCACCAGCACGGTGTGTCCCTCGCGCTCGAGGTAGAGCTGAATCAGGTTGGCCTGCTTGGGATCGTCCTCGGCGACCAGAATCCGTCCGCCCATGTCGCTCCATCCTGATCGGGCCCGGGGGTGGCCGGCACGTCACGGCGAGCCGGCCACCTTGTCGTCACTGACGGTGACGATGTCCGGGGTGGTTCGTGAGGTCCGACGCGCGGCCCTCGTCGCAGAGGGTAGCCATGCCGGCGGCTTCAGCGGAGCCAGGGGATCCTCCGGTCGAGCAGCCCGCGATGCTTGAGTTCCTGGCGCAGGGGGATGTCGTCGTCCACGTGCCCGTCCCAGTTGATGCCCCAGTAGTTGGCCGTGTGCTTCCCGTCGCCCAGCAACTGGCGTTGCACCGGCGTACGGGCCGCCCACCACGGCCCCTCCCGGTCGACGTGCAGGTCGTCGAGCGGCCGGATCCAGCGGTACGTGTAGCCGACGAAGAGCATCTTGCGGGTGATCGCAGAGCGGTTCGTCGATCGGGAGTGCCAGAGCCGGCGGTCGAAGACGAACGCGTCGCCCGGCTCGGCGGTGATCTCCACCGTGCCCGCGGGATCCGGATGGTGCGCCGACACGTCGTCGGGTCGAGGCAGGCTGTTCCGCACCTGGCTGCCTGGGATGATCTTCGTGGCGCCGCGACCCGTCTCGGTGAGGTCGGACAGCACGTAGGCCACCTTGAGCGAGAACATCGGCCGGGGCACCGCCGGATCCAGCGTCTCCGGGTCGGAATTCTGCCGATAACCGTCCTGGTGCCACCCCCAGTACGGGCGCTCCGGCTCCCGCGCCGGCGGTGTCACGTCCAGATGGTGGTGATGCGTATAGATGTTCCAGCCGAGCAACCCCCACACATAGGGAAACGTCACGGGATGAGTGAGCAGGTCACCGAAAAGGTGGTCGCGCTCGAGGAAACCCAGCAGGTGCAGGGAACCGTCCGGGCCGGTGTTGCCGGTGGCGGTCGCCCGCCCGTGGATCCGGTCCACCGCCTGCTCAAGTGCCGCCCGGTGTTCCTCGGTCAGCACGCCACGCAGCAGCAGAAAGCCCTGCTCGTGGAACTCCTTGCGGTCGACGTCGCTGATCGGCTCGTACCCCGTCCGGCCGTCGTATTCATACATCGGGCGATCTCCATCGGCGTGATTCCTGTCGTGGTGATCAGGAGCTAACCGGCCGGGTGTGAAGAAGCTGTGCGATTCGCATGGGTAACGGATGCGCCCCTTGCCGACGGGTCCGCACCGAGGAACGATCCGTCTGCAGCGGCTGCCCGACCGAACTTGATCGTGCGCCGACAGCAGCGACACCGACATCAGCGCGCCGTGGCACACGCCGGCCTGCCACCCGGGGGGACATAACCAGATGCTCGACTCCGCGACGACCCAGGTGATCAAAGCGGTCCCGCCCCAACCGGCGAACCAGGGGCGCCGACGCGGTCACCGGTTGCTGATCAGCGGCCTGCTGGCCCTGCTCCTCGCCGCCACCGCGCTGGTCGCGGTCTCGCCGCTGCGCCGCCCACTGCCCGCCCCGACGATCACCCGGACCCTGCCCGCGTCGACCACCATCCCCGGCAAGGCACCGAAGGTGCCATGGCCGAAGACCGGGCAGGCGGCCCTCTCGGTCGAGGGGGTCGGCTCGCTCGGCACCTCAGGCGGGCGCAAGCCGGTGCCGATCGCGAGCGTGACCAAGGTGATGACGGCCTACGTCATCCTGACCGAACACCCCCTCGACCGGGGCGAGCAGGGCCCGACGCTCACCGTCACCGCGCAGCAGGCCGCCGCGTACCCGAAGGAGCAGGCGCGCGGCGAGTCCCTCGTGCCGGTCGTCGCGGGCGCGGTCTTCACCGAACGCCAGGCGCTGCAGGCGCTGCTGCTCCCCTCGGCGAACAACATGGCGCGGATCCTCGCCGCCTGGGACGCCGGCAGCATCCAGGCATTCGTCGCCAAGATGAACGACACCGCCGCGGCGCTCGGCATGACCGGCACCCACTACACCGACCCGTCCGGGTACGACCCGGGCACCGTCAGCACCGCCGTCGACCAGGTGATCCTGGCCCGCAAGGCGATGGAACTGCCGGCGTTCGCGGAGATCGTGGCGCAGAAGACCGCCACCCTGCCGGTCGCCGGCACCGTACGCAACTACAACTCCCTGGTCGGCAAGGACGGCGTCGTGGGGATCAAGACCGGCTCCACCGACCAGGCCGGCGGCTGCCTGGTCTTCGCCGCCGTCGTCAAGGTGGGCGGCCGGAACTTCACCATCGTGGGCGCCGTCCTCGGGCAGCCCGGCGCCCACACCCCCGAGCAACTGGACCGGGTGTTCCGGGCGACCCGACCGCTGGTCCGCACCGCCGCCACGGCGATCGCGGTACACCCCGTCATCCGGGCCGGCGATCAGGTCGCCACCGTCCGCGGCCCGCTCGACGGCGGCACGACGCTCACCGCCGTGCAGGACCTGACCGTGGTGGGCTGGCCCGGCATGCGGGTACGGCTGGACGTCGACATCCCGGCCGTGCCGGCACGGCTGCCGGCCGAGACCGAACACGGCCGGGTCACCGCGGTCGCCGGCGCGGGTACCCCGATCGCCACCCCGCTGCGCACCGGAGCCGGGCTGGAGCCGCCGAGCACCTGGGACCGGATCCGACAGCACCGCTGAGCCCGCGCCCGGCACCGGCGCACCCGTGGGCGGACACGCCGCACTAGCGTGGGTGCCGGTGGCGCATCAGGACGGAGCTGGCACGTGCGGACCGAGCAGGGCGGAGAGCCGTCGGTGACGGAGTTGCTCACCGCAGCGCGTGCCGGCGACGGGGATGCCTTCGGCCGGCTCGTCGGGCCGATGCGCGACGAGTTGCGGGCGCACTGTTACCGGATGCTCGGTTCGGTTCATGACGCGGAGGATGCCGTCCAGGACGCGCTGGACCGGGCTTGGCGCAGCCTGCAGCGGTTCGAGCACCACGGATCGATCCGGCCATGGCTGTACAAGATCGCGACGAACCGGTCGTTGACGCTCGTCGAGCGCAGGGGGCGGCGGGAGCTGCCCGCGGATCTGAGCTCCGAGGGTGCGCCGCTGGCGGAACGGGCGTGGCTGGAACCGTACCCGGATCAGCTGATGGGCTGGACCGCACGGCTGAGCCCGGAGGACCGCGTGCTCGCGCGGGAGAGCGTCGAGCTGGCGTTCGTCGCCGCCCTGCAGCACCTGTCGCCTCGGCAGCGAGCCGTCCTGCTGCTCCGCGAGGTGCTCGGTTACTCCGCCGCCGAGGCGGCCGAGCTGTTGGACACCACGGTCGCCGCGGTCAACAGCGCCCTGCAGCGAGCCCGGAAGGTGCTCGCCGACCTGCTGCCGCAGACCAGTCAGCGACAGAGCCTGGACGCGCTGGGCGACGCGACGCAGCGGGAGGTGGTCAAGCGGTATCTGACCGCGTGGGAGGCCGGCGACGTCGACGCCATCGTGGCGATGCTGACCGAGGACGCACGGTACTCGATGCCACCGCTGAGCACCTGGTACGAGGGCCGGGACGCCGTCCGCGAGTTCCTGGTCGAGGCGGTGCTCCAGCATCGCTGGCGCTTCCGGCCGGTGCGGGCCAACGGGCAGCTCGCGTTCGGCACCTACCGATGGGACGACGAGCGCCTCGCGTACGTCCCGGCCGGCCTGGACCTGCTCACGCTGCGTGGTGGCCGGGTGGCCGAGGTGGTCTCGTTCCTGGACGCCCACTTTCCCACCTTCGGCCTGCCGGCACAGTTGGCCGAGAAAGTCTGACGGCGCGCGATGAGTTTCCGGGCCGGCTCGGGTTGTAGTCCTGACGGACACACCAAACCGAGAGGGCCCCACGGAGCATGCCTACCGACGAGGAACAGATCCGCACCCTGATCGAGCGCTGGGCCGACGCGGTCCACCGCGGTGACCTCAACGCCGTCCTTGCCGACCACGCCAAGGACATCGTGATGTTCGACGTGCCGCCACCGCAGCAGGGCGTCCGCGGCCTGGACGCCTACCGGGAAACCTGGCCGCCGTTCTTCCAGTGGCAGGCCCAGGGCGCCTCGTTCGAGATCGAGTCGCTGGACATCACCGCCGGCGACGAGGTTGCCTTCGCGTACGCGCTGCTGCGCTGCGGCACCCCGGACGAGTTCGCCCACGATCCCGACAACCGGCTCCGGCTGACGCTAGGCCTCCGCAAGCAGGACGGCCGGTGGGTCGTCGCCCACGAGCACCACTCCTTCCCACTCACCGACCCGGCCCCCGCTGACGTCCACCCCGACCGGCGCGACGACGCCGCCGAGCAGGACCTGCGCCGGCTGCACCAGCGGTGGTTCGACCGCACCGCCGCGAAGGACCTCGACGGCCTGATGGCGGGCATCGCCGACGACGTCATCTCCTACGAACACGACCATCCGCTGCAGCACGTCGGCGTGCAGGCGGTACGCGAGGTCTGCAAGGCCGGCCTCGACGCCGCCGGCGACGGCAGCGTCACCTGGCAGGTGCCCGACCTGAAGATCCTGGTCAACGGCGATCTGGCGGTCGCCTGGGGTCTCAACCAGGTCCGGGTGACGCCGACCGACGGCCAGACCGCCGACAGTTGGTCGCGCGGAACCCGGATCTTCGAACGGCGAGACGGCGCCTGGTTGATGATCCACCAGCACCTGTCGTACCCCTACGACCCGTCCACCGGCCAAGCGCGGACCGACCTGCATCCGTAGTCCTCGTTCCCCGCGCCGATCGTTGCTCCCGACGGATGTGGCTCAGGTGGGGACGGCCGGTCCGGCAGGTGCCGTGACCGGGCCGTCCCCCGGCCCGGGGGGAACGTGCTCGGCCGACCCTGCGTCGGCCGCCCGGGCGGGGGCCGCCGCCGGCAGCCGACGGACGTCCCGGCTGGCCAACATGCCGAGTACGGCGAGCACCACCAACGCCGCGAGGATCAGCAGCGTGTCGCGGGGGCCGATCACCGCGGCGATCGGTCCGACCGCCACCTGGCCGAGTGGGATGGCGACGAAGGAGCCCAACATGTCGTACGAGTAGACGCGGGCCAGCCGTTCGGCGGGGATGTGCTGCGCGATCGAGGTGTCCCAGGCGACCGCGAACTGTTCCACGGCGATGCCGACGGCCACGCCGGCGGCCAGCAGCACGGCGACGGTCGGCGCCAGGGCCAGCGCCAACAGCAGGAACGACTCGGCGAACATGCAGGCCACCCCGAGCAGCAGCAGCCGGCGTACCCGGATCCGCAGGGCGACCAGCCCGCCGACGACCATTCCGGCGGTCTCCGCGGCCAGCACCACCCCCCAGGCGCTGCGGCCGATCGTCGCATCGGCGACGGCCGGGCCCAGCACGTTCACGCCGCCGGCGAGGGCCGCATTGAGGATCATGAAGCCGAGCACCACCACCCAGACCCAGGTCCGCGCGGTGAACTCGGTCCATCCCTCACGGAGGTCGGCGACGATGCTCGTGCCACTGGTCCGTGCCCTCGGGGCGGCGACCCGGACTCCGGTGAAGGCGACGGCCGCGATGGCGAAGGTGAGCGCGTCGATGGCGAGGCCCCAGCCGGGGCCGACGGCGGCCACCAGGAGCCCGCCGAGCGCGGCGCCTCCGATCATGCCCGCGTTCATGCCGAGCCGGATGATCGCGTTGGCCGGCTGGATCATGTCCGGCGGCACGGTCTGCGGCGTCGCGGCGGCCGAGGCCGGCTGGGCCAGCGCGCTCACGACGCCGTTGGCCGCGCTGAGCGCCAGCAACAGCGGGATCGTCGCCGTACCGGTGAGCACCAGAGCGGCCACCGCCGCCTGGGTCGACGCGCCGAGCAGATTGGAGCCGACCAGCACCACCCGGCGCGGAATCCGGTCGGCTACCACCCCGCCGAAGAGCACGAACAGCACGTTCAGCAGCGACCGTGCGCCAACCACCAGGCCCAGGTCGCGCACCGAGCCGGTCAGATCGAGCACGGCGAAGGCCAGCGCGATGGGAGCAACCCCGTTGCCCAGCATGTTCACCAGGCGGCCGGTCGCGAGGTAGCGGAACGCGGCGAACCGCAGCGGAGCGAACATCACGCTCCCATCCCGGACAGGTTTGGTGTCACAGATGACGGACGCGGCACCGGCCCACTCAACCACTTCGGGGCGTGGTGCCGCGTCCCGCAACCGGCGTGATCTTCGTCCGGTCGCGCGGTCAGCGGGTGCGCGGCGGGGTGAGCCGGTAGGCGCCGCGGGGATCCCAGCCGGCCTGCCAGCCGGCCGCAAGCGCCTCCTGCAGCACAGCGCCGACGGCGTGCTGCCAGGCGCTGGCCGCGGCCGGGTCGTCGCGGCGCAGCGCGGAGATGTCGGCCGGCACCGCGACCAGCGCGGCGGGAGCGGCGGCCCAGGCCGGGTCGAGCACCGGCAGCCCGTCCGGGGCGGCGGCGACCGCCCACACCGGTGTGGCGGCGCCGTCGGCGGGTACGGCGGGCGTGCCGGTGAGGTGCCAGGCGACGAGCAACCGGTCGTAGGGCAGTGGGGTGTGGCTGTCGGCGTCGCGGAGACCCTCGTAGCCGGGCAGGAACGCCTCCACGGTCGCGCCGAGCCGGCGCAGGTTGAGGTTGGCGTTGACCGCGGCCATGGCGTCGAACGTCCAGCGGATCTCGGTGACGCCCCGGTCGATCGCCCAGGCCCGCTGGGCGAGCTTCAGCGCGACCGACACGCCGCGGCCGCGGGCGGTGGGCAACACCGCCATCGGGCCGGACTGCACCAGCGGCTGGCCGTTGGCGGTCCACCCCGGCAACGCGAGCACCACGCCGACGGGGATCTCGTTGTCCCAGGCCAGCAGCATCGGAGCGCCGGCGGCGAGCAGGTTGCGCAGCAGGCTTGGTGGATAGAAGTGGTGTCCGGCGCCCGGGGCGAAGACCCCGTCGAGGACGCTGACGGCGGCGGCGACGTCGACGTGCGTGTCGACCGGGCGGATGTCGACGCCGGCGCGGGCGGCGGCCGACGTGGCTGGATCGGTCGGCTCCGGCGCGGGCGTGGTGAGGGCCGCGACCGGATCGGCCAGCGGGTCGGGGGCGAACACCTGCCGGGTCGCGGCCTCGACCAGCTCGGTGATCGCGGCGGCGGCCTGCACCGGATCGTCGGCGAGCACCTGCGGGCCCTCGGCGGGCAGCAGTTCGGCGATGACGTCGCCGATGACGGCCTCGGGCACGTCGGCGGGCAGGACGTCGGCGACGATCTCGGCCAGCGGACCGGCGACGGGGTCGGTGACGGGCTCGGACACGGCGGCCTGCCTTCGGCGTGCGTACGGGATGGGGTGGCGACGCCGGTGTCCGGAGGCCGGGCGTCGGACGGCCACTGTCCCCGTGTCGGAGACCGAGCCGGCGACAGGCCGGTGACCTGCGGATGAACATGTCACGACTGGGCGTGTCGAGCGGCGAGCGTAGCCGATCCGGCCGTTGCCGGCGAGCGCCTTCTTCCGCACGCCCGCGATCCGCCGTCGCTACGGCGGCAGCGGGCGGCAGCTCGTGCGGCCGGTCAGCGCCACCAGGGCCGGCGCGCCACCGCGACCGCACGGTCGACGGGTTCGGCCAGGTCGTCGCCGACCTGGTGGATGCTGCGGATCCATTCGGTCGCGACCACCAGCGCCATCGCGGATCCGGCCGCCGCCTCGTCGTCACGCCACCGTTGCAGGCAGGTACGCACCGGCCCGTCCAGATCCGGCAGGGCCGGCCAGGATGATCCGGACCTCGTGTCGGCCAACCGGTCGGCCAGCCGCCCCAGCCCGCTCAGCAGCGCCTGCTGCGCCGTTCGGACGGGCTCGACCGCGTCCCGGCACTCGTCGGCCCGGTAGCCGAACTCGGTGACCGCGTTCTCCAGCAGGTTGGCCGCCATGGCCAGGTAGTTGGCCCCGGACAGCAGGGCCACAGCCGTCGAGGAGTCGAGCGGTCCGGCCGACCGCTCGGCCAGGTAGGCGCCGAGCGCCAGCTCGGCCCGGGTCCGGGCGCCCGCCGGCGGGGCCGGAGCGGGCAGCTGTTCGGCGCCGACGGCCAGCACCCGGTCGAAGGCGTGCCGGAGCCGCCCGATCGCGGCCCGTTGGTACGCGGCGACACTCCGGATGAACTGCCGGCGCGTCCCGTGCGGCCACAGCAGCAGGCTGAGCGCGACGCTGACGGCGACCCCGACGGCGACGTCCTCCAGCCGGATCAGGCCCAAGCGCCATCCCACCGGGGCGAGCAGGTTGAAAATGATCATCAGGTCGACCGTGAACGCGGCCTGGCTGAGCAGGAACCGCTGGGAGCCGGAGGTGTACGCGGACAGGAACACCGCGGCCGGCAGCACCGCCCACAGCCACGCCGGGTGCCCGGCGGTCGCGATGACCACGGCCGAACCGACGGCGACACCCACCACGTTGCCGGCGATGGCACGAAGCACCGAGCGGGCGGTTCCCAGGGCGTTGGTCCGCAGCACCTGCAACGTACCCAGCACCACCCAGAACGCGTGTGGCAGGCCCAGCCGAACGGCGAGCCACACCGACACCGCCAGGCCGACCGCGGCCCGCAGGCTGTCCTGCAACGCGATCGAGCCCGGCGCCGCGGAGGACGCCAGCCACCGCAGCCGCCGATGGCGGACCTGCTGGTCGCCCAGGACCTCCCGGCCTCGTCCACTGCTCCGGGCGCCGGTGTCCTGGCCCGCCGCCGCCGTTGCGTTGGCCGCCACCGCTGTCGCCAGGTATGCCAGCACGCGCAGCGTGTGGTCGACGTTCAACGCGGCGAGGATCTGCTCACCGGCTGTTGATGGGCCCAGCGACCGCCGCACCCACCGCTCCAGCGCGCGCCGGTGCGCCCACCGCCGCTCGTCGACCGCACGGACGTCCGGCCCGCCCGCCCGGCCCGCCAGCGTGGCGGCGCTGGCCCGCAGGACGCCCGACATCGCCGCCACCAACTCACCCTCGGTTCCGGTGCCCCGCCGGGCGAGGTGTTCGGGCCGGTACAGCGGATGACCGGCGACGCCCACGATCAACTGCAGATCGCCGATGAGTTCGGCGTACCCGCGCAGTCGATGCCGCGAGCCGATCGACCGGCTCGCCGTGCCGGCGTACCGGCGGCGAGCCGTGTCGACCGCCTCCGCCGCCGCCTGCCGGAGCCGGCTGAGACCCGGATCGTCCGGAGTGCGCGCCATCGCATCGATCAGGTCGGCTGCCGCGCGGCAGGCCGCGCCGGCGGCACGGGTCAGCGCCACCGGCCCGGCGCGGGGCAGCAGCAGGCCGGCGAGGGTCGCGGCGAGGCCGGCGAACAGCCATCCGGCCACCCGCATCGGAAGCTGCCCCGCGGCGGGGGGCAGCGTGACGGCCAGGACGAAGGAGAGCAGCAGGCCCAGCCGGGCCGTGCTGACGTGGCCGCCCACCACCGCGGCGAGGAAGGTGGTGACGAATGCCAGCAGGAACATCACGGCCGGGATGGCGACCGCCGAGCGGGACACCACCGTGCCGAGCACCACCAGGACCGCTCCCGCCGCGGTGGCGAGCAGGTAGGAGCGGGTCCGTTCCCGGCGGGTGCCACCGAAGTCACTCATGATCAGCAGAGCGAAGCCGCCGAAGATGGTGAACGTGGCGAACGACTGGTTGCGCACCACGTACTGTCCGACCGCGAACAGACCCGGCAGCACGATCGCGGCGCGCACCCCGGCTCTCGGCGCGCTCCGCTCGGGATCAGCCAGCGACGTCACCGCCCGGCGGAGGCGCCTGCGCGCGATCCCGCCGGGTGCTGCCGGCCCGCCGGCTCCGCCGCCGGAACTCCGGCTGTCCGGCCGACCGTCGGCGCCGTTCACCCCGTCGGGCTCCCCCATGCGGCATCAGTAGCCAGCAGCGAACCCACTACACCCCGGGCCGCGGCAAAAGATACGTACCCGAACCGACTCGACGGGGTCCGCCGATGCCGGCACCGGCGGTGAAACAGGCACGAAACCGGCCGGGAGCCGGCCGTCGACTTCCACCTAGTCGCGTTTCCCGACCGCTTCAGTCCGCAACATCTGGGCGGGGACGCGCAGGTAACGGATCGCCCGCCGGTGGTGGGTGAACGCGACGTGCAGGTCCCCCGCGCTGTCCACCATCAGCGACGGGTAGCTCAGCTCCCGGTTGATCCCGTCGCGGGAGTTGTTCGACAGGGCGTACCCGTCACCGTCGGCCAGCAGCCAGCGCCGCGGCCAGGTCGAGCCGTCGTCGGCGGAGACGGCGAGGACCAGCGGTGCCCGGGGTGCGCCCCAGAAGGCGGTCCGGTCACCGTCACCGTCCTCGACCGCCCGCACCTGCGGGACGGCATCCTCGACGATTCCCGCTCCGTCGATCTCGTCGTACAGCGAGACCCGGCGGGCCACCGCGTCGCGGCGGCTGCTGTCGTTGAACGCCAGGGCGGTCAGGCCGCCGGGCAGCGCGACCGCCTGGATCGAGGAGTTGTTGTTCGGCAACCCGACGGGGTGCGGCGGCTGCCAGGTGATCCCGTCCGGTGAGCCGCTGCGGTACACGTGGTCGGCCCAGCGGCTGCGGAAGTAGGCGGTCAGGCCCCCGCCGGGGCGCGGCACGATGTTCATGTGGACCCGCCCGGTCGATGCCGGCACCGGCGCCTCCTGCCAGCTGCCACCGCGGTCGTCGGAGAACCAGACGCTGCTCGTGTCGTGTTCCCCGCTCCACGCCCGACCGGCCACCCTCGGGCAGGCGAACGTCGGCAGCAGCCACCGCCCCGACGGCAGGACGACCGGGGGCTGCCGCACGAAGACGCCGCCGTGCGGGGACGACAGCAGGTCCCGCACCGGCCCCCAGGTGCGGCCCGAGTCGACGGACACGCGAGCCCGGACCACCGCGGTGTCCTGGTCCCCGGCGTGCTGCGCGGTGTGCAGCAGCCACAGCTCGCCGGTGGGCGCGGTGAACAGCACCGGATTCTGCTCGGAGCGGGTGGCGTCGTCGCTGAGTCGCACCGGGTCGCGCCACCGGTCGGTGCCGGCCGGCAGGCGGGAGAACCAGACACAGATGTCGGCCACTCCCTCCTGCGTACCGCCGAACCACACACAGCCCAGGTCGCCGTCGGGCAGCACCGCCAGGTTGGCCGCGTGGGACTGCACCGTCCGGGTGGGCAGGTACGCCTCACCGAAGCCGTCCGGTCGGGCCCGCACCAGCCCGTCCGTGGCCGGTGCGGCGGGGCGGCTCATCCCGCACCACCGGCGGCCCTCAGGTGGTCGGCCGCCGCGCGTTCCAGGTGTACGAGGTCCGAGGAGACCGTCGCGAACGTGAAGCCCTCCGCCAGTCGGCGGGCGGCGTCCGCACCGGCCGGGGTGTGGATCCCCGCCGCCACGCCCGCCTCGGCGGCGGCCCGGCTGATCCGCCGCAGCGCCGCCTCGAACACCTCCGCCACCGCCGGGTCGCCCGGGTACGCCCCGCCGACCGCCAGGCACAGGTCCGAGGGGCCGACGTACACGCCGGTGAGACCCGGCACGGCGCAGATCTTCTCGACGTTGTCCAACCCCTCGGGGGTCTCGATCATGGCCAGGCAGGCAACCGACGCGTCGGCCTCCGCCGGCACCGGGCCCACCCGCAGCGCCGAGCGCATCGGCCCGTACGACCGGACGCCGCGCGGCGGGTACGTCGCCGCGGCCACCGCGCGCGCCGCGTCGTCCGCCGAGTTGACCAGCGGCACGATCACCCCGGCGGCGCCGGCGTCGAGGGCCTGGCCGATGTGGAACGGGTCGTTCGCCCCGACCCGCACCATTCCCACCGAGCCGCCACCGGCGTCGATCGCGGTCAGGCCGCGCAGGATCCCGCCGTACTCGACCAGTCCGTGCTGGGCGTCGATGCAGACGTAGTCGTAGCCCAGCCGGGCGATACGCTCGGTGGACACCGGCGAGTCCATGATCACCCAGTAGCCCAGCGCGCGCTCGCGGCGGCGGAGCCGGTCGGTGAAGGCGCGGGCGGTGGGCCGGGCGGCTGGCGGTTGCTCGGTGGTCACGATGGTCCTTCCTGGGTGGGTCAGCGGTTGTAGGCGGGCATCGGGCCGGCGAGGACGCGGCCGACCTCGTCGCAGGCGTCGAGCACGTCGCGCGGCAGCGGCCCGCGGGCCGCTGCCTGGATGTTGTCGCGCAGCTGCTGCGGCTTGGACCCGCCGAGCAGGACCGACGTCACCACCTCCCGGGACAGCAGCCAGCGCAGCGACAGCTCGGGCAGCGGTATCCCGGCGTCGTCGGCGATGTGCGACAGCCCCTCCACCGCCTCGAAGATCGGCCGGTTCCAGTACCGGTCGCGGTACATGCCCGACAGCGCGGAGCTGCCGAATCGGCCCTCGACCGGCGCCGTGTCGAACGAGTGCCGGCCGGTCAGCAGGCCACCGCCGAGCGGGTTGTAGACGACCGTGGCCAGTTCGTGGGTCCGCGCGTACTCGACGTACTCGTCCTCGATGCGACGGGCCACCAGGTTGTACAGCTGCTGCGCCACGACGGGCCGCGGCGCGCCGGCGGCCGCGCACGCCGCCGCGACGTCGCTGATCTGCCACGCCGCGTAGTTCGACACCCCGATCGCCCCGGCCAGTCCGTCGCGGACCAGGTCGGCGAGCGCCTCGGCGGTCTCCTCCAGCGGCACCGACCGGTCCGGCTGATGCAGGTAGAACAGGTCGACCCGGTCGGTGCCGAGCCGGCGCAGGCTGGCCTCGAGGGAGGCCCGGACGCCCTTGCGGGACAGCAGCGGGTGGCCGCCGGCGTCCCCCGGGTAGATGCCGGCCTTGGTGGCCACGGTGACCTGGTCCCAGCGGCCCCGCAGGATCTCGCCGAGCATCTGCTCGCTGCGCCCGCCGGCGTAGCCGTTGGCGGTGTCGAAGGAGGTCAGGCCGTGGTCCAGGGCCACGTCGACCATGGCACGGGCGGTGTCCAGGTCGGCGGTGTCGCCGAAGGTCATGGTGCCCAGCACGAGTTCGGGCAGCGGGCGGCGCAGCCCGGTCAGCGGGGTGTGCCTCATGATGCCACCGCGCTCTCCGCCGCCCTGGCCGCCGCGACCTGCCGGACGATTTCGCGGGGTTTGCGGCCGGTGATCAGCGCCGGCTCCAGGACGCTGCGGCGCAGCCGCCGGGTGTACTCGTCCCGGGGCCGCTGCAGGACCTCCTCCGTCGGGCCCTGTTCGACGACCCGGCCGGTGCGCAGCACCAGCACCTCGTCGCTCACCGCCCGCACCACTCCCAGGTTGTGCGAGATGAACAGGAACGTCAGGCCCTGCTCCCGCCGCAGCGTGCCGAGAATGTCGAGGACCTGCGCCTGCACGGAGACGTCGAGGGCGCTGGTCGCCTCGTCGCAGACCAGCAGGTCGGGCTCGGACGCCAGCGCCCGGGCGATGCCGATTCGCTGGCGCTGGCCGCCGGAGAACTCGTGCGGCCTGCGGTGCAGCGCCGAGCGGGGCAGGCCGACCCGGTCGAGCAGCTCGGCCGCCCGCCGCTCCCGGACGCTGCGCGACCGCTCGCCGCGTACGGCGATCGGCTCCGCCACGATCTGCTGAGCGTCCAGGTGCGGGTCGAGCGAACCGTACGGGTCCTGGAAGACCATCTGGATACGGTGCCGCAGCGGTCGCAGTTGCCGCTCGGTGAGGCCGGCCAGGTCGACGCCGTCGAAGGTGATCGACCCGGCGGCCGGCTTGACCAGCCGGACCAGGGCCCGGGCGATGGTCGACTTGCCCGAGCCGGACTCGCCCACCACGGCCAGCGAGCCACCGCGGGGGATCCGGAAGGAGACGTCGTCGACCGCGCGGTGCAGCCCCGGGCCCAGGCCGTACTCCACCACAAGCCCACGGACGTCGAGCAGGGGCTGGTTCATGACACACCTTCCTTCGTCACCTGCGGCTGCCGCACGGCCGGCGTTCCCGGGTCGTCCCACGACCCGAGCTTCGGCAACGCCGCCAGCAGCTTCCTGGTGTACGGGTGCTGGGGCCGGTCGATCACGTCCTCCACGGCGCCGCTCTCCACGAACCGGCCGGACTGCATCACGTGCACCCGGTCGCTCATCAGCCGGGCGACCCCGAGGTCGTGGGTGATGAGCAGCATCGCGGCGCCGGTGCGTTCCTGAATCTCCAGCAGCAGGTCCAGGATGCCGGCCTGCACCGTCACGTCCAGCGCCGAGGTGGGCTCGTCGGCGACGATGAGGTCGGCCTCGGCCGACAGCGCCATGGCGATCAGGACCCGCTGGAGCATCCCGCCGGAGAGCTGGTGCGGGTAGGACTTCAGCCGCCGCTCCGGCTGGCTGAGGTGGACCGCCCGCAGCAGGTCGAGGACCCGCTCGCGGGCCTGCGACTTCGAGACGCCGCGGTGCGACAGCCGGATCGCCTCGGTCATCTGCCGGCCGATGGTGGCGATCGGGTTGAGCGCCGTCATCGGGTCCTGCGGGATCAGCGCCACCGTCCGGCCACGCAGGGCGGCGACGTGCCGCCGGCTGCCGATCACGTCCCGCCCGGCGATCTCCGCGTGGCCGCCGACCACGGCGAGGTCGTCCGGCAGCAGCCGGAGCAGGGCCATCGCCGTGGTCGACTTGCCGGAGCCGGACTCGCCGATGATCGTCACCGTCTCGCCGGGATCGATGCTGAAGCTGACCCCGTCGACCGCGCGCAGCGCGCCGAGCCCCGTCATCAGGTCGACGGTCAGGTCCCGCACAGTGAGCACGGCCATCAGGAGGTCACCGCCTTCGCGCGCCGCACCCGGTCGCGCAGTCCGTCCCCGAGTAGATTGACGCCGAGCACGAGCAGGGCGATCGCGACGCCGGGGATGGTCACCAGCCACCACGCGCCGGTCACGAAGAGTTCACGGCCGTCGGAGATGATGCCGCCCCAGGTCGGGTAGGGGCGCTGCACGCCGGCGCCGAGGAAGCTCAGCGCGCTCTCCAGCAGCACCGCCTGGGCGAGCAGCAGGAGCACCACGACCAGGGTCTGGGACAGGATGTTCGGGATGATGTGCCGGGCGATGATGCGCAGCCGGCCGAGCCCGAGGACCCGGGCGGCGGCCACGTACGGTTTCCCCCGTTCGACCAGCACGAGCGCCCGGGTCAGCCGGGCCGGTTCGGGCCACTGCGCGACGGCGATCACCAGGGTGATGACGAGGATCGACGGGCCGAACAGCGCCACGACGAGCAGCAGCATCAGCAGCAGCGGCAGGGACATCTGCGCCTCGAGCAGGCGCGAGATGACGGTGTCCACCCACCCGCCGAAGTAGCCGGCGGCGGCGCCGGCCACGATGCCGATCAGCCCGGACAGCAGGATCGCCAGCAGCCCGATAAGCAGCGAGGTCTGCCCGCCGTGCAGGATGCGCGAGAGCAGGTCGCGGCCGTTGGGGTCGGTGCCGAGCAGGTGCCCGGGGCTCAGCGGCGGCAGCGAGGTCTCCCGGAGCACGCCGTGCACCGGGTCGGGCAGCGGCAGGACGCGGGCGAGGGCCACCGGGACCACGACGACCCCCGTGCACAGCGCGCCGACCCACATCTTGATCGTGCTGTAACGGGCCTTGCGCGCCGCCGCCGACCGGCGTAGCACCTTGGGCGGCACGGCGGTACGGGTGGGAGAGGCGAGTTCGCTCATCGGCGGGCCTCCTGAAGCCGGACGCGGGGATCCATGAGGGGGTAGAGCATGTCCACCAGGAGTTGGACCAGCAGGGCGAGCACCACCGTCACCAGCACCGTCGCCTGGATCAGCGGGAAGTCCCGCCGTTCCAGGGCGTCCACCACCAGCTCGCCGACCCCGGGCCACTTGAAGACGACCTCGACGATCACCACGCCGTTGAGCATGGCGGCGAAGCGGGTGCCCAGCGCCGTGACCACCGGGATGGACGAGTTGGCGAAGGCGTACCGCCAGGTCAGGCGGCGCTCGGAGACGCCGCGGGACCGGGCGATGGTGACGTACGGGGCGTTGAGGTTGGTCACCATCTCGCGCCGGACGAGCCGCGAGATGAGGGCCACCTGCAGGATGACGATGGTCAGGCAGGGCAGCACGATCGAGCTCATCGAGGTGAACCCGGACGGCGGGAACCACTGCAGGTTCACCGCGAAGACGATCAGCAGCACGAAGCCGATCCAGAAGTCCGGCATCGACTGCCCGGCGATGGTCGCGATGTTGGCGCCGAGTTCCCCGGCGGTGTTGCCCCGGCGGGCCATCCACACCCCGAGCGGGATGGCCAGCAGGGCGGTCACGGCGATGGCCGCGACGGCGAGCGTGACGGTGTAGGGCAGGCGGTCCAGCACCACCTGCAACGCGGACTGGCGGAACTGGAACGACTCGCCGATGTCCCCGCGCAGCAGGTGCTGCAGGTAGGTCAGGTACTGCCCGAGGACGGGCTGGTCGAGCCCGAACTCGTGCCGTACGGCCGCCAGTTGCTCGCTGGACGGGTTGGGTGGCGCGTAGTTCACCGCCGGGTCGCCGGGTGCCATGCGCAGCAGGACGAAGACGACGGTGACGGTGAACCACGCGGTGAGCACCGTCTGGAGGAGGCGCTTGAGGAGGTAGCGGGGCATGGCGCTGCTCAGCCTGACACCCGGACCTTGGACAGGTCGTAGGAGTTGGCGGGGGAAAGCTCGAGGCTGGTGACCCGCTTGCGCTTGGCCAGGACGTTGTCCGGGGTCCAGGCCCACATGGCCGGCCAGAGCGCCCAGATCTTCTCCTGGGCCTGCTTGAGCAGCGCGTCCCGCTTGGCGGCGTCGGGCTCCGAGCCGGCCTGGTCGATCAGGCCGCTGATCTCCGGGAAGACGAAGCCGTGGTAGCTGTCGCGGGTCTTCTCCTTCTCGGCGGTGCCGCCGTACTGGCCCTGCAGGTTGGTGATGGCCAGGCCGGTCTGGTTGCCGTAGCCGTTGCCGAGGACGTCCCAGTCGCCGGACTCACCGCGGCGCCATGCGTTGATCTCACCACCCTTGGGAATCTCCTTCAGCTTCACCGTCACACCGACGTCGCCGAGCATGCTGACCAGCGCCTCCATCACCCGGGCGGCGCCGGCGAACTCGGACTCCTCCCAGATGAAGGTGAGGTCGAGCTTCGACACACCCTCGGCGGCCAGCATCTGCTTGGCCTTTGCCGGGTCGAAGGTGTACTGGCCGGTGCGGACGAAACCGGCGAGGGTCTTGGGCACCACGCCTTCGGCGGAGCTGACCACCCCGTTCATCAGGCTGGAGATCAGCGAGTCGTGGTCGACGGCGTGGCTGAGCGCCTCCCGGACCTTGGGGTTGGTCAGCGGGTGGCCGGCCGGCTTGCGGAAGTTGTAGAAGAGGTGGATCAGGCGGGTGCCCGGCTCCTGGATGAGCTCGATGTCGTTGTTCTTCTTCAGTGCCGCCGCCGACTCGGGGGTGATGGTGTCGATGACGTCGGCCTGGCCGGAGGTGATCGCGATGACCCGCCCGCCCTCCTCCTCCTGGTAGGAGATGTTCACCTCGTCGAGGAGTGCCTTCTCGCCCCAGTAGTTCTCGTTGCGGACGAGGCGGTAGGTGCCGGTGCCGGAGTCGGCGGAGGCGACCTTGAAGGGGCCGGTGCCGATGCCTTCGCGCAGCTCCTCCGGCTTGTTGGCCTTGGCCGGCGTGATGAGGATGTTCGACATCAGGGAGTCGAGCGTCACCAGCGGCTTGCTGGTGGTGAGCGTGAAGGTGCGGTCGTCGATCTTCGCGAACACGGGCTGCTCGGGGAACTGGGCGGCGACGAAGCTCGCCTTCACCTGGAAGTAGTACTTGAGCGCGGTCTCGACGTCCTCGACGGTGACCGGCGACTTGTCCGAGTAGTGGATGTCGTCGCGGAGCTTGACGGTCCACGTGGTGGGTGCGGTGAGCTCGAACGACTGGGCCAGCACCAGCTCGGGCTTGAGGTTCTGACCGATCCGGGTCAGGGCCTGCCGGACGGCGCGTTGGACGGTGACCGCGGCGTCGTACTGGTTGAGCTTGTTGTCGAGGCTCACCAGGTTGCGGTTGAGCACGATGCTGAGCTTGCCGCCGCCCCCGGACCCGGTGGCGCCGCCGGCGCCCTGCGGCCCCGCGCAGGCGCTCAGCGCCGAGCCGACGACGGTGCCCGCGCCCACGAGGCCGGCGAACTGCAGGAGCGCCCGGCGGGAGATCCCCCGACCGGGGCCGGCGCCGGTGGCGCCGCTCATCCCGACCTTGTCGGACATGAATTCCTCCTTGTGGTGGTTGGCAACATATGTCCGTTGTGACGGACGCCACTGGTGGTGGGGCCACGATGGCACAGTTGCGCGTTCTGCGCAATGCCGCTAGCGTCTTTCGCGTCGCTGAATGCATCCGAGCCGGCGGCCGGTCCCCCGGCCGAGCCCACGCGCGGGATGCCGCGACTCTGGATCGAAAGAGCAGTTCGCAGGCGCATTCAAGGGGAGGTGAGGGAATGCCGGAGCTGACCGTCGTGGCCGACGACCTGAGTGGAGCCGCCGAAGCCGCCGCCACCTTCCTGTTGCGCACAACGCGCATCTCGGTGCTCCTCGGCCACGAACCTCCACCCTGCGGGCCAGCGGACACCGTCACCCCGCCGCGCGTCGTGGCGGTCGACACCGCCACCCGGGCCCTGCACCCGACCGACGCAGCCGACCGGATCAAGTCACTGCTCACCGGGCAGCCGGGCGGAACCGTCCTGAAGAAGGTGGACTCCCTGCTCCGCGGCAACCTCGCCGCCGAGGTGGCGGCCCTGCACGCCGCCCTCGGTGCCACCCCGGTCGTCGCCACCGCACTTCCCGGCGCCGGGCGGATCGTGGTCGACGGCGTGCTGCACGTCCGCGGCGTCCCGCTGCACGAAACCGGCCTCTGGCACGCCGAAGAACGACCCGCCCCGCGCGACCTCGCCGCGGCGCTCGCGCCCCTGCCGACCCGCACGGTGCCCCTCACCGTCGTACGCGGCGGCCCCCAGAACCTGGCCCGCTCCCTGGCGGCGGCGATCGCGGCCGGGCTCGTACCGGTCTGCGACGCCGCGACCGACGCCGACCTCGACACCGTCTGCGCCGCGGCGCGCCTGGCCACCGAACGGCCGTTGCTGGTCGGCTCCGCCGGGCTCGCCGCCGCGGCAGCCCGCGGCATGGCACCGGATCCCGACCCCGCCGCTGACCCCACCGACGCTCTGCCGGCCGCCGGCGCGGTGCTGGTCGTCGCCGGGACCGCCGCCCCCACCATTCGAACTCAGCTCGCCGCGCTGGCCCGCCGGGCCGACGTCGTGCTGCGCCTCGACCCCGAGGCCCTGCTGAGCGACCCGGCCGCCGCGGCCCACCAGGTGACCGCCCGCCTGGACGGCGCGCGCTGCGCGGCGGTCACCATCGACGGCCGCGCCGAGATCCGTCCCCACCTCGCGACGCGCCTGGCGACCGCCCTCGCCGAGGCCGTGGCACCGTCGACCATGGACGGACGCGCCCTCGTGCTCACCGGCGGCGAGACCGCCCGCGCGGTCCTCGACCGGCTCGGCGTCGCGCGCCTGCGACCCGTCGCCGAGCGGGAAGGCGCCGTGCTCTCGCATACCGACACGGGGCGCGTCGTGGTGACCCGCCCGGGCAGCTTCGGCGGCCCCACCTCCCTCACCGACCTCGTCCGCATCGTGCTGTCCGAGCACGTGACCTGAAGGAGCCGAGATGGCCAGCAGTCCCTACATCGCCGTCACCATGGGCGACGGCGCCGGAATCGGCCCCGAGATCATCGTGCGGGCGCTGCTCGACCCCCAGGTCTCGGCGACAGCCCGGTGCGTCGTCATCGGCGACGCGGCCCGCCTACGGCAGGCCGCCGGCATCGTCGGGCTCGATCCGGAGATCGCCCCCGTGACCGGAGTGACCGACGCCGAGTTCACCCCCGGCCGGATCAACGTCATCGACCTGGGACTGCTGCCGGCCGACCTGCCGTTCGGCCGGATGTCGCCGGTGGCCGGCGACGCCGCGTACCACTACGTGCGGGTGGCGAGCGAGCTGGCGATGGCGGGCGAGGTGCAGGCCATCTGCACGGCCCCGCTGAACAAGGAGGCGCTGCACGCGGGCGGGCACGTCTTCCCCGGCCACACCGAACTGCTCGCCCAGCTCACCGGGACCGCCGAGGTGTCGATGATGCTGTCGACGCCGAAGGTGAAGGTCATCCACGTGACCACCCACATCGGCCTCATCGACGCCGTGGAGCGCATCGAGCCAGGGTTGGTGGAGCGGACCATCCGGCGTGGTCACCAGGCCATGGTGGACGCGGGTGTGCCCGCACCCCGCATCGGAGTCTGCGGCATCAACCCGCACGCCGGCGAGAACGGCCTGTTCGGCCGGGGCGAGGAGGAGTCGAAGATCGTCCCCGCCGTCCAGGCCTGCCGGACCGACGGGATCGACGTGCAGGGCCCGCTGCCCGCGGACACGCTCTTCTTCCTCGCCGGACGCGGTGATCACGACCTGGTGGTGGCGATGTACCACGACCAGGGCCACGGCCCGGTGAAGGTACTGGGCCTGGAGGCGGGCGTGAACATCACCGTCGGCCTGCCCGTCATCCGCACCTCGGTCGACCACGGCACCGCGTTCGACATCGCCGGCAAGGGGATCGCCGACCACCGATCCATGATCGAGGCGTTGCGGCTCGCCGTCGAGATGGCGCCGCAGCCGGTCGCCGGTTGACTCCTCGGATAAGGTGCGCATGACATGAGCAGGCAGAGATCGTCGCAACGACGCGACCAGATCGTGCAGATGGCCGCTTCCAACGGACTGGCCAGTGTGGAGGAGCTCTCCGCCAAGCTGGGCGTGACCCCCTCCACGATCCGGCGCGATCTCGCGCTGCTCACCACCCAGGGCAAACTCGCCCGCACCTACGGCGGCGCCCTCAGCCTGGAGCCGCACCCGGAGGCCTCACTACGTCAGCGCCTCGGCGAGGCGTACGCCGCCAAACGGGCGATCGCGGCCTGGGCGGCCGAGCAGATCGTCCCCGGCGAGAGCGTCCTGCTCGACGCCGGGTCGACGACGGCCGCCCTGGCCCAGATCCTCACCGGGTTCACCAACCTGTCCGTCTCCACCATCGGCCTGACCGCGCTGGAGGTCCTGGCCGAGGCGGAGCACCTCGAGGTCGTCCTCCTCGGGGGCCGACTGCGGACGCTGAGCCAGAGCTTCGTCGGACCGGTCACCGAGTCGGCGCTGGAGCGGATGTCGTTCGACCGCGCCTTCATGGGCGCCGACGGCGTACGCGCCGACCGGGGCATCAACGAGAAGGACCTCGAACAGACGCGGCTGAAGGAGCTCATGATGAGCCGCGCCGATCATGTCTACGTCCTGGTGCACGGGGCCAAACTGGGCCAGGCGCCCTTCCACGCGTGGGCGGTCATGCCACCCCGATGGACCCTCGTGACAGACGACTCCGCGCCCGACGACGAGGTGGCCAAGTTCCGCGACAAGGGCATCCAGGTGGTCATCGTCGAGCCGGCCCCGGCCGGCGCCGCCTGACAGCGTTCCACGCAATATCAACGGCTACAGGTGCCACAGCACAACAGATGTGCGCCGTACCGTACCTCCTGATCGGCCGACTGCTGCCCGGCTGATCTCGTGTCATGCCAGTTCAGCGGGCCTTGGCATGTCAGAGGAGAGGGCGGGATACCCTGCCTGCGGTGCCTCGAACCGCGTGACCGGAGGAGTCGATGCTGGGATGACGGCAGGGCGACCATTGCCCACACAGGACGACGTGTTCGGGTACTTCAACACGCTGTCGAACTGGGGACGGTGGGGCGACGACGACGAGCTCGGCACGCTGAACCACATCACCGACGACGTTCGGCTGGCGGCGGCGCGGGCCGTGCGCCACGGCAGGAGCGTGTCGTGCGCATGGGAGGTTGCCGTACCGGAAGAGATGGAGCGGTCGACGACGACGTGCCCGTGCGCCGCCGACATGCCGGGTGCCGAGAACATGCCGGTGCCCGCCTTCCACGCCGACCGGCGCTGGGGCTTTTCGTCCGAGCGGCTCGGCATCACGTTCCACGGCAACACCCTCACCCACATCGACTCTCCGTGCCACATCTTCTGGGACGGCACGATGTACAACGGGCGGTCGCACTCGTTGGTCGACGCCGCAACGGGGTCGGCGTGGGCGGCCGTCACGGCGGCGGCGAACGGGATCATCACGCGTGGTGTCCTGCTGGACATCGCGAGGGTCCGCGATGTGCCGTGGCTGGAACCGGAGCAGGGTGTGTTTCCCGAGGATCTCGAGGAGGCGGAGCGTCGCCAGGGTGTGCGGGTGCGATCCGGCGATGCGGTACTCCTGCGGACCGGCTATGGCCGCGTCCGGCACGAGGCCGGTGCGGCCAGCGGTTTCACGCAGGCCGGCTGGCACGCGTCCTGCCTGCCGTGGCTGCATGAACGGGAGGTCGCGCTGATCGGCGCTGACACCCCCCAGGAGGTTCAGCCGTCGGGGTACGACGACGTGTTGATGCCGGTTCACGCCGTGAGCCTCGTTGCGATGGGTCTGTGGCTGCTCGACAACTGCGACCTGGAGGCGTGCGCGACGACGGCTGCCGAGCTCGGCCAGTGGGACTTCCACCTCGCAGTCGCGCCGGTCCGCTTCGCCGGTACGTCCGGCAGCCCAGTCAACCCGATCGCCACATTCTGACCGCGGGACTCGCGCCCGACAGTGTGGGCACCCTTAACGATGCTTCTCCGGCCGGCCTCCGGTCTTCACCTCTGGCAGCAGCGGCTCGCGGCCTCGGCCATCTGCCCGCATGTCGGCTCTTGACCGTCGATCGTGGCCGGCTTAGCTTCGTCAATCAGAAAGGTCTCTTAACTAATTTGGCCTCATCCCTCGCGGAGTGCCCATGCGATCGTTCCGTCACCGCCGCCTCACCGCCCTCGTCGCCCTGACGACCGTGCTGGTCACCGCCACCCCGGCGACCGCCGCGAGCGCGCCGGACAACCCGAACCGCCGGGCCGGCCACCTCCGCGTCGGCTACTTCACCCAGTGGGGAATCTACGGCCGGGCCTTCCCGGTCAAGAAGCTGGACACCTCCGGGGCGGCGAGCCGCCTCACCCACGTCAACTACGCCTTCGGCAACGTGAGCGAGGACGGGCGCTGCTACGTGGACGGTGGGCCGGGCGAGGGTGACGCCTGGGCCGACTACCAGCGCCCCGTCCCGGCGGAGGAGAGCGTCGACGGCGTCGCCGACGCCTGGGGCGAACCGCTCAACGGCAACCTCGGCCAGCTGGCCAAGCTCAAGGCCAAGCACCGCGACCTGAAGGTGATGATCTCGCTGGGCGGCTGGAGCTGGTCGACGTACTTCTCGAACGCCGCCCGCACCGACGCCTCCCGCCGGGCGTTCGTCGCCTCCTGCATCGACCTCTACCTCAAGGGGAACCTCCCGGTCCTGGACGGTGGCAGCGGCGGCCCGGCCGCGGCCGCCGGCGTCTTCGACGGCATCGACCTGGACTGGGAGTGGCCGAACTGGCCGGGTGAGCCGGGCAACGTGGTCCGCCCGGAGGACCGGCAGAACTTCACCAAGCTGCTCGGCGAGTTCCGCCGGCAACTGGACGCGTACGGCCGGCAGACCCGCAAGCACTACGAGCTGACTGCCTTCCTGCCGGCCAACCCGGTGGCCATGGACGCCGGCTACGAGGGCCGCAAGATCTTCCAGTACCTGGACTTCGCCACCGTGCAGGGATACGACTTCCACGGCGCCTGGGACGCGGTGACCAACCAGCAGTCGGCGCTGCGCGTGCCGGCGGGAGCACCCGACAGCCCCGACTTCTCCGCCGAGGTGGCGATCGACGCCTGGATCGCTCGCGGTGCACCACGTGACAAGCTGGTCCTCGGCATCCCGTACTACGGCCGGGGCTGGACCGGCGTCACCGGCGGCGGGAACGGCCTGTTCCAGCCCGCAGCCGGGCCCGCGCCGGCCACCTTCGAGGCCGGCTACGAGGACTACCGGCGGCTCAAGGCCCTGGCCGGCGACGGCTTCACCATTCACCGCGACGTTCGCGCCGGGCACGCCTGGTTGTTCGACGGCACGACGTTCTGGACGTACGACGATCCGGCGGTCGTGCTGCAGAAGACGCGGTACATCCGCCGGGCCGGCCTGGCCGGAGCAATGGTCTGGTCGCTGGACGGCGACGACGACAACGCCACGCTGACCAGGACGATCAGCCTCGGACTGGCGACCCCGTAGCCGCACCTCGCCCCGGGGCGCTCCCGCGGCACCCATAGATCCCCACCGGCCCGTCACCGACCGTTTCTCGGCCGGCGACGGGCCGGCGGCGTTCGGAAGCACCCGCAACGGCCGGCCGGGGCGACGGACGAGCGATCTGATCGTTCAGCCCTATGCAACCGGCAAACAGGGGAAAGTCGACGCAGAGCCGCACGTACCGGAGGAGGATCCCGTGCCACCAATGCACCGGCGGCTGCTGGCGCTGCTCGGGATCACCGCGGCGGTCCCGCTGGCTGAGGTCGTCGTGCTGGTGCTGCTCGGGTTCATCCCGGCCGAGGGGCTGGCGCCGCAGAGCACCGCGGTCTGGCCGTACGACTCCTACCACGACATGCGCTGGCTGCTGGTCTACCACAACTCCTGGCTCATGTTCGGCTCCGGCCTGCTGGGTCTGATCGCGCTGCGTGGAGTGCTGTCCGCGACGATCGTCAGCCTGGCCTGGCCGGCGCATGCGCCGCGGCCGCCGTACCGGGCGCTTCTGCTGCGCAACGTCGGGGTAGCGGCGTTCGGAGCGTTCCTCGTCCTACCGTTCGCCGCGTACGCGATCGCGGCGTCGGTGGTCTCGCTGTCCTGGTTCCTGTTCGCCGCCCTCATTCCGATGCTGCTGCTCGCCCCCTTCCTGCAGCGGATGTCGGTGGGCCCAGGGTGGTGGCGCGGATTGCCGTCGATCGAACTGGTCGGCTGGTCGCTACTCGACTTCGTCGTGATCACCGTTCTCGGCGGCCTGGTGTGGCGCACCCCGGAGGTGTGGACGCCCATTGTCACCATCGCCGCCGGCGCACTCAACGGTCTGCTATGGCGGCAAACGGTGCACGCGGCCGTCCTGCAGAAGCGGATACGTTGGGCGCGGGTGCCGGTCGCACCGATCGTCATGGTGCTGGCGCTGGCCGTCCCGCTGGCGTCGCAGGTGCTCTCCCAGCCCCGCAACCAGGCCAACACCGTCACGGCGCCGATCCTCAACCAGCGGCTACCGCCGCAGGTGCCCTACGCGGTGATCCTGCTCGACGGGCACGACTCGGCGTACGACGGCCGATCCGCGGCGGATCCGAACGTGCAGCCGTTCTCATACCTCGGCCTGGACTCAGCTGGCCGCCCGCGGCCGTACCGGTCGAGCGCCACCCACCGGTCGCTGGAGTCCAGCTCACAGCTGCTCGCCGCGCAGATCGAGATGCTCCACCAGCGCACCGGACGGCCGATCGCGCTGATCGCGCGGAGCGAGGGGGCGATGGTGGCCCGCACCTACCTGCGGGACCGGCCCAACTCTCCGGTGCGGGCGCTGGCGATGTTCAGCCCGCTGGTCCGCGCCGGGCGGACCTACTATCCCCCGCCGGAGGCCAATACCGGCTGGGGGCTGGCCGCGGGATGGCTGCTGCGGGTGATGTTCAAGGTGACGACCATCGGCAACCGGGCCGGCAGCACACCCGACGAGCCGTTCGTCCGCTCACTGCTGGACGGGGCGACCTTCTACCGCTACCAGATCCTGTGCCCGATCCCGGGCGTACGCGTCGTCGCCTTCCTGCCGACGGTGAGCGCCGCCGAGGCCCCACCCGGCCAGAAGCTCCAGATCCCGGTGGTCGAGGTGCCGACCTTCCACGCGGGAATCATCGGCCGGAAGAGCGCCGACGACGTGCTGATCAGCTTCCTCGCCGGCGCGAACGTCAACCATCCCCGCCGCGAGTTCGGCCCACTCCAGCAACTGGGGGACGCCTGGCACGCCCCCGCCCTGGCGATCCAGCTGAATCCGGTCTGGCGGCCCACCGCGCCACCCGGCCGGCCGTTCACACCGACCCGATTCTGCCGCACCTGATGCCCTACCTCGCGGCGACCGACACCGGCGTGCTGAGCCGGCCCTCGTTCCCGCTGCGATCCAGCCCCGACACGCAGTAGGACAGAGAGCGGCCGGCCGGGGCGGCGCGGTCGACCCAGCCGCCACCACGGGCAGTGCCGACGAGTTGGGCCACCTCGGCGTCCACCCGGTAGACGGCGAAGCTCGCCGCGCCGTCCCCGCGCCAGGTCAGCACCACCCCGTCGTCCGCCCGGCGTACGCCCGTGACCTCGGGCGCGGCCGGCGGCGCGGCCGGTAGCTGCGCCATCGTGGGCACCAGCGCCGGGCCGGCGTAGTGCGCCTCGCTGTACCGGCTGACCGCCCCGAGTTTGTCGGCGCGCACCTGCTTGGCGCTGAAGTGCACACTGCCGTTCACCCCGTGCCGCCGGTTGAGAGCGAGCTGGCGGTCCAACTCGGCCGGGTCGCGCCAGGCGCCGCGCTCGCCCACCCGGTAGTCGGCCTGGCCGATGTAGAGCTGCACCCGGGTGCCCCGCACCGTTGCCGCCCACCACGGCAGCAGCTTGGCGTAGTCGGCCTTGCCGAACCCGATGTGCCAGTAGAGCTGCGGCACGACGTAGTCCAGCCACTGCTCCCGTACCCACAGTCGGGTGTCGGCATAGATGTCGTCGTAGCTCTGCAACCCGGCGGTCGCCGAGCCGGCCGGGTCGGTGCGCTTGTTACGCCAGATACCGAACGGGCTGATGCCGAACTTCACCCACGGCTTGATCGCCTTGATCCGCTCGCTCATCTCCCGGACCAGCGTGTTCACGTTGTCGCGGCGCCAGTCGTGCTTGTCCGCGAACCCCCGGCCGTAGCGGGCGAACGCCGCGCCGTCCGGAAAGTCCTGCCCGGCCTCCGGGTACGGGTAGAAGAAATCGTCGAAGTGCACCCCGTCGACGTCGTACCGCTGCACCGCCTCCAGCATCGAGTCCTCGACGAACTTGCGCGCCTCCGGCACACCCGGGTTGAAGTAGAGGCGGCTGCCGGGCCGGCCAGCGCTGGGATAGGTCACCACCCAATCGGGGTGTCGGCGCAGCGGATGGGCCGGCGCGAGCTGGTCCAGCCGCGGGCCGGGCCCGCCGACCGTGGCCGGCTGCCCACCCCGGTACGGGTTGAACCAGGCGTGGAACTCCAGGTTGCGGGCGTGCGCCTCGGCGACCATGAACTCCATCGGGTCCCAGCCCGGGTCACGGCCGTCGCGGCTCCCGGTCAGCCACTGTGACCACGGCGCGTACCTGGACGGCCAGAGCGCGTCCCCGCTCGGCCGCACGTGCACGAACACCGCGTTGTGGTTGCGCCGCACGGCCAGGTCGAGCCAGCTTCGGAACTCGGCCCGCACCGTTTCGGCGGGCAGTCCGGGTCGGCTCGGCCAGTCGATGTTGTTGACCGTCGTGATCCACATGCCGCGTAACTCGCGGGGTGCCCGCGCCGGCCGGCCGGCGCAGGTCGGGGTGCCGGCGGCAGCCGCATCGCCCTGCTCCGGTGCACCGCCGCCGCCGGCAACCCGCCCATGCAGCGACCAGGCGCCGAGCGCGACCGCCACGGCGAGCGAGACGACCACCGCGACGAGGGTCTGGGTACGGCGGCGGAACCGGGGAGCGGGCGGAGCGGCGGCGGGCATCGGCCCAGTCTGCCCGGTGCCGCCCGCCGGAAGAACCAGTTCCGCCGTTACTTAACAGCCAGCTAAGGCGAGTCCCCGCGAGTGACGACGCCAGGACGGCTCGGTTTGCCTGAGCCGTCCTGGCGTGCACACCGTCAGTGGCTCGCCCAGCGGCCGACCACCGCTGCCGCGCCGCCGCCCCGGCGTACCGGTTCGGCCGCGGCGACCAGCCGGCCGTCCGTCAGGAACTCGATACCGGTCGCGGCGCCGATCTCCTCGGTGGAAGAGAAGGCGTGCCCCGGGGGCAGGCCGTTGGCGTACGCGCTGATGAACGCCGGCTCCGCCTGAGTGCTGGCGCCGTTGCGCTGCGACGCCCGCGGCGCCGCCAGCGCCTCCGGCAGGGTCATCCCCAGGTCGATCCGGTTGACCAGCATCTGCAGGACAGTGGTGATGATCGTCGCGCCGCCCGGCGTACCGACAGCCAGGAACGGCCGCCCGTCGGCCAGCACGATCGTGGGCGACATCGAGCTGCGGGGGCGCTTGCCCGGCGCGGGCAGGTTCGGGTCGGGCGCGGTGCCCTGGGTCGGCGCGAAGTTGAAGTCGGTCAGCTCGTTGTTGAGCAGGAATCCCCGACCGGGGACCACCATGCCGTTGCCACCGGTCGCCTCGATGGTCAGCGTGTACTCCACCACGTTGCCCCACCGGTCGGCCACGGTCAGGTTGGTGGTGCTCTTACGGTCGTCGCGGGTGTCGGCGACCGCCGCCGCCGAGCAACCGCCGTAGGCGCCGTCGGGGACGCCGGGTGCAACCGGCTTGGGCAGCGCCGCCGAGGCAGCGATCTGGCACGCGCGTTCCTTGGCGAACCCGTCGCTGAGCAGTTCCTGGAGCACGCTCTGCCCGGTGTGGTCGCCGACGTAGCGGTTACGGTCGGCGAACGCCAGCGCGCTGGCCTCCAGGTAGTGGTGCATGGCCTGCGTCGCGGTCATCGACCGCAGGTCGAACTGCTCGAGGATGTTGAGCGCCTCCCCCACCGCGGTGCCGCCGCTCGACGGGGTGGACATGCCGTACACCTCGAAGCCGCGGTAGTCCGACCGGGTGGGCTCCGGGAAGCGGGTGCGGTAGGCGGCGAGGTCGGCGGAGGTCATCCCGGCCGGCCGGATCGGGTACGGCCACGACCCGACCGGCTGCGCCGCCACCGGCGGGTGCTGCACGGTGGCGACCACGTCGCGGCCGACCTCGCCCCGGTAGAACACGTCGGTGCCCCGCTTGGCGATCAGACGGTACGTCTCGGCGAGGTCCGGGTTGCGGAACGTGCTGCCGACCGCCGGCGGCTGGCCGCCGGGCAGGTACAGCGCACTGGTCGAGCTGAACTGCCCGAACGCGGCCTGATTCGCGGCGACCTGGCTGGCGAAGGTCTCGTCGACGGGGAAGCCGTCCTCGGCGACCCGCGCGGCGGGCTTGAGCATCTGCGAAAGCGACCGGGTGCCCCAGCGGTCCAACGCGTCCTGCCAGGTCAGCAGGGTGCCGGGAACGCCGGCCGACAGCCCGCTGATCCGGGCCTCGTCGAACCGGTACGGCTGCCCGGTGGCCGGGTTGACGAAGCTGGTTTCGTTCATCGACGCCGGTGCCGCCTCGCGGCCGTCGATGGTGTGCACCTTGCCGCGCTTCGCGTCGTAGTAGACGAAGAAGCCACCGCCGCCGATGCCGGCCGAGAACGGTTCGGTGACGCCGAGGGTCGCGGCGGCGGCGACCGCCGCGTCGACCGCGTTGCCACCGCGCCGCAGCACGTCCAGCCCGACGGCCGTGGCGGTGGCGTCCACCGTGGACACCGCGCCCCCGTATCCGACGGCCACCGGCTCCTTGGGCGGCTCGGCCGGCTTCGCCTGGGCGGGAACCGCGATCCCGGCCACCAGCGCGCCCAGCGCGATGGTCGTGGTGATGAGGGCTCGAGGTCTCATGTGTTCTCCCCGATCGCGTAGGTGGGATTCCTGCCTACCCTCCTCGCCGAGTGTAGGCAACCCGACAGTCGATATTGCCGAGGCCGGGTTCAGCAGCGGGTGACCATGACGCCCGGTCTGTCACGATCGCGACTGCACTTTCGTTCGGTCCCCCCGCAGACTACGGTCGCTGTCACCTCGCCAGCGTTCACCCAGGCCGGGTTCCGGTCGTTCGTCGCAGTGCTCCGCACAGCGGAAGGGGCCGCCGTCATGACGATCAGCCACAGCAGCGTCGGTGAGTCCGACGCCGGTCCGGTCGGTCACGGCCCGCACAAGGTGCTGGCGCTGCACGGGTGGTTCGGGTCGGCGCAGGGCTGGGGCTGGCTACCCGAGTTGATCGACGCCGAACGTTTCACCTGGGCATTCCTGGACTACCGGGGATACGGCACGCGCACGGCGGTCGCGGGCGAGCACACCATCGCCGAGATCTCCCGCGACGCCCTGGACCTCGCCGACTCCCTCGGCTGGGACACCTTCTCCGTGGTCGGGCACTCCATGGGCGGCATCGCCGCCCAGCGGGTGCTCGCCGACGCCCCCGGCCGGGTGGAACGCCTCGTCGGCATCAGCCCGGTCCCGGCCGGTGGGGTGCCCTTCGATTTGCAGAGCTGGGCGCTGTTCGACGGCGCGGCCGCCAACCCGGACAACCGGCGCGCCATCATCGACCTCACCACCGGCAACCGGCTGTCCGGCCGCTGGCTGGACGAGATGGTCCGGTTCTCCCTCGATCACTGCACGCCGGCGGCGTTCGGCGCCTACCTCACCGCCTGGGCGCGGACCGACTTCACCGACGAGGTGAAGGGCAATCCGGTACCGGCGCTCGCCGTCGTCGGCGAGCACGACCCGGCGCTGGGCGCCGACACAATGCGCGAGACCTGGATGCGCCACTATCCCAACGCCCGGCTCGAGGTGCTGGCCAACGCGGGGCACTACGCGATGTACGAGACGCCGGTCCGGTTGACCACGGTGCTCGAGGACTTTCTCGGGCAGTGACCGTCGATCCGACGCCCCTGGTCGACCCCCGCACCTATGTCGACGGCGTCCCGTACGACCTGCTCGCCACGCTGCGCGCGGCCGGCCCGGTGGCGTGGGTCGAGGAGCCGCCGCTGCTCGGGCTACCCGGCGGCCCGGGCTTCTGGCTGGTGCTCCGGCACGCCGAGGTGACAGACGTGCTCAAGCAGCCACGGCTCTTCTCCTCCTGGCTCGGCGCCACCCAGATCCGCGACCCGGCCACCCCGGAGGATCTCGGTTACGTGCGGCGGATGATGCTGAACATGGACCCGCCGGAGCACGGCCGGCTGCGCCGGCCCGTCGCCCGCTCGTTCACTCCGCGCGCGGTCGCCGCGCTGGAGGCGTCGATCCGTGCGACCGCGGCGGCGCTCGTCGAGCGTACGTTGGGCGACGCCGACGAGGGGACCTGCGACTTCGCCCGTGATCTCGCGGCCGACCTGCCGCTGCTCACGCTCGCGGACGTGCTCGGGATGCCGGAGCCCGACCGCTGGCTGCTGTACGACTGGTCGAACCGAGTGATCGGCTTCCAGGATCCGGACCATGCCGGGTCAGCCGCGTTCGATCCGCGGGCCGGCACCGCCGCGGCCCGCGAGGCCCTGCGCCACCGGCCGGCCCCGGACGCCGACGGCCGGATGCCGGATCCGCGTACCCGGGCCGGCATGGCCGACCTCTACGCGTACGCCCACCTGCTGGCCGAGTCGAAGCGCCGCAGCCCGGGACCGGACGTCATGTCCATCCTGCTGGCCCAGCAGGGGGAAGACCGGCTCTCGGTGGACGAGTTCGAGAACATGTTCTGGCTGTTCGCCGTGGCGGGCAACGAGACGATCCGCAACGGCCTGCCCGGCGCGATGATCGCCCTGCTGGAGCATCCGGCCGAGATGGCGCGGCTACGCCGGGACCCGGCCCTCTTCGATACCGCCGTCGACGAACTGTTGCGCTGGTGGACGCCGGTGATGGTGTTCCGGCGCACCGCCACGACGGACACCGCTGTCGCCGGCGTACCAGTTCAGGCCGGGGACAAGGTGGTGGTCTCGTTCGCGTCGGCCAACCGGGACGAACGCGTCTTCGCCGAGCCCGACGGGCTCGACCTCGCCCGCCACCCGAACCCGCACCTGGTCTTCGGCCACGGACCGCACTTCTGCCTGGGCGCGCACCTGGCCCGGTGCCAGCTCCGCGCCCTGTTCGAGGCCCTGCTTGCGAACACAACCAGCATCACGTACGCGGGTCCACCGGCGTACCTGCGCTCGAACTTCCAGCGCGGTGTGAAGCGCCTACCGATCCACTGGCGACGCCGCTGATCAGGCTCCGGCCCCACCTCGCCGCTGGCCACTCGGCACCGACTGGCGGGGAGCCGAAGAGGTCGGTCTGCGGCCAATTTCAGCGGCCATACCAACTTTCGTCCGAACGCGACGAAAGTCGGTGCCGCTGCGGTGAAAGCTATGGACATATAGACATTAGTTTTGTACCGTCGGCCGCGTGACCACGTGGTTCGTCGAGGTGAACCGCCATCGGCGACCTGTGCGTGACTGACCGCATGCCGCACCGCGGACAGCGCTGATCGGCGCCGCGGTCGACGTCCCACGCGCCGCTCAGCGGCCCCCACCACCCGGATCGCCCACTCACAAAGGAACAAAAAGTACGTCCCCGACCTGCCCCGACCCGTCCCCAGCAAAGGAGAGGCAGATGAAGAGACGACTCTCGCTCGCCGTAGCGGGCCTGGCGACCATCACCCTCGTCGCCACACCAACCGTCGCGATGGCCCAGCCGGCCACGGCAGACGCGCCCCCCGAGTCGAGCTTCCAGAAGGTGACCCTCAACGACCACCCGGGCGAGCCGATGGACCTCGCCGTGCTGCCCGACAGCCGGGTGCTGCACGTGACCCGCCCGGGGGAGGTCTGGCTGCACGACCCCGCCACGGGCCGCAACACCCTGGCCGCGACGCTGGACGTCTACCGGCACGACGAAGAGGGCCTGCAGAACGTCGCGATCGATCCCAACTTCGGCAAGGCCGGAAACAACTGGGTCTACCTGTACTACTCCCCGCCGATGAACACCCCGGTCGACGACCCGTCGACCCCGAACGTCAACGAGGGCGACGCGCCGGCCTGGGGCACCCCCGCCGACTTCGAGCCGTTCAAGGGAGCGATCCGGCTCTCCCGGTTCCGGTTGGTCAAGGACAAGCTGGACCTGTCCACCGAGCAGCAGATCCTCGACGTACCGGTCGACCGGGGCATCTGCTGCCACGTCGGCGGGGACATCGTCTTCGACGCCAAGGGCAACCTGTACCTGTCCACCGGTGACGACACCAACCCATTCGAGTCGGGCGGCTACACCCCCATCGACGAGCGTGCCGGCCGCAACCCGGCGTACGACGCGCAGCGCAGCTCGGCCAACACCAACGACCTGCGCGGCAAGATCCTGCGCATCAAGGTACGCGACGGCGGGGGTTACACCATCCCGGACGGGAACCTCTTCCCGGCGGGCACGCCCAAGACCCGGCCCGAGATCTACCTGATGGGCCTGCGCAACCCGTTCCGGATCGAGTTCAACCGACAGGCCGACGAACTGTACGTCGCCGACTACTCGCCGGACGCGGGCGAGGCCGATCCGCAGCGCGGGCCGGCCGGGCAGGGCAAGTGGGCGGTCGTCCGCAAGGCGGCGAACTACGGCTGGCCCTACTGCGCCACCGCACAGCTGCCGTACGTGGACTATGACTTCGCCACCGGCCGGCCCGGGCAGCCGTTCAACTGCTCCGCGCCGATCAACGAGTCCCCGCACAACACCGGCCTGCGCGAGCTGCCGCCGGTCCAGCAGCCGGACGTCTGGTACGGCTACGGCGCCTCCGCGCAGTTCCCGGAGCTGGGCACGGGCGGCATCGGGCCGATGGCCGGGCCGGCGTACCACTTCTCCTTCCCGACCACGCGGGGACGCGCCCCGGTGGCCTGGCCGGCGTACTACGACGGCATCCCGCTGTTCTACGAGTGGACCCGGGACTACGTGCAGGGCTTCCGGCTGAACTCCGGCGGCGGCCTGAGCGGTATCGAGCGGGTGCTCCCGTCGTTCGTCTTCGACAACCCGATGGACCTGGAGTTCGGCCCGGACGGCGCGCTCTACGTGCTCGAGTACGGCGACGGTTTCTTCAGCGAGAACCCGGACGCGCAGCTCGCCCGGATCGACTACACCGGCTGGAAGGGCAACCACACTCCGGTGCCCCAGGTCTCGGCCACGCCCACCAACGGGCTCGCACCGCTGACCGTCACGTTCTCCAGCGAGGGCACGACCGACTACGACGGCGACCGGCTGTCGTACGCGTGGGACTTCGACAACGACGGCAAGGTCGACTCGCGCACGGCGAACCCGACGTTCACCTACCAGAAGAACGGTCTCTACAACGCCACCGTCAAGGTGAGCGACCCCGGAGGGCTGTCGGCCGCCGCGTCGGTCCGGGTCGTGGTCGGCAACGCCGAGCCCGTAGTGGAGTTGGTCAAGCCGGTCGCGGGCCAGCCGTTCAAGTTCGGCGACACCGTGCAGTTCGAGGTACGGGTGACCGACGACCAGCCGGTGGACTGCGCCCGGGTCAGCGTCACGTACGTCCTCGGCCACGACTCGCACGGCCACCCGCAGACCACCGCCAACGGCTGCACCGGCTCGATCCAGACGACCGTGCCGTCCGGCCACGACCCGGAGAAGGACAACCTGACCGCCGTGTTCGTGGCGTCCTACACCGATCCCGGCGGCAACGGGCTGCCCGCCCTGACCGGGTCGGACGAGGTCGTCCTGGTTCCCACGAAGTAGCCACCCAGAAGGAGTCACCATGTGTTACGGATACGACGGGGAGGCCGCGCTGCGGCGGTCCGTCATGGACCGGCGAAGCCTGCTGCGTGGTTCACTGGCGGCGCTGGCCGGTGTCGGGCTCGCGTCGGCGGGGATCGGCGCGACGGCTGCGACGGCGACCACCCGCACCACCGGGAGGCAGCACGTTCCGCCGGGCCTCATCAGCATTCAACTGTGGACGATGCGCGACGCGTTGTGGGGTGCACCGGGGTACGACGCGACCCTGACCCACCTCGCCAAGATCGGCTACCCGAAGGTGGAGCTGGCGCTCGGCTACTTCGGGCGCACCGCCGCCCAGCTGCGTCAGTTCCTGGACGGCATCGGCATCCGGGCCAGTTCCAGCCACGACGGGATCAGCGGTAACGCCGCCGAGCTGGAGCAGAAGATCCAGAACGCGGTCACCCTCGGCCAGTCGTACATGGTGGTGCCGTACCTGTACTCCGAGCGCGCGGACGAATGGAAGCGCTGGGCGGAGCAGATGAACGTCGAGGCCGCGGCGGCGGCCAGGGCCGGCCTGCGCTACGGCTACCACAACCACGCCCACGAGTTCACGATCGACCTCGGCGGCGGCAAGCGCCCCTGGGACGTGCTGACCGCGGAGCTCGATCCCAAGCTCGTGCACCTGGAGGTCGACATCTACTGGGCCGTCACCGGCGGCATCAACTCCGGCGACGGCGTGGCCGACCCCGAGGGCTTCACCCTGGACGTCATCCGCTCCGCGCCGCAGCGTGTCCTGCAATACCACGTCAAGGACCGGCACGCGTCCGACGGCGACATGGCCGACCTGGGCACCGGCATGATCGACTTTGCCCGGATCTTCCGGGGGCACTCGGTGCAGGAGTACATCGTCGAGAACGACACCCCCGACGTGACGCCGCAGCGGACGGCCGAGATCGGCTACCGCTACCTGCGCAACGTGCGGTTCTGAGGAACCCCGGAGAGGAGCGTTGACGGACACCAGGGCCGGCAGGCGGACCAGGCATTCTCCCAATGGGCCGGAACTGCCGGCCCTGGTGTTCACGCCCACCATGTGGTGGGCAACGGGTTGACCTTTTAAGGCCACATATGCGGCGCGGCCAACTCCCTCGACAGAGGGAGCAATTCACTGTGGAAATGGCAGGGCGACAGGGCCTGTCGCGTATTTCTTTTACGCCGTCATGCCGCGGGTCGAAACTGTCGTGGCACTATCGGCAGACCACCGTCCCTGGGAATCGCCGCCCTGCGCGCCACCGCTGGCCGCGCCCGCCGGCCAGCGGTGGCGGTGCTGGTCGGCGCACCGACCGGCCGTATGCCGGGTGAGCAACCGCGGATGGTGCCGTAGCGGACGGGCTTTCTGGCGAGCCTCATCGCCATCGAGACGACGTCGCAGAAATATGGAGTCGTCCAAATATTGACCCGGCGAAATGGATCTCGTAGGGTACAAGGAACGTGGAAAGCGCTTTCCTACTCCGTCCCCCATTCAGGAGCGCGTGTATGAGACGCCACCGCACGCTACTTTTCGCCCTACTCACGGCTGTCACCCTCGTGTTGTCGAGCACGCCGGCGACCGCCGCCGAGTCCACCACCGCCGCCAATTTCCGGGTACTGGTCTTCTCCAAGGTCACGAACTTCTATCACGACTCCATCCCGGCCGGGGTCGCCGCCATCCGGCAACTCGGCGACCAGCACGGCTTCGCCGTCGAGGCGACCACCGACGCGGCCGCGTTCACCGACGCCAACCTCGCCCGCTTCGACGCCCTCGTGTTCAACAACACCAACTCCACCCCCGCCTCCGGCGACCTGCTCGACGCCGACCAACGGGCCGCGCTGCAGAAGTTCGTCCGCGGCGGCGGCGGCTGGGTCGGCCTGCACGCCGCCTCGGCGAGCGAGCGGGACTGGACGTGGTACGAGGGACTGGTGGGGGCCATCTTCGACACCCACCCGGACTTCTCCCGCACCGGGGGCACCTTCCCGGGCCGGATCAAGGTCCTCGACCACGCCCACCCCTCCACGAAAAACCTGCCGGAGCTCTGGGAGCGCAGCGAGGAGTGGTACAACTGGCGGACCAACCCCACCGGCAAGGTCCACACGCTCGCCCAGATCAAGGTGCGCGACGGCATATCCGGACTGAACGAGGGCGTCGACCACCCGTACTCGTGGTGCCAGAACTACGACGGCGGCCGGTCCTGGTTCACCGCCGGCGGGCACAGCTCCTCCTCGTTCCAGGAGCCGGCCTTCCTGCAACACCTCCTCGGCGGCATCAGGTGGGCGGCGGGCACCGCCCCCGGTGACTGCGGCGCCACCAGGACCGACAACTTCGAGCGCATCCCCCTGGTCAACCAGGACCTCTCCGACCCGTTCGAGCTGGCGGTCGCGCCCGACCGGCGGGTCTTCTACATCGAGCGCACCGGCGCACTGAAGGTCATCAACCAGGACACCCTCGCCGTCACCACCCTCCTGGACTTCGCCTACACCCCGGAGCAGACCAGCCAGTCCGACGGCCTGCTCGGCATGACCCTGGACCGGCACTTCGGCACGAACAACAGCTGGATCTACCTGCTCTGGTCCGACCGGGTGGAGAAGCAGCTGAACCTGTCCCGGTTCACCGTCGACGGCGACAGCGTCCGCCTCGACTCGGAGAAGCGGCTGCTCACGATCCCCACCTGGCGCGGTGAGGCGCGCGCCAACTCGCACATGGGCGGCTCGCTGACCATGGACAAGCAGGGCAACCTGTACGCCGCCATCGGCGACAACACCGACCCGTTCGAGTCCAGCGGCTTCACCCCCGTCGACGAGCGGGCCGGCCGCCGCGCGTACGACGCGCAGGGCACGGCCGGCAACACCAACGACCTGCGGGGCAAGATCCTGCGGATCAAGCCCCTGCCCAACGGCAGGTACGCCATTCCGGAGGGCAACCTGTTCGCCCCGGGCACGGCCAAGACCAAGCCCGAGATCTACGCGATGGGCATGCGGAACCCGTTCCGGATCACCGTCGACTCCACGACGAACGCGCTGCTCGTGGCCGACTACGGCCCCGACGCCCGGTCCGCCAACCCGAACCGCGGGCCGGAAGGGACCGTCGAGTTCAACCGGATCACCAGCGCCGGAAACTACGGCTGGCCCTACTGCATCGGCAACAACACCCCGTTCAACGACTACGACTTCGCCACCTCCACCCCCGGGCCGAAGTTCGACTGCGCCGCACCGGTCAACGACTCCCCCAACAACACCGGCCTGACCAGCCTCCCCGCGGCCAAGCCGGCGCTGGTCTGGTACGCCTACTCGGCCTCCCCGGAGTTCCCTGAGCTCGGCACGGGCGGCGGCGGCCCGATGGGTGGGCCCGTCTACGACTACGACCCGTCCAACAAGCGGCTGACCAAGTTCCCCCAGTACTTCGACGGCAAGTGGATCGTCTACGAGCTGACCCGCAAGTGGTTCAAGACGTTGTCGATCCACTCCACCGCCCAGACCTTCAACGATCCCCGCTTCAACCCCACCAACGTCGGTGACCTGCAGTCCATCAACGGCATCTTCGGCAACATGTCGTGGATCCAGCCGTTCGAGGCGGAGTTCGGGCCGGACGGCTCGCTCTACGTCATCGACTTCGGCGCAGGCAGCGGGAGCGGCCGGGGCGGCAGCAACGACGGCGCGGGCATCTACCGCATCGACTACGTCGCCAACAGCCGACCGCCGGTGGCCAAGCTGACCGCCGACAAGGACAGCGGACCCGCGCCGCTGACCGTCGCCTTCTCCAGCGCCGGCACCAGCGGGCCGGACGGCACCGCGGTCCAGTACGCCTGGGACTTCGACGGCAACGGCACCGTCGACTCCACCGCCGCCAACCCCAGCCACACCTACAGCACACCGGGGCGGTTCACCGCCCGGCTCACGGTCACCGCCACCAACGGGCAGACCGCCGTCGCCGTACAGGAGATCACGGTCGGCAACACTCGGCCGACGGTGACCCTCAGCGTCCCCAACGGGGCCTTCTTCGACTTCGGTGACCGCATTCCCTACACGGTGACGGTCACCGACCCGGAGGAGAACAGCATCGACTGTTCGAAGGTGGTCGTGCAGACCCAGCTCGGCCACGACTCGCACACCCACCCGCTGGACAACTACATCGGGTGCACCGGGGTCGCGGTCACCGAGAGCAACGGCGGTGACGGGCACGGCCCGGGACAGAACCTGTACACCGTGCTCACCGCGCAGTACACCGACGGCGGGGCGGCCGGAGCACCGGCGCTGGTCGGCTCGACCCGGGCGGAGCTGCAGACCAAGCGCAAGGAGGCCGAGCACTTCGACGGCCAGAGCGGCGTCCAGGTGATCGACCGGGCCACCGCGAGCGCCGGCAAGCGCATCGGTGACATCGACAACGGCGACTGGATCAACTTCGGCCCGGTCAACCTGCGCGGCATCGACTCGGTCACCTTCGGCGTCGCCTCGGGCAGCAGCGGCGGCGACGTTGAAGTCAGGGCCGACTCCCCCACCGGCGAACTCCTGGGCCGGGCCACCGTCGGCGGCACCGGCGGCTGGGACAACCTCGTCTCACCCACCGTCGAGCTCACCGATCCGGGCCGGACGTGCACGCTCTATCTGGTCTTCGTCAACCCGAACCAGACGGGCGGCACCCCCGACCTGATGGCGCTGGACTGGCTGCGCTTCAACGGCGCCGGGGTGCGCGAACAGACCGACGCCACGGTGTCGGCCTCGGCCACACCCACCACGGGTACCGGGCCGCTGCAGGTGGCCTTCACCGGCACCGCCGCACCGGCGGCCGGGCGCACCATCACGGATTACGCATGGGACTTCGGCGACAACGCCGCGACCGTGCACGGCGCGTCCGCCAGTCACACGTACGCCCGCAAGGGCACCTACACCGCTCGGCTGACCGTCACCGACAGCCTCGGGGCGACCATGTCCTCGATCGTGGTCGTGACGGTGCGCTGAGCGTCCGGAGCGGGTGGCGGGGTGGGACGGCACCCCGCCACCACCGGCCCGGCACCGCCGCCGTCCCTGTCGCGAGGGCCTGTCGGCCCACCACTTGACCAGTCTGAACTCCTCAACTATCTGGGAGACGACATGCATGCCAACTCCGCCCGCCCGCCCCACACCCGATCGAGACGAGCACGTCACCTGCTTGCCGCATCGCTCGCCGCGGCCCTCCTGCCGTTCACACCGACTCCGGCGTCGGCCGCCGAAACAGCGACCGACGCCACCAGCGCCCAGGTAACCGAACAGGTGACCGCGGACCGCTGCCCCTGGGGTTACACCACCTCAGCCACGGTCTTCTTCGGCCGGGGGGCCGACTCGGGCGTACCGAACCGCGACCTCGGCGACGGGTGCACGATCATGGACGCCGTCTGGGCCGAGGCGCCGTTCGCCAACCACGGCAGCTTCGTGAGCCTGGTCAGCCGGCTCGCCAACGAGCTCAGGCAGGCCGCGATCCTCACCCCCGAGGAGAGCAGCAGCATCGTACGGGCGGCGGCCGGCTCCGAGATCGGCAAGCCGCAGCCCGCCTCCGGAACCCGCGCGGTACCCGACGAGCGAATCGGCCTCGTCCTCTACACGGTGCGGGCCACCATGCCGACCGCGCCCGACGCCACCCTGGCCGCGCTCGCCGCCTGCGGCTACCGCAACGCGGAACCCTCCGGCGCGGTGAACAACTTCTACGGCAAGACGGCCACGGCGCTGGCACCCCTGGTCGCCGACGCGGGTCTGTCGGCGCCGTCGATCGGGATCGGCCTCGGCGACCTCAGGAACAACATCGACGGCGTCATCGCCAACGCCAAGGCGTTCGGCGCCAAGTACGTGCGGATCTCAGGTTCGGCCTCCTGGAAGCTCAACGACTACGCCCAGGTCGCGGCAACCCTCAACGCCGTCGGCGCGAGACTCAAGCAGGAAGGCATCACGGTCGCCTACCACAACCACGGGTTCGAGTTCACCGCACAGGACGGCACGCGCGGCTACGACGTGCTGGTGCGCGAGACCGACCCGAACCTGGTGGCGATGGAGCTGGATCTGTACTGGGCGGTCAGCGTCGGCGCCGACCCGGTGGACCTGATCACGCAATACCCGGGCCGGTTCTCGCTGTTCCACGTCAAGGACATGGCCGCCGACGGGTCGTTCGCCGACGTGGGCGAGGGCACCATCGACTTCGCCCGCATCTTCGCCTACAGCGAGATGGCCGGCACCGACTACTACTTCACCGAGAACGACAGCCCGCGCCCGGACGGCGTCTCGTCCGCCTGCGACAGCTACGCCAACCTCCGCGCCCTGCGCTACTGACGGACGTCGCCGGCCCGCGACACCCGCGGGCCGGCGAAGGCGTCCACCGGTTACGACCACATGCCCCTTGCGGCGGCCTCAGCGGCGTAGGTGCCGAAGTCGATCGGGTCGCGTCCCAGGATCCGCCGGACCGTGTCGGTGGGCTCGGCGAGGTATCCGGCGCGCATGCCCGCGAACATCGCGTTGAGCGCCGTTGCGGTAGCCTCCGAATGTCCCTGGGCCAGCAGTTCGGCCCGGTACTCCTCGGGCGTCAGCTCCAGGTAGCGGATGGATCGGCCCGCCGCCTCCGCGATCATCGCCACCGCCGAGCCGAAGGTGAGCGCACGGGGGCCGGACAGCTCGTACACCTGCCCGTGGTGGCCGTCGGAGGTCAGCAGTGCCGCGGCGACGTCGGCGATGTCCTGGGCGTCGATGAACGGCTCCGGCGTGGCGCCCATCGGCAGGGCCAGCCGGCCCGCCACCAGCGGCTGGCGCCACAGGTCCTCATCGAAGTTCTGGTTGAAGTTGTTCGGGCGGATGATCGTCCACTCCGCGCCGGAGTCCCGCACCGCCTGTTCGGCGGCGAGCATGCCCGGCGCGAAATCCTCGTCGATCCGGTCGATTCCGCGTCCGGAGAGCGCGACGAACCGGCCCACCCCCGCCTTCACCGCCCGCGACACGAAGTCGTCGGCCAGGGCCGGGTCTTCCGGCGCCAAGAGGTAGACCGCGGAAGCTTCCGCCACGGCCGGCTGCCAGGTGGTCGGCTGCGCCCAGTCGAATCGCACCTCTCCCGAGCGGGACGCCGCCCGTACCCGCCTGCCCGCCGCCCGCAGCGTGCGTACCAGGCGGCGTCCGGTCTTCCCGGTTCCGCCAAGGACGAGGATCTCATCCGTTGCTGTCGTCATGACCACGAGTCAACCGACCCGACCGCCGTCGGCACATGCCTGGCCGTACGCGGGGCATGTGCGATCGTCCGCGACCTATGGTGAAGCGATGGACCCGTTCGACAGTCTGCTGCGGGGCGTACGCGCGGAGGGCGCGGCCTTCGGCCGGTCGGTGCTGCCGCCGACGTGGGCGTTGCGGTTCACCGACGGCGCGCCGGTGACGCTCTGCATTCCCCTGCGGGGCGAGGGTTGGATCCTGCATCCGAAGTGCGACAAACCGCGGCTGGTGCGGGTCGGCGAGGCCGTCGTGGTGCGAGGGCCGGAGCCGTTCGTGTTCTCCACCGAGCCGCGGTCGAGCTTCCGGCCCGGGGAGCTTCGGGACGTCCGCTGCGGCGAATCGCGGGTGACCGAGCCGCCGGACGCGGACCCGGCCGAGCACATGGTGCTGCTCGCCGGGGCGTACCACGTCCAGGGTCAGGCGCCGCAGCGGCTACTCGGGGTCCTGCCGCCGATCCTGGTCGTACCCGACGACCACGACTGTTCGTCGCTGCGCGACTACCTGGACCACCAGCTCGGCGGGTGCCGCCCGGGTCGGCAGATCGTGCTGGATCGGCTGTTGGACTGGCTGCTGGTGTGCACGATCCGGGACTGGTTCGATCAGCCCGGCGCCGAGGCGCCCCGGTGGTACAGCGCGCTGAGCGACGACACGGTGGGACCGGTGCTGCGCGCCATGCACGACGCGCCGGGCAAGCCGTGGACGCTGTCCTCGCTGGCAGCTCTGGTCAGAGTGTCCCGTACGACGCTGGCCAAACGCTTCACCGAACTGGTGGGTGAGCCGCCCCTGACCTACCTGACCGACTGGCGGATGACGCTCGCTGCCGACCTGCTGGCCGAATCCACCGCCACGGTCGCCGCCGTGGCGCGCCAGGTCGGCTACGCGGACGCGTTCGGCTTCAGCGCGGCATTCAAACGCGCCCACGGGGTGAGCCCCAGCGAGCACCGCAAGTTCGCCGGAGGCACCGCGGCTCACTCCCCCGGTTGACCCGAACAGCCTGTCCTGGCCGTCCAGGCCGGCCCCAACGAGGGCCGGCCTGGACGTGCGGATCAGGCGAGGTCGAACCGGTCGAGGTCCATCACCTTGGCCCACGCGGCGACGAAGTCGTGCACGAACTTCTCCCGCGCGTCGTCACCTGCGTAGACCTCGGCGAGCGCGCGCAGCTCGGAGTTCGAGCCGAAGACGAGGTCGACCCGGCTGCCGGTCCACTTGACCTCGCCGGTGCCGAGGTCGCGGCCCTCGAAGGTGTTCGCGTCCTCGGACGTCGGCTGCCACGCCGTGCCTAGGTCGAGCAGGTTGACGAAGAAGTCGTTGGTCAGCGACCCGGGCGTCGCGGTGAAGACGCCCAGCGGCGACTGCTGGTAGTTGGCACCCAGGACGCGCAGACCGCCGACGAGGACCGTCATCTCGGGCGCGCTCAGGGTCAGCAGGTTCGCCTTGTCGATCAGCAGGAACTCCGCCGGCAGGTGGTTACCCTTGCCGATGTAGTTGCGGAACCCGTCCACCGTCGGCTCGAGCGCGGCGAAGGACTCCACGTCGGTCTGCTCCTGCGACGCGTCGGTACGCCCCGGCGTGAAGGGGACCTCGACGGCGTAGCCGGCGTTCCGGGCGGCCTGCTCGACGCCGACCCCACCGGCCAGCACGATCAGGTCGGCCAGGGAGACCCTCTTGCCGCCGGTCTGGGCGGCGTTGAACGCCTCCTGGATCTTCTCCAGGGTGTGCAGCACCGGCGCCAGTTCGTCGGGGTTGTTGACCTCCCAGCCGATCTGCGGCTCGAGGCGGATACGCGCCCCGTTGGCGCCGCCGCGCTTGTCGCTGCCGCGGAACGTCGACGCCGACGCCCACGCGGTGGAGACCAGCTGGGCGACCGTCAGGCCCGAGGCGACGATCTGGCCCTTGAGGGTGGCGACGTCCTCCGCGTCGACGAGCTCGTGCGTCACCGGCGGCAACGGGTCCTGCCACAGCAGGGTCTCGGTCGGGACCTCCGGGCCGAGGTAACGGGCGACCGGACCCATGTCGCGGTGGGTCAGCTTGAACCAGGCCCGGGCGAACGCGTCCGCGAACTCGGCCGGGTTCGCCAGGAAGCGCCGCGAGATCTGCTCGTAGATCGGGTCGAACCGGAGCGCGAGGTCGCTCGTGAGCATCCGCGGTTCGCGGCGCTTCGACGGATCGTGCGCCTCGGGCACCATGTCGGCGCCCGCGCCGTTCTTTGGCCGCCACTGGTGCGCGCCGGCCGGCGACTGCATCAGCTCCCACTCGTAGGCGAACAGGATGTGGAAGAACTCGTTGTCCCACCGGGTCGGGTGGTAGGTCCAGGTGACCTCGATCCCGCTGGTGATGGTGTCGGCGCCCGTGCCGGTGCCGAAGCTGTTCTTCCAGCCCAGGCCCTGCTCCTCGAGCGGGGCGCCCTCGGGCTCGGGGCCGACGTGGTCGGCGGGGCCCGCACCGTGGGTCTTGCCGAAGGTGTGACCGCCGGCGATCAGCGCGACCGTCTCCTCGTCGTTCATCGCCATCCGGCGGAACGTCTCGCGGATGTCGCGGGCCGAGGCGATCGGGTCCGGGTTGCCGTTCGGGCCCTCCGGGTTGACGTAGATGAGGCCCATCTGGACCGCGGCGAGCGGGTTCTCGAGGTCCCGGTCGCCGGTGTAGCGCTGGTCACCGAGCCAGGTGGTCTCCGGACCCCAGTAGACGTCCTCGTCGGGCTCCCAGACGTCCTCGCGGCCACCGGCGAAGCCGAAGGTCTTGAAGCCCATCGACTCCAGGGCCACGTTGCCGGCGAGGATCATGAGGTCGGCCCAGGACAGGCTCTGGCCGTACTTCTTCTTCACCGGCCACAGCAGGCGGCGAGCCTTGTCGAGGTTCCCGTTGTCCGGCCAGCTGTTGAGCGGCGCGAAGCGCTGCTGCCCGGCACCGGCGCCACCGCGGCCGTCGCTGATGCGGTAGGTGCCCGCGCTGTGCCACGCCATCCGGATCATGAACGGGCCGTAGTGGCCGAAGTCGGCCGGCCACCAGTCCTGCGAGGTCGTCAGGACCTCCGCGATGTCCCGCTTCACGGCGGCGAGGTCGAGAGCCTGGAACGCCTCGGCGTAGTTGAACTGCTCACCAAGCGGGTTGGCCACGGCGGGGTTCTTGGCGAGGATCTTCAGGTTGAGCCGGTTCGGCCACCAACCGCGGTTGCCGCCGCCCTGGGTCGGGTGCGGGGCGCGTCCATGGGCGACGGGGCAGCGAGACTCGCTGCCCGCTTCCGCGTCGTGGACGACGGCGTCGTGGTTCTCGGACATCAGGTTCCTTCCGTGACGTGGCGGATCAGAGGGAATCAGGAATTGCCGGCGGTGGAACAGTCGGGGCACAGGCCCCAGTAGACGACTTCGGCCTCGTCGATCGAGAAGCCGTTGTCGTCGGACGCGGTCAGGCAGGGTGCCGCACCGACGGCGCAGTCGACGTCGGCGATGACACCGCATGACCGGCACACGACGTGGTGGTGGTTGTCCCCGACCCGCGACTCGTAGCGAGCCACGGAGCCGGATGGTTCGATGCGCCGCACCAGGCCCGCGGCCGTCAGCGCGTGCAGGACGTCGTACACGGCCTGGCGGGACACCCCGGGGAGATCCCGGCGTACGGCACCGATGATCGAATCCGTGTCGGCGTGCGGGTGCGTGTGCACCGCGTTCAGCACCGCCACCCGAGGACGGGTCACGCGCAACGCGGCCTCGCGCAGCATCTGCTGGATGTCCAGGCTGGTGACCACGCCACGCAGTCTGGTCCGTTTTCTGGAATGAGTCAAGAATATCCGGCCAACATCACCGTGAGTGCGATCTCAATCACGGATCGCCATCGAGCCGCCATCATCGGCTCATGCCGGCCGCCCGCCAAACGCCCAGCCGTGCACCTCGATGTCGGCGTACCGGTCCGGGGTCAGGACCGCACGCGCCGCGTCCGGATCCGACGCCCGCAGCAGCACCGCGATACCCAGCCAGGTGCCGCCGTCGTCGGACAGCAACGGCCCGTACGCGATCAGTTCGTCCCGGTCGGGCGGCACGGCGACGTCGGCGGCCTGCCCGGCACCGAGGCCGAGCACCAGATGCCGGTTGCCCCCGGTCCGGCCTCCGGGGAAGTCCCACATGGTGCGCCCCAGCATGTTGCGCCACCGGCGCAGCAGCACGTCCCGGTACGCACCGGCCTGATAGTTGGGCTCGTCGAAGGCGAACGCCCGGGCGGCGGCGGAGTCCGGCAGGTCGACGATGTGCACGCTGCCGGTCGGCGTGGCACCGTCGTCGGCGAAGGTCGGGCCACGGGCGATCATCTCCGCCGCGTACCGGTCCATGTAGGACCAGTGCTCCTGCAGCAGCTCGCGGCGCAGAACCGCGGAGCCGGGCCGGTCACGGTGATAGCAGAAGAACTCCATGCCTCAGATCTTGACCGCACTAGCGCAGGCGGCGCAGCACCACGCCCAGCAGACGGTCGGTGGTGACATACCCGGACTGGTGGGAGTCGAGCGAACGCCTGGGGTTGTCGCCCAGCACCACCACACGCCCGTACGGCACCCGGATACCGGGGGCCTGGTGAAGCGCCGCCACGTCCCGCGCTGTGCCTGCTTCGGGGCAACCGAGCGGCCGCTCGGCCGTCGCCATGTCGTCCGCAACGGCATCCTGCTGGCCAGCGTCGCCGCCGCGCTCGTGGCCGTGGCCCTCGGGGCGGCGTATCCGAACCTGCTGGAGCTGTTCCTGCCGGTCAGCAGCGCCCCGCCGATCGCGCCCAGCCGCCGCGATCCCTGACCGGGGCCGTCGGGATCCCGCCCCACGGCCGTTCCGCGCGGTGGCGAACACCGTCCAGGCCACGCCGGCACGAAGGTCGGGTGATCCGCGAGGGCGGCGAGGCCGGGCGGCGGCGCTACCGGCCGTTCTCGTCGCCGGTGGCTGTTTCGCGGACCAGGCGGTTGGCGTCCTGTGGGCTGACGCCGGTGGCGCGCAGCAGGTCGCTGGCGGCGCTGCGAATCTGCACGACAACGTTCTCGCCGAACTCCCCCGCCTGGGCACGGTCCGCTTGTCCGGCCAGCCGTGCGGCTTCGAGCACGGACTGCCGGGTCTGTCCGGACGCTCGGCCGGTGGTGCAGTCGCTGTGCAGGTGGGTGAGCGCGTCACCCACGGCCGTGACGGCCTGATGCAAGGACGCCGGGACCGGTTCGTGATATTCGAGCAGCGTAACGACGCGGCGGGCCATCACCCGGACGTTGGTGGTGAAAGCACGGAGTTGGTCGGCGGCGGCCCGGTACTGCTGGTAGCGGCTACGCCGGTGGCGCCACCACGGCGCGATGCTCACCATTTCCTCGGCCGCCCGCAGGGCTTCGTCGAAGTGCTTGGCGTCGGCGGCAACGCCGTTGAAGCTGTCCAACGCTCGCACGGCCAGGTCCCGGTCGCCGGCCGCCAGCGCCCGGGCGGTGGTGTGGATGGCCGCGGCGAGATCGGTGAAGAACGGCTTGGCGGCGCGGCGGACGCCCCGCAACGGGTCGAAGGGCAGGAGCAGCGCCACGGCGAGGAAACCCATCGACGCACCCACGGCGGCATCGAGGATGCGGGGCAACTCGAGGCTGCGTTGGTTGCCGGACAGGGTGGCGAACAGTGTCGCAGTGGCACCGGCCTGACTGACCAGGGCCCCACTGCGGCCGGCGACCAACAGGGCGAGCGCGACGGAACCGGAGACAACTACCGCAATCTGCCACGCGCCGCTGCCGACGAGATACAGCAGGGCGTCGGCCACCGTGATGCCCAGACCGACCCCGATGAGGAGTTCCACCGTCTGTCTGGTGCGTTGTCCCGTGGCCGAGGCGATGGTGGCGAGAGCGGCCGCGGGCGCGAAGACCGGCGCGTTGCGGCCGAGGAAGTCGGTGGCGATGATCCAGGCCCCCGCCGTGGCGAGCCCAGCCTGCACGGAGATCAACGCAATGGGCGCCAGCTGCCGGGTAGCGAAAAATTGCCGTACGGCCGGCAGCGGCCATACGCGGCCGGGGTGCCCCGCCGGACGGCTGGGACGCCGGCCGGGGGCACCCGGCTTAGCCATGCGACGGAGTTCCCACTCTCCGCGGAATTAGTCATGGAACACCAAGATGTGCGAGGAGCGTTCGGTGTCTCAGCCGGTGCGGTCGCCTGCCTGCTCAGTCCTGCTCGCCGCGCACCCGCTGCCGAGCGGCGAGGAACGCGCCGACCGGATCGCTCGAGTGGTACTGCCACGGCCACTCCGTCACGAGGTCGCCGATCACCTCGAACTGCTCCACCGCCGAGGGAAAGTCGCCGGCCATGGCGAAGCCCATCGCGAACAGGTTGTGCACGACCGGCCAGCCCGGCCGACGCTGGTAGTCGGGATGCCGTACCGACTGGTCGGCTGCGGCGTTGAGCTCAGCCACCACCGCCGCCGCACCGATGTACTCGGCGTCCTCCCCGACCGGAAGATCGAGCCACATCTCCAGGTGCGCGATCGGGACGAGCTGTCCCAGCGTGGACCCCGCGGGGGCCTTCACCGCCGCACTCCGGGCGAACTCGAACATCTCCTCGTGGCTGCCGAACCACTTCCGGCACCGGTACTGCAGCATGTGCTCGTGGGCGATCCGGTGCCACGGATGCCGATCGGTCACCGCGTCAAAGCGTCGTTGCGCCTCGTCCCGGTCGACCTACCGGCCACGCGCCGACGTGACGAGGAAGGTGCGGGCCGTAGTGTCGTCCCGGTCCCGGTCGGCCACCTCGTCGAGGCAGTTCTCGGCGAGCGTGAGTCGCTTCCGGAACTCCCGGAACTGCTCCTGCCGGGTCTGCGACGCCCGGGCGCCGCCCCGCGCCTCCCACGCCCAGTAGACCGCGTGCACGCCACGCACCAGCAGCGGAAGGGTCGAACGCGGCTCGGCGTCGATCCACTCGCCGATCCAGTCCTGCACGCCGGACACGTTCCCCGCGACGCCCAGGTAGTACGCGTGGTCGTCCGGGTCCGTGATCGGGGTGAGCAGATCCCGGGCGGTGGGCCAGTCCCGCTGCCGCAACGCGGCGCGGAGCGCAGCGGCGGTCGGATCGCCCATGGCCGGGTCGATCGACAGCGTGGCGGCGGTAGCAGTCTGCGTCGCCCTGCGCCGGAATGGCCACATGTCCCGTTCCTTCCCCCGTGATCTCGCGCAGATCATAGGGGCCTTGGTGATCCACCGGAAGCGACGCGGTCGATCGAGCGCCCTGCCGACGGGCCGGGCCCGCGCCGAGTGATCGGCGCGGGCCCGGGTGATCTCAGTTGTCGGTCAGCACTTGATGGGTCGCAGGGTGAAGTCGACGGTCACCGTCTTGCCTGCCTTGATGTTCGTCTTCTGGGTCTGCGGGATCCACCCGTCCCGGGCAGCGATCACCTCGATCGGGTTGGCACCCGACGGCGCCCAGATGGCGTACTTGCCGTTGGCGTCGGCCTCCAAGGTGAACGTCCAGCCACCCTTGCCGTTGATCTGGACGGTGGTCCCGCGCAGGGCGGTGCTCTTGCCCTGGCAGTCGACGCCGGTGACGGTGCCGGCCACCTTGCCCCAGTCCTTGGGCGGCTGGACCACCATCGTCACGTCGATCGGCGCCACCGCGTACGGGGTGTCGGACTTGACCCCGAGCTGCGCGGTGTAGGTGCCGGGCTGACCCACACCCGCCGCCGAAGTGGCGTCGAGCGTGGCAGTCACCGTGACGCTCTGTCCGGGCTGCAGCGTCGCCGTGGTGGGGGACGCGGACAGCCACGGCACGTCGGTGACGGTGGCGCACTGGTCGAAGCCGGGCAGCATCTCGCTTTCCGGCGTCGGGGTGAACCCACCGGTCGAGCCACCGACCTTCACGAACCCGCACGCCGCCCCGGCCCGGTAGCGGGCGTAGTTGGCGTTGGGCAGCGCCGACCAGGAGTTGGCCGCCGGGTCGTACGCCCAGCCCTGGTTGGTGACGACGGTGGAGTTGTTGATGACACCGGTGGACAACAGCAGCAGGCCGTTGGCGGTGTCCGCGGCCACGCCCCAGAAGTCGACCGGCAGGTCGGCCAACTGGGTCCAGGTGTCGTTGCCCGGGTTGTAGCCGTAGGTGCTCTTCAGGGTCGTCGGCCCGTTACCGCCGGCGCAGTAGACCGTGCCGTTGATCCCGCCGCAGCCCTGCCAGGCGACGGCGACCGGGTACGGCGCGACGGTGGTGAACGAGTCGGCTCCCGGGTTGTACCGGACGACCGCGTTGGACTTGGTGCAGTTGCCGTCCGTGCACCCGCCGACCAGGTAGATCTGGCCGTCGGAAACCGCGATGCCGGGGGCTGCCCGCGGCGCCGGGTTGACCGAAGCCCGGGTCTGCCAGGCGTTGGTGGCGGGGTCGTAGGCGTACACCTTGCTGGACGTGTTACCGGCCGTGTCCCAGCCGCCGAACACGTACAGCTTGCCGTCGGCGAACGCCGCCGACGGCTTCTCCAGCGCCGCGGGCAGGTCCGCGATCCGGGTCCACACGTTCGTGGCCGGGTCGTAGACGTAGCTGTTGGCGAGGTTGTTGAGGCCGTCCGTGCCGCCGACCGAGTACACCTTGCCGTCGAACGCGGCCACGGCGTTGTCCATGATCGCGATCGGGTACTTGGCCGTGTCGACCCACGGTGGCGCGTAGGGGGACGGCGCGACCGGCTCACCGGCCTTGTTGTCGCCCAGCCAGCCGATGGATGTGCCGCTGCCCTTGACCAGGTTGTTCTGCAGGGGCGCGCCGCGCGGTCCGAGGATCTCGAAGCCGCCACGCCGCTCGGACAGGTCCACGCTGGCCGGCGCGTCGCCGGTGTTGGTGATCTTCGTGGTCACCGTCGTCTTCTGACCGAGCGTCTGGGTGCCGGTCAGCGACGGCGGGGTGATGGTCAACCGGCCGGCCTTGAGCGAGAAGTCGGCTCGGGTGCTCTGGTCGGCCGCGACGTTCACGGTGGAGGTGACCGACCCGTAGTTGCTCTTCGCCGCCGTGAACGGGTGCGCCCCGGTCAGCGTGGAGAACATCCAGTAGAAGCCGTCGCCGAGGTTGCCGTCGTCCGGCGTCGCCGCGGTGGTGGCCTTCTCGGCCGGCTTGTCGACGCTGGTCACCGTGGCGCCGTTCAGACCCTCCGAGATGTTGGTGTCGAGGACCTGGCCGAGCACGAGTCCGCCGGGGATCGGGTCGCAGCCCCGGTTCACGACGGAGACGTTGTCGACCTCCCACCACCAGGCCCAGCTGCCCTGGTAGTGGAACCGGACCAGCACGCCGGCCTTGCCACCGGCCTGCGGAATCGCAACCTCCTCGAGCACCGGGCCGCGCCGGCTGGTGGTGGTCCAGTTCGCCGCGGTCGCCCAGGTCGTGCCGCCGTCGACGCTGAACTCCACGTTGGCGAACCCGTTGAGCGCCCGGTAGTCGCTGTTGAACCGCAGCACCGGCGACGGCACGGCGGTCAGGTCCAGCGACGGGGTGATCAGCTCGGTGTTGATGGTGGTGCCGGAACCGGCCGCGTCGCTGTCCGCGATCGCGTACTTGCCGGTGCCGCCGGTGAGGTTGCCCCGGTTCTTCGGGTCGTTGAACACCCAGCCGCCGCTGGTGGTGTGGTTCACCACGTTCCAACCCTGCGGTGTCGTCCCGGACTCGAACGACTCGGTGAACAGCGGGGTGCTGTAGTTGAACTTGTAGCCGGCGGCGGTGCAGCTGTTCTCGACGGCCAGGTCGAAGTTCTTCACCTGGTCGCCGTCACCGACGGTGAGCTGCGCGGTGCCCTGCTGATACGCCGGGTACATCGCCTTGACGGTCAGCCCGTATTCGCCGGCGGGCAGGTCGACCGAGTACGCGCCGGTGACGGGGTTGGTGAACACCGGTCCGCCCGGCTTGCCGGCCACGTCGATCCGCGCGTACAACGGCCAGCCGTGCCCGGACCCGTCCTTCACCACACCGGAGATCTTGCGCGCCGGCACGGCGTCGAGGGTGAAGTTGACCGTGACCGTGCCGCCGTCGGTAACCGTGACCGTCTGGGTCTTCGGCGCATAGCCGAACGCCGACGCGGTCACCTCGTGCTGCCCGGCCGGCAGGGTCAGCTTGTAGCTGCCCTGGTCGTCCGTGACGGTGCCGCCGCCGCCGACGCGCACCGAGGCACCGGCGATCGGCGCGCCACCGGACTTGGTGACCTTGCCGTTGACCTCGCCACGCGGCCCGGCGACGCAGTTCGGGAACTTCATCGCGCCGACCCGGGTCTGCCACGTGGCGGAGCTGGTCGTGGTCAGGTACTCGGAGGTGAACCAGAAGGTGCAGCCGTCGGTCGGGTCCACCGACATCGAGCTGTAGTCACCCCAGCGGGCCGCCGAGTGGGTCTGCGCTCCGGTGCCGGCGATCAGCGTGCGCTCGCTCTGCCCGAGCTGGCCCAGCGGGTCGCCGGAGAGCCGGCCGGCCATCCGGATCGACGGGAAGGAGTTGCTGCTCGACGCCGAGTAGCCGAACGCGATGTTGCCGGAGACGTCGATCGCGCCGCTGGCCATCCAGCGGTGCTCGGCGTCGGGGGCGTAGGTGCCCTGCTGGTTGATCCGCCAGTTGGTGGGCGAGGTGCTCTGCAGCTCGTACCAGCGCACGCCGGCGTGGTCGGTGCCGTCAGCGTCGACCGTGTGGTTCAGCACGATCGAGGCGTGGTCGCCGAAGTTGCGGTACGCGGCCCGGTACATCAACCGGTCGGCGATGGCGTCCAACCGCGCCGAGGTGCCCTGCTGGGGTACGCAGGTGCGGGCGTAGTTGCACATGTTCGAGTCGAACGGTGCGGTCTCCATGAAGCGGCTCGGCGCGAGGTTGTTGCCGAACGTGGAGTTCGCGGGATTGGCCCAGTCGACCTTGAAGTCCCACATCAGCAGCCGGTCGGTCGGCGAGACGCCCCAGGCGTCGTCGTCGAACATGACGAACGGGTTCGGTGCCCCGGCGGGCGGGGCGAGGCCTTCGGCGTCGGCGGGCAGCAGGCCACCGAAGTCCGGTCCGAGGTGGAAGTAGACCATCCGGGCCGGCTGGCCGGTGAGCATCTTCTCCCGCTCGAACGCCACGGCGCCCGCGCCGACGAAGGACGGCGCGAACTCGTTGGTCGTCATGTAGTAGGCGTCCGGCCAGATCCCGTACTTCGGGTAGTCGTTCATCCGGGTCTGGTGGTAGAGGAAGTCGTACCGGAAGTAGGCGCCGGTCGGGTCCGGGGTCTGGGAGATCGCCATGCACTGGTGATTGCCGGCCGTCCCGCCGGGCAGGGCGAACTGGGTGACCATCCACCGGTCGGCGGTCTCGTCGTAGAGGACGATCGGGTCGCCGTCGTTGCGGGTCTCGCACGGCCCGCCGAAGCCGGACCAGATCGCGTTGGCCGGCAGCGGGCCGAGCAGCAGGTTGCCGGTCTTGTTGTAGACGGCGTAGTGCAGGTTCACCATCTGCACGTAGTGGTTGGGCCCCACATCGCCGTTGGTGTCCGGCGGCAGCACCCCGTCGATGTTGCCGACGCCCTCGAAGTTCGCGGTGAACTCAGGCACCTGGCTGGCGGTGAAGCCGCGCTGCACGGCGTCGCTTCCGGCCTTGGCGGACGCGTCCGCCGCCTGCCGGTTCAGCGACTGAGCCGGCTGGACCGCAATTTTCGAGCCTTGTCCGCTTTTGGTTTTCGGAGCGATGTCGCGCAGTTTCCGGGAAACGTCGTGTTTGGCGGCTTGGCGCACTTCGGCCTTTGTCGCTGCGGCTGCGGGCGCGGCGGGTTCCGGGTCGACGGGTCGGGCGGCCGCGGGTAGTGCACCGAGGAGCAGAGCGGCGACGGCCACGACGGCGACCGGGCCCGCTCTCAGCAGCCCTCTTCGCGATTTGCGCATCAGATGATGACCTCCTAGCTGACGGCAGCCAAGGGTGGTTGACCACCGAGGGTGCAGGGCTGGAAACCGCAGGTAGGCGGCATCCCGCGATCATCGTCGATGTACTTCGATCTTCTCTCAAGCGCAAATGGCGGGCAGTAATGGGGCAAAATCGGTTCAATATCGAGCTTTAGGTTTCAACAACAAAAGTTTTGATATTGACCTGCGTTCTGCAAGTTGCTTTCCTACACCCATGAGCACTCCTGCGGGAGATTTCGACGAGCAGCCGGTCATACTCTGCGTGACTGCCAGCCGCAGCAAGCGAGCGCAAGTCGCTCGGCTCATGAGCGGCCACGGTGTCGTACTAATGTTTCCTGACCTCCAGACGGTCCGCGCCGTGCTGTTCGACGACACGGCCGCCTCCGCCGCCCCCGCGACCGGCGCAGTGGCGCTGGGTCGCCTAGTGGTCGATCAGCAGCGGCAACAGGTCAGCTGGGCCGGCCAGGCCCTCCCCCTGACCCGCCTGGAACGGGACGTGCTCGCCGCACTGGCCAGCCCGCCCCTGCGCGTCTGGACCTATCAGCAGTTGTACGAGCGGGTCTGGGGTGCGGACTACCTGGAGGACGCGGCAGCCGTCCGGTCCACCGTCAAACGCTTGCGGGCCAAGCTCCGCGACGCGAACGCCACCGTCGCGGTGGAATCCGCACGCGGCGTCGGCTACTCCCTGGTGGACGCCAACTCCCATGGTCGCCACTGAGGGCACCCGAGGAAACGAGCACACTGGCCGGGCGTCAGATCATCCGCGGTGATCAGTCCTCGGGCCACCCAGCCGGGTTGCAGACGGACTCCCGTGAGATACCCGAGCCGGTCTCGGGCCACACGCCGAAGCACTCCTCGTACAGGTGGGCGAAGAGGTAACAGAGTCCCTCGCAGTCGGCGTCGAGCACAGCCATCGCCGGATTCGCCTGGACCGCCTCGTAGAACTGGCGGCCCATCGCCACAATGAACCCGCGGGCGTACAGGAAACCGTCGTCGGAGCCGTCCGTCACCTCGTGGATGTCGGCGCGGTCGATGTCGTACAGCTTCCGCTCGACGACCCGGTCGAGGTCGACCAACTCCGGACCCGAGAGCCCGGCGCACAACTCACGCAGCTCGCCCAGGAACCGGTCGAGCCACTTGTCGATCGCGTACAGCCCGTCCCCACCCTCCTCGTCGTCCGCCGGATCCCGGTCGAGCAGGGCGCGGCGCAGCACCGCCGGCTCCGGGCCGAGTCGGGCCCACGCCTCCTCCACGAGCGCCCAGAAGCGGGACTCTTCCTCTGCCGTCGGCAGCCGCGGCGAAGCCGCGAGATCGGTATCGGTCACGGGCGCAGATTAATGAAGCCCACCGACAAGCAGCGGGCCTGGACGGGGCGCACGGCCGAAAGTCGCTTGCCGCGCCCCGGCGGGTTCCGGGAGGGTGGGCGCCATGACGTTCTGACGGACCGCACCCGCTGATCCCAGGTTCCACGGCGCCGACCAGTGCCGTCCTGGCCGTCCGCCCATACCTTTCCGTAAGAAGCGAGCGTCTTTGTCTCAGCACCCCTCGCGGCGGGAGTCCGTGCCGCCGTCCATTTCGGCCACCGTCACCGTGTTCGCCTCTCCGACCAGCTGGATCGAGTCCGACGCCGTCGCACAGTGCCATCAGGTGGCCGCCCTCGACGGCATGATCCACGTCGCCGCCATGCCGGACCTGCACCCCGGCAAGGGTGCCCCCATCGGCGCCGCGATGGCGTCAACCGTGCTGTACCCGTTCCTGGTGGGCTCCGACATCGGGTGCGGAATCGCCGTGTTCCCGATCAAGATCAAGCGCCCCGTACCCGAGAAGCTCGCCGCCCGGTTCCCCGATCTCGACCGCACCCTGGACCCTCAACGGGGCGCCGACGACCCCGCCTGGGCCGTCGTGGACGGCGAGGTTCCCGCCGGCCACCTCGAGGGACTCGGCACGGTCGGCCGGGGTAACCACTTCGTCGAGCTGGCGCGCATCGGCACCGTCTTCGACCCGGGTCACGCGAACCGTCTCGGGCTCGACGCCGGCGACCTCATACTCGTCGTCCACAGCGGCTCCCGGGGTCTCGGCGAACGGATCCTGCGGGCGCACACCGAGGTTCACGGCGCGGGCCCCGCCCCTGACCCCGCCGCCTACCTGGCCATGCACGACCAGGCCGTACGCTGGGGTTCGCTGAACCGACGGCTGTTGGCGGCCCGGGTCGCGCACGCGCTGGGGGCCGAGCCCAGCGAAGCGATCCTCGACCAGTGCCACAACCTGGTCGAAATCCGCGACGGGGTCTACCTGCACCGCAAGGGCGCGGCACCGGGCGACGGCCGCGACGTGCTCATCGCCGGCACCCGCGGCACCCCGTCCTACCTCGTGGCCGCCCACGCCGGCCCGGACGCCAACCACTCCGTGGCCCACGGCGCGGGCCGCAAGATGTCCCGCGCCGACGCTCTGCGCCGGGGCCGCGCCAAGAACACCGTGGAGGAACTGCGCCGCACGCCGGTGGGGTCGCTGGTGGTGTGCGGCGACCGCCAACTGCTGTTCGAGGAGGCGCCCAACGCCTACAAACGCATCGAGCAGGTGATCAACGATCTCGTCGACCACCGCCTGGCCACACCGGTGGCGACCACGATCCCCCTGGTCACCTACAAGACGCCCGACGTCGGGGCCACGCCGCGACCGGACCGCCGGGACAACCGCCGCAGGCGCGGCCGGCCATGAATGTCCACCTGCTCATCTCCGCCGGGCGCGGCCCGCAGGAGTGCGCCTGGGCGCTGGCCCGGCTGCTGTCCCGTCTGGAGGCCGACGCCACCCGGCACGCGCTGACCACCCGCCGGGTCCAGACCGTGCCCGGTGACCGGCCCGACACCTACCGGTCCGTCCTGGTGCGCATCTGCGGCGCCCGCGCCGAGGCGTTCGCCGCCTCGTGGACCGGAACCCTGTGCTGGCAGGCACCCAGCCCCTACCGGACGAGCACCGGCCGGAAGAACTGGTACGTCATCGCCCGACCATGCCAGGTCGACACCCCGACCACGACGTTCACCGAAGCGGACGTCGACATCGTCGCCTGCCGCACCGGCGGCCCGGGTGGCCAGCACCGGAACAAGGCCAGCACGGCCGTACGGGCGACGCACCGTCCCTCGGGCGTCGTCGTCGTGGTCGACACCGAGCGCCAGTTCGTCCTCAACCGCCGCATCGCCATGCAACTGCTGCGGCAACGCATCGAGCACGGCGACGAGGAGGCACGCCGCGCCCTCACCACCGGCCGATGGCGCATCCACGACGAACTCGTTCGCGGCAATCCCACCCGCATCGAACGCCCGAAGCCGCCGTGACAGGACCGCCGGGGGGCGGGTCGCCTCAGCCGGGCGGCTCGAACGCCACGAACAGCGACGTCGCGGCCCAGTCAGAGAGCGGCTCGCCCTCCCGCCAGCCCTGATACTTCGCGGCCAACAGGCGCCGGGCCAGCGCCTCCTCGCCCGGGGCGGCCACGAACCGGGCCGTCACGGCGGCCGTCCCGGGCAGATCTGCGTGCAGTTCGCGGGGACCACCGAGGCGCAACCGGGCGCTCGGCTCCCGGCGGAGGTTGCGTACCCAGTCGGCGCCGTCACCGTCGCCGGACAGCACATACCGAACGCCCTGGTGCTCCGCGTACCAGATCTCAATCGTGTGGGGGCGACCGCTGCGCCGGCCGACGGTGGTCAGGTAGGCGAATTCGTGGACGGGCACGAGGCAACCCTATCGGCCCGCGTCAGCCAGGGAGCGCCGCCGACCGCGACCGCCATTCCCGGGCCAACATCGCGAACACGAGCTGGTCGGCCCACTCGCCGCGGAGCAGGTAGCTCTCGACATGCCGCGCCTCGCACCGCATGCCCAGCCGGGTCATCAGCCGGGCCGACGCCTCGTTGCCGGCGTGGCACCGGCCGTAGACGCGATGCAGACCGAACTCCTCGAAGCCCCAGCCCAGCAGCGCCGCCGCGGCCTCGGTGGCCAGCCCCCGGCCGGAGAACTCCGGGTTGAAGACGTACCCGATCTCGGCGGTCCGGTCGGCCTGGCTCCGCCAGACCAGCTCGACGGTGCCAGTCACCCGCCCGTCCGCCGCGGCGGCCAGGGTCAGGACGTCGCCCTCGACACGCAGCCCGTCCTCGCGGGCCATCGCCGCCACCGACTCCCGCGACTGCTCGCGGGTACGCGGCTCGCCGCCGAGCAGCCAGCGGCACACGTCGGGCCGGCGCTGGTACGCGTACACGTCGTCAAGGTCGTCCGGGGTGACCGGCCGAAGGGTGAGCCGGCGGGTGCGGATCAGGGTGAACACGGCCGGAGCGTACCGGGACGGGCCTGTTCGGTCCGGACAATTTTTCGCTCGGGGACGGCCCAGTCACCCCGCCGTACGCCAGCCTCCAGGCATCGGTCGGCATGCCATGACACGTTGTGGGCGAGCAAAGGTTCCGGTACTTTTTCGATAGATTTCCTTCGATCAACTCATGGTGGGGCGGGAGACGATCCCGGCGCGGCCTCCGGGCGACCGCGCAGCGAGCCGACCACCGTGGCGGGCAGTGGTCGAAGAGTCCTCCTCATCCGCACGGCTTTGGAAAGGCTTTCTGATGGACAAGGTGCTCGCCCGCGGCAGCGGGAGCTCGACGGCCCGGTCACGCCCGCATACCGCCCTGGCGTTGGCGGCGGCTGGTGTCGCGGTGTTTGCCGCCACGGTGGCGGTGACCTCCACGGCCAGCGCCGGCACGACCCTGGGGACCTCGGCGGCCGAGCAGGGCCGCTACTTCGGCGCCGCGGTGGCGGCGAACAAGCTGTCGGACGCCACGTACGTCGGCATCCTGAACCGCGAGTTCAACATGGTCACCCCCGAGAACGAGATGAAGTGGGACGCCACCGAACCGTCCCAGGGCCAGTTCACCTACCCCAACGCCGACCGCATCGTCAGCCACGCCCAGACCAACGGCATGCGGGTACGCGGCCACGCCCTGGCGTGGCACTCGCAGCAGCCCGGCTGGGCGCAGAACATGAGCGGCAGCGCACTGCGCCAGGCGATGGTCAACCACATCACCCAGGTCGCCACCCACTACCGTGGCAAGATCTACGCCTGGGACGTGGTCAACGAGGCCTTCGCTGACGGCGGCAGCGGCGGCCGCCGGGACTCGAACCTGCAGCGCACGGGCAACGACTGGATCGAGGTCGCCTTCCGCACCGCCCGAGCCGCCGACCCCGGCGCCAAGCTCTGCTACAACGACTACAACACGGACGGGCAGAACGCGAAGTCCAACGCCGTCTACGCGATGGTGCAGGACTTCAAGGCCCGCGGCGTGCCGATCGACTGCGTCGGCTTCCAGTCCCATTTCAACAGCGCCTCCCCGGTGCCCGGTGACTACCAGGCCAACCTGCAGCGGTTCGCCAACCTCGGCGTCGACGTGCAGATCACCGAACTGGACATCGAGGGCTCCGGCACCATCCAGGCCGACAACTACGGCCGGGTCGTCCGGGCCTGCCTGGCCGTGTCCCGCTGCACCGGCATCACCGTCTGGGGCATCCGGGACACCGACTCGTGGCGGGCCAGCGGCACCCCGCTGCTCTTCGACGGCAGCGGCAACAAGAAGCCCGCGTACACCGCGGTCCTCAACGCCCTGAACGGCGGTTCCACCCCGCCACCGACCACGACTCCCCCGACCACGACCCCGCCGACCAGCCCGCCGCCCTCGGGCAGCGGCTGCACCGCGACCCTGACCCTCAGCCAGTGGCAGGGCGGCTTCGTCACCTACGTCCGCGTCACGGCCGGTGCGACCCCGCTCAACGGGTGGACCGTCGGGCTGACCCTGCCGGGCGGCGCGACGATCACCAACACCTGGAACGCCCAGCCCAGCGGCACATCCGGTGCCGTGACCTTCCGCAACCTCAGCTACAACGGCCAGCTCGGTGCCGGAGCCAGCACCGAGTTCGGCTTCCAGGGTGTCGGCACCGGACCCTCCGGCACCGCCACCTGCACCGCTGCATGACAGAGCGCGGCCCGGCGCGGAAGGTCCCGCGCCGGGCCGCCGCCCTGCGTACCGGTGCCATGTCGTGCCGGCGCGGCCCAGTCACCGCCGCGTCGGGTCTCAACGCGACTTCGCGACCTCGACCAGCTGGTCCAGGGCGGCGCCCCAGCCCTCGTGGAAGCCCATGTCCGCGTGCGACTTCCTCGACGAGGCGTCGGCGTGCATCGCGGTGGCCGTGTACTTCGTGCCGTCACCGTCGGGCTCGATGCTGATCACGGCGGTGAACGCGAAGCCGTCGACGAGCTGTGGGCGGAACCCGGGGCCGAGACCGGAGGTGAAGATCAGCCTCGACCCCTCCTCGACCACCAGGACGCAGCCGGTGTTCGGATACTCGTCGCCCTCCGGCGAGCGCATGACGGTGTTGAACCTGCCTCCGGGGCGCAGGTCGAGCTCGCAGGACGTTGTCGTCCAGGGCCTCGGGGCGAACCACCGCACGATCAGTTCGGGGGTCGTCCAGGCTTTCCAGACCAGCTGGGGCGCGACGTCGACGGTGCGCTCCAGCACGAGGTCGAGCTCCGGGTTGGTGAGGTGAGCGGTCATGACTGCTGCTCCTTCAGGTCGTAGAGAAGCGAATCAAGTTGATCGAGACGTCGGCTCCACAGCGCGCGCTGCGCGGCGAGCCAGGCGTCGACCCGGTCGAGCGGCTGGGGAGCGAGCCAGTAGGTCCGCACCCGCCCCTTCTTCTCCGACCGCACCAGGCCGGAGCGTTCGAGAACGCTGAGGTGCTGAGTGAACGACGGCAGCGCCATGTCGAACGGCCGAGCCAGGTCGCTGGTTGTCGCGGGCCCCTGGCCGAGCCGCTCGATGACCCGGCGGCGGGTGGGGTCCGACAAGGCGTGAAAGACCTCGTCCAGCGGCGCCACGGCCGCGCCACCCCCATGCTTAGGCATGAACCTAAGTATGGCGGCGGCCCTCACTTAGGTCAACCACTAAGTGACGTTCCGGGCCATTACCCTGTCCGGGATGAACGATCAAGGTTGGTTGGCGGACACCCGGACCTCCTACGACACCGTCGCGGTCAGCTATGCCGACCACGTACGCGACGCTTTCGCCCGCTCGCCCCACCTACGCGGGAGCTTGGCCGTGTTCGCCGACCTGATCCACACCGCCGGTGGCGGACCGGTCGTTGACGTGGGCTGCGGACCCGGACACATCACCGCCCACCTGCACACGTTGGGCATCGACGCCTTCGGCATCGACCTCTCACCCGGAATGGTCGACGTGGCTCGGCGTGACCACCCCGGCCTGCGGTTCGAGGTCGGCTCGATGACGGACCTACGCCTCGCCGACACCTCCGTCGCCGGTCTGCTCGCCTGCTGGTCGCTGATCCACGTTCCCGACGACGCGGTCCCCGTGGCCCTCGGCCACTTCCGGCGGGCGTTGCGTCCCGGCGGACCACTGCTGCTCGGCTTCCACGTCGGCGACGGCTCGCGGCTGAAGACGCAGGGCTACGGTGGCCACCCGATGAACGTCCACGTTCACCGCCGCCAGCCCGATCAGGTGGCCGCCTGGCTGCGCGACGCGGGATTCACGGTCGAGGCCCAGCTGCTGATCGATCCGGACCAGAGCGTGCCCGGGGCCCTCCTCTTCGCCCGTCGCCAGCCCTAGAAACGTGCGGTGCGGAAAGTACAGTGGGGGAAGTCCTGGCCCCACTGATCTTGGCAGGCACACGGTTCCGGCGACTTTCGCCCACCGGCAAAGGGCCTGCCAGCCGGAAGGAGCACAGTGCACAGACGTATCAGGAGCGCCCTCGGTGTCGCCTTGGCCGCCACCCTCCTCGCCACCACTCCGCAGGCTCCGTCACAGGCGCACGACAGGCAGGCCAAACCCGACGTCATCTCGTTGCCGGACGGATTCCAGCCCGAAGGCATCGCCACGGCCGGCACGTACGCCTACTTCGGATCCCGCGCCACCGGTGCCATCTACCGCGCCGACCTGATCGCCGGCGAAGGCGAGCAGATCAGCCCCGCCACCGGCACCCCCTCAGTCGGGCTCAAGGTCGACCGGCGCGGCCGGCTCTTCGTCTCCGGCGGCACGGCCGGCGACGCCCGGGTGATCGACACCCGCACCGGGGCCGCCCTGGCGCGTTACCAGTTCGCCGCCGCCCCGACGTTCGTCAACGACGTCGTCCTCACCAGGGATGCGGCCTACTTCACCGACTCCAACAAGCCGGTCCTCTACCGCCTGCCACTCGGCCGCGACGGCGCACTGCCGCCGACCGACGGTTTCACGGCGATCCCTCTCACCGGCGCCTACCAGCAGGTCGGCACCGGGATCAACCTCAACGGCATCGCGCGGACGCCCGACGGGAAGGCACTGATCGTCGTCCAGTCCAACACCGGCATCCTCTTCCGCGTCGACCCGGCGACCGGCGTCACCACCACGGTCGACGTGCCCGGCCACACCTTCGCCAACGGCGACGGGCTGCTGCTCGTCGGTCGCACGCTCTACGTCGTCCAGAACCGGCTCAACCAGATCGCCGCGGTCGAGCTGAACCCCTCCGGGACCGCCGGCACGGTGACCGGGACCATCACCGACCCGAACTTCGACGTCCCCACGACGGTGGCAAGCGCCCTCGGCCGCCTCTACCTGCCCAACGCGCGCTTCACCACGCCGCCGACCCCCACCACGCCGTACACCGTGGTCGCGGTCCGTCCGCTCTGAGAGCACGTCGGGGGTACGCGCAGTCCGCGCGTACCCCGGCGTCCTGCTCGTTGATTCGCTCCTGCCGGCAAGCTCATCGGCCCATCACCGGGTCGCCCTCTCGTCAGCCCATCGGTCCCGCACCGATCCGGGCCACACCAAATGCTTTCACCAGTTCGAACAGCAGATCATTTCTTTGCGGGACGCCCGAGGGCCCCTGTCCGGCCCGCAACTCCAGCCGCGGACGTCGGCAACACTCGCAGTGGACAGAGTGGCGTTGCGCGTCGGAGGCCCTATCACCGGATCAACGGAAATTCGCAAAGAATGTCGACTGACGGCCGCAAAGAACAGACTTCGCGTCGCGGAAAACATGGACGTCGCGAAATTGCGGATGACTTGAAACTGCCGGGTTACTTGCCCCCAATCCGCCCGGGACGGTCATCATCCCGCCCACGGAACGGCACAGGCTGATCTTCCGGTCAGTCCCGGCCTGGCGTGCCGGAACAGGACGAAGCCGCACGTCAGCTTCGCCATTGCCGCGTGTCCCGCCCGCCTCGCCCGTCAGTCATCGCCGCCTACTTCCTCATCAGCAGCCACACCCTTCGTTATCCGGACGGCAAGGCGGCGGGAAACGCTAGATTCAGTCGGAGGTGCAGCCATTTCCGCTCGGCGGCGAGTGACCGCGGCGAGGGCTGCCAGGTGCGGCGGACGGCAGTCGCGGATCGCCTTCGACGGCGATCACTGCCCGGGCGAATGGTTGCTGATTGCTGATGATGTTGCTTAGCGCCACGACAGAGTGCGATGACCAGGTGTCCGCACGGCCCCCGAGGTACCGCCTGGCCGCGCACCGCTTGCTCGGGACGGCGGGTTCGCTGGTGACCGTGGTGGGCGGGTTGCTGGCGGGCGTACGGCCCGTCGGCGAGGTGGCGATCGACCTGCCGATCGTCCATCAGGTACGCGCGTCGACGGCGCTGTCGGTCGCCGTGGTCTACGTCGGCCTCACGATGCTGTTGCTCGCGTGGTGGCGGGTGGGCCGGCAGGTTCGTTCCGGCGACACCTCCTGCCGCAGCCTGGCGACGACCGCGGCGTGGTGGGGAGCGCCCTTCGCCCTCACCATCCCGATCTTCAGCGGCGACGTCCACAGCTATCTCGCCCAGGGTGCGATGACCAGGGCCGGGTTGGACGCGTATCAGGTCGGACCAGCCGCCCTGGGTGGTCCCCTCACGGTGAACGTGCCCGACATCTGGCAGCACACGCCGGCGCCGTACGGTCCGATCTTCCTCAACCTCGCCGGCGGGGTGACCGAGGTGACCGGGGGTGGCGTCTGGGCGGGCATCCTCGGGATGCGTCTGCTGGCCCTGTTGGGGGTGGGCCTGATGGTGTGGTCGGTGCCCCGACTGGCCCGCTTCTGCGGGGTGCGCCCGGCGGCGGCGATGTGGCTGGGCGTGCTCAACCCGCTCGTGCTGCTTCATCTGATCGGCGATGCCCACAACGAGGCGGTGATGCTGGGCCTGATGTGCGTCGGCCTGGTCATGGCACTACGGCGGCGACCGGTGGTCGGGGTCGTGCTGCTCACGCTTGCCACGCTCGTCAAGGCGCCCGCGGCGCTGGCGATCGCCTTCGTGGTGCCCATCTGGGCGCGGCAGCTGTGTGGCCGCTGGCCACGACTGCGGGTCGCGCTGTGGGTCGGCGCGGTCGCCGGCGGAACCGCGGTGTTGGTCACGGCGCTGGCCGGGATGAGCTTCGGCTGGGTGCAGGCCCTGGGTACGCCCACCCACGCGCGTACCTGGATGTCGATCACCACCGACCTGGGCTGGGCGGTGGGCACGGTGCTGCACCACCTGATCGGCGTCGGGGTGGAGCAGACGAGGCACGCTGTCTGGCTGGTGGGTCTCGTCGTTGCCGCGGGGTTGTGCATGGCCCTGTGGCGGCGCAGCGCGCGGATCGGACCGGTCACCGCCCTCGGCCTGTCGCTCGCGGTGGTCGTCATTGCTGGCCCGGTGGTGCATCCGTGGTACCTGCTCTGGGCGATCGTGCCACTCGCGGCCGCCGCGGGCGGCACCGCGATCCGTCGGGTGGTCACGGCCGGTTCGATCGCCCTCGTCCTGCTGGTCCTGCCTGGCGGTGTCCAACCCGGCCTGCCCGCGCTCGTCGGCGCGCTGGCAGGAACGGTGCCCGTCCTTGTCGCGGCTGCGGCGTTCCTCCGCCTGCGGCAGCGACGTGGATCAGCTTCGTCGGCAGGCGACCCGGTCGAGCGGGTTCAACCGGTGCTCACGGCCGGCCGGGCAGTCGGTCGTTCGCCCGGCGGCCGGCGACCTACCGCGCAGCCAGCGCTGGTGGCAGCCTCGGGCAACGCCGGTCGCCGGGCGCCGGCCCGTCACGTCGACCCGGCCGGCGACGCTGATCACGACGCGCCGCCCGCCGCCGGGCAGCGCCTCGCGCTGCGTGCGGTCAGCACGCGGCGCGGTGGCCTGCCGCGTTGGTACACCGCAGTTCCCACCACAGCGGCGGGTCCGGCGGTCTGTCACTGCTGGTGGTCCAGCGGGCCACACCGTCGGCACCGATGACCTGATCTCGTTCCGACCTTGACGGGATGTCCTTCACCCGGTGGGCACCCGACCATCGACGCAACGCCGAGGCCTGGGCCAACGACCGGACCGGGGCGGACCTCACCGCCCAGATCGATCCGGATTTCCGGATGGGCCCGCAGGCCGTCAGCGTGCCGGCTTCGGCGACCACCTGAACCGGCTGGTCCCTGTGCTCACTTGGCGCACTGCGCGCAGGCGCCGAAGATCTCCAGCGTGTGGCCGACATCGGTGAAGCCGTGCTGGCTCGCGACCTGGTCGGCCCAGCGCTCCACCGCCGGACCGGCCACCTCGACCGTGCGGCCGCACTCCCGGCAGACCAGGTGATGATGGTGCCGGCTCTGGCTGCACCGGCGGAACAGCTGCTCCCCGCCCGGCAGCCGGGTCGAGTCGATCTCACCGGCGTCGACCAGCAGCTGCAGCGTCCGGTAGACCGTGGTCAGTCCCACCCGGGCCTTGCGGGCGACGAGCATCTGGTGCAGCTGCTGCGCGGTGTGGAAGCCCTCGACCTCACGCAGCAACTGCAGCACCTCGGCGCGCTGGCGCGTGTTCCGGGTCACGTTCGGGATCGCCTGAGTCACCGTACCGCCGTCTCCGCTCGTCCTCGTCGGCCGCGCAACCCGCCGGGCTCTTGTTGCGCGCCGGCCGAGCTACCGCCGGATCCATTATGCGTTGCGCATGTGTTGGCACCTCGACCAGCGACCCTGACCACGGGCCGGGCCGCCCGGTGACCGTTCGCCCGCGCGTCGTCGTCGAAAGGGCATCATGGCGGGATCGGTCTCCGCCGCCCCGGACGCTGCGTCACACTGTGGGGACTCTACGCTTCTGCCGTCCACACGAAGAAGGTGGCCGCACTGAGCGCAATCGACCCCGCCGACCTCGTCGCGCCGCCGTCCGCATCGCCCGCGCCACTGTCGCCGGCGCCAGCCGCCACACCCGTTCCACCCCGGCGAGACCGGACGATCGGTTCGGTCGAGGTGCTGTGCGTGCTCCTCATCCTCGTCGGCGTGCTGCACCGGCAGGTCGGCGGGTTGTTCGCCGATCCGCGGTTGCAGACCTGGTTGACGGTGTTCGTGTCGGTGCTGGTGCAGGCGGTGCCGTTCCTCGTGTTCGGGGTGGTGCTGTCGGCCGTGATCGCGGTGTTCGTGCCGCGCTCGTTCTGGGCCCGGGCCCTGCCCCGGCATCCGGCACTGGCGGTGCCGGTCGCCGGGATGGCCGGGGTGGTGCTGCCCGGCTGTGAGTGCGGCTCGGTGCCGATCGCGGGATCGTTGATCCGCCGCGGGGTCACCCCGGCTGCGGCGTTGGCGTTCCTGCTGGCCGCGCCAGCGATCAACCCGATCGTGCTGACCGCGACCGCCGTGGCGTTTCCGCGTAACCCGGAGATGGTCGCCGCCCGTGGCGGGGCGAGTCTGGTCGTGGCGCTGCTGATGGGTTGGCTGTGGCTGCGGCTGGGCCGCACGGAGTGGATCCGCCTGCCGCACCGGGCGCACCTCGACGGCCTGCCGCGGATGGCAGCGTTCTGGGCGGCCTGCCGACACGACATCATCCATGCCGGCGGGTTCCTCGTCGTCGGCGCGATGGCCGCGGCCACCATCAACGTGGCGGTGCCCCAACAGTTCCTGCACGACCTGGCCGCCCGGCCGGTGCTGTCGGTGCTGGCGCTGGCGGCCCTGGCCGTGCTGCTGTCGATCTGCTCCGAGGCGGACGCGTTCGTCGCCGCGTCGCTGTCGCAGTTCTCCCTGACCGCCCGGCTGGCGTTCCTCGTGGTCGGTCCGATGGTCGACCTGAAACTCGTGTCCATGCAGGCCGGAATGTTCGGGCGACGGTTCGCCGCCCGGTTCGCCCCGGCCACCTTCGCCCTCGCCGTGCTCGTCGCGGCCACAGTCGGGATGGTGATCTGGTGAACCGGGGCGCTCAGGCCGTGGTGATGGTGTTCCTCGGTGGCGCGATCCTGCGCGCCAGCCTCACGGACCTGTATCTCCGCTACGTCAAGCAGGGCCTGCGGCCCTTCCTCATCGCCGCCGGCGTGCTGCTGGTCGTCGCCGCCGTGATGGCGCTGGTGCACGAGATCCGCGACATGTACCGGCCCGCCGGAACGGACGATGACGGGCATGGGCACTCTGGGCCGGCGGTCGGCTGGTTGCTGCTGCTGCCGGCGCTCGCGCTGCTGTTCGTCGTGCCACCCGCCCTCGGCGCCGACACCGCCGCCCGCGCCGGCTCCGCCCTCACCGACAACCAGGACGTCGCCTACCCGCCCCTGCCGCCCGGTGACCCGGCCCGGCTCAGCCTCCTCGACTACGGCTACCGGGCGGTCTACGACCAGGGCCGGACGCTGCGCGACCGGCAGATCCAGCTCACCGGTTTCCTGGCCCCCGGCCCCGACGGCCAACCCATGCTCGCCCGCATCGTGCTGTCCTGCTGCGCCGCCGACGGCATCCCTATCAAGATCGGGCTGCGCGGCGACGTGCCCCACCTGCCGGCCGACACCTGGGTGCGGGCCACTGGCCGGTGGATCCCCCACACCGCCAAGGACCCGGTCAACGACTCCGACATCCCGTACTTCCAACTGGACGTCTGGCAGCAGATCACGCCACCGGCGGAGCCGTACGAGTAGGGCGCTGCTGGAGCACGCCGCCGGGGCGGTGCCGCGCTAGGCTGTGCCGGATTCGCGAATCGTCCTCAGTGGGAGGTTGCTCGTGCGGCAGGGTGACGAGGCAGTGACGGACCAGCAGCAGCCGGCGTCCGCCGGCATCGACGCCACGGTGCCGCACTCGGCGAGGATCTACGACTACTGGCTCGGCGGCAAGGACAACTTCGCCGCTGACCGGGCGGTGGCGGAGGCCCTGGTCGCCGCGATCCCCACGATCCGGGCGATGGCCGCCGAGAACCGGAGCTTCGTGCACCGGGTGGCGCGCTACCTCGTCGGGCAGGCGGGGGTACGGCAGTTCCTCGACATCGGCACCGGCATCCCGACCCGGCCGAACCTGCACGAGGTCGCCCAGCAGATCGCCCCGGAGACCCGGGTGGTCTACGTCGACAACGATCCGATCGTGCTGGTGCACGCGCGTGCCCTGATGGTCAGCACCGAAGAGGGGCATAGTGAATACATCCATGCCGACCTGCGGGAGCCGGAGAAGATCCTGCAGGACCCGGCGCTGACCGGCACGCTCGACCTGGACCAGCCGGTCGCCCTGACCTTGATCGCGATCCTGATGCTGCTCAAGGACGCCGACGACCCGTGGGGCAAGGTCCGGGTGCTGATGGACGCCCTGCCGTCGGGCAGTTATGTGGCCATCACCCACCCCACCGGGGACTTCGACCCGGAAGCGATGGCGACCGCCGTCGCCTCCGCCAATCACGGCGGGATGACTCTGGTGCCCCGGAGCCGGGACGAGGTCGCGCGCTTCTTCGACGGGTGGGAACTGATCGAACCGGGAATCGCACCGGTGATGGCCTGGCAGCCCGACAACGGCGCGCCGAGCGATCCGCACGCCGCCTACTACTGGGCGGGAGTCGCTCGCAAGCCGTAGGACTCCGCCGCCCTGGTGGCCACAGTCGATAGCACGAGTCTCGGCACCACCGGCCGGCCTGGCCAGGCCGGCCGGTGGGTGGCTGACCGTGCCCGCCATCGTCATTTCGGGCGGTCGGGCGCCCGGCGCTGGAGATAATTTCCGGGCCCGAATCCGGGGTGTAAGGATTTCTTCTTATCGATGTCGTTGATACTGTGCTGCCGTGTCTCCCCCTCGCACCGTCAACGCACCACCTGCCGACCGTGCCCCGACCGGGGAGACCGCTCGCTCCGGCGGCCCGCGGGCACAACGCCTTCGCCTCCGCGAAGCCGGTCTCGGGTGGTTGCTGCTGCTGCCGTCGGTGGTGGTCTTCGCCCTGTTCGTGTTCTGGCCGCTCGGGCGAACCCTGTACCTGTCGGTACACGGCAATGACATCTTCGGCGCCCCGTCGGCGTACGTCGGGGCGGACCACTACCGGGAGATGCTGTCCGCGGAGTTCGGTCGGGTTCTGGCCACGACCGCGTTGTTCACGCTCTTCTCGGTGCTGCCGGCCGTGGCCGGCGCGCTGGCCGTGGTGCTGCTGCTGGAGGCACGCATCCGGGGCGTACGGGTGCTGCGCACCGCGTTCGCGTTGCCGTTCGCGTTCTCGGTGGCGACCGCCTCGGTTGTCTTCGCGGTCATCTACAACCCGGCCATCGGGGTGGCCAACGGCCTGCTCGGCGCGTTCGGGATCGACCGGGTCAACTGGCTGACCGATCCCTCGATCGCGCTGCCCGCCGTCTGCGCGGCGACGGTGTGGATGAACTTCGGCTACAACATCCTCGTTCTCTCCGCTGGTGTGGCGGCCATCCCGCCCGAGGTCGTCGAGGCCGCCCGGCTGGACGGCGCGACCGGCTGGCGGCTGGCGTCGCGGATCACCGTGCCGCTGCTCTCCCCGCAACTGTTCTTCCTCGTCGTGGTCTCCACGATCCACGCCCTGCAGAGCTTCGGGCAGATCCACATCCTGACCAAGGGCGGACCTGACCAGGCCACCACCACGCTGGTCTACTCGATCTACGAGAAGGCGTTCGCCTTCGGCTCGGCGGACTTCGGCGCGGCCAGCGCGCAGGCCGTCGTACTCCTGGTCATCATGCTCGCCTGCACGGCCGTGCAGTTCGGCATCCTCGAACGGCGGGTCCACTACCGATGAGGAAACCCTCCCTCAGCCAGGTCGCCGTCTATGTCGTGCTCGGCGTGGCGGCGATCCCGGTCCTGTTCCCCGTCTACTACGGCTTCGTCGGCGCCGTGATGGGCCCGGGCGACCTGGCGACCTACCCGCCCGCGCTGGTGCCGACCGAACTGCACTGGCAGAACGTCACCGACGTGTTCCGGTCGGTGCCGCTGGGTCGGTTCTATCTGAACTCCGCGATCCAGGCCGGGGCCATCACCCTGGCCCAGGTCGTCACCAGTATCGTCGCCGCGTACGCGTTCGCGTTCCTCCGCCTGCCGGCCAGGGCCGCCACCTTCGGTCTGTTCCTCGCCACCCTGATGGTGCCGTGGGAGTCGATCATCATCCCCAACTACCTGACCGTGTCCGGTTGGGGGCTGGCCCGCGGCAGCCTGACCTACCTCGGCCTGGTGCTGCCCTTCCTCGCCTCGGCGTTCGGCACCTTCCTGCTGCGCCAGGCCTTCCTGCAGTTCCCGTCCGAGTTGCGGGACGCCGCGGTGATCGACGGCTGCGGCCACTGGCGGCTGTTGTGGCGGGTCCTCGTGCCGCTGTCCAAGCCGTCCATCGCGGCGGTCGGCGTGTACGTCTTCCTCTCGGCCTGGAACCAGTACTTCTGGCCGCTGATCCTGATCCGGGACACCGAGTTCCAGACGCTCCAGATCGGCATCTCGCAGCTCAACGACGCGGAGGCCGCCCAACCGGGTCTGGTCCTCGCCGGCGTGGCGCTCTCGCTGCTGCCCACGCTGGCCGTCGTGATCCTGGGTCAGCGCTACATCGTCCGCGGGCTCACCGCCGGCGCCCTGCGTTGAACCGACAGAAGGAGAACGCATGACAAGACTTCGGCTCCGCCGAACCATGACGGCACTCGTCGCCCTGGTGGCCGTCGCGGCAATGGGCGGGTGCGGCGGCTCGGGATCCGATGCCGGCGGCGACGCGCTCGACGCACCTGGCGCGGAGGTGCTCGAGAAGGCCACGGGCAAGACCACCATCGAGTTCTGGCACTCGATGAAGGGACCGAACGCCCAGGCGGTCGACCAACTGGTCGCCGACTTCAACGCCCAGAGCGGGGGCAAGGTCGAGGTCAAGGCGGTCTTCCAGGGCAGCTACGACGAGACGATCGCCAAGTACAAGGCGTCGGTCCAGCAGAAGAGCACCCCGGCGCTGGTGCAGATCTACGACATCGGCACCCGCTTCATGGTCGACTCGAAGCAGGTCGTGCCGGTCCACAAGTTCGTCGAGAAGGACGCGTTCAACGCCGCCGACATCGAGCCGAACATCGCCAGCTACTACTCCATCGACGGCAAGCTGTGGTCGATGCCGTTCAACTCCTCCACGCCACTGCTGTACCTGAACAAGGAGGCGTTCGAGCGGGCCCGCCTCGACCCGACGAAGCCGCCGCGCAACCTCACCGAGATCGGGGAACTGGCGAAAAAGCTGACCGTCAAGGACGCCAGCGGCAAGACCGTCCAGTACGGCTTCGGCGCCGCGATCTACGGCTGGCTGCTGGAGCAGTTGCTCGCCACCGACGGCAAGGAGTACTGCGACCACGGCAACGGGCGTACGGGCCTGGCCTCGAAGGTCCAGTTCGACCAGGAGACCGGGGTAGGCGTCGCGCAGTGGTGGACGGACCTGGTGAAGGGCGGCTACGCGACCAACACCGGACGCAAGACCGACGACGCGCAGGCCGCGTTCAAGGCGGGTACGGTCGCCATGCATCTGGAGTCGACCAGCGTGCTGCGCGGTTACGTCGACGCGGCGAAGGGCAAGTTCACCGTGCTCACCGCCCCGTACCCGAAGGTGGACAGCTCGTCGGCGGGTGGCCCGATCATCGGCGGGGCCTCGCTGTGGATCGGCGGTGTCGGCCACAGTGCGCAGGAGAAGCGGGCCGCCTGGGAGTTCGTGAAGTTCGCATCCAGCCCGGCCGCGCAGGCCAAGTGGCACACCGGCACCGGCTACGTGCCGATCAACGCCAAGGCCTTGGAGGAGCAGATCGACAAGGACTGGATGGCGAAATTCCCCCAGTTCCGCACCGCCGTCGACCAACTGCACGCGCTGCCCCCGTCGGTCGCGTCGGCCGGATGCCTGCTCGGTGTGATGCCGCAGGCGCGCAAGGCGTCCGAGGACGGCCTGGAGGCGGCGATCGTCGGTAGCAAGCCGGCGCAGCAGGCCATGAAGGACGCCGCCGCCAGCGTGCAGGGCGCCATCGACAGCTACAACAAGTCGGTCGGCTGACCGTCCGGACAACCCGGGCTGGACCCGGCGACGATGAGGGCCAGCTCCGCATGGAGCTGGCCCTCATCGCTTGCCACGCCGTCGGTGGGAGCGTTCCTCGTTGGGGCGCTCCCACCAGCGGCGAGGGCTCAGCTGGTGAACTTGAAGTAGGCGCGGTGCTGGAATCCGTTGTCGAGGGTCAGGACGAACTCGCGGCAGGTGCCGACCCAGGACGGGTCGGTCTTCCACGGGTAGTTGTACTGGCCGTTGGCGTTGACCGACATGCTCGATCCGCCGGGGTTGCGGGCCGCGACCGGGGTCGGCCGCGGGGTGGTGGCGCCGTCGGGGCCGACGGTCTTGAGGGTGTCGCAGTCGACCAGCCGCGAGTACGGCGAGCCGCTGGCGAGGATGTTCAGGCCCCGGTCGGCGGCGAGCTTGAACTTCATCGGTACGGCGTCGCCGGCGACGACGGTGTTCAGCGCCGGCTGCGCCGAGCGGCCGACGAAGTCGCCCCGGCAGGACGGGTGGGTGTCGAACGCCTCGCTGTTGTCGTTGCGACCGGTGGTGCCCTGCACCGCGCTGTAGCCCAGGCCACGGCGGGCGAAGGAGCCCCAGAGGATGCAGGCGTTCTCCCCGCCGGTGAGGGCGGCGTCGGCGGCGATGATCGCGTTGCGGCCGGTCACGAAGCCCGGGCCGCAACCCTGGAGCTTCAGCCCGTCGATGACCAGCTGCAGCGCGAGGTTGTTACCGCCGGTGTTCCACGCCTCGTAGGCGTTCGGGTTGAACCCGTGCCGGTCGACCAGATTCCAGGTCATGTCCCACAGGATCGAAGCCCAGCCGTGGCCGATGCCGTGCGGAGCCGCCAGCGAGGTGCCGTCCAGCCAGCCACCGGTCTTGATGCTGTCGTAGGTGAACGGCTGGATCTCCATGTTCCGCGAGTACGGCCGCGGGCGGATGCCGCCACCCACCCGGCTGTCTTGGAACAGCGCGTACTGCCCGTAGCCGCGGGCGTTCTCCGGGTCGTCGATCGCGGGGTTGAGCAGCGCGGTGATCGCGAGGAAGTCGCTCCAGCCCTCGCCCATCTGCTCGTCGCCGGTGAGGCAGTTGACGGTCGGGCCACCGGTCAGCCGGTTGGAAACGCCGTGGCCGTACTCGTGGAAGATCGTCTCCGAGCGGAACGAGGCGTCCCGCATCGCCGGCCGGTCCAGGTTGCGGTGCACCCGACCCGCGGCCGGCAGGCCGCCCTTGATGCGGTTTCCGTCGGCCTGGCTCACCATGACCGCGGGAATGCCGACCGCCGGGCTCATGGATCCGCTCATCGCCGCCGGGGCGCCCGCCACGTTGTTGACCACCACCACGGCGGCGGCACCGGCCTTCTCGGCGTTGGCCACCTGGGTGTAGAAGTTGCAGCCGCTGGTCCGGTCGACCACGGCGATCGCACCCTGGGGCAGCGTGTAGGCGCTGCAGCCGTCGCCGGTCGCCCCGACACCGTCGTTGACCAGCACCACCTCGCCGGCGAAGCCGGCGCTGGTGGGCGCGGGCGTGAACCGCGCGTACTCCGCCTCGTAGGTACCGGCGCCGGACCCCGCGTCGATCGTCACGGCGTTGGGCAGGCCGAACTGGTTGCCCGGCCAGAGGAACATCTGCATCCGGGGGCGACCGCCGTCCAGCGCCGGCGTGGAGAAGTTGGCGTTGTTCTGGCCGGACCCGTCGTGCGCCTCGCACTGCACGTCGTCGCCGCCGGTGCCGCCCCGGCCGTAGTTGTTGACCTGGAAGTTGCCGGACGCCTCGTCGAAGCCGTACCGGTAGGTCAGGTCGTGGACCATGTTGCACCAGTAGAACTGGTTCACCACGGCGGCCTGGGTGTAGGTCTGCGGGTGCTCGTTCAGGTCGGCCGGGAAGTTGAAGGTGAGGCCGGCGCCGCCCTCGGCGGAGCTACCGGGGTCGATCTGGTTGTTGGCGTCCCGGTCGGTGTAGGCGTGCGCGTTGTTGCCCCGGGTGATGGTGTACTCGGCGCCCGGGGCGCCGTTGGTGTCGTGCCAGCCGTACGGCGAGGCGTCCCCGTCAGCCGGGTTGGTCACCACGGTCTGCGGGCCGTCGTTCGGGTCACCCTTCGGGAACTCGAAGACGCGGTAGCTGGACCCGTCATCGACCGGGCTCGGGGGGCGGATCTTGGCGGCGGGGGTGCTGGTATTGGCGACCGTCGTGGCGGGGGCCTCGCGACGACCCAGCGTCGCGGCCAGGTCCTTCGGGCTGTCGTGGTCGGTCCAGTCGTCGGCGTTGAGCAGCTCGCCGGTGTGCGCGTCGACGCTGGCGTTCCACAGGTGGGTGTCGGAGGAGTCGTCGATGACCAGCTGCCAGGCCAGGCGCAACCCCTCGTCGGTCGGCTGCCAACCGAGCTTGGCCGGGATCGGCTGGTCGGAGATGCCGCTGCCGGACACCACCGTCCGCTGCGCCGCGCCGCCGCTGCTGCTCATCACCTTCGGGTTGGCCGGATCCGCGAGATCGAGGCCGTCGGCCGCGGCCTGCACGGCCTCGACCGCGTCCAGGGAGACGGCGCCGGAGGCCTTTTCCGACAGGCCGGACACCAGAGTGCCAGCGCCACCGACGAAGATGACACTGCCGTCCCGGGCGATGCTCACCGTCGTCACGGCCCCGAACACGTCGAGGTCCTTGTACCGCTGAGCCAGGTTGACGTGGGTGACCCCGTTGTGGCGGCTGGTGGAGCTCGACGCCACCACGAGGTCGGACAGGTCACCGGCGGCGACCTTGAAGTCGTCGGGATGAGCCCGCAGATAGGACATGGCGATGTCCTTCGCCGCGCCTTCGTTCGGGCCGGTCAGGAAAATCGGATTCTTCGGACCAGGCCCATCAGGCTCAGCCCAAGCCGGTCCCGCGGTCAACGACGTCGTAGCCGCGACCAGGGTCGTGGACAGCAACAACGCGGCGTTGCGACGACCACGGGACGGACGCCAATGCAGAGGCACCGCTGCTCCTTTCGGGGGTTGGAAAAGACAGCACGGAGCGCCGATCCACCACCGCCACCGGGCGGCCCGCCACGCCCATCCGCGGCGCTCGCCCGGCCTTCACGTTCAGTAACCAGACCCGTGCGAGGTGAATTGCATCGACGCTACGGTGCCCTTTACCAGCCGATCATCCGACGAGTGGCGAAACATTCGGCCACTACCTCCTACGCCTGTCGCGGTTCAGCCGGTGACACCAAAGTGGAGGTCCACATGCGGCGGAGACTGTGGGATCCGTTGCCGAAACGAGGCCTACGTGGGAGAGCTCCGCAGTGGATGCCGACCGGACGCTCGGACCGGTCACGCCCAGTTGTGGCGGGCGGCGTACCAGCCGAGTTGCATCCGGCTCTGAACGCCGGCGAGATCCATCAGGTAACGGAGGCGGCGTTGCAGGGTTCGCAGGGACAGGTCGAGCTGGCTGGCGACCGCCTGATCCGTGAGTCCGGCCAGCAGCAGAGCCAGGATCCTGCGGTCCAACCCGGTTGGCGCCGCTGAGTCCGCGCCCTGGGCGTCCTCGGTGGTGAGCTCGCCGAATGCGGAAACGTCGAGCGGATGGGCGCCGCGCCACACGATCTCGAACAGCGCATCCATCGCCGTGAGCAGGCCGGCACGGTGCAGCACCACCGCCCCGGGCTCGTCGCCCGGCGTGATGGTCAAGGGCACCAGGCCCAGTTCGGCGTCGGCCAGCATGAGCTTGATCGGTAACGACTCGGCCACCCGCACCTCGACGCCCCTGCGCAGCGAGTCGATGGTCTCGGCGACGACGCCCGGCTCGGCGAGCACCGCCCGGTCAACCACGACCCGGTAACGCACACCCTGAGCCACCAGCTGCGACTCGGCCGAATTCTCACCCGGCGGTACAGCGACGAACGGTGTGGTGACGAAGCTGCGAACCTGGGTACGGGCGGCGTGCTGCACCTGCGCGAACCGATGTCGGACCGCCTCGACGCCCGTGACCACCTCGATCAACTCGCTGATGGTGCGGCCCGCCATCGCCTTGCGGTGCTCCTCGGCGAGGTTGACCAGCGCCAGTTCGGCGATGCGCAGGGCTGCCCGTCGTTCGCTGATCATCGCACCGAGCGCGAGCGCGGGCGGTGCCGCGGCGTACTCGCCGTCGGGCGTGGACTTCACCAGACCGCACGCCGCCAGCTGCGCCAGCGCCGCCTCGACCGCGGACGCGGGCAGGTGCAGGGCTTCGCTCAGCTCCGCCGAGTTGGCCTGGGCACGGCCGGCGAGCACGCCGTACACCGCTTCGTGTTCGGGGCTCAGACCCAACGCGCCCAGCATCGGCGGCCGCCTCCCCTGCACCTGTCGCTGCGGGGAGAGTATGCGCCACAGTGTTGGATCTTGCCCAGACCCAGGCGGGGATGGGAAAGACGGGACGGGCCCCGGGACGTCGCCGCCCCAGGGCCCCTCGAACGGTCTCACCGGAGGCCGTACGCCCGAATGATCTCCTGCTTGATGCCGAAGCCGGCGTCGGTGGTCGCGGTGGCTCGCACCGACAGGAAGCCGCCCGGCTGATTCGCCAGCTTGAGCGCGCCGTTCCACCAGTCGCCGGTGTCCTTGCTCAGGGTCACCTGCTGCCAATTGGCGCCGTCGTCGTACGACACCTCCAGGGTCACCGACGTGACGTTGCCGGTGCTGGGCCCGCCGCCCGCCTGCGGGATCGGCTTGAGGCGGATCCCCTCGGTGGTGCCCGCCTTCACGTCGCCGTGCAGGTCGGTGTCGAGGCGGTACTCCATCTGCAGCAACGCGAACGGTTCGAAGTTGTCCGCCTCGTTGGAGCTGGAGACGAAGTCCCACTCGGTGTGCGTGCGGGTCGACAGCCGCCACTGCTCGGCCGGGCGGGATGCGTTCAGCACGAGGCGGTACGGCAGCGTGCCGGCCGGCACCGACTGCCACTGCATGCTCGACGAGAACTTGTTCTCGTACAGCATCCGGTCGCCCTGGTAGAGCTTCAGGTTGGTCGGCACCGAGCCCCACTCCAGGTTGCCGCCGTGCTCCAGCCCCTCCCCGGACGGGCTCCAGGCCTGGACGTTGATGGTCATGTAGTCGCGGTAGCGGCTGTTCTGGACCGCGAACGCCCGGTTGAACGCCGGCCGGATGGCCGGGGCGAACCAGTCGTGGCGGGTGGTGCTGCCCTTGGCGTACGTGTTGCGGTTGGCCGTGTCCGTCCAGCTGCCCTGCACGTGCGACTCGTGCCAGGCCTGCTCCGGGGTGACCCACTCGGTGCGGGTGGCGGGGTGCCACTCCCGCTCCTGGAAGCCGAGGGACGGTTTGAAGGTCATGTCGTACCGGTAGCCGCCGCCGTCCATTCCCCCGGTGACGCTGTAGTAGCGCGCGTCGATCCGGGCCAGGTCATTCCTGTTCGGGTGGTAGGTGAGCGCCCGGTCCGGCACCTGCCCGGAGTAGTTGCGGGTGAGGTCGTAGACGTAGCTCGCGTACGGCACCTGGTTGGTGATCAGCGGCAACGTGCCGGCCTTGGCCAGACTGATCAGTTGCGCCCCGGCGTCGCGGTGCACGGTGGCGACCGGGATCGGCGACGTGCCGACCGACTCGTTGAGCACGCCGACGCCGTCGTTGACGACCAGCAGCAGCTTCGCCCCGGCGGCCACGGCGGCGGCGGTACGGTCCCTGGCGCTGACCGCGTCGCTGCGGGTCACCACTACAGCCTTGCCCTTCACGTCGAGCCGGGCGTAGTCGGCGGCCGCACCGGTGCCCGCGTAGACCGCGGGCAGCGTGCCCCGGCCGGCGGTGAGGGTGCTGCCCGGCTGGACCGTCACGTCCACGGCCGGCAGGCCGGGGACATCCACGCTGAGCTGCGGCTCGCCCTTGCGCCACCGGGTGGCCATCGTGAACGACCCCTGGCTGACCTTGTCGGTCGGCGTGACGTAGAGATCGTCGTACTTGATCGGCACCACGAACCCGTCCCGGAAGCTGTCGCCGTTGGCGTACGTGACGGTGTAGTCGAGCTTGCGCTGCCGGTCCTGGCTCCGCTGCGGCGCGACGGTGTCCAGCAGGCGCGCCTTGCTCGCGTCCAGCACCACCTCGGCTCCGGAGCCGTCGAGCGCGGTCTCCGGGTCCACCAGCAGGGCGAGCCCGAGCGAGTCGGCCCGCTCACCCGGAACGTCCAGCGTCGACTCGACCGTGTAGGTGCCCGGCGGCATCCGCAGCGTCATCTCACCGTCGACAGTGAGCACCCACGGGTAGAACTCGCCGGCCTTCTTGATCACGACGTTCGAGGCGGCGGGCTTGCCGTCCCGGCCGATCAGCTTGACCTTCAGGTCGTAGCGCTCGTCCTCCTTGAGCAGACCGAGCGAGGTACGGGTGACCGCGGTGCCCGTGGCGGCGTCGGTGCCGACGAGGTAGCCGGTGAACTGGCCGGTGCCGGGCTTGGTCGGGTCACCGGTGACCGGTACGCTCACGCTCCCACCCGCGGGCACCGTCACCGAGGAGGCGCCCAGTGCGAACGGGCCCGAACCGGCGATCGCCAGGTTCAGCGTCACGGCGCTGCTGCCCGAGTTGGTGAACGTCACCTGCTTGGTCACCGGGGCGTCGGTGGACTCGTGCGGCCAGTCGAAGTTGCCGAAGAAGACCGAGCCGCTGGCCCGGACAGTCGCCCGCACGGCGGCGGCGACGTCAAGCCGGCCGGTGCCCACCTCGTACGCCGAGTACCCGGCGGCCAGCCCCTTCGCGCTGCTCATCAGCGCGTCCTTGAGCTGCGCGCCGGACCAGTCGGGGTGACGCTGGGCCAGGATCGCCGCGGCGCCCGAGACGTGCGGGGTGGCCATCGACGTGCCGCTGATGCTCCGGTACAGGCCGGAGCCCGTGGTCATCTGCTGCGAGCGGGCGGCGGTGATGTCGACGCCGGGGGCGGTGATGTCCGGCTTGAGGGCACCGCTGCGCACCAGCGGACCGGTGCTGGAGAAGTACGCCAACCGGTCCTGCTTGTCGACGGCACCGACCGTCAGGGCGCTGGCGGCCGAGCTGGGCGTGCCGATGCTCTGCGGCCCGGCGTTGCCGGAAGCGATGACGAACAGCGTGCCGTACTGCGCGGACAGCGTGTCGACCGCCACCGCCATCGGGTCGGTCCCGTCGGAGAGCGTCGGGTCGCTCAGGCTCATGCTGACCACGTCCGCCCCGGATTCGGCCGCCCACTGCATGCCGGCGAGCACCCAGGAGTCCAGGCCGGAACCGGCGTTGTTGAGCACCTTGCCCACGATGAGGTCCGCGCCGGGCGCGACACCCTTGTACGTGCCGCCGGACGCCGCACCGGTGCCCACGATCGTCGAGGCGACGTGGGTGCCGTGACCGTTGACGTCCGCTGTGTCCTCGTCCGGTACGAAGCTGACCTTGTCGTCGATCTGGTTGACGAGGTCGGGATGGCTGGCGTCCACCCCGGTGTCCAGTACGGCGACCTTCACCCCGCGGCCGTCGTACCCGGCAGCCCACGCCTGCGGCGCGCCGATCTGCGGCACGCTCTCCTTGAGGCTGGCGGTGACCCGGCCGTCCAGCCAGAGCTTCTCAACGCCGTTGGCGAGCGCCCGGCTGGACCCGGGGGCGGCCGGGGCAAGGGTGGTCCAGAAGGAGCGGGTGTGCCGCTTGTCCACCGCCAGCGCGGCGGCACCGACCCGCCGCAGGTCGCGGACCAGCTTCGCGCCCTGGGGCGGGACCGGCTTGGCGGTACGCGCCCTGGCCGGCGCGTACGTGCTGATCAGGGGCACGCTCGCGGTCGTCGCGTCGTCGTAGCCCATCTCGATGAGATCGGTGACGTTGAACAGCCGCCGGTCCAGCTTGTCGGCGGCCAGCAGGGGCAGTACCTCGTCGGGCAGGACGAACAGGTCTTCGCCGCTCTCCTGCAGGTGGACGCCGCCGGTGGCGTTGTCGGGCCGGTCGACATCGACCGTCTCCGCGCCGCCGACGGAGGTGGTCACCGTGACCACATCGCCGGTGATCAGGGTAACGGTGTGCGTCGACTTGATCGGGGCCTTGAGGGCGGTGACCGGGTTCGCCGCGGTCGCCGGCGCCTGGACCCCGGCGATTCCGCCAGTGATCAGGCCGGCTGCCGTCACGGCGGCGATCAGCCGCCGGACCCGGCCAGGCATAGAGGGCGGTAATGGTGATGACATGCGAAACGTTCTACCCTCGGCGTCGCGGCCGAATAAATAGCTGTCACTGGCGGAGTCGCGCCAAGGCATCACCCCGCCACCGGCAGACGCCGGCGCGGAACAGCGGCGGGAACGCGTGGAGGCGAGCAGGGGCGGCCAGCCGCCAGCTCTTCCGGAGGGTCGGTCCGCCCGTCCGTACCGTCATCGCCCGGGCGGCGCGGCCGGGAGCTTCGCCATCAGCTCAACCTCGGCGGTGCGCGACCGTTCGATGCGCCGGGCCAGCTCCCGGACCCGCTCGCTGCTGCCGGCACGCACCTGCGCCCGGGCCAGGCCGGCCGCCGTGCGCTGGTGCGCGCTGAGCACGTCCAGGAGCACCCGGTCCACGTCGCCGGGCGCGGCGGCGCGCAGCCGGGCGAGGCCGGCGACGGCGTCGCTGTGTCCGGAGTGATCGTGCCGGGCGGCGACGGCCATCGCCGAAGGGCCGGCGTCGCGCAACCAGCCGCGCATGCTGGCCAGTTCGTCGGTCTCGGTGACGTCGATGGCGGCGATGAGCGTACGGATCCGGGTGTCCGCCGCGCGGTCGAGCCCGAGCCGGACGATCTCCAGGGTCTGCTCGGTGTGCGCCACCATCATGGTCAGGAACAGCACGTCGATGCCGCTGGTCGGGGTGTCGGCGGCCGCGCTCGGCGCGGGGGCGGGTCGCGGCGGATCTGGTGCGCACCCGGCGGACAGCAGGATCATCAGCAGGGCGGCGGGCAGCAGACGACGCATGCCGTTCCTCCGTTCCGTCGGCCGGGGGCCGGGGGCCGGGTGCGGCACACGCCCGGCGTGGCCGCACCCGGGCGGTCAGATCTGGAGCCACAGCGCCGGGGTGTTCGGCGGCTCCCATCCCGGGAGCGCGGTGTGCGCCTGACGGCAGCGGTACGTCAGGCCGTTGTAGGTCACCTGGTCACCGACCTGGTAGGCCCGGCCGGCGGTCCACGTGCCGCCCGGGGCGGGCGAGTTGGTCGGGCTCACCGTCGGGCTGGGCGTGGGCGACGGCGTGGTCGGGGTCGGGCTGGGCGTCGGCCCACCACCGCCGCCGATCTGCAGGTCGACGCAGGAGTAGAAGGCGTTGGCGGTGTCGGCGATGTTCCAGATCGCGAGGAGCTTCTGGCGGCCGGAGAACCCGCCGAGGTTGACGGTGTGCGACACGGTGGCGTCGGGCTGGCGGCCGCCGCCGTCGAAGACGCCGACCCGGGTGTTGCCGATCCAGTACTCCCAGTTGCTGGTGGCGTGGCGGGCGGTGTTGACCCAGGTGAACGTGACCGTGCTGCCGACCGAGGTGGCCGGCCAGTTGCGGCTGTCGTCGTTCAGCACGGCGAACTGGGCGATCCCGGCGTGGCAGCTCCGCAGCCCCTTCGGGCCTTCGACGCTCTGCGGCTCGTACTTGATCTGACCGCAGTCCGGGACGCGGTTCTGGGCGCACAGCGCCTGGCGGCTGGGGGGCGAGGAGACGTACCCGTGGGCCTGGGCGGGCGCGGCGACGGCCAGGGTGGACGCGACGACGCCCGTCGTGAGGAGCGGGAGGCTGATTCTTCGACGCATGACGGCTTCTCCTTCCGGGGGGACACGTGGGAGATGGGATGAACATAAGTTAAACCTTGTTAACAGTAAAGACTGCTGTCTATATATTTCCCAGCCGCAGATCGGCCGCCCGTGAGTACGCGGGCTCAGGTGCCCGGGCCAGCGGCGTACCACGATCACGGACATGACAAATGCCGACGGCGCCCGAGGACTCGTCGCGCTGCAGCTCGGGGCGGTGTGGGCGCTGGGCGGCCTGCTGCTGCCGGCTGTGGTGCAGGGGTTGGCACCGCTGCTCTTCATCGGTTGGGGCGCGGTGCTGGCCGGCGCGCTGGGCGGCGTCGCCGCCGTCGTCACGTGTCTATGGCTGGTCATCACCCCCACCGGCTCGGTATCGGTCCTCGGCGGGACCGCGCCGCGCCGGGCCGGCTGGGCGCTACTGGTCTTCGGGGGCGGTGCCGCACTGTGGCGGTTGGGCTGGGCCGTGACCGACGAGGCGCAACTTGGGGTCAGCAACCATCAGGTCCTGACCATCGTCCTCGGAGGTGTGCCGTTCGTCCTGATGGCAGGGATGCTCCTGCGCCCACGGCCGCTCCGGCTCGGCGCAGCGGCGGCGCTCGTCGGGGTCGCCGCGCTCGGACTGCTCGCGTTGAAACATCTCGGCCCGGACGAGCTGCCGATGCGCCTGCAATCCGCCGGCCTCGACCGCAGCACCGCCTACGCGGTGGAGATCCCCGGCTACCGCCCGGTCGACGACGCCTACGGCGGTCGGCTCGGCACCGGGGACTTCCTGCCCGCCGACCCGAACGCCGTCCCGCCGCCGCGATACGTCACCATCGTCGCCTATGGACCGTCGGCGTGGCGCGACGGCAAGTGCCAGATCCCCGTGGACTCGCACCTGTCCACCGCCGACTGCACTCTGGAGTCCGGCGGCCTGGCCTACGTCCACGGGGTGGTGGAGCACGGATACCGGGTCCGTCGCGGTGCGGCGAGCGTCGTGGTGGCCGGGTCGCTGGCCGTCGACCGGCAACTCCTGCGCCAGGCCGCCCTGACGGTCCGTCCCGCTTCGGCAGCCGAGCGAGCGACGGCAGCGGCGCCCGAGAGGATATTCGTGGCGGACGTACCGGGCTATCGCGGGCAGCCCATGGGCATTCCGCCCGGCATGAGCTATGAGCCGGCCGACCATTCCAGCGGGCCGCAGAGCGTGCTCATCTCGCTCCACGCCGTCCGGGCGGCCAGTGACGAAATCTGCTTCCAGGTCATTTGCCAACCGGAAGGCGACGGACTGACCTACGTCCGGGGTGACGCGACGCAGGGCTACGTACTGCGGCGCGGGGAGGTCAACGTCCGGGTCACCGGCGGCGTCTCCGTGGACCGCGCGCTGCTGCGCCAGGTCGCGCTGGCCGCCCGTCTGGCCACCGACGCGGAGCTGCTCCGCGCCCTGCCGCCAGCACCCGCCGACGGTCCCCTCGACCGGCTACGCACCTGGCTACGGGAGCACCCGGAGGCTTCCGCGCCGCCATGCCGGGCCTCTGGGCGCACCGGATGCCGCCGAAGCAGGCGCACCGGCCGACGACACATGCCAGGATCATCCTCGCGGGCGGCATTTGTCTGAGGCCGCCGTCTGCCGGCACGCGGTCGCGGCCCATCCGGCGCCGGGGCCTCGATGAGCTGCGGCTGTGGTGAGGGCGGAATGAAATATCAGGAATTCGTGGCGCGGGTGCGGGAACGGGGCGAGTACGACGACGCCGCGGAGACGCAGCAGGTGATCAGCGTGGTGGTGACCGCCCTCGCGGAACGGCTGACCGCGGACGAGGCACGACAGCTTGGCTCGCAACTGCCGGAACAGCTGGGCGACTTCCTGGAGACCACGACCGGCGGCGGCCAACGCGTCGGAGTGGCCGAATTCCTCCAGCGAATCAGCGACGGGACCGGCGCGACCGAGCGAACCGCCGAGTGGGACGCCAGCGCGGTCCTGACGACCATCGCCGACGCGGTGTCCGGCGGGGAGCTCAACGACGTGTTGACCCAGCTGCCGTCCGGTTACGCCACACTGTTCGGCCGGCCCAGCGTGTCCGGCTAGTGCGGTGTCCACTTACGTTCGCCGGGTTGGCCGGCCGGAAATTGTCGTACCCGTCGGGTTGGGTGTGGCTCGTGCCTCGTCGTCGGGGCCCCGCCGCGCCCAGGGTGGTGTACCGGACTGCGCGTGTGGCGGTGCGGGTGACGTCGGGGCAGCGGCGGCGGTGCTTCGGCCTGCTGCGCTCGGCCGGTGACGTGTGGGCGTGTGTCCTGGAGATCAACGGGTGGCGGCGCCGCCGCCACGACGCGCCGCTGGTTGGTTATCAGGCGTTGTGCCGGGAGCTGTCGGGGTCGGGGCCGGGCACGTTCGGGGAGTTGGACAGCGCGGGTGCCCGGTCGGTGTTGCGGCGGTTCTCCGATGCGTGGTTCGCGGCGGCGAAAGCCCGCCAGGACGGTGACCTGTCGGCGCGGTTTCCGCGGCGTCGGCGGGCGTTGATGCCGGTGCGTTGGTATCACGGCACGTTCACCCTGGACGGGCGGCGGGTGCGTGTCCCGACCGCGCAAGGCGCGTCGCCGTTGTGGATCCGGTTGGCGCGGGAGGTGCCGTATCCGGTCGAGCAGGTCCGCTCGGTCACCCTGCTGTGCGAGGGCGGCCGGCTGTTCCTCGACATCACCGCCGAGGTCCCCGTGGCGGTGTATCCACCCGGTGAGGGGCCGGACCCGGCCAGGGTTGCCGGAGTCGACCTGGGCATCATCCACCCGTATGCGGTCGCCAGCCGCGACGGTGAGGGCCTGTTGGTGTCGGGGCGGGCGATCCGCGCCGAGCACCGTATGCATCTCGCCGACACCAAAACCCGCCGCCGCGCCGTGGCCTACCGGGCGCCGAAGCCGGGCCAGAAGGGTCACGGCGGTGGCGGAAATACCGCCGCCGGGCCCGGCTGGTGGAGGGCCGGCACAAGCGCCGGGTCCGGCAGGCCCAACACGAAGCCGCCCGCACCGTGGTGTCGTGGGCGGTGGAGCAGCGGGTCGGTGTGCTCAGGGTAGGTAACCCACGCGGGATCCTCGACATCGACGCGGGGCGGCGGCACAACCTGCGGCTGCGGCAATGGCAGATCGGCCGGCTGATGCAGGTCCTCACCGACAAAGCTGTCCAGGCCGGTATCACCGTCGACCCCGTTAACGAACGCGGCACGTCCTCCACCTGCCCCGCCTGTCTGCGGCGGGTACCGAAACCCCGCGGCCGGACCCTCTCCTGCCCGCACTGCCAGTTCTCCGGGCACCGCGATCTGATCGCGGCTGCCATCATCGCCACCCGCACCCCGGGCGGCGGACCCACCACCCCCACAGCAGCCGTTGTGCTGCCGAAGGTGGTCACGCACCGTCGAGCCGGCCGACACCTACCCGGTGCCGGCCAGTCCCGGCGTGACCCCCGCCGCCCACCACAAGCGGCGAGAGGATCAGTTGGCCCGCGGAGGCCCGCCCCACCACCAGGTGGGGAGTCGCTCGCCATAACGGCGAGGATCCACAACAGTGCACCGGAAACCCGGTGAACGTTAGTGGACACCGCACTAGCATCCGGAACGGGGGGCATTCCGGAACCACGGCCCAGGGCTGACGAACGGCCAGCGCCCGACGCGGCACACGCCGCTTGCGCTGCCGGCGGCGCCGGTCACGCCGCCGCCTGATGGTCGGTCATCGCCAGGTCGGCCGCGGCCGGCAGCAGGTGGCGCACCTCCGGCGCGCCCTCGGCGAGTTCCCGGGCCCGGTCCTCGGCCTGCTGGTCGGCCTCCGTCAACCGGCCACCGTGCTGGCGCAGGTGCTCGTCCCAGGACGGCACCAGATAGACCTCGGTGAGCTGGTCCGGGGTCTCCCCGGCGCGAAACAGGCCCCATCGCATCGCCCCGGTGCGCTGCCGGAAGCCGCGGATGTGGTCCATCGCCGCCAGGAACTCGGCCTCCCGCTCCGGCCGGACGGTGTACGTGACCAGCACCAGCACCGGACCGATCCGGGGGTCCGGTTCGAGCACCAGCGACAGCGGCGGCCGGTAGACGGCCGGATCCTTGATCACCCCGCGCAGGTCCGGCAGCGGCCAGATCTGGGAGGTCAACGCGCCGATCAGCATCAGCACGGCGGCGACGTAGAACGCGGTGACCAGCCCACCGAAGTCGGCCACCACGCCCCACACGAACGCGCCGACCGCCTGCCCGCCGCCCTGGACCACCTGGTAGACGGCCAGGCCGCGGGCGCGTACCCAGGCCGGCAGGAACAGCTGGATCTCGGCGTTGACGTTGGCCAGGACGGCCACCCAGGCCACCCCGGCGGGCAGCAGCGCGACCAGCACCACCGGGATGATCCGCACCGACGCCACCACGGCCAGCGTCGCCCCGTACAGGACCCCGGCGACCAGCAGGAACTGATTGGCGGTCATCCGGGTGCGGATCCACGGCAGCAGCAGGGCGCCCACGATGGCGCCCACGCCGAGCGCGGCCAGCAACAGGCCGTATCCGCTGGAGCCCAGGCCGAGCCGCCGGCTGGCCACCAGCGGCAGCAACGCCCACAGCGCGCTCGCCGGGATCACGAACACCAGCGCGCGGCGCAGCAGCCGGCGCACGGTCGGCGAGTGGCGCACGTACCGGCCGCCGGCCCGAAGCGCGGCGGTGAACCGCTCGGGCACCTCGACGGCGCGGGCGTCGCCGGGCCGCCACCGGGCCAGCGCCAGCGCGAACACCAGGAACGCCACGGCGTTGAAGCCGAAGACCGGGGCCACGCCCGCCCGGGAGATCAGCACACCGGCCACGGCCGGCCCCACCGCCCGGGCCACGTTGACGCTGATCGAGCCGAGCGCGGAAGCCGAGCGCAACTGCTCGCGGGACACCAGCTCCGGGATCACCGCCGCCCAGGCCGGCAGGGTCAGCGCCTGCCCCACGCCGAAGGCGAACGTGAGCGTGAGCAGCAGCGCCGGCGGCATCCGCCCGGCCGCCGTGAGCAGCGTCAACCCCAGCGCCACCGCGACCATGAAGAGTTGCACGGCGATCAGCAGGTGCCGCCGGTCGAAGGTGTCCGCGAGGGCGCCCGCGGGCAGCGCCAGCAGCAGCATCGGCAGCAGGCTGGCGGTCTGCACCAGGGCCACCAGGGTGGAGGCGTCGGACGTGTGGACCAGCAGCCACTGGGCGCCGACCGTCTGCATCCAGGTGCCGATGTTCGCCGCGAGCAGGGCCAGCCACAGGCTGCGGTAGACCGCCGTCCGCAACGGCGCCCACGCCGAGATCTGTGGCTCGGCCGCGGTGGCGTCGTTGGCGGCTACCACCGGCCGTCCGCCCGGAGTACCCGCTCCCCGGAGACGTACAGGTCGTCGGGGGTGAACTGGAGCAGCCGGACCACTTCGGGCGCGACCTGCTCGGGCATGGCGTAGATCTGGTCGAGGAACTCGTCGCCGACCCGCTCCTGCAGCCGGGTGGGCATCGGCCCCGGGTGCAACTGCATGACCTTGATCCGGTTGCTGTGCTGCGCCTCGGCCAGCGACTCGATCAGGCTGGTGCCGTAACTCTTGGTCGCCCGATAGACGGGAATGCCGGGACGGGCCCGGGTCACCGCCATCGCGCCGACGTACACCAGGTTTCCGAAGTCCTGCCGGTGCAGGTGGTGCAGGGCCTCCCGGCACAGGAACGTGGTGCCGAGCACGTTGACCTCGACCGCGCGGCGGATCCGCTGCGGGGACAGTTCCTCCAGGTCACCGCCCGCCCACACCGACGCGCACGCGGCGACGCCGTCGATCACCTCGTACCGGTCGACCGCAGCGGCGAACGCGTCCCGGACCTGCTCGTAGGAGGAGATGTCGCAGACGATTCCGGCGCATTTCAGGTCGTCGGCCACCGCCGCGACCTCGTCGGGCACGTCACCCAGAACGATCACCTGATGCTCCTCGACGAGCAGGCGGGCGACGGCCAGACCGAGTCCACTGGTCCCTCCGGCCACGATGAAGGTTCTGGCGCCCATGCCTCTCCAGTCCGTCGCGACGCGCGAGCGGTACGCGGTGGGTGACCCGGAGTGCCTTCCCGCTCGGGCCGGTTCCACACCCCGCGGCGGGCGCAGAGGCGGGCGCTGGACCGGGCGCGGATCCCGGACCAGCGCGCGGCACGCGTCAGGCCGCTGCCGCCTGGCGGTGCGTACCCTCGGCGAACTCCTCGACCATCTTGTCGCAGAACGCCGGCAGGTCACCCGGGGCGCGGCTGGTGACCAGGCCATTGTCCACCTGGACCTGCTGGTCGACCCAGTTCCCGCCCGCGTTGACGATGTCGGTGTGCAGACTGGGGAACGAGGTGACCGTCCGCCCCTTGACCATCCCGGTCTCGACCAGCGACCACGGGCCGTGGCAGATCGCCGCCACCGGCTTGTTCTGCTGGAAGAACGCCTTGACGAAGTTCATCGCCGCCTGGTTCATCCGGAGCCGGTCCGGGTTGACCGCCCCGCCGGGCAGCACCAGGGCGTCGTAGTCGGCGGGATCCGCCTGGTCCACCGTACGGTCCACCCGGTAGCGGTTGGCCGGGTTGATGTCCCGGTTCATGGACTGGATCTCGCCGGACTTGATGGAAATGAGCTGTGCCTCGGCACCCGCCTGCTCCGCGGCGGCCCGGGACTGCGTGTACTCGATCTCCTCCACCCCGTCGGCGGCGAGAAAGGCGACTCGCTTACCGCGCAGCGGCTGCTGGGCGTTGGCCATGATGCAGCCTCCCTTCGCGGCGCCGCCCCTGCGGCGGCGCGCTCGTCCCAGCCGCGTTCCCGAGGCCGGCCTGGACAAACGGACCCGCAGCGGCACGGCCCGCGGGACAATCCGGCGCCGCGACTGCCGGTCGTGCGTCGTGGCGAGCGGCGGTCCCCACGGCCTGGCCGGCCGGTGGATTCGACCCGAGTCACGGGTGTGGGGCCGGATTTTGCGGGTAAGGCACGCCGGCCAGTACCGGACGCCACGCCGTTCGCCGGCACCAACTACTCGAAGACGGGTGAGCAGGCATGACAGGAAAGACGACCATGGGGGTCCGCTCGGTGACGGACACCCTCGGGATCGAGCGAGCGGCGCAGGACCGCGGATCGGAAGGGCTGGCGCGTCTGCTCGGCTGGGTCAGCCTCGGTCTCGGCGTGACCGCCCTCGCCGGCGGGTCCAGGGTCGCCCAGGCATGCGGCGTCGACGATTCACGCACCGCCCGGATGGTCCTGCGTGCCGCCGGCGCCCGGGAGCTGGGCCACGCCGCCGCGCTGCTGATTCCGCGCCGGGCCGGCCTGGCCGGGTGGACCCGGGTCGCCGGTGACGTGCTGGACCTGGCCGCGACCGGCCAGGCGATGCGTAACCGCCGCGGCGAGCGGCGGCGCCGGCTGACGTACACCATGGCCGCCCTCGCCGGGATCACCGCGGTCGACCTGTACGCCTCGATCCGTGCGACCCAGCGCCGCCGGGTCTACGACGGCGGCCGGGCCTACGGCTCGGTGACGGTCAACCGCACCCCCGAGGAGACCTACAACTTCTGGCACGACTTCGAGAACCTGCCCCGCTTCATGTACCACCTCGAGTCGGTACGCCGGACGGACCCACGCCGGTCCCGGTGGACCGCGAAGGCCCCCGCCGGCCGGAGCGTGCAGTGGGAGGCCGAGATCATCGAGGACCGGCCCAACCAGCTGATCCGGTGGCGTTCCCTCGACGGCGCGCGGGTGCCGAACGGCGGCAGCGTGCGGTTCATGCCGGCCGCCGGCAACCGGGGCACGGAGGTGCGGGTCGAGCTGGAGTACTCAGTGCCCGGCCGCGCCATGGGCCGGCTGGCGGCACGCGCGTTCGGCGAGAACCCGCAACAACAGATCTGCGACGACCTACGGCGGTTCAAGCAGGTCATCGAGACCGGTGAGATCGCCCGATCCGACGGCATGCCGGACGGGACGAGCGTCAAGGCGCAGGCCCGGCAGCGCCCGGCCCGACCGCTGGCCCGGATCGCGTGAGGGGGACAAGATGAAAGCCAACTGCTGGATCGCTCCGAACCGGGTGGCGGTCGAAGACGTACCGGACCCGCAGATCCTCAACCCCCGCGACGCCGTGGTCCGGGTGACCTCGTCCGCCATCTGCGGCTCCGACCTGCACCTGCTCGACGGGTTCATCCCCGCGATGAAGCGCGGTGACATCCTCGGGCACGAGTTCATGGGCGAGATCGTGGAACTCGGCCAGAGCGCGCGGGACGGGCTGCGCGTCGGCGACCGGGTGGTCGTCGGCTTCCCCATCGCCTGCGGTGACTGCATCTCCTGCCAGAACGGGCTCTACTCGGTCTGCGAGAACTCCAACCCGAACGCCGCGATCGCGGAGCTGGCGATGGGCCACTCCCCCGCCGGCATCTTCGGCTACTCCCACCTGATGGGCGGGTACGCGGGCGGCCAGGCGCAGTACGTGCGGGTGCCCTACGCCGACGTCGGCGCCCTCAAGATCGAGGACGACCTGCCGGACGAGAAGCTGCTGTTTTTGTCCGACGTGCTGCCCACTGGTTACATGGCCGCCGAGCAGTGCGACATCAAGCCCGGCGACACCGTCGCCATCTGGGGTGCCGGTCCGGTCGGCCAGTTGGCCACCGTCAGCGCCTACCTGCTGGGCGCCGGCCGCGTGATCGTCATCGACCGGTACCCGTACCGGCTGCGGATGGCTCGGGACAAGGCCGGCGCGGAGACGATCAACTACGAGGAGACCGACGTCCTGGACACGCTGCGGGAGATGACCGCCGGCCGGGGCCCGGACGCGTGCATCGACGCGGTCGGGATGGAGGGGCACCACGCGTCGGCGGCGCTGCACGCGTACGACCGGGCGAAGCAGGCGGCCAAGGTGGAGACGGACCGGCCGCACGCGCTGCGCGAGGCGATCCTGAGCTGCCGCAACGGCGGCACGATCATGGCCATCGGCGCGTACGGCGGGTTCATCGACAAGTTTCCGATGGGCTCGTTCATGAACCGCTCGCTGACCATGCGCTCCGGTCAGGCCCACGTGCAGCGCTACATGCGGCCGCTGCTGGAGCGGATCCGCCGGGGCGAGATCGACCCCAGCTTCATCATCACCCACACCCTGCGGCTCCAGGACACGCCCCAGGGCTACGACATCTTCAAGAACAAGCAGGAGGACTGCGTCAAGGTCATCCTGAAGCCCTAACCGACCGGCCCGGGCCGCGGCCACCGGACGCGGGCGAGCAGATCGACCTCGCACCGCGACGCCGAGGCCGGGGGAACCCCGGGCGGGCGGTGGCTATCTGCGGGCCGCGCGCTGCCACCGGCCGGCGGGCCGGGTCCGGTCCGGGAGGGACGCGCCGGGACGGCCGCGGCGCCCCCGCAGCGGCGGCACGTGGCGGCCGGTCCGCGTCATGCCGTCCGGCACCGCCGCGGCGACCGGTCGGCGGCCGCTGCCCGGTCTGGGCAGCACCGCCAGGAGGACGCCGAGCAGTGCCGCGGCGACCAGGCAGTCAAGCCAGTAGTGGTTGCCGGTGGCGACGACCACCAGCAGCGTGGCGAGTGGGTGCGCCAGCCAGAGCCAGCGCAGCCGGCTGGCCGTGGCCCTGACCAGCACGAGGGCGACGACCAGCGCCCAGCCGACGTGTAGGGACGGCATGGCGGCGTACTGGTTGCTCACCGTGTCGGCCTCGGGTGCGCCGTAGACCGTGGGCCCGAACCGGCTCGCGGTGTCGACCATGCCGGTCCCGCCGGTCAGCCGCGGCGGAGCGAGCGGGAAGAGGAAGTGCAGCACCAGCGCGGCCGCGGTGAGCGTGGCGAGCAGCCGACGGGCCCACCGGTAGTGCGCGGGGTGGCGCACGTACAACCACACCAGGCAGAGGATTGTGGCCGGGAAGTGCACGTAGGCGTAGTACTCGTTGGCCAGTCGCACCAGCAGTTCGTGGGCGAGCAGCGGCTGCTGGAGGGTGGTCTCGCCGGGCAGGTGGAGCAGCCGTTCCCACCGCCAGACGCGTTCCCCGTTGAGCACCGCGGTCGGCGCCCGGCCCGCGGCGGCGACCCGACCGATCTTGTACGCGAGGAACAGCGCGGCGACGAGCGCCAGTTCGCGTGCCGCGCGGCGCAGGGCGCCGTTGCGCCGCCCGTCGGGTCCCGCCGTCGGGGCCGCCTTCGTGGTGTCCACACGTTCTCGATTCGGTCACGACCGGCGGATGCCGGCCTGGGACGGTTCAGGGCCGCCGCCGGGGACGGCGACGGCCCTGAACCCTGGGGTCAGGTCAGCGGCGGGACGGATCGCGGTTCGTCCCGGCGTCGACGGGCACCTGGTCGAAGGCGGGTGCGCCGTCGACCGCGTCGGCCGCGACGGCGGCCGACCGTGCGGTGTCGGGCAGGTCGAGGCTGGACCGCAGGGTGACCGGCTTGAGCAGCAGCGCGGCGAGGATGCCGACGACGGCGATCGCGGCCGAGATGAGGAAGATGTGCCCGGTGGCGTCGCCGTAGGCGGCGCGGACGATGTGCTCCACCGGCGCGGGCAGGGCGCTGAGGTTCAGGCTGCTGCTTCCCCCACCGCCGTTGGTCGGGATGCCCGCGGCGGCCAGGTCGTGGGTGATCCGGTCGGTGACCCGGCGGGCCAGGACGGCGCCGAGCACGGAGACGCCGATGGTGCCGCCGAGGGAGCGGAAGAACGCCACGCTGGAGCTGGCCGCGCCGATGTCCTTGAGCGCCACCGTGTTCTGCACGGCGAGCACCAGGTTCTGCATGGTCATGCCGACGCCGGTGCCGACGACGAACATGGCCACGCCGAGCAGCACGAGCGAGGTCTCGTGGTCGATGGTGCCGAGCAGGGCGAAGCCGGCGACCAGGATGATCGACCCGGCGACGATGTACGGCTTGATCCGGCCGGTCTGGGTGATGAGCCGGCCGACGACGATCGACGAGAGCAGGACGCCGGCCATCATCGGGATGGTGAGCAGGCCGGCCTCGGTCGGGCTGTAGCCGCGGCCGATCTGGAAGTACTGGCCGAGGAAGACGGCGCCGCCGAACATGGCCATGCCGACCGCGAGGCTGCCGAGGATGGCCAGGGCGGTGGTGCGCTCCCGGACAATGTCGAGCGGGACGACCGGCTCGGCGGCCCGCGACTCGACCCAGGCGGCCAGGGCGAGCAGGAGCAGCGAGCCGCCGACCATGGTGCCGCTCTGCCAGGAGATCCAGGCGAACGAGCTGTCGACGAACGAGATCCAGATCAGCAGCAGGCTGACCCCGGCGGCGATGAGCGACGCGCCGAGGTAGTCGATCTTGACGTTGTCCCGGCGCACGGTGGGCAGGCGCAGCGTGGCCTGGAGCAGGACCAGCGCGACGACCGCGACGGGGACGCCGACGAAGAAGCACCAGCGCCAGCCGAGCCAGGAGGTGTCCACGATGAGACCGCCGAGCAGCGGGCCACCGACGGTCGCGAGGGCCATCACGCCACCGAGGTAGCCGTTGTACCGGCCGCGCTCGCGCGGCGGGATCATCGCCGCGATGGCGACCTGGACGAGGGCCTGCAGGCCGCCGACGCCGATGCCCTGGAACGCGCGGGCGCCGATGAGCTGGCCGGCGTTCTGCGCGAAGCCGGCGGCCACCGAGCCGGCCAGGAAGACCACGATGGCGGCCTGGATGAGGATCTTCTTGTTGAACAGGTCGGCCAGCTTGCCCCAGATGGGGGTGGTCGCCGTCGCGGTGAGCAGGGTGGCGGTGACCACCCAGGTGTACTGGGTCTGCGAGCCGTTGAGCGCTCCGATGATCTTCGGTAGGGCGGTCGAGACGACCGTGCCGCTGAGCATGGCGACGAAGAGCACCAGCAGCAGACCGCTGAGTGCTTCCAGCGTCTGTCGCTTGCCCATGGGCTCGGCTGCGGTGGGTGCGCTCATGCGGCCACCTCGCTGCGCTCGGCGGCCGCACGAGGCTCCGCCGCACTGCGTCTGATGATTCGCTCGCTGCGCTCGCTCATTGCGCGTCCTCCAGGTTGTCGTGGTGTGCGAGGGCGACCTCGATGTCGCGGGTGAACCGGCCGAGCGCGGCGGACAGCGCCGCCACCTCGCCGGGGGTCCAGTCGGCGAGCGCTCGGGCGAGCACCCCGCCGTACCAGTCGTAGGTGTCGGCCAGGGCCGCCCGGCCGGCCGCGGTGACGGTCAGGTGGCTGGCCCGCCGGTCGCTGGGGTCGGCACGCCGGTCGACCAGGCCGTGCGCGACCAGGGCGGCGACCGCCCGGCTGACGGTCGACGGGTCGAGCCGGGTCCGCTCGGCCAGTTCCCGGGCGTGGCACCCGGTGGCGCAGCGGTCGATGTGCATGAGGAGGCCCACCAGGCCGGGCGGCACGACCGGCCGGTCGTCGGCGCGCTGTTGCTTGAGCAGCCGCACGCCGGTCAGCAGCTCCTGCAGGCGCGTGCCGAGTTCGCGGGTGGCGGGGTCCACGGTTGTCCTCCAGACGGAGTTGGTTGCCTCAAGCAATAATTGGCGAATCTTGCGCAGTAGGCAAGTTTGCTCGTTGAGAAATGGATCACGTAGGCTGGTGCGCATGTCGGAGGGCACCGGGCTGCGGGAACGGAAGAAGGCGGCGACCCGGCTCGCCCTGCACGAGGCGGCGCTGCGCCTCGCGGTGGAGCAGGGACCGGAGCGGGTCACCGTCGAGGCGATCGCGGACGCCGCCAACGTCTCCCGGCGGACCTTCTCCAACTACTTCTCCAGCAAGGAGGAGGCGCTCTTCCACGGCGACACCGTGCGGCTACGCCGGATGCTGGAACTGCTGCGCGAGCGGCCCACCGACGAGCCGCCGTGGACCGCGCTGAGCCGGGCCGCCCTGCACCAGGCCGGCGAGATGTTCGAGGACCCCACCGTGTCCTGGCTCACCCGACGCCGCCAACTGCACGGACACCCCGGCCTCCTCGCGCACCAGGTCGCCGCGTACGGGGCGATCGAGCGGGAACTGGCGGGTGAGCTGGCCCACCGGCTCACCGGTCCCGACCCCGCCTTGCGCTCCCGGATCCTGGCCGCCGCCTTCCTGGCCACCCTGCGGGTCGCCGTCCAGTACTGGTTCGAACAGCCGGACGGCCCGCTGGTCGACACGCTCCGGGCCACGCTCGCCCTGGCCGCCCCCGCCGCCGCGACCGAGGGCCGCACCAGCGCGCACCGCTGACGCCGGACGCGGACGATGTCGTACGGCGGAGTTACCGTCCGTCCCGTGGTCACCGTCGATGACGTCCGGGCGCTGGCCCGGACGTTGCCCCGCACCAGCGAGCACCTGATCCGCGACCGGATCAAGTTCCGTGTCGGCGCCATCGTCTACGTCGCGTTCTCCCGCGACGAACGGACGATGGGCTTCGGCTACCCGAAGGAGCAGCGGGACGGCCTCATCGCCGCCGAGCCGGACCTGTTCTTCCTCCCCCGCCCGTCCGACCTGCGGTTCAACTGGGTGTGCTGCCACCTCGAGCGGCTCGACCACGACCAGATGACCGAGCTGGTCACCGAGTCGTGGCGGATGGTGGTGCCGAAGTTCCTCGCCAAGCAGCGGCTGGGCGACTGAGCCCGGCCGTCACAGCCCGTCGATCAGCTCGGCGACGTGGGGCCGGGCCGGTCGCGCACCGGGCGACCAGCGGGACGACCGACGGCCCGGCCCATGCCGGCGGATTCGGCCGCGCGCGCCGGGGCGGCGCTGACAGACTCGTCGAGTGGGCGGGAAGGGGTGGCGGGGACGGCTGGGGCCTGCTGTCCCGATCGCCCCGGCCGCGCGGGTGGACAAGTTCGAGGTCTTCTTCGAAGTGAGGCCGCCTGGCGGGCCCGCTGGCACGACGAGGGCCCGGAGCAGCCGGCGCAGTGACGCACGCAGAAGGGCCGACCGTCCGGAATGGTGGGACAGCCCGGGCCGTAGCATCTGCGCGTGATCGAGATCGGCACCGAGGTCGAACTGTTCCACCCGCCTGCCCGGGTCTGGCGAGCGTTGACCGACACGGCGTACCTCACCAAGTGGTTCGTCGAGACCGCGCCGGCGGCGGACGCCCCGGACCGGCTGCTGCTGCGGACGGCGGGGCTGCCCGGCTTCGACGCCGACGTCGAGGCGACCGTGGTCGAGCGGCAGGCGCCGGAGCGGCTGGTGCTGCATTGCCAGGAGGGCGACCGGCAGACCGTGCTGACCTGCACGATCGCCCCCACCAGCCACGGCTGCCGGCTGTCCCTGTACGAGATGCTGGAGCAGGGCGAGTGGAACGACGCACAGGGCGACCGCCGAGCGGAGCAACACGAGCAGGCGCTGGCCGTACGGCTGCCGGCAATCCTCGACTGGCTGGCGTTTCAGCAGGTCGACCTGCGCCGCGCCGAGGGCGGACTGACCGCCGAACTGCCGGTGGTCCGGTTGCTCGGGGACGGCCGGGCCCGGACCAGGCGCCTGTGGGCGGTGGTCATCGGCGCGCTGGCCTGCCTCGCGCTGCTGGTCGGGACGGGGGTGTGGGCGACCCGGCGGCCGGCCGCTCAGCTACCGGACACCACACCGCAGTCCGCGCCGCTGGTCCTGCCCAGCGCCACCAGCCGCGCTCCCCAGCCCACCCCGACCCGCACGGCGGCCGCCGCGAGCCGGCACAGCCCTACCCCGACTCCAACCCCGACCCCGACGGCCACGCCCAGCCGCACCCCCAGCGCGACGACGCCGGCCGCCCCCGCCCTGACCGCCAGCTACGAGACCGTCTCCGACCGGCTGTTCGGCTACCGGGGCGCGGTGACGATCACCAATCCCGGCAGCGCGGCGAAGGATGGCTGGACGGTACTCGTGACGCTCGGGGCGCGAGCCGAGATCGGCAACGTCAATGGGGCCGACGGCAAGCAGAAAGGGCAGGTCGTCACCTTCACCGGACCGGCCGTGCCGGCCGGGGGTTCGCGGACGTTCCGGTTCGACGTCCGAGACCCGGACGCGTCGGCCACGGCGCCCGCCGGCTGCACCATCGACGGCGCGGCGTGCGCCGGCCTGTAGGGCCTGCCCGACCCGGGGCTGCCGGCCGGCGGGCAACCGCCCACTCCGCGCCGGGGCGATGTCAGTCCCCGGTCGGCCGGGTGGGTCAGGCCTGCGGCAGGCCCTGGTGGTTGAGGTAGAGCACGACGCGGAACTGCTCACCGTCGTCGTGCAGCAGGAACGAGGAGGCGAGCGGCACCGGTCGGCCGCCGTCCACCCGGGATGCCTCCCAGTCGGTACGGGCGAGGACGTAGCGGTCGTCGAGGCGCTGACAGGTGACGCCGGTCAGCGCCGCGGGGCCGAGCCCGAGGTCGGCGAAGAGTTGCGCCCGACGGGGCAGCGCGGCGAGGAACGCGGCCCGGGGGACGGGCCGGGCGCCGGTGTCGTCGGCCAGGAGGAACGGGTCGGCGAAGCAGTCGTCGACAGCGGGGCTGTCCGCGGGGCCGGCGGCCGGCCCGAGCGCGGCGAGGAAGCTACGGACGCGGCTGTCGAGCGGGACGGTGGAAGCGTCGGGCAACGTGACTGGTCCTTCCCGGAGGGCGACCGCGCCGGGATGGCGGGCCGTCGGTGGAACCCCGGGCGGCGCGACGGGACACACCCCCCAGGGAGCCGCCACGCTACCAGTCAGAAGCGGACATAATACCACGTTACTTCACAGAAATCAAGTGCCACCCGGTTCACTCACCTCGCCGTTCAGCCGATGCCCCGGCTCGGGAACGGCGACCGACGACGACGGACAAAGGGTGAACTGAAGCGCCCCGCCACCGGGGAACCGGTGACGGGGCAGGGAACGCGGCACGCTCGTGCAACCACGGGGCGGCGCGGAGTCCGCCCCGGCGGATCAGGCCTCGGCGAGCTGGCCGCGCAGCTTGGCCAACGCGCGGGCGAGCAGCCGGGACACGTGCATCTGGGACACCCCGACGCGGGCGGCAATCTCGCTCTGGGTCAGGTTGCCGTAGAAGCGGAGGGTGAGGATCCGCTGCTCCCGCTCGTCCAGCGTGGCCAGCGCCGGCCCGAGCGAGGCACGCAGCTCGGCCAGCTCGTACTCGCCGTCCTCGGTGCCGAGGGTGTCGCCCAACTCGGTGGCGCTGTCGCCGTCGCCGATCGGGGTCGACAGCGAGACGGCGTTGTAGGCGCGGGCCCCTTCCAGGCCCTCGAGGACCTCTTCCTCGGTGAGGTCGAGATGGGCGGCGATGTCAGCCACCGTGGGGGCCCGGTTGAGGGTATGGGTCAACGTGCTGTTCGCCTCGGAGATGCGCAGCCGCAGCTCCTGGAGGCGACGCGGCACGCGGATGTTCCAGGTGCGGTCGCGGAAGTGCCGCTTGATCTCGCCGAGGATGGTCGGGATGGCGAACCCGGCGAAGTCGACGCCGCGGGAGGCGTCGAACCGGTCCACCGCCTTGATGAGGCCGAGGGCCGCCGTCTGGGCCAGATCGCCGGTGGGCTCACCCCGGCCGCTGTAGCGAGCGGCGAGGTGGTTGGCCAGCGGCAGCCACGCCTCGACAACCTGGTTGCGCAGGGCCGGCCGGTCCGGATGCTCCGCGGGCAGCGCGGCAAGGGCGGCAATCAGCTCGCTGGCCCGGGTCTCCTCGCCGCTGGTCGCCGTGCGGTGCACGTCCGTGGTCGTCGTCGGCGCGATGGTCGTCGTAGTCATACTGCCCTTCCTGTCCTGGGGAGACGGGGCTCCCAGCACCGGTCGTGTCAGTCACCCTAGACCAACGGTCGTCATCCAATCAACCGAACGGACGATGGATATAGCGCCCATAAACTGGCAATCCGGTGCCAACTCGCCGCACGGCGGGGGTGGCGCGCGCCACCAAACCCGCCGTCGACGAGAATTCACCCGGGTCAGTTCGGTCAGCCCTGGCGGGCCTTCTGCCGTGGGTCCGCCTTGTTGAGCACGAAGACCTTGCCGCGCCGGCGCACCACGATCGAGTTGACCTTCCGCTTCAGCCCACGGAGAGAGCTACGGACCTTCATTCCGGTTCACCCCGTTCCTGCTGGATTCTCGGCCGTCCTGATCGCGTACCCGACGTCGGCGTGGCCATGCGGGCAGGGGTGGTCGGGAGACGGCCGCCGGCCGCCGGGTGGCCACCCGGCGGCCGTCCCGCTGTCAGGCGATCGTGCAGGGGATGCCGTCGAGGGTGAAGGAGCCGGGCTTCCCGGTGTTACCGCTGTGGTCGGTGCCATGCCTGGCCGACGGCCCGTCGGCGGACCTCGTCGAGCATCTCGTCGACCGAGCCGGCCGGGTCGGTCACCGGGAACTGCACCGCCCGCACCACCGACTCCGGGTCGATCAGCAGCGTCAGCCGCTTGAACCGTGGCACCCCACCCGCCCGGAACGTGGGCAGCAGCAGGCCGGCGCCGAGCCGACCGTCCTCGTCGGACAGCAGCGGGTACGGCAGGCGGGCGTGCTCGGCGAAGGCCCGCAGCTGGTCCGGCCGCTGGGTGCTCGCCCCGCGTACCTCGGCGCCGGCGGCCCGGAAGAGCTCGTGCCGGTCGGCGTAGGTACGGGACTCGAGAGTGCATCCGACGGCGCCGGGGATCTCCCCCCAGGCCGGCGGAGGGCCCTGGGTCCCCGGCGCGAACGCACCCGGGAACAGGTAGAGCACGGTCCACCGAGCGGGCACGGCGGGTGGTTCCGCCCCACCGTCGTGCCGGCGCAACGTCATGTCCGGTATGCAGCGACCCACCAGACGGTGCACCCGGCGCGCCTCGGCGGAGTCGGCGTCCGCCGTGGCGGTGAGCTCACCGTCACCCATCACGTGCCGGGTCCCCCAGTCCTGCAGAGCGACCAGCACGGGCAGCAGCGCCTCGCCCTTGCCGGTCAGCAGGTAGTCGTGGCGCGGCGGGTGGGCCGAGTACGGCCGGCGGCGCAGCACCCCCTGCTCGACCAGGCCGCCGAGCCGTTCGGTGAGCGCCCGCCGGCTGACCCCCAGTTCCCGCTGCAGCGCGTCGAACCGCGTGGTGCCGCCGGCGATCTCGCGGACGATCAGGAAGGTCCACCAGTCGCCGAGCACGCCGAGCGCCTGCGCGATGCCGCAGTCGGCGTCGCCGAGATCCGCGCGCCTCACACTCCACCTCCCGCTCGGCCGGCCGCCTCGACTATAGTCCGTTCCAGATTGGAACTCAATGGCTCGGATCGGGGGTTGGCGGCATGTCCGTCGGGCAGGGGGCCGGGGTGTTCTGGCGCTGGTGGGCGGCCGGCACGTCCAGCTCGGTGGGGTCGGCGGTCGGCGCGGTCGCGCTGCCGCTGACCGCGCTCACCGTGCTGGACGCGTCCGCGTTCGAGATGGGGTTGATCGCCGCCGCGAACTACGTCGCCTGGCTGGTGATCGGGCTGCCCGCCGGCGTGATCGTGCAACGGCTGCCGCTGCGCGGTGCGCAGGTCGGCGCCGATCTGGCCCGGGCGCTCGCGGTCGCCTCCATCCCGCTCGCCTGGTGGTGGGACCTGCTGACCATCGCCCAGCTGGTCGTCGTGGCCCTGGTGGTCAGCTTCGCCAACGTACTCTTCGACGTCGCCAACGCCACGTTCCTGCCGGCCATCGTCTCCCGGGAGCAGTTGCACGCCCGCAACAGCCTCACCTCGGCCACCCACGCCAGCACCCAGCTCAGCGGGCCGTCCCTCGGCGGCCTGGCGGTGCAGGCGCTCGGCGCGGTGCCGGCCGTGCTGGTCGACGCCGCCAGCTACCTCGTGTCCGCCGCGCTGCTGTGGTCCCTGCCCGCCCGCCGCGGCGACGCCCCGGACCGCCGGCCGCCGGTGCGCGCCATGATCGGCGAGGGCTGGCGGTACGTCACCCGCCACCCGGTCATGGGGCCGACCATGTGGACGGCCACCGCGGTGAACTTCGTGTGCGGGGCCCAGCTGGCGGTCTACCCGCTCTACCTGGTCCGGGAGCTGCACGCCCCGGCCGCCCTGGTCGGCGTGCTGCTCGCGGTCGAGGGGGTCGGATCGCTGGTCGGCGCGACGCTGACCCCATGGATCACGAGACGGTGGGGCACCGCCCGGTCCCTGGTGGTCGCCTGCCTGCTCGCGGTCGGGGGCGCGTTCCTGGTGCCGGTCGGCGCCGGCTGGCCGGCATACCTGGCGTTCGCCGCCGGCAACGTGGTCTTCGCCGGCGGCGTGGTGGTGCTCAGCGTGACCACCCGCACCTACCGACAGACCGCCAGCCCGCCGGACCTGCTCTCCCGGGTGATGGCCACGGTCCGCTTCGTCTCCTGGGGCGCGATCCCCGTCGGCGGGCTGGCCGCCGGCGCGCTGGCCGGCCTCGCCGGGGCGCGCGCCACGCTGCTCGTGTTCGCCGCGGCCACGGCGCTGGCCCCGCTGGCCCTGCTCCTCTCCCCCGTCCGCAAGCTGCGCGACCTCACCGACCTGCGGGTCGACGACCCGGCAGAGCGGACCGTCGCGGCGGTCGGCTGACCCGGGGCAGCGTCGCCGTGGGCGCTGCTTCCACGTCACTGCCGTGCGGCGGCCAGGACCGGGGTGCTCCCTTGACACCGAAAGCTAATGGCATTAGCTTTTTGGCTACAGCGAATAGCTGGCTCCGCGGGGACCCCGTGGCGTTCCTCGCCATCGCTGCCCACACCTCCCCTCAACGAGTCAAGGAGCCCCCGATCAGCCGGATCCGAGTCGGCGCCGCCGCCTTCGCCGCCGCAGCCGTCATGTTCGTCCTCTATCCCGCCCTCCGCCCCTGGCACGACGAGTCCACCGCAGCCGGCGCCCTCGCCGCGATGTCCGCCGGCACCTGGGTGCCCGCGCACACCTTCGCCATGATCGGTTTCATCCTGGTGCCGCTCGGCCTGCTGGCCCTCGCCCAGGCCGTCGCCGGCACCCGGGCCGGCCGCACCGCCGTCACCGCCTTCGTCACCGGTGCGGTCGGCGCCGGCCTGGTGCTGCCCTACTACGGCGCCGAGGCGTTCGGCCTGCACACGATCGCGACCCAGGCCGCCGCCAACCCGCAGATCGACATCCTCGCCATGGCCGACCAGGTACGGTTCGACCCGGTGGCGGGCACCAGCTTCCTGGCGGGCCTGGTGGCGCTCGGTGTCAGCGCCGCCCTCGCCGCGGCAGCGGTCTGGCGCAGCGGCCGGATGTCCAAACTCAGCGGGGTGCCGTTCGCCCTCGGATTCCTGCTCTTCCTGCCACAGTTCTTCGCCCCGGCGGCCATCCGGATCGGGCACGGCGCGCTGGTCGGCGTCGGGCTGCTCTGGCTCGCCACGGCGCTGTGGCGGACGAACTCCACGCGCTGACCGACCGCCCGGGCCGGCCGGTCCCGCCCGCGTGGCGTGGCGGTCAGTCCGGCAGGACGGCCGCGGCGATCCGGCGGACCCGCTCCGGGTGGGTGAGCACGGCGACGTTGTCGAGGTACTGGTCGACAGCGCCGACCGGCGGGCGGGCCCGCAGGTCCGGGTCGGTGACGGCGGCGTGCAGCGCGGCGACGAACCGGTCCGCGTCCAGGACCAGGAACGGCCGGTGGTGGAACTGCCGGACGCTCGGGTCGACCGGGGCGGCCAGCCCGGTGTCGTTGGTCCAGGCCGCGACGGTCTCCAGCGCCCGGACCAGCCCGGCCTGCCGCTCCGGCCAGCCGCCCGTGCCGAGGGCGGCGGCCAGCGCGTCCAGCACGGGGGCCGCCGGCGGCAGCGCGGCAAAGACGGTGCCCAGCCACTTCGCGTACGGGGGCCAGCGGCGGTGCAGCAGCAAGCCGAGGCGCATCAGGTCCCGGGCCAGCCCGCCGGTCACCACCCGACTGCCCAGCTCGTCGCCGACCTCGGCACACCGGCCGACCAGATGCTCGGCCTGGCCGATCCGGTGCCAGCCGGCTGCCAGCACGTACCGCCACACGTCGTCCGGATACCAGGCCAGCCGGGCGCGAGCAGCGGTCAGCGCCCCGTCGAGCCCGTCGTGGAAGACCGCCCCACCGGTCAGCTCGGCCAGCCGCTGCGTGGGCACGGCCAGCCAGTCCGCCACCCCCAGCCCGGCGCGCGGATCGCAGCCGAGCCGCCCGCGCAGCCACCCGCCCAGCTCGTCGACGCTCACCCCGTGCCGGTCGCCGTCGGCCCGCACCACGCCCAGCCGGACGTCCGGGCCGCCGGCGAACCGGGTCGGCCAGCCGAGGAACTCCGCCGGCAACTCCGCGTCCAGGAGCGCACGCACCGGCGCGACGTCGGCGGGATCGGCGACGAAGAGCTGCGTACGCGGCCCCCAGTCGTGGTCGGTGGAGCGCGGGGTGTCCAGCCCGAGCAGCTCCGAGCCGCCGTCGAGCAGCCCGGCGGCGTACCGGACGGCGGGCAGGCGGCGGGCCAGCAGCGGGGCGAGCACCTCGTCGTGGAAGCGCCGGCAGAGCGTCAGGCCGGGTACGAACGCCATGCCGTCAGTCTGCCGGGCGCGCACCGGGCCACCCACCGGTTATCGGTCCACCGGCCGGTCGACGTGGATAACCTGGGGGAAAGAGTCCAGGGAGGCGGGGCGGTGTCGGAGACCGGTCGGGGGGCCGTACGGCGTCGCCGGCTGTTGTGGGCCGGCGTCCTCGCCGTGGTCGGGCTGGCGCTGCTCCTGGTCGGCCTGATCGTCGCCAGCGGGACCCTGGCCTGGGTCGAGGTGGTGCTGGCGGTCGTCCTGCTGGTCGCGAGCTACGCGCTGCAGCGGGTGGCCCGCCGGGAGACGCTGTACCGCCGCGACGGCGGCTGACGGCCGGGCGGCACCGATCGCCGTCCCCCACCTCGTCACACCGCTGTGCCAGGCTGGTGCCGTGGCACACCGACCCCCGATCCTGCTGATCGACTCCCCCAGCCTCTACTTCCGCGCCTACTTCGGCATCCCCGAGTCCGCCGCGAAGACCGACGACGGCCAGCCGGTCAACGCCGTCCGCGGCTTCCTCGACATGCTGGCCCAGCTGATCCGCACCCGCCGGCCCGACCGGATGGTCTGCGCACTCGACCACGACTGGCGTCCGGCGTGGCGGGTGGAGCTGCTGCCGTCGTACAAGGCGCACCGGGTCGCGCCGGAGGGCGGCGAGGTGGTCCCGGACACCCTCTCCCCGCAGGTGCCGATGATCCTGGAGGTGCTCGACGCGTTCGGCATCACCGCCGTCGGTGCCACCGGCTACGAGGCCGACGACGTGCTCGGCACCCTGTCGGTGACCCAGCCCGGCCCGGCGGAGGTGGTCTCCGGCGACCGGGACCTGTTCCAGCTCGTCGACGACGCCCGCCAGGTGCGGCTGCTCTACATCGGGCGGGGCGTTTCCAAGCTGGAGGACTGCGACGACGCGGCCGTCCGGGCCCGCTACGGCGTCCCCGCCGACCGGTACGCCGACTTCGCCGCCCTGCGCGGTGACCCGAGCGACGGGCTGCCCGGGGTGCCCGGGGTGGGCGAGAAGACGGCCGCCCGGCTGATCGAGCGGTACGACGGGCTGGACGGCATCCTCGCCGCCCTGGACGACCGGGGCGCCGGCTTCGCCCCCGGGCTGCGGACCAAGCTGGAGGCGGCCCGGGACTACCTGGCCGTCGCGCCGAAGGTGGTGCGGGTCGCCACGGACGTACCGCTGCCGCAGCTGGCCACCGCGCTGCCGACCGCGCCCGCGGACCCGGACCGGCTGCTGGAGCTGGCGCAGCGGTGGAACCTCGCCGGCTCGTGCCGCCGCCTGGTGGACGCCGTCGCCACCGGGTCCTGACCGGCGGCGTCGCTCCCGCCCGCCGCCGGAGCCGCCGGGACGGCAGCGGCCACGCCTGATCAGGCGGCGCCGTGGTAGGCCAGCACCCCCCGCTTGACGGCGGCGATCGCCTGCCGGGCGGTGGCCCGCAGCTCGGTGGAGGCGCCGCCGGAGTCGGCGAGCTGACCCAGCAGGTCGACCACCTGCCGGGCCCAGCGGACGAAGTCGCCGGCGGGCATCTCACCGTCGATCTGGTGCCCGCTGGCGAGGACCTTGGCGAGGGCCTCGCCGCGCGCCCACCGGTAGATCGGCCAGGCGAAGCCGAGATCCGGCTCCCGGGTGACGGCGAGGCCACGGGCGGCCTCGTCCGCCTCGATGTCGCTCCACAGCTTCAGCGTCTCGTCGACCGCGTCGGCGACCGGCCCACGCGGCAGCGAGACCCGCTCGTCCACGTCCCGGCGGGCCTCGAATACCACCACCGACACGGCGGCGGCCAGCTCGGCCGGGGACAGGCCGTCCCACACCTTCCGGCGCAGGCACTCGGCGACCAGCAGATCGGCCTCGGTCCAGATCCGGCCGAGCATCCGGCCGGCGTCGGTGACCTCGCCGTCGGCGGAAAGGTAGCCCCGCGCGGTCAGCAGCGCCACGATCCGGTCGAAGGTACGGGCCAGCGACCCGGTCCGGCCGGCGACCCGCTGGCGGAGCTCCTCGGTGTCGCGCTCCAGGCGGCGGCTCCGCTCCGCCCAGCGGGCGTGCTCCTCCCGGTCCGGGCAGGCGTGGCAGGGGTGCCGGCGCAGCTCGGCGCGGAGCTGGCTGAGCCGGTGGTCCTCGCCGACCGCCTGCTTGGAGCGCCCGCCCCGCCGGCCGCCGTGCCGGTCCAGCCCGGTGCCGCTGACCGCCGCGGCGAGATCCCGCCGCGCCGCCGGGGACCGGTGGTTGAAGTGCTTGGGCACCCGGATCCGGGCGAGCACCTCGGCCGGGGTGGTGAAGTCGCCGGGGGTGACCCGCCCGGCCCAGCGGTCCTGGGTGAGCACCAGCGGGCGCGGCTCGCCGAAGCCGCCGGTGGCCGGGTCGAGCACCACCGCCAGGCCGGCCCGCCGCCCGGACGGCACCCGGATCACATCACCCACCCGCAGCCGCTCCAGCGAGGCGATCGCGGCCGCCTTGCGCTGGGTCTGCCCCTGCCGGGCCAGCGCCCGCTCGCGGTCGGCGATGGCCACCCGCAGGGCGAAGTACTCGTCGAAGTCGCCGTGGTGGCAGGCCGCCTCCGCGCCGTACGCCTCGATCATCTCCGTGTTGCGCTGCACCTGCCGCGCCAGGCCGACCACCGACCGGTCCGCCTGGAACTGCGCGAACGAGGACTCCAGCAGCGCCCGGGCCGGCTCCGCGCCGACGCTGCCGACCAGGTTGACCGCCATGTTGTACGACGGCCGGAAGCTGGACCGCAGCGGGTAGGTGCGGGTGGAGGCGAGGCCGGCGACGTGCCGGGGGTCGGTCTCCGGCGACCAGACCACCACCGCGTGCCCCTCGACGTCGATGCCCCGCCGGCCGGCCCGCCCGGTGAGCTGCGTGTATTCCCCCGGGGTGAGGTCGACGTGCGCCTCGCCGTTGAACTTCACCAGGCGTTCCAGCACCACGCACCGGGCCGGCATGTTGATGCCCAGCGCCAGGGTCTCGGTGGCGAAGACCGCCTTGACCAGGCCGCGGACGAACAGCTCCTCGACGACCTCCTTGAACGCGGGCAGCATGCCGGCGTGGTGGGCGGCGAGCCCGCGCTCCAGCCCGTCGAGCCACTCCCAGTAGCCGAGGACGGAGAGGTCCTCGCCGGGAATGGCGGTGACCCGGGACTCGACCACCCGGCGGATCTCCGCCCGCTCCTCGGGGGTGGTGAGCCGTAGCCCGGCCGCGAGGCACTGCTGCACGGCGGCGTCGCAGCCGGCCCGGCTGAAGATGAACAGGATCGCTGGGAGCAGCCCCTCCCGGTCGAGCCGGTCGACGATGTCGGGACGCATCGGGCCGCGCCAGCGGGGGCCGCGCCGGCCGGCGCCGGGGCCGGCGCTGCGCCCCTCCCCCAGCTCGAGGCGGCGCATCGTGTCCCGGGTGTAGCGCAGCAGCTCGGGGTGCACGTCGTGCTTGCGGGCGGCGTCGGCGTCGTGGAACAGGTCGAACATCCGCTTGCCGACCAACATGTGCTGCCAGAGCGGCACCGGCCGGTGCTCGCTGACCACCACCGCGGTCTCGCCCCGCACGGTGACCAGCCAGTCGGCGAACTCCTCGGCGTTGGAGACGGTCGCCGACAGGGAGACCAGAGTGACCGAGGCGGGCAGGTGGATGATCACCTCTTCCCACACCCCGCCGCGGAACCGGTCGGCGAGATAGTGCACCTCGTCCATCACCACGTAGGCCAGGCCCTCCAGCGTGGCCGAGCCGGCGTAGAGCATGTTGCGCAGCACCTCGGTGGTCATCACCACCACAGGGGCGTCGCCGTTGATCGCGTTGTCGCCGGTGAGCAGGCCGACCTGCTCGGCGCCGTAGCGGTCCACCAGGTCGTGGTACTTCTGGTTGGACAGCGCCTTGATCGGGGTGGTGTAGAAGCACTTGCGCCGCATGGGCGGCCCGCCGCCGTCGGCCGCCGTCGGGCCGCCCCGCAGCGCCAGGTGTACGGCGAACTCGCCGACCACCGTCTTGCCGGCGCCGGTCGGCGCGCAGACCAGCACCCCGCTGCCCCGCTCCAGCGCCTCGCACGCCTCGCGCTGGAAGTCGTCGAGGCCGAACCCCAGCTCTTGGGCGAATTCGTGCAGGGCCGGGAAGGCGGAGGCCTGCGCGGCCCGGCGGCGCGCCGCGGCGTACCGCTCGGCGGGGCTCGACATGCCTTCAAGATTAATCGGTACGGCCGACGACCACCGGCCAAGGCCGTCCGGCAGGGCGGTCGGTGCGGGTCGGTAGGGTGCACGACGTGCCGGACCATGCCGAATCCCCCCAAGCCTCGAGCGGCGCCGACGACGCCGTCCGCCCGAGCACGTCCCGCCGGCCCGTGGAGGCGGTGCTCTTCGACTTCCACGGCACGCTCGCGCAGGTGGAGGAGCCGCGCGAGTGGGTGCAGGCCGCCGCGGCGGCGTGCGGGGTGGAGCTGGACCGGGTCCGGGCCACCGCGCTGGCCGACCGGCTGCTGACCGCCGGCCGGGCCGGCGGCCCGCTGCCGGCCCGGGTACCGCCCCGGCTCGCCGAGCTGTGGGCCGACCGTGACCTATACCCGCACGCCCACCGCGGCGCGTACACCGGGCTCGCGGAGACGGTCGACGTCGGCATCGAGGGGTTCGCCGACGCGCTCTACGAGCGGGTGCTGATCCCGGACGGCTGGGTGCCGTACCCGGACACCGAGGCGGTGCTGACCACGCTGCGGGCCGCCGGGGTGAAGGTGGCGGTGGTCAGCAACATCGGTTTCGACCTCCGGCCGCTCTTCGCCGCCTGGAAGCTCGACGGCCTGATCGACGCGTACGCCCTGTCGTACGAGGTGGGACGTTGCAAGCCGGACCCGGGGATCTTCTGGCGGGCGTGCGGGATGCTCGGCGTCGATCCCGAGCGGGCGCTGATGGTGGGCGACACCCCCGCCGACGCGGGGGCCGTGCAGGCCGGCTGCGCCGTGCTGGTGCTGCCCTGCGCCGACGCCGGCAGTCCCAACGGGCTCGGCGCGGTACTCGACCTGGCCCTGCGTCCCGACGCATGATCCGCCCCAGCTCGGGGACACGGGAAGGTCGGCGATGCCCGGGCAACGCCGGCTCGGCGACCCGCTGGGCAGCGGCCGCCGAGGTCACCCCCGGCGGCCCGGTCAGCGAAGCAGCCGCACCGCCCCCGGCACCGCGCTGATCCGCACCGGCAGGTCGAACGCCCGCTCCCCGTCCGCGTAGGTGGTGATGCCGGCCGCGTCCAGCTCCACCGTACGGGCCCGGTAGCTGCGCACGAGTGGGTGCGCGACGTGCGTGCCCTGGTAGATGCGGGGCTTGACCCGGATCAGGGTGCGCCGGTCGAACCGTCCGCCCACCACCACGTCCAGCAGCCCGTCGGTCGGATCGGCATCCGGGCAGATCCGCATGCCGCCGCCGTAGCTGGCGCAGTTGCCGACCGCGACGAGCACCCCGTCCAGCTCGTGCTCCACGCCGTCGAGGCGCAGCCGGTAGCGGCGCGGCCGCAGCCGGGCCAGCTCGACCAGGATCGCCAGGTCGTAGCGGCGGGGCCCGCGGGGCCAGCGCATCCGGTTGGCCCGCTCGTTGACGATGGCGTCGAAGCCAGCCGCCAGCACCGCCCCGTACCAGCGGACGCCACCGTCGGCGCTGGTCAGCCGGGCCAGGTCGACGGGGTGGGTCCGGCCGCCCCGCAACGCGTCGACGATCACCTCGACGGCCGCGACCGGGTCGGCGGGGAAGCCGGTGTCGGCGGCGAAGTCGTTGCCCGTGCCGGCGGGGACCGGGCCGAACGGCACCGCCGTACCGGCGACGGCCTGCAACGCCCGGTGCACCGTGCCGTCCCCGCCGACCGCCACCAGCGCGGCGGCGCCGTCGGCGACCGCGGCGCGGCAGGCCGCCTCGGCCTCGTCCGGGGTGGCCGCCTCCAGCAGCCGGACCGGCCGGCCGGCGCCCGCCAGCCGATCCACCAGCCCGGGCAGCAGGCCACGGTGCCGCCCACGGCCGGCGGTCGGATTGGCCAGCACGGCGACGGGGCCGAGGGGAACAAGATCGTGCGCGGTCACGGCGAGCACCGTACGGCACGACCCACCCCGCTCACCAGGGGAGAAACCCGTGCTCACCGCCCGGCCACGCCGCCCGGGGAACCACGGCGCAGCCAGGTGAGGCTAAGCGGGGGTCGGCGGACCCTGGGGCGGCGGGGCGGTCAGGGCCGAGGGCGGGCCAACCCGATGCCGATCACATCGATCCGGCCCCACCGTCCGGGCACGTCGAGCAGTTCCACCCGGCCGAACCGGGGTGGCACCGACGGCGACATCAGCAGGTGTTCCCCGGACGGCTCCAGCCCGAGCAGGGCGCGCAACAGCAGGAAGACGGTACCGGTCGCCATCGCCTGCGGACTGTTCGCCGTCGGGTAGCGCACCGGGTAGCGGGTCAGCTCGCGGCGATAACCGGCGAACGCCTCCGGCAACCGGCCCTGGAAGTACCGGGACGCGTCGATCATGGCCTCGGCGATCCGGCCGGCCTCCGCGACAAGCCCGTACCGGCGCAGCCCCCAGGCGATCAGCGCGTTGTCGAACGGCCACACGGCGCCGACGTGGTAGCCGAGCGGGTTGTACCGCGCCTGCCCCTCGGCGAGGGTCCGCACGCCCCAGCCGGAGAAGAGCCGCGGGCCGAGCAGGTGCTCGGCGACCTGCCCGGCCCGCTCCGGCGGCACGATCCCGCTCCACAGCAGGTGGCCCATGTTGGACGCCAGCGCGTCGACCTGCCGGCCGTCGCCGTCTAGGGCGAGCGCGTAGTAACCCCGGTCGGCGATCCAGAAGTCCCGGTCGAAGCGCTCCCGCAGGGCGGCCGCCTCCCGCTCCAACTGCTCGGCGTACACCGGGTCGCCCCAGAACTCCCGGGCCATCCGGGCCCCGCGCAGCTTCGCGTCGTACGCGTACCCCTGCAGCTCACAGAGGGCCACGGGCGGCGCGGCCAGCCGCCCGTCGGCGTGGCAGATCGCCTCCGGGGAGTCCTTCCAGCCCTGGTTCTCCAGCCCGGCCTGCTCGTTGCGCCGCAGGTACCGGATGTAGCCGTCGCCGAGGAGGTCGCCGTACTCGTCGATCCAGTGCAGCGCCGCGCGGGCCTCGTGCTCGTACTCCCGCACCAGGTCCGCGTCGCCGGTCCACTTCTCGCACTCGTCGAGCAGGATCACATAGAGCGGCGTGGTATCGGCGCTGCCGAAGTACGGGGAGTCCGGCCGCTCCTCGAAGGCCGCCAGCTCGCTGTAGCGGAACTCGCGCAGGATCTTGCCCGGCTCCTCGTCGCGGAAGTCGTCCAGCACCGAGCCCTGGTCGATGCCGAGCATCCGCAGCGTCGCGGTGGCCAGTTCCGGAGCCACCGGCAGGGCCTCGAAGCTGGTCAGGATGGCATCCCGCCCGGTGATAGTGGCGACCCACGGTAGGCCGGCGGCGGGCATCGCCTCGTCCGGCAGGGTCAGCGGCGAATACCGCAGCGACGCCAGGTCCACCAGGCTGCGCCGATAGGCGTCGGTCAGCGCGTCCCAGTCGCAGCAGAGCTGGGGCGCCCGGTCCACCCACGCCGTCAGGTCCTGGTGCCGCTCGGCGGCGCTGCGCCGGGGTCGCCCCTCGAACACCTCCCGGACGTCCCGGCCGTCGGGGCGTGGCACCAGCGACCGCACCCGCAGCGTGGTCGTCCAGCCCTGCTTGGGAGCCACCCGCACCGCGTACGTCAGCCCGCGCTCATCGATCCGCGCCGGCTCGCTGCTCGAGACCACCGTCTCGCGTTGAAACCGTTCCCGCCGGTAGCCGAGGCGCAGGCGGCGTTCCTCGATCCGTTGGTAGAACCGCCCCGGCGGAATGCGCTCCTGATCGATGGCGCGAATCGGCGCGAAGTCGTTCGCCACGTCCAGCCGTACGGTGAAGTCCACCGGCACCCGGTCGTGGTTGAGCACGGTCAGCCGCTCCTCGAACACGCCACCGGTGATGGAGCGTTCCCGGATCACCGAGGACTTGGCGTCCACGTAGTGGGTCGGGGCGCCCGGCACGAGGAAGAAGCGCAGCGTGACATGGTCCCGTTCGGCGAGGGACAGCGGGTGCAGGCGGTCGCCGTCCAGGGTGAGTCGCCACAGCGACAGGAACCGGGTGTCGAAGTCGAAGAAGCCGCTGGGGTTGCTGGGCGTCGCCTCGATGTCGCCGTTGTCCTCGCTGAGCACGAAGATGTTGCCGTCCATCACGCGGACCAGGTTCGACGTCATCCGCGCTCCCCACGTCCGCCCGCCACGGCCCGCGGGTGGCGTCCCCCGGCCGGCGCGGGGAAGAGGCGCTCCAGCAGGATCACGAAACGGAACCGCCCCTCGGCGGTGATGTCGTTGCGCAGCCATGCCGGGAGGGGCTTCGCCTCGCCGCGGGCCATCCGGGCGAAGAAGTCCCGGTCGGTGCGGAAGACCGTGTCGGCGTCGCGCCGCTCGCGGCACACCGTGACCCGGCCGTCGGCGATGGTCAGATGCCAGACGTCGACGCCGTCGGGCCCGTCCAGCTCGAACCGGACCGTGCCGGCGGTGCGGCGGTGCAGCCGTTCCGGAGGCCGACGGGCGAGCTGCGCGAAGTACGCCTCGATCGGATCGGACACCGCACGCCTCCCAGGAGAGGGCCGTCGCACCGGGCGGCCCGGCGGGTGGTGCGGCCCAGCGGCGGCGACGACGGACGCGACCGGATCCTGCTCCGGCGCCGCCTCAGACTATCGCCGAGGTCCGGGCCGGACGCCCGGATCGTCGGAACTGCGGGGCGGTGCCGCCGGCGTGGTGCGGGCGGGCAGGATGGCGGGATGCGCATCGTGTCCCTGCTACCTTCCGCCACCGAGATCGGCTACGCGCTCGGCCTCGGGGACGAACTGGTCGGGGTCACCTTCGAGTGCGCGGTGCCGGCCGCGTACCGGGCCGGCACGACGGTGGTGGTGGGCGGCCGGGACACCCGCGGCATGAGCCCCGGCGAGATCGACACGTACGTGCGGGCGCAGCTCGCCGCCGGCGCGGACCTCTACACCCTGCACGCGGGCGCCCTGGCCGGGCTGGACCCCGACCTGATCCTCACCCAGGACCTGTGCCGGGTCTGCGCGCTGCCCTCCGGGCGGGTGGCGGACGCCGTGGCCCACCTGGGCTGCCGGGCGGAGGTGCTGTCGCTCGACCCGTACACGCTGCCGGACGTGCTCGGCACGATCCGGGCCGTCGGCGCGGCGGCCCGGGTGCCCGACCGGGCGGAGGCGCTGGTGGACGGCCTGCGCACGCGGCTCGCGGCGGTCGGCGCGGCGGTGGCCGGCCGGCCCCGGCGGCGGGTGACGGTGGTGGAGTGGGTGGATCCGCCGTTCGGCGCCGGGCACTGGATCCCGGACCTGGTCCGGGTGGCCGGCGGGGAACCGGTGGCCGCCCACCCGGGCACCCGGTCGACGCCGACCACCTGGCCGGCGCTCCAGGCGGCCCGCCCGGAGGTGGTGCTGGTCGCGCCGTGCGGATACCACCTGGACGGGGCGGTCGCGCAGGCCGCGACGGTGGTTCCGCACTTTCCCGGCGCGGAGGTCTGGGCGCTCGACGCGGACGGGCTGATCGTGCGGGCCGGCCCGCGCCTGGTCGACGGCGCCGAGGCGATCGCCGCGATCCTGCACCCGGACGCCGTGCCGCCGCCACCGGAAGGAGCCGTCCGGCGGGTGGCCTGATGCCGCCCGCTACGCGGATCGGCCCGACGGGCGGCCGTCGCGGCCGAGCGGGGCAAGCCGGCGCCAGCGGGGCAGTTCGGTGACCACGGTCGCAAGAGCCAGCGCGGCCACCGCCACGGCGACCGGCCGCGGCCAGGCGAACCACGCCGAGACCGCGGCGGCGACCAGTTGCAAAACCACCAGCGCGACGGTGACCACCCCGGGCACCGGCACGATCGCATGCTTCTTGTCCCCCGGGGTGGCCAGGACAGTGGGCAGGCCGATCAGTACCAGCACCGAGGCGACCGCCAGTGCCACCGAGTGTGGGGCGAGCGCCCACGGCGTGGCGACCCAGGCGACCAGTTCGATGAGGAAACGCAGCGCCGAGGCGAGGTCGGGGCGGCGCGGCGGGCGGTCGTCGATCACGGCGGCCAGTATCCGCCCACCCGGGCCGCCCCGGATACCCGGTTGCCGTCGTCGGCGCGGGCGGGCAGGGTGGACCTGCGACACAGCCCCGATACGCGGAACGCCGTCCCCGGCCAGGGACGGCGTTCCGGTGTACCTGCGGCAAGCGATCCGGTCAGGTCAGGTCATGTCGTCGTAGCGGCGCTCGATCGGCGCCGGCGCGTCGATCGGTTCGGGCGTTCCGATCGGGGCGGAGGCGTCGACGCGCGTTCCGGCCTCGATCGGTTCGGTGGACAGGTCCAGCGGCGACACCTCGTCGTCGGCGACGCCCGCGTACATCTCCCGGCCCCGGCCACGCCGCTTGTCGTTGAGGAAGGCCACGCCGACCGCGACGAAGTAGAGCAGGGAGAGCGCGGCCGCCAGCAGCGTCATGCCGAACGGACCCGGGTCCGGGGTGGCGATCGCCGCGAACGCGAACGACACGAAGATCACCACGCGCCACCAGCTCAGCAGCCGCCGGGCGCTGGCCACCCCGGTGAAGTTGAGCATGAGCAGGATCAGCGGGAACTCGAACGCCACCCCGAACAGCAGGATCATGTTCGTGACGAACGAAATGTACGCGCTGACCTCGAACTGGTTGGACAGCCCGCCCACCCCGGACTCCATCAGGAACCCGAGGCCCTTGTCGACCACGAAGTAGGCCAGCACGGCGCCGGCGGCGAACAGCGGCGCGGCGATCGCCACGAAGACGTACGCCCACTTGCGTTCGTGACGGTGTAGACCCGGGGCGATGAAGGCCCAGAGCTGATAGAGCCAGACCGGCCCGCCGATGATCAGGCCGAGCCAGAGCGCCAGCTTCAGCTTCAGGAGGAAACCGGTCGTCGGCGCCAGCGCCAGCAGGTCCTGGCAGTGCCCCAGCGCGTCCGTTGTGCCGGGCAGCCGGCAGTACGGCCGCTTGAGCACCAGAAACACCGGGTCGGCGAGCCAGAAGCCGGCGGCCAGGCCGGCGACGATCGCCAACGACGCCCGGAACAGCCGGTTCCGCAGCTCACGGATGTGCTCCATGAGCGTCATCGAGCCGTCGGAGGCCCGCTCGAAGTTGCTCGGGCCGCGCTTCTTCAACGCGAAGGCCACGGTGGTGGGCCCTCCGGATCAGTTCTCGCGGACGCGCTGCACCGGGTCGACCGGCTGCTGCGGCTGCGGCGCGTACTGCTGCTGCGGGGGCTGCTGCGGCGCGTACTGCTGCTGCTGGGCCGGGTTCGGCGGGAGCGGCTGGTAGCCGGCCTGCGCGTCGGCCTTCTCCGCCAGGTCGCGGTCATCGTCGTGCAGGCTCTTGGTCTCCGCCTTGATGATCCGCAGCGAGCGGCCCAGCGAACGGGCCGCGTCGGGGAGCCGCTTCGCGCCGAACAGCAGGATCAGCACGACCACGAGTACGGCGATGTGCCACGGCTTGAGGGCACCCATGGGAAGCTCCAGTCGTTCAAATGTCGGTCAGGGGTGGTCGCAGCCCATCGTACGTGGGTCGAAGGGCCTTGCCACCCTGACGGGCCTGCCGGTGCGGGCCCGGTCGGTGAAGTCTCGACCAACCCGAAGTGTCCCGTCAACCACCTGCGGCGGCGCGATCGTGCGCGGAACCGCCCGGGACCGCGCAGCTAGCGCCCGCCAAACCGACCGCCGTCGATCACTTTCCGCGCCTGGCCTTGATCAACGCCAGCCGTTCCTGGGTGACGGTCAGCCGCTCCTGGAGGCCCTCGGCGCGGCTCTGGAGTTCCTCGGCGACCGACCGCATCGCCTCCGCCTCGGCCTGGCGGCGCTGCAGGGCCACCGCCGCCCGGCGCAGTCGGGGCAGCCGCGCCAGCACCGGCCGGACCGCCAGGGCCAGCACGAGGAGCGGGAACAGCACGACCCCGAGCACGATCCACGTCACCACGGCGGTCAGCCTACTGGGTGCGGCCGGCCACCGCCGGGTTGGCGCGATCCACCGGCGTCGCGTACGCGTCGAGCGCGGCGGCCGCCTGGGCGCGGACCTGCTCGGCCAGCTCGGCCGGGGCGACCACGGTGACGTCCGGGCCGAGCCCGAGCACGAACCGCCGCGCCCAGCCCAGGTCGGTGACCCGCAGCGACACCAGCCACTGCTCACCGTCGGCCTCCACCCGCTCGCACGGGTAGTACTCGGTGATCCACCGCTCGCCCCGGCCGACCCGCAGGGTGATCAGCGGCAGGTCGGCCGAGGGCCGGAACACCCCGTCGCTGAGGTCGTGCGGGCGGGCCTGCGGCGGCACCACGGCCGCCTCGTCCAGCTCGGTGACCGCGTCGATCCGGTCGGCCCGGAACAGCCGGACCGCCTCGGCGCGGCGGCACCACGCCTCCACGTACGCCCGGCCGCCGACCATCAGCATCCGCAGCGGGTCGATGGTGCGCTCGGTGGTCTCGTCCCGGGCCGCGGTGTAGTAGGTGATCCGCAGCGCCCGGCCCCGCTCCACGGCCGCCCGCAGCTCACGCACCCGGGCGGTGTCGCCGGGCAGCCGCACCTCCACCGGGGCGCCGGCGAGGTCTCCGGCCGCGCTCTCGATCTTGGCGAGGGCCCGCTCCACCGCCTCCCGGTTGGCCACCCCGGGTGTCTCGGCCAGCATCCGCAGCGCCACCACCAGGGCGAGCGCCTCGTCCGGGGTGAGCCGCAGCGGCCGGTCGATGCCGGCGTCGTAGGTGATGGTCACCCGGTCGCCGTCGAACGCCATGTCGATCAGGTCGCCCGGGCCGTAACCGGGCAGCCCGCACACCCAGAGCAGCTCCAGGTCCTCGCGGAGCTGCCGCTCGGTCACCCCCAGATCGCCGGCCGCCTCGGCGATCTCGATGCCGGGGCGGGCGAGCAGGTAGGGCACCAGGTTGAGCAGCCGGGCGAGCCGGTCCGCCGAGGCGCGGCCACCGCGGGCCGCCGGGCGGGTCACCGGGCACCCCCAGCCACCGCCAGCTCGTCGTGCCGGGCGGCGATCTCCTTCAACCGCTGGATGACCGCCTCGCGGACCTCCGGCGGCTCCAGCACCCGGGCGTCCGGGCCGTAGCCGACCACCTGGCCGGCCAGGTAGTCCGCGTCGGCGTACGGCAGGACCAGGCGGTCGCCGTCCGGCCCGCAGCTGATCTCCACCGCCCAGCGGCGCAGCCCGGCCGCCCGGCCGGGGGCGACCAGCACGGTGGCCCGGCCGGTCCGCTCCACCGGCCCGGACCAGCGGGCCACGTGGCTGATCAGGTCCACCCCGGCGGGCGGCTCGTACGCCCCGGGCTGGCCGGTCACCCGGACCGTGCCCACCACCCGGGACAGCCGGAAGCAGCGGGCCGCCTCGCGGTCCAGGTCGTGGCCGACCACATACCACCGGCCGCGCCAGCAGACCACGCCCCACGGCTGCAGCCGGCGGCGGGTCGGGGCGTCCCGGTCCGGCACCCGGTAGTCGAAGTTGACCTCCCGCCGGTCCCGGGCGGCGGCGGTCAGCGGGGCGAACGCCGGGTCGACCGTGACCATCGGCTCCAGGCCCAGGGTGGCCTGCGGGTCCACGTCGATGCCGGCGGCGCGCAGCTTCGCCAGCCCCGACGAGGCGGCGGCGGCCAGGCCGGCGTGCTGCCACAGCCGCGCGGCGATGCCGACGGCGGCGGCCTCGTCCGGTTCGAGTGGAATGTCGGGCAGGGCGTACTCGCGGGGGGCGATCCGGTAGCCGGGCTCGGCGTCGAAGACGCTGGCCGTGCCCGTCTCCAGCGGCACCCCCAGCTCGCGCAGCTCAGCCTTGTCCCGTTCGAACTTGCGCTGGAACGCCTCGTGGTCCTTGGCGTCGTCCGGGTCGTGCTCGTAGCCGGGCACGGTCGCGGCGATCTGGGCGGCGGTGAGGAACCGTCGCGTCGACAACAGGCAGATCACCAGGTTGACCAGGCGTTCGGTACGGGTCCGGGACACGTGTGAACGCTAGCAGCCCGCGCGTCCTGGGCGTGCACCCACGCGGGCGCGCCGCGCGGAACGCCGCACCCGAGGCGGCCGGGCCCCGCCCGACGCGGGCCGTCCCGCTCGACCGGCGCAGCGCCGACACCGGCCATATGGTGAGCGCATGGCGGAAGCGGAAGTCAAGCGCGAGAGCGTCGGCACGGTCATCCTGGCCGGCTCGGCGAACCTCGCCATCGCGGTCGCCAAGGCCATCGCCGGCCTGCTCTCCGGGTCGGCGGCGATGCTCTCCGAGGCCGCCCACTCGGTCGCCGACACCACCACCGAGGTGCTGCTCTACCTGGCGCTGCGCCGCGGGGCTCGGCCCGCCGACACCCGGCATCCGTTCGGGTACGGCAAGGAGAGCTACGTCTGGGCGTTCCTCGCCGCGTTGTTCACCTTCGTGGTGGGCGCCGGCTTCGCCATCACCCACGGCGTCACCACCATCCTCGTGCACCAGCACAGCGGCAACTACCTGGCGTCGTACGTCGTGCTGGTGGTCTCCTTCGTGGTGGAGTCGGTGTCCCTGACCCGGGCGGTCCGGCAGATCCGTCGCGAGTCCCGCCGCTGGCGGGCCACCCCCCGCCGCTACCTGCGCCTGACCGCCGACACCACCGTCAAGGCCGTCTTCCTGGAGGACACCGCCGCCCTCATCGGCCTGCTCATCGCCGGCGTCGGCCTCGGGCTGTCCGAACTCACCGGCGAGGAACTCTACGACGGGATCGCCTCGATCCTGATCGGCGTGCTGCTGCTGGTGGTCGCCGCCATCCTGGCCCGGAGCAACATCTCGCTGCTGGTGGGCCGGGCCGTCTCCGAGCGCGTGCACCGGAAGATCGAGCACGAGCTGGCCTCGCTGCCCACCGTGGACCGGGTCCACACGCTGATGACCATGGTGCTCGGCCCGGACGACATCCTGGTCGCCGCCAAGGTCGACTTCCACAACGACGCCACCGGCGCCGACATCGAGGCCGCCGCCGACGAGGCCGAGCGGCGGCTCACCGAGCATTACCCCGAGATCGGGTACGTCTTCCTCGACCCCACCCGGTCCATGCCCGGCACCGACCGCGGCCGGGCCCGGCGTACCCAGAACGAGGGCGACCGGCCCGTGGACCAGCAGACCGACACCTTCTGACGCGCGCCGGGCCACCCGGACGCGCCCCGGCCCGCCGACGGCCGATAGTTTCCTGGGCATGGTGCGATGGCGGTCCGGCACGGTCACGGCGGTACGGCGGCGGTGGGCCGGCGCGACGGAACTCGACGTCGACCTGCCCGACGGCGGCCGGATGCGTGCCCTGGCCTACCCGGCGCTGGTCGGCGACCCGGAACCCGGCGACCGGGTGCTGCTCAACGCCGGCGCCCTGCTGATGGGCCTCGGCACCGGCGGATACGCCCTGGTCGTGGCCCTGCCCGACCGGCTCCCCGCCGACCCGCCGCAGGCCGCCGACAGCCGCGGCGCCGGCCACCTGGTCAAGGCCCGCTACACCCCGCTGCAACCGATCCTGCTCGGCGTCGACGAGGAGGCCTCCCCGCACCACGCGGTGCTGGCCGCCGCGGACAGCCTGCACGGGATGCCGGTGGTCACCGCCGACCTGCACTCGGCCCTGCCGGCGATCCTCGCCGGCGTCCACGCCGACGCCCCGCACGCCCGGGTGGCCTACCTGCTCACCGACGGCGGGGCGCTGCCGGCCTGGTTCTCCCGCACCCTCGCCGGGCTCGCCGACCACCTCGCCGGCACGGTCAGCGTCGGCCAGGCGTTCGGCGGCGACCTGGAGGCCAGCACCCTGCACAGCGGGCTGCTCGCCGCCCGGCACGTGCTGCACGCCGACCTCGCGATCGTCGCCCAGGGGCCGGGCAACCTGGGCACCGGCACCCGCTGGGGCTTCTCCGGGGTGGCCGTCGGCGAGGCGGTCAACGCGGTCGCCACCCTCGGCGGCCGGGCGGTCGGCTCGTTGCGCATCTCCGACGCCGATCCGCGCTCTCGGCACCGCGGCGTCTCCCACCACAGCCTCACCGCGTACGGCCGGGTGGCCCTCGCCGCCGCGGAGCTGGTCGTGCCGGACCGCCTCGACCCGGCCCTGGCCGCCGAGGTGGACCAGGCCCTCGCCCCGCTCGCCGACCGGCACCGGATCGTCACCGTGGCCACGGACGGGCTCGACGCGGCGCTGCGGGCCAGCCCGGTCGGCCTGTCGACCATGGGCCGCGGCCTGGACGCCGACCACGCCTACTTCCTGGCCGCGGCCGCCGCCGGCCGGCACGCGGCCCGCCTGCTCGGCTGAGCCGTCCGGCCGGCGGCGGACCGACGCTCAGCTCGCGCCGTAGCCGTGCGCGACGATGTGCGCGGCGGACCGCTCGTACGCCGCCGGGTCCTGCGGCGCCCAGGTGCCCAGGCCGTCGACGTACCGGTTGTACATGCAGAACGCCGCGGCGATCAGCACCGCGTCGTGGATCTCCAGGTCGGTGGCGCCCGCCGCGCGGGCCGCGTCGACCAGCTCGGGGGTGACCTCCCGGCCGCTGCGCTGCACCGCGCCGGCTATCCGCAGCAGCGCCCGCAGCTTTTCGCTGACCGGCGCGGTGGTCACGTCCCGGCGCACCTGCTCCACCAGCGGCATCCCGGACGGCAGCTGGGCGGCCGCGAACGCCGAGTGCGACGAGCAGCAGAACGTGCACTCGTTCAGGCCGGACACGTAGGCGGCGATGAGCTCCCGTTCGCCTGCGGTCAGCGTGGGGTGTGGGGCGCGCAGCAACTGCTCGGCGAGCGCGTTCAGCGGCTTCGCGGTCTCGGGACGGAACCGCATCGGCCCGTTGATGCCCGGGTGGGCCTTCTCGTCCAAGTCAAGATCGATATGTGCCATGACGTCGCCTCCCACCCGAGCCAGCCGTGGCCGACTGCGAACCCGGTCCATCCGGCAACCTGCCAGGCCCCCGGGCGGGGCGGCAACTTCCCCCGTGCGCTGTCCCCGGCGCCGGCCGGTCCGCCGCGGACCGCCCACTCGCCGACCAGCCGCGAAGACCGCACGGCCGAAGACGCCCCGCCGGCCCGGCCGCCCCCATCCTGTCCAGGTATCCGACCCCGGCCGCATCGACCCCGGCCTCCCCGCCCGTCACCGCAGGGGCCCGCCGCGGGACGGCGCGGCCCCGTAGCGGAATGCGAGGCGCCATGTCCCTGCGACAGCTCCCCGAACGCCAACTCCTCACCCCGGCACCCGGCCCCGGGCGCCGCCTCCGGGTCGCCCTGCTCAGCGCGGCAGCCGGCGTCCTGCTCGCCGTCCTGTGGTCGTTCGAGCTGGTCGACAAGGTCATCGGCGACAACGTCGCGAACACCGTGCTCGGCCACGACGCCAAGGCCACCGCGATCACCGGCACCGCCGCCGGGCTGCTCTTCGCGTTCGTCTCCGGCTTCGCCGGCACCTTCACCGCCTGCAACATCGCCATGGCCGCCTCGGTCGGCCCGATGAGCCGGGCGTCCGGCCGCCACGCCAGCGCCGCGCCGCTGCGGTCCCTGCTCCGTCCCGTCGGCTGGCTGGCCCTCGGCATGATCACGGTCTCGGCCGGCTACGGCGCCATCGGCGTCCTGCTCGGCGACCGGCTCCCCCAACTCTCCACCGACGTGGTCGGCGGGGTCCCGGTCCGCCTCATCCAGTCGTCTGTCGTGTTCGGCGTGATCGGCCTGGCGCTGACCTACCTCGGGCTCGCCGCGCTCGGCCTGCTCCCCGACGTCTTCGCCCACCGGCCCGTCGGCCGGGTGGTGACGATGGGCGCGCTGGTCGGCGGCTTCCTCATCGGGCGCCCCTACCCGATGTTCAACAAGCTGTTCCACTGGGCGGCCGACACCGGCAACCCGCTCTACGGGGCACTCGCCTTCACCCTGCAGTCGCTGGGCAACATCCTGCTCGTCACGCTGATCTTCGCGATCGTCGTCGTGGTCAGCCGGGGACGCTTCCTGCGCTGGATGGCCGACCCCCGCCGCGCCGCCGTGGTGACCGGCGCGCTGCTCGTCGCCCTGGGCATCTTCACCGTCGTCTACTGGGACGTGCGACTGCCCGCCCGCTTCGGCATCGGCTGGTTCCCCAGCATGCCGTACAACTGACCGGCCTCGGGGCGGCGCCCGCCGCCGCAGCCGGCGCGGCCGGACCCGGACTCAGCCGGCGAGGAAGATGAACGCCAACCAGCCGACCACGATCAGCGCCAGCGCCACCCCCAGCACCCAGGTCGGCACCTTGTACTCGCCACGGCGGTTCCGCTCGATCTCAGCGCGGATCTTCTCCCGGCGCCGGTCGATCCAGTTGAGCTTCTCGGTGCCACGGTCGCGGCCGGAGGGTTCGGAAGTGTTCATCGCGACGCCAGCGTACCCGTGAGCGGGCGGCCGGTGCCCACGGCACCGGCCGCCGCCTCACATGCTCGCGATCAGCCGCTCCACCCGCTCGTCGTACGCCCGGAACGGGTCCTTGCACAGCACCGTCCGCTGCGCCTGGTCGTTCAGCTTCAGGTGCACCCAGTCGACGGTGAAGTCCCGCCGCTTCTCCTGCGCGTGCCGGATGAACTCACCCCGCAGCCGCGCCCGGGTGGTCTGCGGCGGCGTCTCCTTCGCCTCGAAGATCTCCGGGTCGGTGGCCACCCGGTCCACCTCGCCGCGCCGCTCCAGCAGCCCGTACAGGCCCCGCCCACGCCGCAGGTCGTGGTACGCCAGATCCATCTGCGCCACCCGCGGGTGCGACAGCGGCAGGTCGTGCTTGCGCTGGTACCGCTCGATCAGGCGCAGCTTCGTCACCCAGTCGATCTCCCGGGCCACCGGGTCCAGGTCCCCGGTCTCCACCGCCCGCAGCACCCGCGCCCAGAGATCCACCACCCGCTTCGCGGTCTGGTCCCCGCCCCGGCGCTCCACGAACTCCGTCGCCTTCGCCAGGTATTCCTGCTGGATCTCCAGCGCGGAGACCTCCTTGCCGGAGGCCAGCCGCACCTTGCGCCGGCCGGTGATGTCATGCGACACCTCGCGGATCGCCCGGATCGGGTTCTCCAACGTCAGATCCCGCATCACCACCCCGGCCTCGATCATCCGCAGCACGATGTCCGCGGTGCCCACCTTCAGCAGCGTGGTCACCTCGTTCATGTTCGAGTCGCCGACGATCACGTGCAGGCGCCGGTACCGCTCCGCGTCCGCGTGCGGCTCGTCCCGGGTGTTGATGATCGGCCGGCTCCGGGTGGTCGCCGAGGAGACGCCCTCCCAGATGTGCTCGGCCCGCTGCGACAGGCAGTAGACCGCCCCGCGCGGCGTCTGCAGCACCTTCCCCGCACCGCAGATCAATTGCCGGGTGACCAGGAACGGGATCAGCACGTCGGCGAGCCGGCCGAACTCGCCGTGCCGGGACACCAGATAGTTCTCGTGGCAGCCGTACGAGTTGCCGGCCGAGTCGGTGTTGTTCTTGAACAGGTAGATCTCACCCGCGATGCCCTCGTCGTGCAGCCGCTTCTCCGCGTCGACGAGCAGCCCCTCCAGGATCCGCTCCCCCGCCCGGTCGTGGGCCACCAGATCGGTCACCGAGTCGCATTCCGGCGTCGCGTACTCCGGGTGCGAGCCCACGTCCAGGTAGAGCCGGGCCCCGTTGCGCAGAAACACGTTGCTCGACCGGCCCCACGACACCACCCGCCGGAACAGGTACCGCGCGACCTCGTCGGGGGACAGCCGGCGCTGCCCGCGATAGGTGCAGGTGACGCCGTACTCGGTCTCGAGGCCGAAGATTCGCCGCTCCATGATGTGACATTAGCCGCCCGGGGCCCCAATTGGGCAGCGCTCAACCCAGTGGTCTCATCCGCACCGAGCCTGGCATTCCCCGCATCCGCGCATCCCACCGCCGGGTACGGTCCCAGCCGTGAGAATCCTCGTCACCGGCGGCGCCGGCTTCATCGGATCGGCGTACGTCCGGCGGCTGCTCACCGGCGCCGAGCCGGACCTGCCGGTGGACGCCCTCACCGTGCTCGACGCCTGGACCTACGCCGCCACCGCCGCCGCCCTCGACCCGGTACGCGCCGACCCCCGGCTGCGGGTCGTCCGCGGCGACATCCGCGACGCCGCCCTCGTCGACGCCACCGTCCCCGGTCACGACGTCGTCGTGCACCTCGCCGCCGAATCCCACGTCGACCGCTCCATCACCGACGCCGCCCCGTTCGTCACCACCAACGTGGTCGGCACCCAGATCCTGCTCGACGCCGCCCTGCGCCACGGGGTCGGCCGGTTCGTGCAGGTCTCCACCGACGAGGTGTACGGGTCCATCGACACCGGCTCGTGGACCGAGCAGACGCCGCTGCGGCCCAGCTCCCCCTACTCGGCCAGCAAGGCCGGCGCCGACCTGCTCGCCCTCGCCTACCATCGCACCCACGGCCTCGACGTCGTCATCACCCGCGGCGCCAACACCTACGGCCCGTACCAGTACCCCGAGAAGATCGTGCCGCTGTTCGCCACCAACCTGCTCGACGGGCACGACGTGCCGCTGTACGGCGACGGCGGCAACGTCCGCGACTGGCTGCACGTCGACGACCACTGCCACGGCATCGCGCTGGCCCAGCTCAACGGCCGGGCCGGCGGCGTCTACCACCTCGGCAGCGGCACCGAACTGACCAACCGGGACCTCACCGGCCGCCTCCTCGCCGCCTGCGGCGCCGGTTGGGACCGCGTCCGGCCGGTCGCCGACCGCCGGGGCCACGACCGCCGCTACTCGCTGGACTGCACCATCACCCGCCGCGAACTCGGCTGGGTGCCCACCGTCGACCTGGACGGCGGGCTCGCCGAGACGGTCGGCTGGTACCGGACCAACCGCGCCTGGTGGCAGCCGCTCAAGCCGCACCGCTGATCCGCCGGGCAGCGACGACCAGGTCCGGCACGTCCACCGGGATCCGCCGCCGCCTCGCCGCGCGACGTCTGCCGGCCCGGCCCGCCACGGGCGGCGTCACCCAGGCGAGCCGCGCCGCACCGGGCGCGCGCCGGGCCCGACCGTCAGTCCCCCGACTGCTCGCCCTGCTGGCCCTCCAGGTCCGCCGAACCAGCCGACGTGGTCGGCTTCTTCGCCTCCTCCGTGGGCGACGTCGGGGTCTGCGCCCGCCCCGGCGCCGGCGCGGTGTCCGCGCTCGCGTCCCCCTCCAGCAGCGCGGTCAACGCCGCCCCGGTGACCCGCCGGAACGTCCGCCCCACCCGGCGGCGGTCCAGCACCGCCACCTCCATCTGGTTCGCGGCGATGGTACGGGCCGCCCCGCCCTCCCCGCCAACGCTGCCGAGCGCCTTCACCGCGGCCTGGATCGCCTCGGACAGCGACATCTCCGGCCGGTGCTCGTTCTTCAGCACCCCGGTGATCGCCTCGGCCTGGCCACCCATCGCCATCCGGCCCGGCTCGTCGTTGACCGAACCGTCGTACGTCACCCGGTAGAGCGAATCGTCGTCCGGCGTGGCACCCACCTCCGCCACGCACACCTCCACCTCGAACGGCTTCGACTGCTCGGTGAAGATGGCACCCAGCGTCTGCGCGTACGCGTTGGCCAGCGCCAGGCCGGTAACGTCCCGCCGGTCGTAGCTCAGGCCGTTTAGATCGGCCATCCGCACCCCGGCCCGGCGCAGGTTCTCGAACTCGTTGTAGCGGCCCACCGCCGCGAAACCGATCCGGTCGTAGATCTCGCTGACCTTGTGCAGGGTGCTGGACAGGTTCTCCGCGACGAAGAGGACCCCGCCCTCGTAGCTCAGGACCACCGCGCTCCGGCCCCGGGCGATGCCCTTGCGGGCCAACTCGGAACGGTCGCGCATGATCTGCTCGGGCGAGGCGTAGAACTGCATGGCCACGGCGGCGGTTCTCCTTCGGGCGCTGTGCTGCGGACTGCTGACGGGTGAGGTGGGAGCGGGGTCAGCCGCCCGGGTTCTCCATCCGGCCGGCCACGACGCTCTCCGCGATCGCCGCCGTCTCGGCCTCGGTGAGCCGATGCGTGCCCTCCGCCGTCGCGGTCATCACCACCGGGTAGATCCGGCGGGTCAGATCCGGGCCACCGGTCGCGGTGTCGTCGTCGGCCGCGTCGTAGAGCGCCTCGACAGCGAGCCGCACCGCGTCGTCGATCGACAGGCCCGCCCGGAACCGCTTCTTCAACGCCGACTTGGCGAACAGCGAGCCGGACCCGATCGCGTCGTAGCCGGTCTCCTCGTACGGGCCGCCGGTCACGTCGAAACTGAAGATCCGGCCGGCCCGGGCCGGGTCGCTGGCCGCCAGGTCGAACCCGGCGAACAGCGGGATCACCGCGAGGCCCTGCATCGCCGCGCCCAGGTTGCCCCGGATCATCGCGGCCAGCCGATTGGCCTTGCCGTCGAGCGAGAGCATGGCGCCCTCGATCTTCTCGTAGTGCTCGAGTTCCACCTGGAACAGTCGCATCAGCTCGATGCCGATGCCCGCGGTGCCCGCGATGCCGACCAGCGAGTACGCGTCGGCCGGGTGCACCTTCTCGATGTCCCGCTGAGCGATCAGGTTGCCCATCGTGGCGCGCCGGTCGCCGGCCATCACCACGCCACCGGCGGCCGAGATGGCCACGATGGTCGTCGCGTGCGGCGCCATGTCGGCGGCCATGCCGGGCGGCAGCGGCCGCCGGCCGGGCAGCATCTCGGGGGCCACCTTGCTCAGGAACGCTGTGAAGGAGGACGTCCCCGCGTTGGTGAACACATCTGGTAGACGCCCGGATGGATCAAAACCCGCTGCCACGTGGTTCCTCTCAGGTACGTGATCGCCCTGGCCAGCCGCACGGGACTGTCACGGAACTGGCCAAGACCACCATTACAGTTGAAGCAGAGTATCCCGCGCACCCACCCGGTGCGATGATCGTGGTCCACATGTTCCGGATCGGGTGCGGCGCAGACCGCGCAGACTCCACCCTGCTCGGCCAGGAGCTCCTGAAACTCCTTCTCCCCAATCCCGTACCGCCGCCGCAGGTGGTACTCGCGCGTGCCGCCGTACAGCCGTTGGGCCGTCTCCCTGTCCCGTCGGTTGTGGCAGGGCTTGCAGTAGCTGTGCCGTCCGCTGGCCTTCTTGGTACGCGGAAAGTCCTCAAGCGGCTTGATCTGATCGCAGTCCGGGCACCACTTCAAACCAGCAGGAACCGGCGTCGAGGCCTTCTTCTGCGGCCCGATTCCGCGTTTGCGGCGGCTCGCCTCAGAGCGGGCCGCCGCGCAGATCTTGCAGTAGTAGGCGAGCCCGTCCGCCCGCCGCCGGTTGCGATGGAACTCCGTGATGGGCAATAGCCGCTCACACTGCGGGCACTTCTTGTCCGATTCGCTGGGCAAATCGAACACTCTTCTCATTCACCCCCTTTCTGGACATATCCCCTCACGAACTCTTCTGCGTTCTCCTCCAGGACGGAGTCGATCTCGTCGAGCAGGTCGTCGACGTCCTCGGTGATCTCGGCGTGCCGCTCAGCAACCTCGGGGTTGGCCTGCGCGGTGACCTCCTCGACCTCCTCGTGCGACTTGCCGGACTGGGTCTGGCCGCCTTCTTGGGTCGCCATCGTTGCCTCCTCCACGATCCCTGCGATCAACTTACCTCGCGCAGACGACGAAAAGCCCGTCGCGCGCCGGGTTCCAGCGCGGGACGGGCTTTCCGGCATCCGGCTCAGCCGCCGGTCAGCGTCTCCAGCAGGTCCTTGGCACTCTCGCACCGGTCGAACAGCTGCCCGACGTGCTTGCGGGTGCCCCGCTCGGGTTCCATCATCGGCACCCGGACCAGCGACTCCCGGCCCACGTCGAAGATGACCGAGTCCCAGCTCGCGGCGACCACCTCGGAGGCGTACTGGGCCAGGCAGCGGCCGCGGAAGTAGGCCCGGGTGTCCTCCGGCGGTTCCGTCATCGCGGTGCGGCTCTGCTCGTCGCTGAGCAGCGTCCGCATCGCGCCGCGGGTCACCAGCCGGTGGTAGAGCCCCTTCTCGGGACGGACGTCGGAGTACTGGAGGTCGACCAGCTGGAGCTTGTGCGCGCCCCAGCCGAGCTTCTCCCGCTCCCGGTAGCCCTCCAGCAGCCGCAGCTTGGCCACCCAGTCCAGCTCGTCGGCGCAGAGGAAGGCGTCGCGGCCGAGCCGGTCGAGCACGCTCTCCCAGCGGTCGAGCACGTCCGCCGTCTGCTCGTCGACGTCGGTGCCGTACCGGTCGTCCACGAAGGACCGAACCCGCTCCAGGTACGCCCACTGGACGTCCAGCGCGGTCAGCCTGCGGCCATCGCGCATCCGCATGAGGTGCTTGAGCGACGGGTCGTGGCTGACCGCGCGCAGCTCACTGACCGGGTCGGCGATGCCGAGGTCGGGGCCGAGCGCCTTCTCCTCGATCATGGTGAGGATCAGCGCGGTGGTGCCGACCTTGAGGTACGTGGAGATCTCCGACAGGTTGGCGTCGCCGATGATGACGTGGAGCCGGCGGTACTTGTCGGCGTCCGCGTGCGGCTCGTCGCGGGTGTTGATGATCGGCCGTTTGAGGGTGGTCTCCAGCCCCACCTCGACCTCGAAGAAGTCTGCCCGTTGGGAGATCTGGAAGCCGCTCTGGCCGCCGTCCTGGCCGATGCCGACCCGGCCGGCGCCGCAGACCACCTGACGGGTGACGAAGAACGGCGTCAGGTACGCCACGATGTCGGCGAACGGGGTCTGCCGCCGCATCAGGTAGTTCTCGTGGGCGCCGTAGCTGGCGCCCTTGTTGTCGGTGTTGTTCTTGTAGAGGTGGATCGGGTGGGTGCCCGGGATGGTGGCGGCCCGCCGGGCCGCCTCGGCCATCACCCGCTCCCCCGCCTTGTCCCAGCGGACCAGGTCCAGGGGGTTGGTCACCTCGGGGGTGGAGTACTCCGGGTGGGCGTGGTCGACGTACAGCCGGGCCCCGTTGGTGAGTATGACGTTGGCTAGCCCCAGGTCCTCGTCGGCGAGCGCCTCCGCCGGGTCGTACGCGGCGCCGGAGTAGGTGAAGCCGCGGGCGTCGCGCAGCGGCGACTCCTCCTCGTAGTCCCAGCGGGCCCGGCCACCCCGGTTGAGTTCCGGGCGCGCCCCGTAGGCGTTGACCACCTGCGAGGAGGTCACCATCGGGTTGGCCCCGGCCTGGCCGGGCACGGAGATGCCGTACTCGACCTCGGTGCCCATGATCCGTCTTACGCTCATCGACCTGCCCGCTCCGCTCGCCGTCCCGGTCCCCCCGTCACGTCGAGCGTAGTCGTCGTCACGCGGGATGGGGGCGTGGCGGCCCGGGGGCGTACGGTGTGGCGGCTCGCGCCACCGCCTCGCTGCGGTCGGCGCCGCGTGCGGCATCACGGCGCTGAGCAGTTCGCTCGCTGCGCTCGCTCACGGCGGGGCCGGACGCGGACGCGCGGAGGCCCGCGGCGCGGGCGCCACGGGCCTCCGGTCGTGCGTCGGACTACAGGTACTGGCCGGTGTTGCTGGCGGTCTCTATCGACCTGCCGGCCTCGGCGCCCTTGCCGCCGGAGACGAGCGTGCGGATGTAGACGATCCGCTCGCCCTTCTTGCCGGAGATGCGCGCCCAGTCGTCCGGGTTGGTGGTGTTGGGCAGGTCCTCGTTCTCGCGGAACTCGTCGACGCAGGCGTCGAGCAGGTGCTGCAGCCGCAGCCCCTTGCGCCCGGAGGTGAGGAACTCCTTGATGGCCATCTTCTTGCCCCGGTCGACGATGTTCTGGATCATCGCGCCGGAGTTGAAGTCCTTGAAGTAGAGGACTTCCTTGTCGCCGTTGGCGTAGGTGACCTCGAGGAACCGGTTCTCCTCGGTCTCCGAGTACATCCGCAGCACCACCGCGTCGATCATCGCGGCGACGGTGGCCTGCGGGTCGCCACCGTGCTCGGCCAGGTCGTCCGCGTGCAGCGGCAGACCCGCCAGGATGTACTTGGAGAAGATGTCCTTGGCCGCCTCGGCGTCCGGCCGCTCGATCTTGATCTTCACGTCGAGCCGGCCGGGACGCAGGATCGCCGGGTCGATCATGTCTTCCCGGTTGGAGGCGCCGATGACGATGACGTTCTCCAGGCCCTCCACACCGTCGATCTCGCTGAGCAGCTGCGGGACGATGGTGTTCTCCACGTCGGAGGAGACGCCGGAGCCGCGGGTGCGGAACACGGAGTCCATCTCGTCGAAGAACACGATCACCGGGGTGCCCTCGCCGGCCTTCTCCCGCGCCCGCTGGAAGATCAACCGGATGTGCCGCTCGGTCTCGCCGACGTACTTGTTGAGCAGTTCGGGACCCTTGATGTTGAGGAAGAAGCTGGTGTGCTTCTCCTCGCCGCGCCGCTCGGCGATCTTCTTGGCCAGCGAGTTGGCCACCGCCTTGGCGATCAGGGTCTTGCCGCAGCCGGGCGGGCCGTAGAGCAGGATGCCCTTCGGCGGCCGGAGCTGGTGCTCGCGGAACAGGTCGGAGTGCAGGAACGGCAGTTCCACCGCGTCGCGGATCTGCTCGATCTGCGCCTGAAGGCCACCGATGTCCTCGTAGCCGACATCGGGCACCTCCTCCAGGACGAGCTCCTCGACCTCGCTCTTCGGGATCCGCTCATAGGCGTACGCCGAGCGGGGCTCGATCATCAGCGAGTCGCCGGCCCTTATCGAGGTGCCGATCAGGGTCTCCGCGAGGTGCACGATCCGCTCCTCGTCGGAGTGGGAGACCACCAGCGCCCGGTCACCGGGAGCGCCATCGGGTCCGGCGAGCACCTCCTTGAGCATCACCACCTCGCCGACCCGCTCGTAGCCGAACGCGTCCACGATGTTGAGCGCGTCGTTGAGCAGGACCTCCTGGCCGCGACGCAGTTCGTCGACGTCCAGCGAGGGCGAGACGGCAACCCGAAGTTTGCGCCCGCCGGTGAAGACGTCCACCGTGCCGTCGTCGTGCTTGGCCAGGAAGACGCCGTAGCCACTCGGGGGCTGTGCGAGGCGGTCGATCTCCTCCTTGAGCGTCACGATCTGCGCGCGAGCCTCCTTGAGGGTGCTCACGAGCCGCTCGTTGTTCTCGGTCAGCCGCGCCAACTGGGCCTGGGTGGCCGCCAGCCGCTCCTCGAGCTGCCGGACGTGTCGGGGGCTTTCGGTCAACTTGCGCCGCACCAGGGCGAGTTCCTCTTGCAGGAACGCGACCTGCGTGGAGAGATCGTGGGCCTCCTTCTCCCACCGTGCGGCGCGCGAGTCCGCGTCGTCGCTGCGTGCCACGTCCCACCTCCCCGGGGGGCTCGAACGTTCTGAGCTAACACTAGCCGCTGTGAGCCCGATTCGGTCCTCCGCAACGCGCCCGTCACCGAAGCTTGATCGCCAAGGGCTGGTCGCCGGGCGGGTACGGCCGTTCGGGTACCGTCGGGCCGTGGGACGGGAGAACATGGGGGGTGCACCGGTGGCAGAGGTCGCGACGGACCAGCTTCAGGTCTGGGTGGACCAGGATCTCTGCACGGGCGACGGGCTGTGCGTGCAGTACGCGCCCGAGGTCTTCGAGTTCGACCTGGACGGCCTGGCGTACGTCAAGGGCTCCGACGGCCAGCTACAGCTGGCCGCGGGGGCCCGGGTGGACGTGCCGGAGCACCTGCGCCTCGAGGTGATCGACTCGGCGAAGGAGTGCCCGGGCGAGTGCATTCACGTGGTGCGCGCCGGCGACGGTGTCGAGGTGGCCGGGCCGGACGCCGAGGACTGACCCCCGACGTTCGAGGCGGTGCGGGCCGGGGACGTCCCCGGCCCGCCGCCGTCTCTACAGCAGGGGGCGGCCGACCACCGAGGCGACCATCCGGGCGAACTCCTCCAGCCGGGCGATCTGCCCGGCGCCGCCGTCGTCGAGGGTCTTGCCGAACCGTAGCGCGTCGTGCCGGGGCGCGCCGGTGATCTCGTCGCCGGGCGGCGCCTCATCCAGGGAGCTGAGCAGCAGGTAGACGTCGATGCTGTCGACCCGGATCGCGCCGCTGTCGGTGCGGGTGAGCCGCCGCCGGCAGCCCACCTCGGTGATCGTGGAGACCGGCACCACCCGCAGCGAGGAGGTCATCGACCCGGGCGGCCCCTCGCCGGGCGGCACGTCCTCGCCGTGCCAGAGGACCAGGCGGCTGCCGTCACAGACGACCACCTCCTGCCACACCCCGTTGACCTCGTTGACGAAGCGTTCCAGGGTGAAGCCGAGCACGGAGGCGCCGCGCAGCACCCCGCCGAGGGCCTCCAGGGCGATGTCGGGATCGCGCAGGTACGCCCGCGTGGCCGACTCCAGATCGGCGTAGGGCGACCAGTCGGGAAAAACGGCGGGCAGGTCGCCGTTGCCGTAGCCGGGGCTGCTCATGCCGCCGCCTCCCGCCGGCTGGCGACGAGAGAGTCGGCCGCGCCGAGCCCGACGATCCGCTCGCTCGTCCCGCTGCCGCGCCGCCGCCGGTCCCGCCCGCCCAGGCGGGCCCGGCGTCCGCCGCACGCCGTTCGCTCGCTCATGCCACCGTCTCCGCCCGTTCGGTGTCGTCCCCGCCGGGACACATGATCCGCTCGCTCATGCCCGTCCGTGCCGCCGGGGGGTCACGCCTCGCCCGACTCCTGCTCCGGCCCGGCCGCCGCCTGCCGGGCCGCCTCCGCCTCGCGCAGGGCCTGCCGGCGCTGGACGTACGCCTCGGTGCCCTTGCTGGGCTTGCGGCGCCGCGGCGGGGCGGTGACCCCGGGGGCGAGCTTGCGCGCGGAGACCAGGAACGCGGTGTGCGCGATCATGCGGTGGTCGGGACGCACGGCCAGCCCTTCGGCGTGCCAATCCCGGACCAGGGACTCCCAGGCGCGCGGCTCGGTCCAGCCGCCACGCTCGCGCAGCGCCTCGACCAGCTCGGACAGCTGCGGGGTGGTGGCCACGTACCCGATGAGGACGCCGCCGGGGACGAGCGCCCGCTCGACCATGTCGAGCATCTCCCACGGGGTGAGCATGTCCAGGATGATCCGGTCGAAGCCGGTCTCCGGGCACTCGGCGACGTCGCCGACGTGCAGCCGCCAGGCCGGGTGCGGGCCGTTGAAGAACGCCTCGACGTTCCGCTCGGCGATCTTGGCGAAATCCTCCCGCAGCTCGAACGAGTGCAGCTCGCCCTCGGTACCGACCGCGCGCAGCAGCGAGCAGGACAGCGCGCCGGAGCCGGCGCCGGCCTCGAGGACCTTCGCACCGGGGAAGATGTCGCCCATCATGACGATCTGCGCCGCGTCCTTCGGGTAGATCACCTGGGCGCCGCGCGGCATGGACAGCACGTAGTCCGACAGCAGCGGCCGCAGGGCCAGGAACGCGGTGCCGCCGCCCGCGGTGGTGACCACACTGCCGTCGGGCAGACCGATCAGCGTGTCGTGCTTGAGGATCCCCCGGTGGGTGTGGAATTCCTTGCCGGGCTCCAGCGTCACGGTGTGCATCCGGCCCTTCGGGTCGGTCAGCTGCACCCGGTCACCGGGCCGGAACGGCCCCCGGTGCACGGGAGGCAGCGCCGCGGCGGCGGGGTCGGCCGGGACGGCGGAGGAATGTGCGGTCACGTGTTCGTCTTCCGTTTGGGTTCCAGGAGCTGAGCCAGATCCGCGATGTGCAGAACGCCGACGACATCTTCGCCTGCCGTCACCACGTACTGTGCGCCCGGGTGGGTGCGCACAATCTCCATCACGCGTTCGCCGTCCGCGCCCACCGGCAGGGCGGGCAGGGAGTCCAGGTCGCGGGAGACCGCGTCCACCGCCAGCCAGGGCTGCCGTTCCGGCGGTACGGCGGCGGCCCGGGCCGGGTCGACCAGGGCGACCGGCCGGCCGGCGGAGTCGACGACGGTGAGTGCCGCGTCGGGAACCGGTCCCTCGGCGCGGCGGCGCTGCGCCTCCGCCAGGGGGGTGCCGCGGGGCACGGGCAGCACCGGGCGGGCCAGCCGGGACAGGTCGACCAGCGGCAGGCGCCGGCTGATCCGGGCCATCCGGATGGACTGCCCGGCGCCGCGCCACAGGGTGACGGCGACCAGCAGCATCAGCGGCAGGGCCAGCGGCGCGATCGCCCGGCGCAGGGTGAGCAGGACGACCACAGCCAGGGTGGCGACGGCCACGGCCCGGCCGACCCAGCCGGCCACCTCGGTGCCGCGGTGCCGGTCCTGGGTGAGTGCCCAGACGGCGGCGCGCAGCGCCCGCCCGCCGTCCAGCGGCAGCCCGGGCAGGCTGTTGAACACCGCGACGATCACGTTGCTGACCGCCAACTGGAAGGCGAGCTGGTGGGCGATGGTGCCGGCGGGCAGCGCGAGGGTGGCCGCCACGGCGGCGGCGCCGAGCACCGCGGACACGGCCGGGCCGGCGAGGGAGACCAGCAGGTCGACCCGGGGGCTGGGGGCGTCCCGGTCCATCTCGGTGTACCCGCCGAGCAGTTCCAGGGTGATCCCGCGCACACCGATGCCGTACCGGCGGGCGGTCAGGGCGTGCCCGAGCTCGTGCAGCAGCACCGAACCGAGCAGGGAGACCACGAAGCCCAGGCCGACCAGCCAGCCGCCGAGGTGACCCACCTCGAGCTGCCGGCGGGCCAGGCTGGCGTACAGGACGGTGACGACCAGGGTGAGCAGGAGCATCGAGGCGTCCACGCGCAGCGGCACCCCGAACACCCGACCGATGGTCAGCCCGGGCCGGCGCGGTGGTCGGGACCTGTGCTCCACCGGGTCGATGCTACGCGGCGCCGATCATGCCCCGGTGCGGCGACGTCGGCCCTGTCACACCGGTGCCCTAACCTTCCGGGCATGACGGCGGAACCGGTGATCGACACGCACGACTCCCCGGCGGGGGCGCCATCCACGGTGCGGGCGTCGCTGTCGCCGTCGCGGGCGGCGGATTTCAAGACCTGCCCGCTGCTCTACCGGTTCCGCAGCATCGACCGGCTGCCCGAGCGTCCCACCGTCGAGCAGGCCCGGGGCACGCTGGTGCACGCGGTGCTGGAGCGGCTGTTCGACCTGCCGGCGGCGGCGCGTACCCCGCAATCGGCCGGTGACCTGGTCGCCCCGCAGTGGGACCGGCTGGTCACCGAGCAGCCGGAGCTGGCGACGCTGTTCGCCGCGGACGACACGGCGGGGGCGGCGGAATTCCTCCGTTCGGCCGCGGCGCTGCTGCAGGGCTACTTCGCGGTGGAGGACCCGCGCCGGCTGGAGCCGGCCGAGCGGGAGGCGTTGATCTCCGCGGTGGTCGACGATGAGCTGCTGATCCGCGGCTACCTGGACCGGCTCGACGTGGCTCCCGACGGCGCGTTGCGGGTGGTCGACTACAAGACCGGCGGGGCACCGCGGGAGGCGTTCGAGGCGCGGGCGCTGTTCCAGCTCAAGTTCTACGCCCTGGTGCTGTGGCGGACCCGCGGCGTGGTGCCGCGCGTGCTGCGGCTGCTCTACCTCAGAGACGCCGAGGTGTGCGACTACACCCCGGACGCGGAGGAGCTGCTCCGGTTCGAGCGCACGGTGGTGGCGCTCTGGCAGGCGATCGAGCAGGCCACCGCGCGGCAGGATTTCCGCCCCCGGCCGAGTCGGCTCTGCGACTGGTGCAGCCACCAGGCGCTGTGCCCCAGCTTCGGCGGGACCCCGCCGCCGTTCCCGGCCGCCGGCGCGGGTGACCCGCTGACCGACGCCCGGTCCCGGCCGGTCGCCCCCGGAGCGGACGAGTGACCCTCCTTCTCACGGAGGAGGCAGGGTTCGGCATCGGCGACGAGGGGGCGCGCCGGGCGGCGGCTAGCGTCGTGGCATGACCAACCGGGTGCGGGCCTGGGCCCGCCGTCGACCGCTGGCCGTCGACGCCGGCACGGCGGTCGCCCTGGTGCTGCTCTCCACGGTGTTGCTGCTGCTGGCGCCGCCCGAGCTGCGGCCCGCGCAGCTGTGGACGGCGCTGGGCTGGAACGCGGTGGGTGCGGTCCCGGTGGCGCTGCGCCGGGTCGCGCCATGGCCGGCGGTGGCCGCGGCGGTGGCCACCCTGGCCGTGCCGGTGCTGCTGCGGCAGGCGCCGGCCACCCAGAGCCTGACCTTCGTCGTGCTCACCTACACGATGGCCGCGCACCAGCGGCCGCGCCCGGCCACCCTGGCCGCGCTGCTGCTGTGGGTGCCGGTGGTGCTGGCCAACCTCGCCGCGCCGCTGAAGGGCGTGCTCGACATGGGCCCGGCGTACCTGGTCCTCAACAACCTGCTCACCGCGTCGGTGGCGTACGCGGTGGGCCGGGCGGTGCAGGCGCGCCGGCAGTCCACCCGGATGCTGCGCGAACGGGCCCGGATCGCCGAGGCGAACCAGCGGTCCCTCGCCGAGCAGGCCGTCGCCGACGAGCGGCGCCGGATCGCCCGGGAGCTGCACGACGTGGTCGCCCACCAGGTCAGCGTGATGGGGGTGCTGGCCACCGGAGCGCGCCGGGTGCTGCGCCGGGACCCGGACGCCGCGGACGAGGCGATGGCCACGGTCGAGGAGACCGGGCGGGCCACCCTGCGCGAGCTGCGCCGGCTGCTGGACGTGCTGCGCACCGACGCCGAACCGACCGCCGACCTGACCCCGCAGCCGGGCCTGACCGGCATCGAGGCCCTCGTCGAGCAGGTCCGGGAGGCGGGCCTGCCGGTGACGCTGCGGATCGACGGCACGCCGGGGCCGATGGAGGAGGGCGTGGCGCTGACCGTCTACCGGATCGTGCAGGAGGCCCTGACCAACGCGCTCAAGCATGCCGGCCGGGCCACCGCGCTGGTCCAGCTCACCGTCGCCGACGGCGTCCTGGCGGTGGAGGTCACCGACACCGGCCGGGGCCCGGCGCCAGCGGCCGACCGGATCGGGCACGGGCTGGTCGGCATGCGGGAACGGGTCGCCCTCTACGGTGGGATCCTGCGGACCGGTCCGCGACCGGGCGGCGGCTTCCGGGTGTACGCGCGGATCCCGCTCGAGTCCGCCGGGGCGGTACCGGCATGACCGTTCCCGGCCCGGCCGGCACGACGAGGGATGACGGATGACCGACAGCACGGCGCAGCCACGACCGGTGCGGATCCTGCTCGCCGACGACCAGCCGCTGCTGCGTACCGGCTTCCGGATGGTGCTCGGCACCGAGGACGACCTGGACATCGTGGCCGAGGCCGGCGACGGGCTGGAGGCGGTGGAGCTGTCCCGCCGGCTGCTGCCCGACGTGGTGCTGATGGACATCCGGATGCCGCGGATGGACGGGGTGGCGGCGACCCGGGCGATCGTGGACGCCCGGCTGCCGGTGCGCGTGCTCATCCTCACCACCTTCGACCTGGACGAGTACGTGGTCGGCGCGTTGCGGGCCGGGGCGAGCGGCTTCCTGGCCAAGGACGTACCGGCGGAGGATCTGGTCACCGCGATCCGGACGGTGGCCGCCGGGGAGGCGGTGGTGGCCCCCCGGATCCTGCGGCGGCTGCTGGACCGCTTCGCCGACGCGCTGCCCGACCCGGCGGCCGCCCCGCCGAAGGCCCTCAACTCGCTGACCGAGCGCGAGCGGGAGGTGCTGGTGCAGATGGCCCGCGGGCTGTCCAACGCGGAGATCGCCCGGGCCTTGTCGGTCAGCGAAACCACCATCAAGACCCACGTCGGGCACGTGCTGACCAAACTGGGGCTGCGGGACCGGGTGCAGGCGGTGGTGCTGGCGTACGAGACGGGGCTGGTGCGCCCGGGCGGCTGAGTGTTCCGACCGGGTGGCGACCGTCACCTACCGTGACCATCGTCCGGCCGGCAGGGTTGAGCGTGACGTGGCGTCAGGTCCTATCGTCGGCGCCGTCGGATCAGGGGTGACCCTGAGCCGGTCTCGGGGGCGACCCTCAGCGAGATTTCCGGCGCCGGCTCCCCCCGGAGTCGGACGGATCCGCCACCGGCGGCACCGAGGATGGAACTGCCGCACTGACCAGCGGGGGCGGTGCGGATCGGCAGGCAGACGGAAGAGGTAGATGACGTGACCGCGATGGTAGGCCGGCAGGCGCAGGCCGCGGCCCGGGCCAGCGACGTGTGGAAGGTGTACGGCAGCGGCGAGGCGCAGGTCATCGCGCTGCGGGGGGTGAGCGCCGAGTTCGAGCGGGGCCGGTTCACCGCGATCATGGGCCCGTCCGGCTCCGGCAAGTCGACGCTGATGCACTGCCTGGCCGGCCTGGACTCGGTGACCAGGGGCACGGTCGCGATCGGCGACACGACGGTGACCGGCCTCAACGACGCCGGGCTGACGAAGCTGCGCCGCGACAAGGTGGGCTTCATCTTCCAGCAGTTCAACCTGCTGCCCACGCTCACCGCGCAGGAGAACATCCTGCTGCCGTTGTCGATCGCCGGCCGCAAGCCGGACCCGGCCTGGTACCAGACGGTGATCGACACGGTCGGCCTGCGGGACCGGCTCGGGCACCGGCCGGCGCAGCTTTCCGGCGGCCAGCAGCAGCGGGTGGCGTGCGCCCGGGCGCTGGTCGCCCGCCCCGAGGTGATCTTCGCCGACGAGCCGACCGGCAACCTGGACTCCCGCTCGGGCGCCGAGGTGCTGAACTTCCTGCGCAACTCGGTCCGCGAGCACGGCCAGACCATCGTGATGGTGACCCACGACCCGACCGCCGCCGCGTACGCCGACCGGGTGGTGTTCCTCGCCGACGGGCAGATCGTCTCGGAGTTGATCGAGCCGACCGCCGACACCGTGCTGGACACGATGAAGAAGCTCGACACCCCGGCCGAGGTGAACGGCTGATGATCCGGGCCACACTGAAGAGCCTGCTGGCCCGGAAGCTGCGGCTGTTCCTCTCCGGCCTGGCGGTCGTGCTGGGGGTGATGTTCGTCTCCGGCGCGTTCGTGCTGACCGACACCCTCGGCCGCACCTTCGACGCGATCTTCGCCGACGCGTACGAGGGGGTGGACGTCAACGTCGCCGCCAAGCCGAAGATCGCGGTGTCGGAGATGGAGGGCGAGCAGACGGCGGCGCCGGTGCCGGCGGCGACGGTGGACAAGGTCCGCGCGGTGCCCGGGGTGGCCACGGCCACCGGCGTGGTCGCCGCCGACGGGGCCCGCCTGATCGGCAGCAACGGCAAGGCGGTCGCCTCGTTCGGCCCGCCGCAGCTGGGCGAGAACTGGACCGGCGAGTCCGAGCAGCTGCGACTGCGCGAGGGGCACGAGCCGCGCGCCGACGACGAGATCGTCATCAACCAGGGCCTGGCGACCGCGGGCAAGGTGAAGCTCGGCGACCGGGTCGGGGTGCTCACCCCCCTCGAGCCGAAGCAGGACTTCACCATCGTCGGGATCTTCGGTTACAGCGGCGGCCGCGACTCGATCGGCGGCAGCAACGAGATCATGTTCACCACCCCGACGGCACAGCGGCTGATGCTGGGCGAGCCGAACACCTTCAACAGCGTGACGGTCAAGGCCGCCGGCGGGGTCACCGACGAGTCGCTGCGCGACGCGGTGGCCGCCGCCGTGGGTGACGGATACGTGGTCAAGACCGGCGAGCAGCTGTCCACCGAGGCCGCGCAGGGCTTCAAGGAGGCGCTGTCCTTCTTCAACCGGATCCTGCTCGGCTTCGCGGCGGTGGCGCTGCTGGTCGGCACGTTCCTGATCCTCAACACCTTCTCGATCATCGTCGCGCAGCGGACCCGGGAGCTGGCCCTGATGCGGGCCGTCGGGGCGAGCCGCCGGCAGATCATCGGCTCGGTGGTGCTGGAGGCCATCGCGGTGGGCCTGATCGCCTCGGTGTTCGGCCTGGCCGCCGGCATCGGCATCGGCGCGCTGCTGGCGTGGGCGTTCGGCAACCTGGCCGGCGGGCTCACCCTGGCCGGAATCGGCGTGCCGGCGGCGGCGGTGATCGGCGCGTTCGCCGTCGGCCTGGTGATCACCGTGGTGGCGGCGCTGCTGCCGGCGCTGCGCGCGTCCCGGATCCCGCCGATCGCGGCGATGCAGGACGTGGCCACCCCCGACCGGCCGCTGACCCGGATCACGGTGGCCGGCGCGCTGGTCACCGCGGTCGGCGCCGCGCTGCTCTTCCTCGGGCTCAGCGGCAACGCCGGCGGCAACACCCTGGCCACCATCCTGGGCGGCGTGCTCTTCGCCTTCATCGGCGTGGCGCTGCTGACCCCGTTGATCAGCCGCCCGGTGGTCTCCCTGCTGGGCGCGATCTTCGCCTGGTCGGTGCCGGGGAAGCTGGGGCGGCTCAACTCCGGGCGCAACCCCCGCCGTACGGCGATCACGGCCGCCGCGCTGATGGTCGGCATCGCCCTGGTCACCGGGGTCACGGTGATCCTCGACTCGGCGAAGGGCAGCATCAGCGCCCTGGCGAAGGACACCATCAAGGCCGAGCTGGTGATCGCCGGATCGCAGAGCGGCCCACGACCGCCGAGCTTCGACCCGGCGGTGCTGGACAAGGCGGCCGCGCTGCCCGGCGTGCAGCTGGTCGACGGCGAGTACGGCGACATGGCCATGGTCAACGGCCAACGGACCTGGGTGGCCGCGTCCAGCAACGTGGCCGCGCTGGAGCGCATCTTCGGGGCGAAGCCCACCGCCGGTGACATCAGCCGGCTGGGCCCGGACCAGATGCTGTTCAGCTCCGACACCGCCAAGTCCCGCGGCGTCTCGGTCGGCTCGACCGTGAACGTGCAGCTGTCCCGCGGCGAGGCCCGCAGCTACACGGTCAGCGGCATCTACCAGAGCTCACAGTTCACCAACCCGGTGGTGCTGCCGCCGCAGGCGGCCCGCGACTTCGCCATCCCGCAGCCGATCCAGGGCTACCTGCAACTCGCCCCGGGCACCCGGGTGGCCGACGTCCAGCCGCAGGTGGAACGGCTGCTCGCGGACTCCCCCGAGGTGTCGGTGGCCGACCGGGACGCGTTCATCAAGCAGCAGACCGGCTCGCTCGACGGGCTGCTCCAGATGATCCAGATCCTGCTGGCGCTGGCCATCGTGATCGCGGTGCTCGGCATCGTGAACACCCTGGCGCTGTCCGTGCTGGAACGCACCCGGGAGCTGGGGCTGCTGCGGGCGATCGGGCTACGCCGAGCGCAGACCATGCGCATGATCACCGTAGAGGCGGTGGTGATCTCGGTGTTCGGCGCGCTGCTGGGCGTCGTCGTCGGCAGCGGCCTCGGCGCCGCCGTGGTCCGGGCGCTGAAGGACGAGGGGATCAACGACCTGATCCTGCCCTGGGGGCAGATCGGGGTCATGCTCGGCCTGGCCGCGATCATCGGGGTGGTCGCCGCGGTCCTGCCGGCGATCCGGGCCGCCCGGATCAACGTGCTGGGCGCCATCGCCCACGAGTGAGCCCACCCCGGAGGGCCCCCTGCCCGGCAGGGGGCCCTCCGCCGGGTCCGGATCAGACCGGCGGTTCGCCGAGCAGCGCCGCGAGCAGCTCCAGGTCCGCCCCGGTCAGGCTCTCCAACTGGTGTACGCCGTCGGTCTGCGGCAGCGGCACCTCCGCCGGCACGGCCAGCACGGCCGCCCCGGCGGCCAGCGCGCTGGCCACCCCGGTCGCGGAGTCCTCGATCGCCACGCACCGCGCGATCGGCACGCCGAGCAGCCGCGCGGCGGTCAGGTACGGCTCCGGGTGCGGCTTGACCGAGTCCACCTCGTCACCGCAGACCACCGCGTCGAAGCTGTCCCGGCCGAGGGTGTCCATGGCCACCTCGACCAACGGCCGGACGCTGGAGGTGACCAGCGCGGTGGGGATCCCCGCCGCGCGGACCGCGCGCAGCAGCGCCAGCGCACCCGGGCGCCACTGCAGCCCGCTGCGGAACAGCTCCAGGATCCGCGCGTTGATCCACTCGGCGCTGGCCTGCGGGTCCCGCTCCGGCTGACCGAGGTCGTCGTGCAGGATCCGCATCGACGCGGCCATGCTGGTGCCGACCATGCTCTTGCGGGCGGTGTCGGAGAGGGTCCCCCCGTACACGGCCGCGAGTTCCTGCAACGCGACGTCCCACAGCTTCTCGCTGTCGACCAGGGTGCCGTCCATGTCGAAGAGCACGGCGGCGGGGTGCTTGCTGCTCAGCGGGGGCCTCCTCGGGTCGGACGGCGGCTGGCCTCGATCCTGCCAGCCGGGGCGCCCGGAGCAGCGATCCGGGCCGGCCGGGGGTGATCCGGATGACGCCGCCGGAGTCACCGGCCGGTCGGGGTCAGCGCGAACGGCTACGGGTGCACGCGGCCGAGAAAGTCACGCATCAGGGACACCACCTCGGCGAGGTGCGTCTCCAGCAGCCAGTGCCCACCGTCGAGCAGGTGCAGTTCCGCGTCCGGCAGGTCCCGCAGGTAGGCGCGCGCGGCGCCCGCCGGCATGTATCCGTCGTGCGGCCCCCAGACGACGAGGGTGGGTGGCTGGTGCTCCCGCAGATACGCCTGCTGGCGCGGGAACCACTGCACGGTGGTGCGCTGGTCGGCGAGCAGGCGTACGAGGTTCGCCGGCCCGGGCGGCCGGCCCACCTGAGCCCAGGACAGCGTCCACAGGTCGGGACTGATCCGTTCGGCGATCTCCTCGGGCACCTCGCCGATGAACTCGTCGCGAAAGCCCTGCTCGGAGACGTGCGCGGCCACTTCGGCCAGGGCGGACGGGCTGGGATCGGCCCACATCTTCTTCAGCGGCGCGTACTTCGGCCCATGCTGGTCCTCGTAGATGTCGCCGTTCTGGATCACCAGCGCGGCCACCCGTTCCGGCGCGCTGATGGCCAGCCGCAGCCCGAACTGTGAGCCGAAATCGTGCAGGTAGATCGCGTAGCGCCGCAGGCCGAGCGCCTCGGTGAAGCGGCGCAGGAAGCTGGCGTACGCGTCGAAGGTGAAACGGAAGCCGTCGGCATCGGCCCGGGTGTATCCGAAGCCCGGCAGGTCGGGGGCGAGCAGACGCCACCGGTCGCCGAGCGCCGGCATGAGGTTGCGGAACTGGAAGGACGACGACGGGTAGCCGTGCGGGAGCAGCACCACGGGACCGTCCGCCGGCCCGGCTTCCCGGTAGAAGGTACGGATGCCGTTGACGTCGACCGTGCGGTGCGCGACGGGGACGGCGCTCATTCCGGCTGGGTACCCCCCGTCGGACCCGGACAAACCCGGCACAGTCCGGGTACCCCCCGCCGAACCCGTTCAGCCGAGACCGCAGGCGTCGAGGGAGTTCTCGTAGCCGCGGAAGAACGAGTCGGTGCGCTGCTCGGCGGTGCCGTGCGAGCCCTCGGCGAACCACGGCTGATCCGGATCGTCACCGACCGCCAGCAGCCCATCCCGGAACTCGTCCAGGTCACCCTCGTCCAGGGTCAGCGTCCCGGAGCGCACCGCGGCCACCAGAAGCGCGGCCAGCGGTCCCCGACGTCGACCTGCCGCCTGCTGCCCCACCCCTCGCCTCCCCAGCTGAGTCCCGGGACGCGCAGTACCCCGACCGCGCGCCGATGATGCCCACCCCGTGAGCTACGCGCCCCCGCCGGCGACCGTTCAGCCCGGCGTGCACCAGCAACGCCTGCTGCGGGTCGAACTGGACCACGTTCAGCCGGTGAAGCCGTGGCCGCCCCGGTTCCACGCGTCGCTCTGCGCGTGCTCCCGCTCGGCCGCCCGCCGATGACTGTCCGCCCGCGCTGCCCGCACCACCGCCGGGTCGTCGTCGGCGCTGCGGCGGCGGCGGTCCCGCCAGCCGACGTACGCGAACAACGCCGCCACCAATGCCGCCACCGCCCCCAGGGTCACCAACACCGCCATCATGACCGCCACGGTAGGACGGCCGCGCCCGTCAACGCTGCCCCGTGCGGGGCCGAACCAATCGGCGGCTCTGCTGATCCGGCCGGCCGGGTTCACCCGCCCCTAGGCTGGTGTCCGGGGCGGCGCCCCAGCTCCGACGTCCCGGGTGACCGGCGCCCGCGAGGCGCCTCCCGAGAGGAGATACCGTGAAGTACCTGATCATGCTCTACGGCAGCCAGCAGGACTACGACACCCTGGCCGGGCGGCCGGGCGACCGGCCGCCGATGAGCCCCGAGCAGATCGCGGCGATGCACGCCCACATGGTGAGCATCCACAAGGAGCTGGCCGAGTCCGGGGAACTGGTCGACGCGCAGGGGCTGACCGCCCCGGTGCACGCCCGCCGGGTCCGGCTGCGCGGCGGTGCGCCCGTGGTCACCGACGGCCCGTACGCCGAGACGCAGGAGGTCCTCGCCGGCTACACCCTGGTCGAATGCGCCAGCTTCGACCGGGCCACCGAGATCGCCGCCCGGTTCGTCAACCCCGACGGCGAGGGCGAGTACGTCGACGTACGCCCGATCGTGGACGGCTTCGAGGACCTTCAGGGCTGACCGGTGGCCGACGACAGCGTCGAGGACCTGCTGCGCGCCCTGGCACCGCAGGTCCTCGGCGCGCTCGTACGCCGGTACGGGCACTTCGACACCGCCGAGGACGCCACCCAGGAGGCGCTGCTCGCGGCCGCCACCCGCTGGCCCGACTCCGGCCTGCCCGACGACCCGAAGGCGTGGCTGATCACGGTCGCGTCCCGCCGGCTGACCGACCTGCTCCGCGCCGAACAGGCCCGGCGCCGCCGCGAGGACAGCGTCGCCCGCCAGGTCCCGGCCGACCGGTGGCTGGCACCGCCCGCCGACCGGCCGCCGGACAACGCCGACGACTCGCTGATCCTGCTCTTCCTGTGCTGCCACCCGTCGCTGCCGCCGGCCGGGCAGATCGCACTCACCCTGCGGGCGGTCGGCGGGCTCAGCACCGCCGAGGTGGCCCGGGCGTTCCTGGTGCCGGAGGCCACCATGACCCGGCGGATCACCCGGGCCAAGCAGCGCATCCGGGACAGCGGGCTGCCGTTCGCCCTGCCCGCCGGGCAGGAGCGGGCCGCCCGGCTCGACGCCGTGCTGCACGTGCTCTACCTGATCTTCAACGAGGGGTACGCGAGCACCGCCGGCGAGCAGCTGCACCGCACCGATCTGCGCGCCGAGGCGATCCGGCTGGCCCGGCTGCTGCACCGCCTCACCGACGACCCGGAGGCGACCGGGCTGCTGGCGTTGATGTTGCTCACCGACGCGCGTACCCCGGCGCGCACCGGACCGGACGGCACGCTGGTGCCAATGGCCGAGCAGGATCGGCGCCGCTGGCGCGGTGAGCAGATCGCCGAGGGGATCCGCCTGGTCGGCGCGGCGCTGCCCCGGGGCGCGGTCGGGGCGTACCAACTCCAGGCGGCGATCGCCGCCCTGCACGACGAGGCGCCCAGCGTCGCGGCCACCGACTGGCCGCAGATCGTCGCCCTGTACGAGATGCTGCTGGCCCTGCACGACAACCCGGTGGTCCGGCTCAACCACGCGGTCGCGGTGGCCATGGCCCGCGGGCCCCGGGCCGGGCTGGCGCTGCTCGACGCGCTCGACGCCGATCGCCGGGTCGCCGAGGACCCCCGCCGGTACGCCGCCCGCGCGCACCTGCTCGAACTGGCCGGGGAGACGGACGCGGCGCGGCAGGCGTACCTGGCGGCGGCCCGCCGCTCGATGAACCTGGCCCAGCAGCGCTACCTGCACGCCCGCGCCGCCCGGCTGGGCTGACCGAAGGTCGCCGTACCCCTCCGGGAACCTGTCCGACCCGACCGGCCGGCGGCGGATCACGCGCCGCCAGGTCGGCGGTCATCCGCCGACCTGGGGTGCGGCCCGGTCTCAGTCGAGGCCGCGCATGATGTGTGGCTCTCCGTCGTCGTCGCCGAAACAGCGGTGCAGCACCTGGGCCTGGGCCCACAGGTCGAGGCTGCTCGGCGGTTCCTCGGGAGAGTCGGCTGGCACGCCGACGATCGTGGGCGTGGCCGGCCGAACCTTGACTGGCGTTTCGTCGGCCATCGTCGTCCCCTTCCCTCGTCACCTTATCCTCGCCAGGGCCTCCCGGCGCCCGCATCTTTCGGCCTGTTCAGGTGTCCGAGCGTTCAAGTCCGCATACCCTCGGCCGGCTGTTCGACACCGGGACACGGCGGCCGCCCCGGCCAGCCTCCGCGCGGGCGGTGGAGGGCGGTTGGAGCCGCGGTCGACCCGGCGGCTTCCACGATGGGCGCGGCGGGCAGGGTACGCCCGACGCTCATCCGCCGTTCACGGAAATTGATCTAGACCGTTACTTCCATGCGTGTCTATATAGAGGCAGTCATTCCCCTCCGGACGGAGCATCATGAACCGCACCCTGCGCGCGACGGCCATCAGCCTCGTCGCGACCGTGGCCGCCACCCTCGGCCTCACCCAGCCCGCCTGGGCGGCCAGCTACTCGGCGCCGCTCACCACCGCGGTGGCCAGCCTCCCGGTCGCCACCGAGGTCCGCACCGGCTACAACCGCGACCTGTTCCCCCACTGGATCGACGCCGACGGCAACGGCTGCAACACCCGCAACGAGGTCCTGATCGCCGAGGCCACCACCAAGCCCACCAAGGGCTCAGGCTGCTCCCTGTCCGGCGGCCGCTGGTACTCCTACTACGACAACGCATACTGGACCCTCACCAGCGACCTCGACATCGACCACATGGTCCCCCTCGCCGAGGCCTGGGACTCCGGCGCCCGCAACTGGACCACCAGCCGCCGCCAGACGTACGCCAACGACCTCGGCGACTCCCGCGCCCTGGCCGCCGTCACCGACAACGTCAACCAGGCCAAGGGCGACCAGGACCCGGCGACCTGGATGCCTCCGTACGCCTCCGCCCGCTGCCGGTACATCAACGAGTGGGTCGCCGTGAAGATCCGCTGGCGGCTGACCGTCGACAGCGCGGAGAAGAGCGCCCTGACCAGCTGGGCGAACAGCTGCCCCAACAGCACCATCTCGGTCACCTACGCGTACTGACCGCGTCGCTTGCGGGCCGGCCCACCCACGGGCCGGCCCGTCAGGCGGTCCAACCGAGCCACGCGCCACCGGCCGAGACCACCGCCAGCCAGATCAGCACCGCCGCCAACGGCACCAACGGCACGAACACCGGCCGCCGACGCAGCAGCCGGATCGCCACCGCCAGGAGCACCACCCAGACCACCAGCAGCCCGGCGAGCGCCCAACCCGGCACCACCAAGCCACTCGCCGCGTACCAGAACCCGACGGCCAGGTGTCCGGCCAGCCCGAACCACCCGACCACCTGTGTCATCCGCACCCGTCCATGATGCGGCCCCGGAGCGTGGCCACGGGTCCGTCAGCCGGCCAGGAACGCCTCCACCGACGCCGCGAAGGCCGCCGGGTCGTCAACCCAGGGAAAGTGGCCGCCCTCCGGCTGGACCACCAGCTCGTGGCTGCGCAAGAGCGTGGCGAGCTGCCGCACCGCGGCCGCGGTCGGCCAGATGTCGTGCTCGCCGGCCAGGAGCAGGGTGGGAGCGGTGAACTCCGCCAGCCGCGCGGGCAGCGCCGGGTCGGGTGCGAACCCCGCGTAGAACCCGTCCGTGGCGGCCGGGGCGAACTGAGCGGGTTCGGCCGCGGCCTGCGCCTGGGCCGCGGGACTCCACCTGCCGTACAACAGCGGGGCCGCCTCCCACCGGTACCGCTGCTGCTCCTCCGGCGTCGTCGGCTCGGCGTGCAACGCCGCCACCGCGGTGGCGTGCCACGGCTCGTGCGCCCGCGCGGCGAGCACCCGGTCGACGTCGAGGTCCGACGGCAAGCCGACCACCCGCAACGACGGAGCGACCAGCACCAGATGATCAAGCCGCGCGGGATGCCGAGCGGCATAGAGCAGGCAGATCCCGCCGCTCGCGGAATGCCCGAACAGGTCCATCCGGTCGAGGCCCAGGTGCTGGCGCAGCGCTTCCACGTCATCGACGAGGCGGTCGACCCGATAGGTGGTGGGATCGGCGGGAACACCCGACGCGCCGGTGCCCCGGTTGTCCAACAGGATCAGGGTACGGCTGCGGGTGAGCCCGCCCAGCTCGCCCAGGTATTCCACCGTCTGGCCGGGGCCACCCGGAATGCACACCAACGGAGGCCCGGAGCCGACAACTCGGTACGCCAGTTCCGTGCCGTCCCAAGACGTGAAGCTCTCCATTGCGACGATCCTGCCAGTCGCCGCGGGCACCGCTGCCGCGTCCCTGGCTCAGTCGGCCGGACAGGCCGTTGCCTGGTTGGGAGAACACGACGCTGGGCGCGGCAGCAGACCTCGCTGGCGGTCAGGCCCTTCAGCCATCGGGAGGTGCGTCTGATCCGTGGGCGACACGGCGACGTGGTACGACTGCTTCAGCGAGAAGCCGACGAAGCGGGCGGGCCGGTGACGACGAACAGAGTGGCCAATCTGCTGCGCAAGCGTGGGAGTCCGCAGCGGCCGACCTTCCTGGAACTGTTCTTCGATCTGGTGTACGTCTTCGCGCTCACCCGGATCGTGAACGAGTTGGTGCTGGACTACACCACCGGCCGCGTCGCCGAGACGTTGACCACCACCCTTTCGGAAAACGGCGAGACTCTGCTGCTGTTCCTGGCCATCTGGTGGATCTGGACCCAGACGGCGTGGATGACCAGCCGGTTCGACCCGTTGCAGCCGGCGATCCAGTTCGTTGTCCTCGCGACGATGCTCGGGAGCCTGTTCCTGGCGGTCGCGATATCCGGGGCTCTCGCCGAGACCGGTCTGCTCTTCGCGAGCACGTACGTGGCGATCCAGGTGGGCCGCACCCTCTTCTTCGTACTCACCTTGCGGGGCCATGATCTGCGCCGCGTCAACATGCTGGCGCTCGTCTGGTTCGGCGCGTCGGCCGTACCGTGGCTCGCCGGAGCTTTCGCACCGGAGCTGACGCGCAATTTGCTGTGGCTGCTGGCCTTGGCGATCGACTACCTGGGGGGCGTACTCGGCTGGCCGGTACCGGGGCTGGGGCGTGCGCGGGTGTCCCCGTGGGCCGTCGCGGGCGAGCACCTGGCCGAACGCTACTGGCTGTTCGTCATCGTCGCGCTTGGTGAGACGATCCTGACCACCGGATCGACTCTTCTGCACGGTCCGATCGTGGCTGAACGAATATCGGCCCTTGTACTGTCGTTCGTCACCACGGTGTTGCTGTGGCGGATCTACTTCTACCGAGCCGGCCAGATCTTGGGCGAGGCCATCGCGGCATCCGCCGATCCCGGCCGGCTCGGTCGGTCGGCCGAGCTCTCCCACCTGCTCATGGTGGCTGGCATCGTCGCCACCTCAGCCGGTTCCGAGCTCGTCCTCAACGATCCATCCGGACACGCCAAACCGGCCTGGGTCGGCGCCATCCTCGGCGGGCCCGCGCTCTACCTCGCCGGGCGCGCAGTATTCGAGCACGTGGCCTTCGCCCGCGTGTCCCGGCCACGACTGATCGGGATCGTCGTACTTGCGGCCGTAGCGCCCGTGATGGTCGGCCTGCCGCCACTCGGGGTCGCCGCAGCAGCTGCCGCCGTCCTGCTCGGCGTCGCCGTCTCGGACATGATCCGAGCCCACGGACGCCCACTGGAACAGGCCTCGCCGCCCCGCTGACGCATGCCCGTCGGCCCACCAAGTCGGAGTCGATCTAGGGCAAACTCGTGTGCTCGGAGATCACCTGACGGCAATATGCCACCGGACCGGATGCTGGTGAGGGACGGGGTTGAAGTGCAGGTCAGACCAGTTGCCTCGACTATTTGGCGTTGAAGTAGTTGGCCTCCGGGTGGTGCACCACGATCGCGTCCGTGGCCTGCTCCGGCACCAGCTGGAACTCCTCCGACAACTGCACGCCGATCCGGTCCGCGCCCAGCAGCTCCACGATCTTCGCCCGGTCCTCCAGGTCCGGACAGGCCGGGTAGCCGAACGCGTACCGGCAGCCGCGGTAGTCGGTGCGCAGCAGGCCGGCCAGGTCCGCCGGGTCGTCGTCGGCCACCGTACGCCCGCTCGGCAGGGTCAACTCGGACCGGATCCGCCGGTGCCAGTACTCGGCGAGGGCCTCGGTGAGCTGCACGGACAGGCCGTGCACCTCCAGGTAGTCGCGGTACTCGTTGCCGGCGAACATCTTCGCCGTGTACTCGCTGATCGGCTGCCCGACGGTGACCAGCTGCAACGCCACCACGTCCAGCTCCTCGCCCTTCGGCCGGAAGAAGTCGGCCAGGCACAGCCGCCGCTCCTGCCGCTGCCGTGGGAACGAGAACCGGGCCCGCTCGCTGTGCCCGTTCTCGTCCAGCACCACCAGGTCGTTGCCCTCCGCGTACGCCGGGAAGTAGCCGTACACCACGGCCGCCTCGAGCACCTGGTCGGCGATCAGCCGGTCCAGCCAGTACCGCAGCCGCGGCCGGCCCTCCGTCTCCACCAGCTCCTCGTACGACGGGCCCTTGCCGCCTCGGGCGCCCCGCAGCCCCCACTGGCCGAGGAAGGTGGCCCGCTCGTCGAGCAGTGCCGCGTAGTCGGCCAGCGGCAGCCCCTTGACCACCCGGGTGCCGAAGAAGGGCGGCTTCGGCACCTCCACGTCAACGGCCACGTCGGAGCGGACCGAGGCGTCGTCCAGCTCGGGCAGCGCCTCCCGCACCATCGCCCGCTGCCGCTCCCGCCGCTCCCGGCGGGCCGCCAGGGCCGCCTCCCGCTCCGGGTCGACCATCGGCGCGCCGCCCCGCTTGGCCGTCATCACCCGGTCCATCAGCGACAACCCTTCGAAGGCGTCCCGGGCGTAGTGCACCTGCCCCGGGAACATCGACCGCAGGTCGTCCTCCACGTACGCGCGGGTGAGCGCCGCCCCGCCGAGCAGGACCGGCCACCGCTCCGCCACCCCGCGCGCGGCCATCTCGGCCAGGTTCTCCTTCATGATGACCGTGCTCTTGACCAGCAGGCCGGACATGCCGATCGCGTCGGCCCGGTGCTGCTCGGCGGCGTCCAGGATCGCGTTGATCGGCTGCTTGATGCCGATGTTGACGACCTCGTAGCCGTTGTTGGACAGGATGATGTCCACCAGGTTCTTGCCGATGTCGTGCACGTCGCCCTTGACGGTGGCGAGCACGATGCGCCCCTTGCCGTCGTCGTCGGTCTTCTCCATGTGCGGCTCCAGGTATGCCACCGCGGTCTTCATCACCTCGGCGGACTGGAGCACGAACGGCAGCTGCATCTGGCCGGAACCGAACAGCTCACCGACCACCTTCATGCCGTCGAGCAGCAGATCGTTGATGATCGACAGCGGCGAGCGCCCCTCGGCCATGGCCGTGTCGAGGTCGGCCTCCAGGCCGTTGCGCTCGCCGTCGATGATCCGCCGCTTGAGCCGCTCGTCCAGCGGCAGCGCGGCCAACTCCTCGGCCCGGGTGGCGCGCGCCGACGCCGCGTCGACGCCTTCGAAGATCTCGATGAACCGCTGCACCGGGTCGTAGCCCTCCCGGCGGCGGTCGTAGATCAGGTCGAGCGCCACCTCGCGCTGCTCGTCTGGGATCTTCGACATCGGCAGGATCTTGCTGGCGTGCACGATCGCCGAGGTCAGCCCGGCCTCCGCGCACTGGTGCAGGAAGACCGAGTTGAGCACCTGCCGGGCGGCCGGGTTCAGCCCGAAGGAGACGTTGGAGATGCCGAGGGTGAAGTTTACCCCCGGATACCGGGCGGCGATCTCCCGGATCGCCTCGATCGTCTCGATGCCGTCGCGGCGGGTTTCCTCCTGACCGGTGGCGATCGGGAAGGTCAGCGCGTCGATGAGGATGTCCTCCCGGCGCAGCCCCCACCGGCCGGTCAGGTCCTCGATCAGCCGGACCGCGACGCGTACCTTCCAGTCCCTGGTGCGGGCCTGGCCCTCCTCGTCGATGAGCAGGGCGACGACGGCGGCGCCGTGCTCCTTGACCACCGGCATGACCCGGGCGTAGCGGGACTCGGGGCCGTCGCCGTCCTCGAAGTTGACGGAGTTGACCACGCAGCGCCCGCCGAGCATCTCCAGCCCGGCCTCGATCACCGGGGGCTCGGTGGAGTCCAGCATGATCGGCAGCGTGGAGGCGGTGGCGAACCGGCCGGCCAGCTCCCGCATGTCCTGCGTGCCGTCCCGGCCGACGTAGTCGACGCAGAGGTCCAGCAGGTGCGAGCCGTCCCGGGCCTGGCCGCGGGCGATCTCCACGCATGCCTGCCAGTCGCCGGCCAGCATCGCCTCCCGGAACGCCTTGGAGCCGTTGGCGTTGGTCCGCTCCCCCACCATCAGGACGCTGGCGTCCTGGGCGAACGGCACGTGGTGGTAGATGGACGAGACGCCCGCCTCCGGCCGCGGCTCCCGGGCCACCGGCCGTCTCCCGCGCAGCCGCTCCACCAGCACCCGGATGTGCTCCGGGGTGCTGCCGCAGCAGCCGCCGACCAGGGACACGCCGTACTCGGCGACGAACTGCTCCAGGGCGTCGGCCATCTCCACCGGCGTCAGCGGGAAGTACGCGCCCTCCGCGGTCAGCACGGGCAGACCGGCGTTCGGCATCACCGACAGCGGGATCCGCGAGTGCTGGGACAGGTAGCGCAGGTGCTCACCCATCTCCGCCGGGCCGGTCGAGCAGTTGAGCCCGATCAGGTCCACCCCGAGCGGCTCGATCGCGGTCAGCGCCGCCCCGATCTCGCTGCCCAGCAGCATCGTGCCGGTGGTCTCGACGGCGACGTGGCAGATGATCGGCACCTGTCGCCCGAGCTCGGCCATCGCCCGCTTCGACCCGATCACCGCGGCCTTGACCTGGAGCAGGTCCTGGCAGGTCTCCACGATGAGCGCGTCCGCCCCGCCGACGATCAGGCCGGCCGCGTTTTCCTGGTACGCGTCCCGCAGCGACGCGTACGCGGCGTGGCCGAGGGTGGGCAGCTTGGTGCCGGGGCCGATCGAGCCGAGCACGAAGCGGGGCTGGTCCGGCGTCGCGTACGCGTCGGCGGCCTCCCGGGCCAGCCGCGCCCCCGCCTCGGACAGCTCCCGGATCCGGCCGGCGATGCCGTACTCGGCGAGGTTCGGCAGGTTGGCGCCGAAGGTGTTCGTCTCGACGCAGTCCGCGCCGGCCGCCAGGTACGCCTCGTGCACGCCGCGGACGACGTCCGGCCGGGTGACGTTGAGGATTTCGTTGCAGCCCTCGAGGCCGTCGAAGTCGTCCAGGGTCAGGTCGGCCGCCTGGAGCATGGTCCCCATCGCCCCGTCGGCGATGAGGATCCGGTCCGCCAGCACATCGAGCAACGAAGTCCGCACAGAGCCAGGTTAGTGCGCTATGTCGGCACGGGGATATCGCAACCGTGCCTTCCCACATACTGTCAGCGGGATCACCCGTCCCTTTAATCCGCTTCGGCCGGGTTGGTCACCCCGGCGGACCGGCGCGGCCGACGGGCCGCAACCCGCGCCGACACGTAGGCTGGCGGACGTGAAGGACAACAGGGACGCGACCGTGCGACGGCTCCAGGTCGCGGCGCGGCGTCAGACGCGCCGAGCTGGAGTTGTCGCAGGCGGGCGGACGTCCGGGCGACGGCCCGACACCGCTCCCGGCGAGCAGGGTGAGGTGGCGGCGTGACCGAGTTCGACGGACTGCCCGTGCTGCGGTCCCCGGTCGCCATCGCGGCCTTCGAGGGATGGAACGACGCCGCGGACGCCTCGACCGCCGCCGTGGAGCACCTGGAGCAGGTCTGGCAGGCCCGGCAGGTGGCCGAGCTGGACCCGGAGGACTTCTACGACTTCCAGGTGAGCCGGCCGACCATCACCATGGCCGACGGGGAGACGCGCCGGGTGGAGTGGCCCACCACGCGCTTCATGGTGGCCAGCCCGCCCGGCACCGAGCGGGACGTGGTGCTGGTCCGTGGCATCGAGCCGAGCATGCGCTGGCGTACCTTCTGCGAGCAGGTCCTCGAGATCTGCCACAGCCTGGAGGTCGAGCGCGTGGTGCTGCTCGGCGCGCTGCTGGCCGACGTGCCGTACACCCGGCCGCTGCCGATCAGCGGCAGCGCGTCGGACGCGGACGCCGCCAAGCGCTACCAGTTGACCCCCACCCGCTACGACGGGCCGACCGGCATCGTCGGGGTGCTGCACGATGCCTGCACCCGGGCCGAGGTCGATGCGGTGTCGTTCTGGGTGCACGTCCCCCACTACGCCAACAACCCGCCCTGCCCCAAGGCCACCCTCGCGCTGCTGCACCGGGTCGAGGAGGTGCTCGACCTGCCGGTGCCGATGGCCGACCTGGCCGAGGAGGCCGCCGAGTGGGAGCAGCGGGTGCGCAGCGCCGCCGAGCAGGACGCGGAGCTGGGCGAGTACGTCCGCGAGTTGGAGGAACGGGTCGGCGACGCCGGCATCACCCCGCTCACCGGTGACGAGATCGCCCAGGAGTTCGAGAAGTACCTGCGCCGCCGCGGCGGCTCCGCCGGCCCGACCGCCGGCTCCTGGTAGCCGCTCCCTGATCAAGCCCGCCGGGCCCCGGACACCACGTCCGGGGCCGGTTTTTCCGCGTGTCCGGGGTGGCGTGGTCACCTCCGCTAGGACAACCTAGGAACCTAGCTGTGATGAGGAGGCGGGCATGCAGATCAACCCGGGAGCGGCCGAGTTCCCGCACCGGCAGATCGCCGCGCAGCTCAAGGCCCAGGTCCGCCGCGGCGACTGGGGGCCCGGTGAGCGGCTGCCGTCCATCCCGGCCATCGCCGAGATGTTCGGCGTCGCGAAACAGACGGTGCAGCGCGCCGTCGACCAGCTGCGGGTCGAGGGCATCCTGATCACCAAACCCGGCTCCGGTACGTACGTCCGGGGCACCCGGCGCCGGCTCAACCGGCTCTCCCGCGGCCGGTACGGCGGCTTCCGCGGCTACCACACCGACCTCGCCGCCCGATACCGGCAGCAGCTCGTCTCGGTCGGCCCGGCCCCCGCCCCGCCCGAGGTGGCCGACGCGTTCGGGGTGCCCGACGGCACCGAACTGCTCTGCCGGCGGCACCTGGTCCGCACCGACGAGTCGCCGGTCGAGGTGGGTGCCTCCTGGTTTCTGCCGACCGACACCGCGGGCACCTCGCTGGAGCAGGCCGAGGCGTTCGGCCGCCCGCTCTACCAGGAGGCCGAGGATGCCACCGGCCGCAGGTACGTCACCGCGACCGATACGATCAGCGCCCGGCAGCCCAGCCGGGAGGAGGCGGAGACCCTGCAGATCCGCCCGGACACCCCCGTGCTGCACCTGCTGCACGTCGCCTACGACGAGCGGCGCAAGCCGATCGAGGTGGCACAGGCGACGTGGCCCGGCCCGATGACCACCCTCACCGAGGAGTACAAGATCCCGGCCCCGGCCGAGCAACCCGACCCGGACCCTGGGCTCGTCCTCGGCTGACCGCCCGCCGGCCCCCCGCAGTCCTGCTGGGAGATGCACGGAACGAGTGGTTGTCCGCGGCGAAACAGCCACACGTTCCGGCGGGAAAGAGGGGCCGCCGGTGGCGGCTGGTCCGCCACGCGGACGCGAAGGCCTAGGGCTGGCTCTTCGCCTTCTGTCGGGCATAGTAGGCGCGGGCGCGGTTGCGGTCGCCACAGTCCTTCGTGTTGCACCAGCGGCGGTTCCGCCGCGGTGATGTGTCGAGGTAAACCCAGCCGCACTTGGCGTCTTCGCACTGGTGAAGGCGGTCGAGGTCGTCGCGCTGGGTGAGAGCCACGAGCCCGCGGACGATGCGATTGCTGGGCAGGCGGAGGTCGATTTCCCGGTCTCGCCATTGCCAGCGGTCGCCCGTGCGGACCAGGTCGGCTGCGGCGATCGCCGCCCGGTACATGCCCGCGAGGTCTGCGGCGGCTTCGGGGTCATCATCGAAGAGAGCTGCGTAGACCTTCTCGCGCGCTTCGATGACCTGTTGTCGTTCCCGCTCGGCCCAGACGTCGTCCCGGCCGGCGAGGTCGCGCAGGGCCACGGCCTCGTCTCCGCTGATCAGGTCGGACTCGACGCACCAGTCGACGACGTCGGAGAAGGTCTTCAGCTTCTCGGTGCGGTCGCACCCGCCGAGGCGCCAGTCAACGGTGTTCACCAGGTCGAGCATGCGGTCGCCCGCGATGTGACCGAACCTCACCACCAGCTCCTCTCATGGCCAAAAGCATTATTGCATGTGAGACAGCCTCCTGGCATGCTCATTCCCAATCGGCCAATCACCCATGAGAAACCACCAGGAGACTGATCGTGCCTGCCGCCGCCCCACGCACACCGTTCACTGCGCTGTGGGCGTCCCAAGCCTCCTCAAACCTCGCCGACGGGCTGCTGCAGGCCGCGGCACCGCTGCTCGTCGCCACGCTGACCCGTGACCCGCTCGTGGTGGCGGGCATGACGGTGGTGCAGTTCCTGCCTTGGCTGGTCGCCACCCTCCCCGCCGGCGCGATCGCCGACCGGATGGACAGACGCCGGATACTTACCGCTGGTAACTGGCTGCGCGCGGCCGCGTTCGCGCTGCTCGCCGTGGCCTTGGCGAACGGATGGCGCCACGTCGCACTGCTCTACGCCGCAGTGTTCCTGGCTGGTTGCGCCGAGACGATGGTCGACAACGCCGCACTGACCATCCCACCCCGTCTCGTGCCACGCGAGCAGCTCGAGCGCGCCAACGGCCGGTTGTTCGCGACCCAGTCCGTCATCAACACCTTCATCGGTCCGCCTGCCGGAGCGGCGTTGTTCGCGCTGGCAGCATCAGCGGCCTTCTACACCGGCGCGGCCGCGTTCGCGCTCGCCGGCCTGGCAGCTCTGCTGCTGCCCGCGCTGCGCCCCACCAGCGAGGAACAGGAGGGCCGCCGCTCGACCCCGACCACAATCACCCAGGACATCCGCTCCGGATGGGCCCACTTCTGGCGCCACGACCTGCTGCGCCGAGTCGCGTTCATCTCGGCGGCAATCAACTTCTTCAGCTCGGCCACCGGCGGGGTGCTCGTTCTGCTGATCACCGGTCCGTACCAAATGCCCATGTCGCGCTACGGCCTGTTCGTCGCCGTTCCCGCCGCCGGTGCGATCGTCGGCTCGCTACTCGCCGGACACGTCGTGCCCCGCATCGGCGGCGGCCCCACCACCTGGCTCGCCGCCCTCACCCCGGCCGCCAGCTACGCCATCCTCGGCCTGGGTCACCACACACCCCTCGCCCTTGCCGGCATGTTCTGCGCCGCCATTGCCACCTCGCTGAACCAGATCGTCGTCAGCACCCTGCGCCAAGCAGCAGTCCCCGACGAACTCCTCGGCCGCGTCACCGCCGCCTACCGCCTGATCGTCCTGGGTGTCGTCCCCCTCGGAGCCCTCGCCGGCGGCTTGCTCGGACGCAGCCTGGGGATCCGCGCCCCCTTCATCGCCGCAGCCCTCGGACTCGTGCTCGCCGCGCTCCTGCTCGCCTCCCGGGTCACCACCCAAGCCCTCCGTGACGCCGAAACAACCCATCACGACGAAGCGAAACGTCAGGCCGCGGGCTACGCCTTCACGGGTCCGCCTACTTCACGCGATTGACCAACGTCCCCGATCAGTGCACCTAGAGGCGGATACCCAGGAGGGCGTCGACGGTGTCCGCGAAGAGCTTCGGGGCGGCTGCGTCGTCGGCGACCCCGGCCAGGGCCTGCGCGGCCCAGGCGTCCGCCACGGCCAGGGCGCCGGGCGTGTCCAGGTCGTCGGCGAGGCGGGCGCGCACCCCGGCCAGCAGCTCGTCCCCAGCCGGCCCGGCCGGCAAGGCGGCGGCCCGCCGCCAGCGGGCCAGCCGCTCCTGCGCCGCGGCGAGCAGCTCGTCGGTCCACGAACGGTCGGTGCGGTAGTGCCCGCTCATCAGGGCCAGCCGGACGGCCATCGGGTCGACCCGGTCCGCCCGCAGCCGGGACACGAAGACCAGGTTGCCCTGGGACTTCGACATCTTCTCCCCGTTTAGGCCGATCATGCCGGCGTGCACGTAGTGGTCGGCGAACGGCGCCTGGCCGGTCAACCGCTCGGCGTGCGCCGCCGAGCACTCGTGATGCGGGAAGAGCAGGTCGTTGCCGCCGCCCTGCACGGCGATCCGGTCACCGAGCAGGTTCAGCGCGATCACCGTGCACTCGATGTGCCAGCCGGGGCGCCCGGCGCCGAGCTCACCGCCCGGCCAGGACGGTTCGCCCTCCCGGGCCCCGCGCCACAGCAGCGGGTCCAGCGGGTCCCGCTTACCGGCCCGGTCCGGGTCGCCGCCACGCTCCGGGAAGATCTCCAGCATCTGCTCCCGGGAGAGGTTCGACTCGTAGCCGAACTCGGGGGCCGCGCTGAGGTCGAAGTAGACGTCGCCGGTGCCGTCGTCGAGCCGGTAGGCCGCGCCGTCCTTGAGCAGCACCAGGACCTTCTCGGCGATGTCCGGGATCGACTCGACCGCGCCGACGTAGTGCTCCGGCGGGATGATCCGCAGCGCCTCCATGTCCTCCCGGAACAGGGCGGTCTCCCGCATGGCCAGGACCTTCCAGTCCTCGCCGTCGCGCTCGGCCCGCTCCAGCAGCGGGTCGTCGATGTCGGTGACGTTCTGCACGTACCGCACGGACAGGCCGGCGTCCCGCCACATCCGCTGCACCAGGTCGAAGGCGATCATGGTGGCCGCGTGCCCGAGGTGGGTGGCGTCGTACGGGGTGATGCCGCAGACGTACATCGAGGCGACCCCGTCGGGCTCACTGGAGTGGACACCTTGCCGCGCCGAGTCGTACAACCCCAGTGGCTGGCCCTTGCCCGGCAGCCGTGGCACCTCGTGTCCCACCCAAGACTCCATGACCGTCAGCCTAACGATCCGTCAGGCGCTCGGGTGCCGCGCCTCAAGTGATCAACGCGACAACGGCTCACATGGGCGGCCAGGGCATTGCCGGCCACTCCTGCGGGGGCAACGGGAACCGCCCGCTCTCCCGCAGCCGGTCCACCCGGGCCGCCAACTCGGCGACCTCACCGATGGTGAGGTGCTCGGCCAGCTCGTCGCCGAGCGTACCGGTGAGCTGCCCGGCCAGCCCGTCCAGCATCTCCACCGCGTCCGGCGGCAGCTGCCGGCCCGCCCAGCCCCACAGCACCGTACGCAGCTTCTCCTCGACGTGGAAGCAGACGCCGTGGTCGACCCCGTAGATCCGGTCGTCGGGGCCCACGATGACGTGACCGCCCTTGCGGTCGGCGTTGTTGATCACCGCGTCGAGGACGGCGAGGCGGGCCAGGCGCGGGTCGTCGGCGTGCGCCAGGGCGTACGCGGCCCCGTCGTCGTCCCGGGCCGCGGCGACCAGGAACCAGCGTGGCGGCAGGGCGTCGGCGGGAACGAAACCGACGAGCGACTCGGCGTCCTCGGGCTCGTCGATCCAGAGCTGGCAGGAGCCGGGGCCGAACGGTCCGTCCCGCAGCACGGTGGGCGGCACCAGATCCCAACCGCTCGCCCGGGAGACGAGATAGGCCGACACCTCCCGGCCGGCGAGCGTCCCGTCCGGGAAGTCCCAGAGCGGACGCTCGCCGCGGACCGGCTTGTAGACGCAGCGCGCGGCCACCCCGTCGCGGGTGAGGATCCCGCGCAGGGTGGTGTTCGAGGCGTCGACCAGCCGCCCCTCCAGGGTGAGCTCACCATCGGTGAGCAGCCGCAGCGCAGCGGCTCCGTCCTGTCGGGGCTGGAGTTCCGACGAGGTCACCGGTGATAACCGTTGTGCCGCGGGCAGAGATGCCCGGCGGGGTCCAGGGGTTGGCCGCAGAGCGGGCAGGGCGGACGGCCGGCGTTGACCACGCGACGGGCCCGCTCGATGAACGCGCGGGTCGCCTCGGGGGTCAACCGCACCCGCAGCCGGTCGAGGTCGTCGTCCGGCTCGTCCGGGTCCTCGTCCTCGTCGTCGTCGGCCTCGCCTAGCGCGACCTCGACCTCGGTCTCACCGGCGGCGATCGCCTCGATCACCACGGTGGCGCTGTCCACGTCGAAGGCCAGCCCCAGCGTGCCGACCCGGAACTCCTCGTCGACCGGGGTGTCCAGCGGGTCGTTGTCGCCGACGACGGGGGCCGCCTCCGGCAACTGGACGCCGAACCGGCGCTGCGCCTCGGCGAGCAACTCCTCCAGCTTCTCGGCGAGCAGGGACACCTGGACCTTCTCCAGCGCGACGCTGACCAGCCGGCCACCGCCGCGCGCCTGCAGGAAGAACGTACGTTCCCCCGGCGGGCCGACGGTTCCGGCGACGAACCGCTCCGGCGGCTCGAAGGCGTGCACCTGGTGGGTCATACCCACGACCCTATCCGGCGGGTGGAACCGCCGTGCAGCGCACCGACGCTGAATCCGCCCAGGGCGAAACACCGGCGCCCACGGGGGCCGTTCCCGGGCGTGGCGGACCGGCTCATCGGCTCACTCCTCGCGCTCACGGGGCCGCCCCCGCGCCGCCGCCCACCGCCGCGTCCGAGTCCGTGGCCCGCGCCGCGCGCCGCCGGCGCTTCCGCGGCGGCGGCACCAGCCCGCTCAGATCACCGCCCGTGTCGTTGAGCCGGACCAGGAACGGCCGCAGCGCCGTGTAGCGGATCGCCGTCACCGACGCCGGGTCCGCGACGATCCGCTGGAAAAGATCCAGGTGTACGCCGAGCGCGTCGGCCACGATCGCCTTGATCACATCGCCGTGGCTGCAGGCCAGCCAGACCGCCTCCGGCCCGTGCTCGGCGGTGATCCGGGCGTCCCAGGAACGCACCGCCGCGACCGCCCGCGCCGACATCGCCGACATCGACTCCCCCTCCGGGAAGACGGCCGCGCTCGGGTGCTGCTGGACCACCGGCCAGAGCGGCTCCTTCGCCAGCTTCTTCAGCGGCTGCCCCTCCCAGCTGCCGTAGCCGCACTCGATCAGCCCCTCCTCCACCACCGGCTCGGCCTGCGGCAGGGCCAGCTCCAGGGTCTGCCGGCAGCGGACCAGCGGGCTGGTCACCACCGCCGCCAGGGGGAGCCCCTTCAGCCGCTCGCCGACCGCCGTGGCCTGGGCGCGACCGGTCTCGTCCAGCTCGACCGGCTGCCGGCCGGCCAGGCCGCCGTCGGCGTTCGCGGTGGTCCGGCCGTGTCGCAGAAGCAGAAGGGTCGCCACCCTGACCACCCTAGGCGGTACGGCGTCTGTCTTCCGGCTGCGGTTCGGGTGTGGCCCGCCGCGCGCGCCCGTCGTGGGCCGCTGCCGGCTTTGGTCGCGGTTGGGGGTGTGGCCCGCCGTGCCCGGCTCCGGGCGGTCAGGCTTGACCCCTACGCCGGTCACGGCGGGCCACACCCCGCGTCGTGGTCCTGCGCCGTCCGGCTGTCCGGCGTGCGTGGTTCGCGCCCCGGGTACGGCGTGCGTACCTGCACACGGTCCGCGCCTCGGCGGGGGTACCGGCTCGGCCGTCGGTTTCGCCGAAAGTGTGGCCTCCCGTCCTGGCCCGCCCGTGATCGACTCCCTGTCGGGGATGTGGCGGTGTAGGCGGGTGTCGGTTACCGCCGTTTCCGCGACCTGGAGTGGATCAAGGGCGGTTCGGGCCCACTTGGCGGGCTGTGGTGGTGGGCGATGTCCGGTTTGTGGGTGTGGTCGGCGGCATCCCGGGCCCGGAATGATGGGCGGCCGGGGGTCGTTGAAACACGGGTGCACGGCCGAGGTAGGCGCCCCGCGAGGCAGGCTTGCTGGCCGGCCCAGGTCGGAATGATGGTAGGCCGGCGGTCGTTGCACATGACTCGCGACCGAGGAAGCCGCCCCGTGTGCCGGGGTGGTCGGGCCCGGAATGTTGGCGGGCCGCCGGTCGTTGGATATGGTCCCGGCGCCGCGAAGAGGCGAACCCCTCGCCCCGCGAGCCGCTGGTCGAAGACTTTCCCCTTTGAGCGCCTGACGGTGCTTGCGCGCCCTGCCCACCCCCGTGGGCGGTGTGTGCGCCGACCCCCGAATGGAGCTTTGGTCATGAACTCGATGCTGCGTAAGAGCATTCTTGGTGTTGCTGGTCTGGCTTTCACCGGTGGTGTGTTCGCCGGTCCGATCGCCGCCCACGCTGCTGAGCCGGTGCACGCCAACCCGGTGGCGGCGGTGCAGGCCGACAAGCCGGACATGGGCAAGCTGGTGCCGCATGGTGTGCAGGGCGCCCAGTCGAAGATCACCCTGAACGACGAGCAGACCGCGAACGCGAAGGCGATCATCGCCGCCACCAAGAAGGCGGGCCTGCCGGAGCGGGCCGCGGTGATCTCGATCGCCACGAGTCTGCAGGAGTCGAAGCTGGAGAACCTGGGCCACCTCGGCGACGCCAATGACCACGACTCGCTGGGCCTGTTCCAGCAGCGCCCCTCCAGTGGTTGGGGCACGCCGGAGCAGATCACGAACCCGGAGTACGCCACCACCGCGTTCCTGAAGGGTCTGAAGCAGATCGACGGCTGGCAGGACATGCCGCTGACCAAGGCCGCCCAGACCGTGCAGGTGTCGGCCTACCCGGACGCCTACGCCCAGTGGGAACAGCAGGCCGCCGACCTCGTCGCCCAGCACTGGAACAGCTGACCCACCTGATCAGCTGACCAACTGAAAACGCGTACAAGCTGCTGGCCGGCACCCCAAGACGGGTGCCGGCCAGCAGTGTCTCTGAACGCTGGCGTCTCCAGATCTTGGACAGCTCCCGTCAGCAGCAGAACAGAAGAACACCGCCCAAGATCAGCAGCTCACTGCGGTACGTACCAAAGGAAGACCGCAACCGGCGGGCGGCGAAGGCACACGACGGGGCTGGGGGCGACCGTGACCGGCGCAGGGATCAAGCCTGACCGCCCGGAGCCGGGCACGGTCGCCCCCAGACCCCCGAAAAGCGAGAGCCAGCCGAGGAAGAGGGGCTACGTGGCCTGGATCGTCCCGGTGAGGAGTAGGCACAGAACGAGGGTGCCGAGCGCCACCCGGTACAGCACGAAGAGGTACAGGGTGTGGTGGGCGACGTAGCGCAGCAGCCAGGCGATGGCCGCGTAGCCGATGGCGAAGGCGATCACCGTGGCGACCACCATCTGGGCCACGCTGGGTGCGGCAGTGCCCGGTTCGGCGGGCTCGAAGACGTCGCCGAGGCTGAACACGCCGGACAGCACCACGGCGGGGATGGCCAGCAGGAACGAGTACCGCGCCGCGGTCTCCCGGGTCAGGTTCAGGAACAGGCCGAAGGTGAGCGTGCCGCCGGACCGGGAGACGCCGGGGATGAGCGCCATCGCCTGGGCGAAGCCCATGACGATGCCGTCGCGCATCCGGAAGTTCTCCAGGGTGCGGGTCTGCCGCCCCCAGTACTCGGCGAAGGCCAGCACCAGCGCGAAGAAGATCAGCGTGAAGGAGATCAGGTACAGGTTCCGGGCCGTGTCGCGGATCGCGTCCTTGAACAGCAGGCCGAAGACGCCGATCGGGATGGTGCCGACGATGACGTACCAGCCCATCCGGTAGTCGAGGCTGGACCGGACCGAGCGGTCCCACATGCCGATCACCCAGGTACGGACGATCCGCCAGATGTCCTTGAAGAAGTAGATGAGCACCGCCGCCTCGGTGCCCAACTGGGTCACCGCGGTGAACGACGCGCCGGCATCCCGGCCGAAGAAGATCGCGGAGGTGATCCGCAGGTGCCCGGAGGACGAGACGGGCAGGAATTCCGTGAGCCCCTGGACGATGCCCAGGACGATGGCCTCGACCCAGGTCACTCGCCGACTCCGGACAGCTCGAGGGCCTCGGCGACGGTGCGCAGGGTCTGCACGCCGCTCTCCCGGTCAGCGACGAAGAGGGTCACCGACAGGGTGGTGACGCCGGCCTCCGCGTACTCCTGCATCCGCTCGGCGATGCGCTCCTTCGGACCGAGCAGCGAGGTGCGGTCGATGAACTCGGTCGGCACCGCGGCCGCCGCGTCGCGCTGCCGCTTGGCGAGGTAGAGGTCCTGCACCTCGCGGGCCGCGTCGCCGTAGCCCATCCGGATGGCGAGCTGGTTGTAGAAGTTCTGCTCCCGGCTGCCCATGCCGCCGACGTAGAGGGCGGCGTACCAGCGGACCAGCTCGGCGCAGGAGGCGACGTCGTCGCCGACCACCACCGGGACGGACGGCACCACGTCGAAGCCGCTCAGCTCCTCGCCGATCCTGGCCCGGCCGGCGCGGACCGCGGCGAGCTGCTCCTCGGCGAACTCGGGCGCGTAGAAGATGGCGAGCCAGCCGTCCGCGATCTCGCCGGCCAGCTCCAGGTTCTTCGGGCCGACAGCGGCCAGGTAGATCGGGATGTGCTCGCGCGGTGGGTGGAAACCCAACCGGAGCGCCTTGCCCGGGCCGTCCGGCAGCGGCAGCGTGTAGTGCTCGCCGTCGTACGCGACCTCCTTGCGGGCGATCGCCAGCTTGACGATGTCGACGTACTCCCGGGTGCGGGCCAGGGGCTTGGCGAAGCGGACGCCGTGCCAGCCCTCGGAGACCTGCGGGCCGGAGACGCCCAGGCCGAGCCGGAACCGGCCGCCGGAGAGCGTGTCGATGGTGGCGGCGGTCATCGCGGTCATCGCCGGGGTACGGGCGGGGATCTGCATCACCGCGCTGCCCACGTCGATCCGCTCGGTCTGGCCGGCGATCCACGCCAGCATGCTCGGCGAGTCGGAGCCGTAGGCCTCCGCCGCCCACACCACCGAGTAGCCGAGCCGGTCGGCCTCCTGAGCCAGGGCCAGATGATCGGCCGGCGCGCTCCACGCCGTCTGGTATCCGAGGCTGAGCCCGAGTCGCACTGGTCCTCCCACCGTCCGCACCACAGGTCGCATCAGGTTACGCAATGCCGGTGGCCGAGCCGGTCACCGGCTCACCCCCGACCGCGTCACAGCTCGCCGGGCTGGGTGGAGCAGGAACTTGACTCCGGGCGAGGATATCCGTGACGCGAGGTTCGAAATAAGGTTCACCCATGCAACAGCGACCGCTCGGCCGAAGCGGGCTGGCGGTTTCGCGGCTCGCGCTCGGCACCATGACCTGGGGACGGGACACCGACGCCGACGACGCGGCCGCCCAGCTGAAGAGCTACCTCGACGCGGGCGGCAACCTCGTCGACACCGCCGACGTGTACGCCGACGGCGACGCCGAGTCGGTGATCGGCTCGCTGCTGGGCAGCCTGGTCGATCGGGACGAGCTGCTCATCGCCACCAAGGCGGGGCTGCGGCCGGGCAGCGGCCGCCGGCGGGACAACTCCCGCGGGCACCTGCTGCGGACCCTGGAGGCGTCGCTGCGCCGGCTCGGCACCGACCACGTCGACCTGTGGCAGGTGCACGGATACGACCCGGACACCCCGCTGGAGGAGACCCTCTCCGCCCTGGACCACGCCGTGTCCACCGGCAAGGCCCGGTATGTGGGGGTGTCGAACTTCTCCGGCTGGCAGACCGCCCGGGCCGCCGCCTGGCAGGCCGCCTGGCCGGGGCGCGCCCCGGTGGTCGCCGCGCAGGTGGAGTACTCGCTGCTGGAGCGGGGCGTGGAGCGCGAGGTGCTGCCCGCCTGCGCGGCGCTGGGGCTGGGCGTGCTGCCCTGGTCGCCGCTGGGGCGCGGGGTGCTCACCGGCAAGTACCGGCACGGCCGTCCAGCCGACTCCCGGGCCGCGTCGCCGCACTTCGAGCGCTTCGTCGCCACCTACCTGGAGCCGCGCTGCTCCAGCATCGTGGAGGCGGTCGCCACCGCGGCCGGGGGGCTGGGCGTGTCGCCGCTGGAGGTGGCGCTGGCCTGGATCCGGGACCGGCCGGGGGTCACCGCGCCGATCCTCGGCGCCCGCACCGTGGGGCAGCTCCTCGGCGCGCTGCAGGTGGAGCGGATGACCCTGCCGGAGGAGATCGTCACCGCGCTCGACGACGTCTCGGCGGTGCCGGTGGGCTACCCGGAACGGGACGGCTGAGGCCCGTCGTCTGGATGCCGGCCGACGGACGGCGATCCGGGTCACCGTCCGGGGGTGGCGGTGGACCACCGGGCTGGGCAGCATAGAGGGCATGGACTACGAATACGCGCCGCTGCGGTTGCCTGCGAATGTCGACCGGTTGACCGCCGCGGCGCAGCTGGCGATCCAGGCGGAGTTCTCCGGATGGGAGCTGGCCCGGGTGCGGCTGTACCGGGACGGGACGCGGCAGGTGATGCTGCGCCGCCGCCGGGTCAACCAGCCGCAGCCGGGCCTGTCGTACTGAGGACGGCCGGACCGGGCCGACGCGGTACGCCCCCGGGGCCCGGACCGGACGGTCAGGCCCCGGGGGCGGCGTGGCCTAGTGGGCGTGGTCGTGTTCCTCGTCGAGCTCGAGGAACGGGTGCTCGTCGAGGCGGCCCACGAGACGGTCGTCGGCGGCCGGCTGGAAGGGGCCGAGCGAGTCGTCGTCGTCGAACGACTCCAGGTCGACCGGGCTGCTGACCTCGCTGACCATGACCAGGCCGTCAAGCGGCTCCAGCTCGGGGACGTCCAGCGCGCTGAGCGAGCCGTCACCGCTCTGCAGCAGCTCCAGCACGGCCTCGCCGACCCCCTCGACCGGGGCCGGCTCGTCCTCCTCGGGGGTGCCCTCGCGGCGGGCCGCCTCGGCCGCCCGGATCAGGGCGGACACGCTCGGCACCCGGTAGTCCCGGCGCTGCCGGACCGAGATGACGCGCGGGTGCGGGTCGGTGGCCTCGACCCCCTCGACGCCGCCGAAGCGCTCGTCGGCCTCGTTCGGGTCGATCGACTCCACGTCCCACGGGGTCACCTCGCCGAACGCGTCGAGCAACTGCTCGTCGTAGGCGAACGAGGCATTGTTCAGGGCGACGTACGCCTGCCAGACGTTGTCGTCGTCGATCCGGCCGTGGGCGGCGCGGACGGCGGCCAGGTGGGCACGCGCCGCGTCGATCACCCGCTCCAGGGCGGCGTCCAGCTCACCGTGCTGGTCGGTCATGTGTGGCAGTCCCTTCGGATGGGGGGAGATTCCGCGCCGACGGTGACGTGACGGACACGGCTAGCAGCTGCGGAGAAACCGGTCGAGAACCCGCACGCCGAACTGTAGCCCGTCCACCGGAACCCGCTCGTCGATGCCATGGAACAGCCCGGAGAAATTGAGGTCGGCGGGCAGCCGCAGCGGCGCGAAGCCGAAGCAGCGGATGCCGAGCTGCGAGAACGCCTTGGCGTCGGTGCCACCGGAGAGCATGTACGGCACCGGGCGGGCGCCCGGGTCCTCGGCGCGCAGCGCGGCGGACATGGCGTCGACCAGGTCGCCGTCGAAGGTGGTCTCCAGGGCCGGCTGGCGCTGGATGTACTCGATGGCGATGTCCGGGCCGATCAGCTCGCGCAGCTGCCGCTCCAGCAGCTCCGACTGGCCGGGCAGGCTGCGGCAGTCGATGGTGGCGGTGGCCCGGCCGGGGATGACGTTGTCCTTGTAGCCGGCGGCCAGCCGGGTCGGGTTGGCGGTGTTGCGGATGGTGGCGCCGATGATGTTGGCGATCGGGCCGAGCTTGGCGATCGCGGTCTCCGGGTCCTCCGGGTCGATCTCGATGCCGAGCACGTCGGAGACCTCTTCGAGGAACGCCCGCACGGTGTCGGTGACGACCACCGGGAAGCGGTGCCGGCCGACCCGGGCGACCGCCTCGGCGAGCGCGGTGACCGCGTTGTCGTCGTGCACCATCGAGCCGTGGCCGGGGCGGCCCTTGGCGTGCAGGCGCAGCCAGTCGATGCCCTTCTCGGCGGTCTCGATGAGGTAGAGCCGGCGCTGCTCGTCAACCGAGTAGGAGAAGCCGCCGACCTCGCCGATCGCCTCGGTGCAGCCGTCGAAGAGGTGGCGGTGCCGCTGGGCGAGGAAGTGCGCGCCGTAGTCGCTGCCGGCCTCCTCGTCGGCGGTGAAGGCGAGCACGATGTCCCGCGAAGGACGCACCCCGGCGCGCTGCCAGCCGCGGACCACGGCGAGCACCATGGCGTCGAAGTCCTTCATGTCGATCGCGCCGCGGCCCCACAGGTAGCCGTCACGGAGCTCGCCGGAGAACGGATGCACCGACCACTCGTCGGGGTCGGCGGGCACCACGTCGAGGTGACCGTGCACCAGCAGCGCGTCCCGGCCCGGGTCGGTGCCGAGAATCCGGGCGACCAGATTGGCCCGGCCCGGCGCGGACTCGTGCAGCTCCGCGTCGACGCCGACCTCGGCGAGCTTCTCGGCGACGTACTCCGCGGCGCGGCGTTCCCCGACGCTGGTGTCGTTGTCGCCGGTGTTGGTGGTGTCGATGCGCAGCAGGTCGCGGCAGAGGTCCACGACCTCGTCACAGGGGTCGGGTCGGTCGGAGGCGGGGTCGCTCGTCATCGCTTCTTCATACCAGCCGGTCCCGACGCCCGGTCCGCCCCGCCCGGCGGGCGGTTTCACGGATCGCGGGTACGGGTACCGCCGGTGGCGTTCCCGCACCGCTCACCCGGGGCCGGCGGCGCCGCCGATCCCGCGCCGGCCATCAGTCGAGGAGTGCACCATGACCGTCCCCCTGCCGCCGCTGCCGCCCGCCGCTGACGACGTGTACCGGCCGGGTGGCCGGAGCCTGATCGACCTCGTGGCGCGGGAGCACACCGCGCTGCTCGGCCTGGCCGGGCAGGTCACCGACCCGGACCTGCCCGCCGAGCGTCGGCGCGAGGTGCTCGACGTGCTCACCGCCGTGGTGTCCCGGCACCTGTCCGCCGAGGAGCAGTACCTCTTCCCCGCCGCCCGGGCCGCCGTGCCGGCCGGCGCCGAACTGGTGGACCGGGAGATCGAGGCGGACGCCGGGCTGCTCACCGCCCTGCGGGAACTGTCCGGGCCGGACGACCCGGCGCTGGCCGAGGTGGCCGACCGGGTACGCCGGCACGTCGACCGGGTCGCCGCGCTGGTGGCGCCGCTGCGCGAGGTGGCCACCGACGCCGAGCTGATCCGGCTGGGCAACCGGTGGGAGATCGCCGAGGAGGCGGCGCCGACCCGGCCGCACCCGGGCACCCCGGCCACCCCGCCGTGGAACAAGCTCGTCGAGCCGGCGGTGGGGGTGTTGGACAAGGTCCGCGACGCGGTGACCGGCCGGCGTACCCAGCTGTCCGATCTGGAACGGCCGGGGAAGCACTGAGCCGATTCCGGCCGCCGCGGCGACGGACGGCCGACTGATCGGCGTACACCGATGGCGGACGGGCCCTTCCGCATCCCCGTTCGTGGTCCTACCGTCACCGTATGAATCTGGAGCTGCGACATCTGCGGGTGGTCTGCGCGATCGCGGAGACGGGAAGCGTCACCAAGGCCGCCTCGATGCTCGGCCTGGCCCAGCCGGCGCTGACCGCCCAGCTCCAGCGCATCGAGCGGGCCCTCGGCGGACCGCTGTTCGACCGGGACCGCCGCGGCGCCCGCCCCACCGCGCTGGGCGAACTGGTGCTGGACCGGGCCCGGGTGCTGCTGCCGGCGATGAAGGGCCTGCAGGACGAGGCGGCCCGGCTGGCCGGGGCGGCCGACCCGCTGACCCGGTACCGGTTCGGCGGGGTGAACAGCCCGATCCTCGGCCGGCTGGTGCACCGGCTCGCCGCCGAGCGGCCCGACGTGCAGATCAGCACGTACGCGTCCTGGTCGGTGGACGAGCTGGCCCAACTGGTCGCCGGCGGCCGGCTCGACTTCGCGCTGACCGGGGTGTGCGGGGACGCCGCCCCGTCGGCGGAGTTCGGGCTGAGCTGGCGGGAGGTCGCCGTCGACCCGATCTTCGTGCTGCTGCCGCAGACCCATCGGATGGCCGGCCGGGACGAGGTGCGCCTGGTCGACCTGCGGCACGAGCAGTGGGTCGCGGCGCCCGGGGAGGGCTGCTTCGGCGACTGCTTCGCCGCCGCCTGCGCCCGCGCCGGCTTCACCCCCCGCAAGCTGTACGAGGCGGACGTGCGCGGCTGCCTGGACCTGGTCGACGCCGGCGAGGCGGTGGGCCTCTGCCAGGCCACCTTCCGGCCCGTCGCCGGCCTGGTGACCCGCCGGCTGGCCGGTACGCCGCTGCGCTGGCGGCTGCTGCTGGGCTGGCACCCGGACGCGCCGACCGCCCGGGTCGCCGAGACGGTGCTCGAGACGGCCGTGGCGGCGTACACCGACGCGCTGGCCCCGCACCCGGACTACCTGGCCTGGTTGCTGGGTCGACCCGACTTCGGTGCGCAGGTGGCGGCGGCCGGCGGGGTGCGAACCGCCTGAGCGCGGGTATCAGGGCGCCATGACTGATCTGTACCCTGCCGCCGACCAGCGGGAGTTGCTGCGCCAGGCGGCCGCCGCGCACACCGCCGCCTCCACCGACCTGGAGGCGTTCCTGCGCCGGCTGCCGGAGGTGCCCGACCCGGCGGACATCACCGAGTACGCCAACCTGCTCAGCCGGGAGGAACGGGCCCGCGCGGAGCGGCAGGCCGCCGCCGACGCGGCCGGCTTGGAGCTACCCAGCATGGAATCGTCCGACTAACGCACGGCACGGCACCCGGGACTCCCCCGGGTGCCGTCGGCCGGTCCGGTCAGCGTTCGACCAGAACGTCGTGCCCGAGGTCGAGCAGCGAGTACCGCCACTCGTTGTCGGCGTTGCCGCCGCTCGGCCGGGCGTCGATGAGGTCCTGGATGCGGTCGACCGCCGCCTGCATCACCTCGATGTCCTCCCGGGTGAGGTCCACCTTGCGCTTGCTCAGCACCCGCAGGATGTGCCGGCCCGGCTCGGGCAGGTCCATGTTCGGGGCGGGGCCGAACGACTCCTCCCCCGAGCCACGGGTCAGCAGCCACTGGCGCAACTGCTCGGAGGGGACGTTCACCAGGGCGTGGAAGTCGTCCCAGAGCACGTCGACCTCGGGATCCACGCGCTGTTCGCGTACCATCACGCCTCCTCTTCCGGCGGCGGCCCGGACGGCGTCCGGTCGCCCTCGTCGGTCTGCTTCTTCACACCCTCCGGCGGCACCTTGACCCGCGACGGGTTCGCCGTCGGCGGGCTCACGATCGGTTCGCGCCGCTCGGTTTCCTCCCGGCTCTCCTCCGGCTCGGTCATCTCGTCCCGTTTCCGGTTCATCGAGGGTGCGAGGTGCTGGCGGCGACGTAGTCGCGGTCCCCGCTGCCGACCTCGATGGACAGCTGCCCGTCCCGCGCGTCGACGACGACCTTCTGGCCGGGCGAGACCTGGTGCTCCAGCAGCATCCGGGAGAGCCGGTTGTCGACCTCCCGCTGGATCACCCGGCGCAGCGGGCGGGCCCCGAACTCCGGCTGGTAGCCGTGCTCGGCCAGCCAGTCGATGCCGGCCGCGGTGACCTCGACCTGGATGTCCTGGGCGTGCAGCCGGCGCTTGGTCTCCTCCAGCATCAGCTCGGTGATCTGCCGCAGCTGCTCGGCCTCCAGCCGCTGGAAGATGATCACCTCGTCGATCCGGTTGAGGAACTCGGGCCGGAAGTTCTCCTGCAGCCGGCGCATCAGCCGCTCCCGCAGCTCGCTGGCCTCCTGCTCCCGGCCGGGCTCGCCGACGCCGAAGCCCACCGTGCGCTGGGTACCGGTGATCATCTCCGACCCGAGGTTGCTGGTCATGATCAGGACGGTGTTCTTGAAGTTCACCGTGCGGCCCTGGCTGTCGGTGAGCCGGCCGTCGTCCAGCACCTGGAGCAGGATGTTGAACACATCCGGGTGCGCCTTCTCGATCTCGTCGAGCAGCACCACCGCGTACGGGCGGCGGCGCACCGCCTCGGTGAGCTGGCCGGCCTCCTCGTAGCCGACATAGCCGGGCGGGGCGCCGACCAGCCGGCTGACCGTGTGCCGCTCCTGGAACTCGCTCATGTCCACCCGGACCATCCGGTCCGCCTCGCCGAAGAGCGCCTCGGCCAGGGCCCGGGCGAGTTCGGTCTTGCCGACGCCGGTCGGGCCGAGGAAGAGGAAGCTGCCCATCGGCCGGTCCGGGTCCGCCAGCCCGGCACGCGAGCGGCGCACCGCCTCGGCCACCGCGCTGACCGCGTCGTCCTGCCCGACGACCTTCTCGTGCAGGTACCCCTCGAGCCGCAGCAGCCGGTCGCGTTCCTCCTCGGTGAGCTGGTTGATCGGGATGCCGGTGGCTCGGGAGACCACCTCGGCGATCTCCGTCGGCCCGACCGTCGGCACTTCGGGGCTCTCCCCGTCGCCTTTCGCCCGGCGGACCTGTTCCTCCAGCTCGGACACCCGGTCGCGCAACTGGGAGGCCCGCTCGTACTGCTCGTCGGCGACCGCCTGCTCCTTGTTGCGGCGCACCTCGTCGAGCTGCCGCTCCAGCTCGCGCACGTCCTCGGCGGGGGTACGGGTACGCAGCCGCACCCGCGCGCCGGCCTGGTCGATCAGGTCGATCGCCTTGTCCGGCAGGTAGCGGTCGGTGACGTAGCGGTCGGAGAGCTCAGCGGCGGCGACCAGCGCCTCGTCGGTGAAGCGGACCTGGTGGTGCGCCTCGTAGCGGTCACGCAGGCCGCGCAGGATGGTGACGGTGTCCTCGACGCTCGGCTCGGGCACGAAGACCGGCTGAAACCGGCGGGCCAGCGCGGCGTCCTTCTCGATGCTGCGCCGGAACTCGTCCAGCGTGGTCGCGCCGATCACCCGCAGCTCGCCACGGGCGAGGGCGGGCTTGAGCATGTTCGAGGCGTCCATGCCGCCCTCGCTGCCGGCGCCACCCGCGCCGACCAGGGTGTGGATCTCGTCCAGGAAGATGATCAGCTCGTCCTTGTGGGCCCGGATCTCGTCGATCACCTTCTTCAGCCGTTCCTCGAAGTCGCCCCGGTAACGGGTGCCGGCCACCAGGCCGGCGAGGTCGAGCTGGATCACCCGCTTGCCGATCAGGGTCTGCGGCACGTCGCCGTCGCAGATCCGCTCGGCCAGCCCCTCCACGATCGCGGTCTTGCCGACGCCGGCCTCGCCGATCAGCACCGGGTTGTTCTTGGTCCGCCGGGACAGGATCTCCACGGCCTGCTCGATCTCGTCGGCCCGGCCGATGACCGGGTCGATCTGGTCGTTGCGGGCCAGCTCGGTGAGGTCCTGCCCGTACTGGTCGAGGGTGGGGGTGCCGCGGTCCGGACGGGGGGCGCCGCCGCGTTCCGCGCTGGCCGCCTGCAGCGACTCCGGCTGGATCCGGCCCGCGGCCAGCATCCGGCCGGCCGGGGACTCCGGGTTCAACGGCAGGGCCATCAGGATGTGTTCGGGGCCGATGTAGTTGGCACCCATCGCCCGGGAGAGCTGGTGGGCGTCGAGCAACGCCCGCTTGGCCGCCGGGGTGAGCGACAGGTTGGGCGGCACCTCGCCGCGCGGCGCCCCGTCACCGCGCCCGCCGAGTGCGTTGACCAGAGCGTCCGGGTCGGCGCCGGCGCGGCGTACCAGATCGCGTAGCGGCTCCCGCTGCAGCGCCGCCCAGAGCAGATGGTCGGTGTCCAGGTCGTTGCTGTGCTTCTGCGCCGCGCGCCGGGCCGCGTCGGCCAGCATCTCCCGCGCGTCGGCGGTCATCAGCCGGGTGATGTCGACCCGGTGTGCCGGCCGGCGTCCCCCCTCGCCGCGACCGAAGTACCGGGCCAGGAACTCGTCCCACGGGTCGGAGCCGAAGTCACCGGGTCCCATCATCTCTGTCCTCCGCTCCTCAGACGCGGCGCGCCCCGCCGGGCGACTGGCGCGGCACGGTCGGCGGTGGCTACCCGGCGGTCGGCGCGACAAACGCCTCCGGATGGCAGGCTGGGGGCATGGCGGACAGGGCGCTGCTGATCGTCGACGGCGCGAACGTGGTGGGCTCGCGGCCGGACGGCTGGTGGCGGGACCGGGCCGGGGCGGCGGCGCGGCTGCGCGACGCGCTCGCGCCGCTGGCCGACCGGGGCGTACCACCGGAGCTGCCGCCACCGGTGGACGTGGTGCTGGTGGTGGAGGGCGCGGCGCGGGACGTGCCGGCCGCGCCGGGGGTGGCCGTGGTCGCCGCACCCGGGTCCGGCGACGACACCATGGTCGAGCTGGTCGCCGCGGCGCCGGACCGACGCCGGGTGGTGGTCACCGCCGACCGGGAGCTGCGGGCCCGGGTGGGTGCGCTGGGCGCCGAGGTGCACGGGCCACGCTGGCTGCCTCCGGACGTCCAGCGCCGCGGGCCCGTGCGGTGACCGGGGTACGCCCGGCGGGGTGACTCGTGCACGGGACCAGGCGGTTCGCCGGCGGGACCGGGGCCGTCCGGGCGAAAGGGCTTCCGCGCACGTCAGGGGATTGATCGGACAGCCGGGCAGGAACACCGCGAGGGCGGATGTTCGCCCATCCGGCGGGATGGGTTGTAATGGAGATCTCCCTTGCCCCCAGGAGGTCCCCCGTGGCGAGCGTCGCCGAGCTGAAGGCAGCCATCGATGTCGCCCTCCAGCAGATAGGTGACGGGCAGACAGCCGTGCAGGCGGCCGGCGAGAAGCTGGCCGAGGCGCAGCAGACCCTTGCCGGCGCGCTGGAGGGCAGCGGCCACGAGACGGTGGAGGCGGCCCAGGCGTCGCTGACCCAGGCCAGCCAGGAGCTGGAGGAGTGCCTCGCCGCCACCCTCGTCGCGGTCGAGCAGGCGCAGCTCTACGTCGCCACCCTGTAGGGGGCGGAACGTGTCCATCATCGAGGACGTCGGCGGGCAGGTGCGCGCCGCCGCCGAGGAGCTGCCGCTGGCCCAGCTCGCCGTGGCGCTGGAGAAGTTCGGCCAGGCCACCGAGCGGCTGCGCTGGGTGCGGCAGGAATCGGCGAACCCGCTGGGGGTGCCGGAGCTGTCCGCCGCGACCGAGCACGCCGAGACCGCCGGGTACGCGCTGCGGGTGGCCCAGGAGCAGCTGTCCGCGTACCTGGCCGCGATCGGGCTGGCCGCCGACGGCGCGCCCGCCCCGACCGGCGAGCAGCGCCGGCCGAAGCACGACGCGCCCCGGGGTGAGACGCCGCCGGCGGCCCCGGACGCAGCGGCCGAGCAGGGCGAGCAGCCAGCGATGCGGCGCTGGTGGTCGGTGCGGGTGGCGGAGCTGACCGGCGGCCGGGAGGGCGCCCCGGACGAGCCGGACGCGCGGGTCGGCGACTCCCGCGAGCTGCTGCGCCGGGTGGTGACCGGGGTCCGCTCCGGCGACCGGGCCCGGCTGCACGCGGAGCTGCGCCAGGCACACGCCGACGTCGGGCTGGGGCTGGCCGCGATCGCCCCGCCACTGCTGCGCGAGCTGGCCGGCGAACTGCTCGGCCACCCGCCCCGCGCCGACGACCTGGCCCGGCTGCGCCGGGAGCTGGACGGGCGGGTCCGCGACCTGCTGCCCGGGCTGCCGCCGCCGGTGCTGGACACCCTGCTGACCCGGGTCTGCCGGATGCCCCCGCCCCGCCGTTCCGGCGAGCAGGAACAACCGCACGCCGCGGATCCGGCGGTCACCGCCGGGGTGGTCACCGGGGTGCTGCTGGACCGGCTCGGCCGCGACCTGCCCAACGACGCCGACGAGCGGGAACCCGGACGGGGTACGCATGGCTGACGTCCGCGCCCAGGTGGTGTCGCGGGTCCGGGGGCTGCTCTCCGAGGCACTCGGGGCCACCCGGCACCGGCTGGCCGCCGCCGACGCCGACCTGGCCGCCCGCCGGGACCGGCTGGTCCGGGTGCGGCGCGCCGCGGCGGACGTACCGGAGCGGGTGGGCGCCGCCCGCGACCACCGGCTCGCCGAGATAGACGCCCGGCACACCGCGCGGATCGCCGAGCTGGCCCGGCGGGCCGCCGCCGCGGCCGAGCGGGAGGCGCCGGGCGCGGCGTCCGCCCCGTGGGACCGGTGGCGACCCACCCCCGCCGACCGCACAGAGACCCCCGGCGCGGTACGCGTCGGCACGGTGCGCATCCCCGGCGCGGAGCCGCTGCCGGCGCTGGTGCCGCTACTGGACGCCGGTCACGTGCACCTCGCCGGCAGCGACCGGGAGGGCATCGCCGCGGTGGTGCCGGCCCTGCTGCTGCGCTCGCTGGGGCGCGCCGACCCGGGCAGCGTCCGGCTCGTCGGGTACGACCCGGAGCACCTGGGCGGCGGGCTCGCCGGGTTCGCCCCGCTTGGCACCGCCGGCCTGCTCACCTTCGTCGGCCCCGGCGGGCTGGGCCGGCTGCTGGACGACCTGGTGGAGCAGATCCGCCGGATCAACGAGACCGTGCTGGCCGGGGAGTACGCGTCGCTGCGCGAGCTGGCCGCGACCACCGGCCGCCGGCCGGAGCCGTGGCGGGTGGCGGTGCTGCTCGGCGGCGACGAGCTGTCCCGGCACGAGCGCGGCCAGCTCGACCGGGTGGTGCGGACCGGGGCGGCCTGCGGGGTGCACCTGGTGGTCCGCGGCATCGAGCTGCCCGACGACCCCACGGTCACCCGGGTCGTGGTGGAGCCGGACGACGCCCGGATCGGCGGGCTGCCGGTGGCGCTCGACCCCCCGCCCCCGCCCGGGCTGGTCACCGAGACGTGCCGGGAGACTGCCTCCCGGGTCAACGCCGGACCGCCGCCGGCGCCCTTCACCGACCTGCTGCCCCCGACCGAGGACTACTGGCGGGCGGACTCGGCGCACGGCCTGACCGCGCCGATCGGCGAGGGCCCGCACGGCCGGCCGGTGCAGCTCACCCTCGGCGACTACCCGCCGCACGCGCTGATCGGCGGCCCCTCCGGCACCGGGAAGACCAACCTGATCTTCGCCTGGATCGGCGCGCTCGCCGCCCGCTACTCCCCCGCCGAGCTGGAGTTCTATCTGCTCGACTTCAAGGAGGGGGTGTCGTTCGCGCGGTTCGCCCAGGGCCGACGGGACCCGAGCTGGCTGCCGCACATGCGGCTGGTCGGGATCAACGTGAACACCGACCGGGAGTTCGGCCTGGCGCTGCTGCGCTTCCTCGCCGAGGAGCTGCGCCGCCGGGCGGACGCGGCGAAGAAGCACGAGGTCACCAAGCTGGCCGAGCTGCGCGCCGTGGACCCGACCGGGCACTGGCCCCGGATCGTCGCCGTGGTGGACGAATTCCAGGCGCTGCTGGCCGGCCGGGACGTGGTCGCGCGGGAAGCCGCCGACCTGCTGGAGGACCTGGCCCGGCGCGGGCGGTCACAGGGCATCCACCTGGTGCTCGCCTCGCAGGACGTCCGGGGCATCGAGGCGCTGTGGGGGCGACCCGCCCTGGTCGCCCAGTTCACCCTGCGGATCGCGCTGCCGAAGGCGCTGCGCATCCTGGCCGAGCGCAACGACGCGGCGCAGTCGCTGCCCCGGCACCACGCGGTGGTGAACGCCGAGTCGGGGCTGGCCGAGGGGAACCAGGTGGCCCGTATCCCGTCGGCCGGCGACTGGGAGACGTGGAGCGAACTGCAGCACCGGCTGTGGCGGATGCGCCCGCAGGACGCTTCCCCGGCCCGGCTCTTCGACGGCGACGCGATCCCGAAGCTGGCCGAGGCGCCGGACTTCCGGGCGCTGACCGCCCCGGAGCAGGGGGTGCCGCGCAGCCCGGTCGCGCTGCTCGGGGAGATCATCGACGTGCAGGCCCGCTCGGCGGCGCTGCGGCTGCCCCGGGCCCCCGGGCGCAACCTGGCCGTGCTCGGCACCCGGGTGGACGAGGCGTGCGCCGTGCTGGACGCCGCCGCCCGCTCGCTGGCCCGGCAGCACCGCCCCGGCACGGCCCGGTTCTCCATCGCCTGCCTCGACCCGGACGCCGACCCGGCCGCCCGCGCCCTCTACGAGGACCTCGCCGACGACGCCGCCTGGTACGACGAGGAGACCGTCCCCGAGCTGATGGCCGAGGTGGGCGACTCGCTCGGCGCCCCGGGCACCCCGAACAGCCCGCACTATCTGCTGCTCTACGCGGTCGACGCGGCCGCCGGACAGCTCGCCGGCAAGGCTGGCCGGCGGACCGGGCTGGAGCAGCTGCGCCGGATCCTGCACGACGGCCCGGAGCGGCGTACGCACGTGCTGGCCTGGTGGCGCGGGGTGGCCCGGATGCGGGCCGACCTGGGCGGCCCGGCGGCGCGTACCGACCAGATCGGGGCCTGGGTGGCGCTCGACGTGCAGGGCGCGGAGCTGGGCTCCTCGCTCTACCCGGGCACCGGCGGGCCGGACTGGTACCCGCGCCCGTGGCGGGGCCTGTACTTCGACCGGGCGGTGCACCGCACCGGCCAGGTGATCATCCCCTATGGTCCTTCCCGATGAACGAACCGGTCGCCAGTGAGACGTACGCCGCCCAGATCCGTCGGCTCGCCGAGCTGACCGCCCGGGTGGCCGCCCAGCGCGCCGAGGCGCACACCTGGTACGCGCAGCAGTGCGCCACCGCCGACCGGGCGGTGGCGGAGGCCACCGAGCAGGTCCGCCGGGCCGAGGCGGAGGTGGCGCAGGCGCGGGAGTTGGTGGAGCGGGTCGATGCCGAGGCCGCCCACCTGTGGGGGCAGCTGCGCGCCCGGATGGGCAGCGGCGGGCGGCGACTGGGCGAGCTGCCCGGGCCGGCCCGGGATGCGACCGGCGATCCGGTGCCGCTGCTGCACGGGGTACGCGAGGTGCTGGACCGCACCCGCCAGGCAGGCGAGCTGCCCGGCTCGGCTAACCCGCTGCTGGTGGGCTGCGGGATCGGGGGCGCGCTGGTCGCGTACGCGCTGGGGATGGGCGCGCGGGCGCTGGGCGACGGCTCCAGCGGGGACCTGGCGGTCGGCCTGCCGGTGCTGGCGCTGGTGGTCACGCTGCTCGGGCCGCTGGTGGGGCTGGCCCCGGCCCGGCTGCTGGCCGACCGCCGGCATGCCGTGCTGACCCCGCGTGCCATCACCCTGGTGGCCGCCGCCGGCCTGGTGACCACCGTCCTCCTGCTCGCCCTCGCCCCCCGCTGAGGGCCAACGGGGGCGGTACGGAGGGTCATCCGATGACCGGTGCGAGGTAGCCGCGGAGAACCTTCTTCAGCTCGCGTACGTTTGCGGCGCGCTCGCCTCCCGTGGTGGCGGTCACCAGCGGGATCATTGCCTGGAAGACCTGGATGGCGACCCGGGCGACACGGGTTCGTTCGACCTGCGGCACGCCGGGCGCCCGGTCGGCGACGATCGCCTCGACCCGGCCGAGCAGGGCCGACTGGATCGACTGGGCGGCGTCCGCGAGGCCCGCCGGCATGTCCGGGCGGGCGAAGAGCGCCTTGAACCCGGGGTTGGCGATGTTGAACGCCACGATCGGGTCGACGATCCGGTCGAGCAGCTGATCGAGGTCGATGGCCGCGAAGTCGGTCGCGTCGAAGGCTGCGGCGTGCGCCGCCCGCATCTGCGCCACGAACCGGTCGGCCAGCGCGGCGGCGACCGCTTCCTTGTTGGCGAAGAACTGGTACAGCGACCCGGGTGAGACGGCGGCGCGGGCAGCGATCGCGTTGGTGGTGGTGTTCTCGTATCCCACCTCGGCGAACACCGCCGCTGCCGCGTCGAGGATCTCGGCCATCCGGCGTTCCCCCCGGGCCTGCCGGCGCCGCGTCGGCACCTGTGCCACCCCGGTCGGTTCCTCTGGCACTCTCTCTCCTCCTTCAGCCGGCATTGCTAATACGAGCGGTCGCTCGTATTCTTGCCACAAAATGCGACTGATCACTCGCAAAAGCGAGCGTAGCAGGAGGTCTGATGCTGGCTGGTTTCGTGGTACGTCGACGGTGGTGGATCGTCCTGGCGACCGCCGTCGCCACGGTCGTAGCCGCGGCGATCGCGGCGGGGACCCTCAACGCTCTCTCCCTGAACCGCTTCGAGGCCCCAGGGTCGGAGTCCATGCGGGCGCGGGACCTCCTCGCCGGTGCCTTCCACACCGGTAGCCCCAACGTCGCGCTGTTGGTGACAGCGCGCCAGGGGACGGTGGACACGGCGCAGGTGGTGGCCGCCGGGCAGGCGCTGACCCGGGAACTGGCCGGCTACCCGGGGGTGGGCGACGCGTGGTCGTACTGGACCCGCGACAACCCGGACACCCTGCGCAGCGAGGACGGCCGCCAGGCCATGGTGCTGGCCTGGGCGCCGGGCGACGCCAACGAGGTTCGCCGTAACCTGCTGCCCGGGCTCGCCGATACCTTCACCCGCCAGGACGACACCATCACCGTCCAGGTCGGTGGCGGCGACGAGGTGTTCCGCACCGTGATGCAGCAGGCGCGCGCCGACTTCATCCGCGCCGAACTGGTGATCCTGCCGATGGTGTTGCTGCTGCTCTGGTGGGTGTACCGGCGGTTCACCCCGGCGCTGGTGACCCTCGGGGTCGGCCTGTTCGCCGTGCTCGGCTCGCTGGCCCTGCTCCGCGCAGCCACCGCCGTCACCGAGATCTCCACCTTCGCGTCGAACATCGTCCTGGTCATGGGGATCGGACTCGGGGTGGACTACGGGCTCTTCGTCATCTTCCGGTTCCGGGAGGAACTCGACTCCTCCGCGATCGTCGCCGTGGCGGTCCGTCGGACCTTGGGCAGCGCCGGTCGCACGGTGCTGTTCAGCGGTGTCACCGTCGCCGCCTCACTGGCCGTGCTGTTCGCCTTCCCGTTCCCGTTCCTCAACTCCTTCGCGTACGCCGGCATCGCGGTGGTGCTCTCCGCGGTGGTCGGGGCGACCGTCGTCCTGCCGGCAGCGCTGGCCCTGCTCGGCCGGCGCGTGCTGGCTCGCCCCGGCCGAGCCGACCGGCAGGGCGCGACCGCCGCGGAGCCCGACGGCTTCTGGTATCGCATGTCCGGCCTGGTGATGCGGCGGCCGCTGCTGCTCGGCGGGATCGCGCTGGCGGCCGTCCTCGCGCTCGGCTCGCCGTTCCTCGGCGTACGCTTCGGCATCCCGGACGACCGGGTTCTGCCCGCCACCGCACCGGTCCGCCAGATGTACGACGAGATCCGGGCCGGCTTCGTCGCCGAAGAGGCCGACGCAATCCAGGTGGTCTCGCGGACGACCGACCCGGCGGCCGCCGGGCGGTACGCCGCCAGACTGTCCCGGCTGGACGGCGCGCTGCGGGTCGACTCCGCGGTGGGATCGTACGTCGACGGCGTAGCCGTCGGTCCGCCGCCGGCGACCCGCCCCACGGGCAACGGCACCTGGCTGTCCATCGTGCCGTCGTCGGACCGGCTGGAGGCCGACGCGGTCGGCCTGGTCCGCGCGGTGCGGGACGCTCCAGCGCCCTTCGAGGTCCTGGTCGGCGGCTACCCGGCCGAGCTCACCGACTATCGCGACGGGGTGACGGACCGACTGCCGCTGATCGCCGCCCTGATCGTCGCCGTCACGTTCGTCGTCCTGTTCCTGATGACCGGCAGCGTCGTCGCGCCGTTGAAGGCGTCCGCGCTCAACCTGCTGAGCCTTTCGGTGATGTTCGGGGCGCTGGTCTTCGTCTTCCAGGACGGCAACCTCGCCGGCCTGCTCGGCTTCACGCCGACCGGTTCGATCGAGCCGAGCATCCCCATCCTGATGTTCTGCGTCGCGTACGGCCTCTCCATGGACTACGAGGTGTTCCTGCTCTCCCGGATAAAGGAGGAGTACGACCGGACCGGCGACCCGCTCCGCTCCGTGGTCCTCGGCATCGGTCGCAGTGCCCCGCTGGTGACCGCCGCGGCCACCATCCTCGCCGTCTCCTTCGTCACCTACGCCACCGGCCGCGTCGTCTTCCTCCAGCAACTCGGCATCGGCATGGCGCTGGCGATCATCGTCGACGCGACCCTCATCCGTGGCGCGCTGGTCCCGGCCTTCCTGCGGCTGACCGGCCGGGTGAACTGGTGGGCACCGGCGCCACTGCGCCGGCTGCACCGCCGCATCGCCCTCTCCGACACGCCCGCCCCGCAACCGGCGGTGCCGCCAGCCACTCCGACCGTGACCGCCAATTGATCATGAAGTTGTTGCCACGACACACCGCGCGGGATGACAACAACTTCATGGTCAACGCAGGGCCGGCGGGAGGGCGGTCAGGCGGGGGTGAGGACGGCTTCCTTGAGGAGGCGGCGGGCCAGGACGAGGCGGTCGGCGTCGGTGTCGAGGCCGGGCAGGTCGCCGACCCGGGTGACCTCGCCGGTGAGCAGGGCGCGCAGCGCCGGCTCGCAGCTGCCGGGCAGGGTGATGGCGCGGTCGAACAGGCGCAGCGCGATCCGGCCGTCCCCGCTCGGGTCGAGCCGCCAGCGCAGGCCGCCCCGGACCGCGACCCGGCTGTCCGGGTCCAGCGCGGTCAGCGCGGCGGCCTGGGCCAGAGGCCGCATCGGCGCCGGGCGGGCGGCTGGCCAGGCCCGTGCCCGCAGCCGGCCGGCCACCGCGGCCGGGTCGGCCCGCAGCAGCCAGTCGCGCAGCGCCTCCACGGTCTCGGTCAGCTCCGGCTCCAGCGCGTCCGGGTCGGCCACGTCGACGCCGAAGGGCAGCCCGGCGCGCAGCCGGGGATCGTCGGCGGCGAGCGCCAGCAGCTCCTCGACCAGGGCGTACCGGGTCAGCGCCCGGATGCCCACGGTCAGGTGCAGCGAGCTGCGCTCCTGCGCCTGAGCGCTGTGCAGCCAGCCCCGGGGCAGGTAGAGCGCGTCGCCGGGGGCGAGCACCACGTCCAGGGCGGCCGGCCCCTCGGCGGTCGCGGCCACCTCGTCGGCCCGCCCGCCCCAGGGCTGGCGCTCGAGCGGGTCGGGCAGCACCGGCGGGTGGATCCGCCAGTGCTTGCGGCCGTCGACCTGCAGCACGAAGACGTCGTGCGTGTCGTAGTGGGTGGCGAAGCCCTGACTGCCGGCCGGGGTCAGGTAGGCGTTCACCTGCACCGGCTGGGCCAGCGCGGTGCCCAGCTCGCGGGCGAAGTCGCCCAGCGCCGGCCAGGTCCGGTGCAGGCCCTGCAGGACCAGGGTCGCGCCGTCGGCGTACAGCTGGAGGACCTGCTCGTCGAGGACCTGGTCGCCGATCTCGGCGCCCGCGCCGCCGCCACCGGTGTAGCGCGCCGCCGGCACCAGCTCGCCGTTCTTGGCGATCCGCAGGAACGGGGTACGCAGGCCGCGCCGGCTGAGCAGTTCGTCGGCGTCGGCCGGGCTGAACAGGTCGGTGAAGCCGCGCGGGTTGGGCAGCTCGGCGGCCCGGGACAGCAGCGGGCTGCGTCCCCAGTGGTCGGCGGCGAACTTGGCCGGCTCGACCGTGATACATCGGGCGAGGGACTCGGCGGCGGAAGGCGGAACCGCCGGGCGGCCGTCGCCGCCCGGCGACGGTTCCCGGTCGTGGCGCGGCGTCAGACGCGCCGAGCTGGATCTGTCGGACGCGTCGAGGTGCGTCATGGCGATCGGTCAGGCGCTGCCGTCGGCGCCGCCGTCGCGCTGGCCGGGGGTCGCGCCACCGTCGGCCGGACCCTCCGCGCCGCCGTCCGCGCCGCCGTCCTGCTTGCCCGGGGTCGCCCCACCGTCGGCCGGACCTTCGGCGCCCTTGTCGGCGCCGCGGTCGGCCCCGCGCTCCGCGCCACGGTCCGCACCGCCATCGGCGCCACCGTCCCGCTGGCCCGGGGTCGCGCCACCGTCGGCCGGGCCCTCGGCCCCGCCGCCACCGGTGGTCTGCATGTCGTCGTCGTTGAGTGCCATGGGTGCTCCCTCGGGTGTGCCGCCCCGCCGTCGGTCGGGGGGTTCGTCGTGGAGCGGGTGGTACCCCACGCGCGATCTCCTCTAACCACACCGTAGACGCCGGGGCTCGGCGACACGGACGGTTCGCCGGGCCCCGCCGAGCGTCACCCGGACCCGGGGGCCCGGGCGTGGACGGCGGGCCGGCCCGGTCGGTGCCAGGATGGCGGAGGGAAGGCCGGAGAGGAGGTGGCCGTGGGACAGCCGGAGCCGTTGACGCCGCTGGCCGAGGACTGGCAGCGGGCGCTCGCCGTGGTGGCCCACCCCGACGACCTGGAGTTCGACGCGGAGGAGTTCCTCGAGGGGTTGGCCCGCCCGGCCGGCACCCGCCTGGGCGTCCGGCACGGCGCCGCCTTCGAGGTCTTCCGCCTCGACCTCGCCTAGGCCGCGGCGATGATCCTGGTCGGCACCTCCGGTTGGCAGTACCGGGACTGGCGGGAACGCTTCTACCCGGCGAAGCTGCCGCAGCGGCTGTGGCTGGAACACTTCGCGGCGCGGTTCGCCACCGTGGAGGTCAACAACGCCTTCTACCGGCTGCCCGAGCGGGACACCTTCGTCGCCTGGCGGGACCGGACCCCGGACGACTTCTGCGTGGCGGTGAAGATGAGCCGCTACCTGACCCACATCAAGCGGCTGCGGGAGCCGGCCGAACCGGTGGCCCGCTTCCTCGGCCGGGCCACCGGGCTGGGTGACCGGCTCGGACCGGTGCTGGTGCAACTCCCACCGAACCTGCGGGCCGACCCGGAGGCGCTGGACGCCACGCTGCGCCTCTTCCCGCCCGAGGTGCGGGTGGCGGTGGAGCTGCGGCACCCTTCCTGGTGGACGGACGACACGCGACAGGCACTGGAGCGCCGCCGCGCCGCGCTGGTCTGGGCGGACCGGCTCGGCCGCCCGGTGACCCCGCTGTGGCGCACCGCCGACTTCGGCTACCTGCGGCTGCACGAGGGGCGGGCCCGGCCCTGGCCGCGCTACGGCCGGGACGCGCTCGCCTCCTGGGTACGCCGGTTGGCCGGGACGTTCGACGCCGCGGAACCGGCGTACGTCTACTTCAACAACGACCCCGGCGGCGCGGCGATCGTCGACGCGGTGGCCTTCGCCGGTCTGGCTGGTCGGGCGGGCCGGCCGGTGAGCCGCGTGCCGGCGCCGGGCGACCTCGCCGGCTGACGCGAACGGCCCGCTCCACCGGTGGTGGGGCGGGCCGGTCGGGACGGTCGGTCAGGGAAAGTTCTGCACCAGGTCCTTGGGCATGTTGTCCTTCACGTCCTCCCACTGGCCCGGGGTGATGTGCCGGCTCAGTGCGTCGAGCACCACCTGGACCACGCGTTCGGTGCCGCCCTCGACGTCGTACGGGAAGCGTTGCCGCACCTCGAACAGGAAGTCGTCCCGGTTCAGCTTCACCGGCACGTCCATCGGCTGCCAGCCGTCGAAGTAGATCCCCCGTACCAGCACCGGCAACTGCGCCGCGAACTCCACGCTCTCCTGCACCGGCATCCGGTCGCGCAGCAGGTGCAGCACGGTACGCAGCGCGCAGTAGGACTGGTTGCGTTGCGACTTCGGCCAGCCGTAGGCCTGCTCGATGTCCTTGAGGATCAGGTTGGTCTTCTGGATGGAGGACTCAATCGCGGTACTCAGCTGCTCAGCCATCTGCCCACCCCCGTAGGTCGGTTTCCCACCGTCGGTCGTCGGTGCGTCGCGGCGGCCCGCTGGGCCCCCGCCACTGCCGGGTCGGACTGAACCGACCGGGCCGCTCGCCGCGCCGGGGGCCGGCGGACTTCCCGACCACGTGCAGCACCCCGCCACGGCGTCGATCCGATACCACCCGCACCGTCATGGCCCACCTCCTGTCGGCCTCGCGGCCGCGTACGGACCGCACACACCGCCCAGACTGTCCGGGGAGAGGGTGAGCCGGCCTCACCCCGGTCGGGTGAAACCCGGGCCGTCAGTCGACGCCGAGCAGGGCCTGCAACCGCTGGCCGTTGCGTTGGGCGTAGTCCCGGTAGCAGTTGTTCATGAGCACGTGGGTCTGCGCGGCCTCGCCGGCCAGCTCGCGCAGCCGGGGCGCCCAGTCGCGCAGCTCCCGGTCGGAGTAGTCGTAGCCGAACTTCTCGTGGATGTCCTTGCTGGTCCACCGCTCGCTGTGGCCGTGGAAGCGGACCATCGCGAGGTCCGCGGTGGCGGCCAGCACCGGCGGTACGGACGACCGGTGCCCCTGCGGCATGTCGACGCAGACGTACGGAAGCTGGTGCTTGCGCAGGAAGCCGAGGGTCTCCTCCCGGTTGTCACCGTCGAACCAGGAGGCGTGCCGGAACTCCACGGCCGGTCGTAGCGGGGCGCACCGCTTCGCCACCTCGAGGAGGTACTGCTTGTTGTCCCGCTTGATGGTGAACCAGGGCGGGAACTGGAACAGCACCACGCCGAGCCGGTCCGCCGCGACCAGCGGGTCGAGCGCGGACAGGAACCGGGTCCACACCTCCTCGTACGCCTGCGGCGGCAGGTCGTCCGGGTAGAGGTTCTTCTTCTCGGTGTCCGGGCGCAGGTCCTTGTAGAGCGCCCCGACCCGGGTCGGGTGCCCGGTGAGCAGGCTGAACGCCTTGATGTTGAAGGTGAAGCCGGGCGGGGTGCGGTCGACCCACAGCTGCGCCGTCCGCTCAGCCGGCGGCGAGTAGTAGGTGGCGTCCACCTCGACCAGCGGGAACTGCCGGGCGTAGTACGCCAGTCGCTTCTCCGGGGTGTCCGCGGTCTGCGGGTACCAGCCGGAGTCGAGCAGGGTCCGGTCGGTCCACGAGGCGGTGCCCACCTTGATCTCACCCATGGGGCGAGTCCACCGCGTCGGGGACCGACCGGCAACCCGGGTGGCGCTCAGGCCGCCCGCCGCTCCCGGGTCTGCTTGCAGGACACGCAGGAGGTGGCGGACGGGAAGATCTCCAGCCGCTCCACCGGGATCGGGGCCGAGCAGCCCTCGCAGAAGCCGTAGGTGCCCTCCTCGAGCCGGCTGAGGGCGTGCTCGAACTGGGCGCGCCGGTCCAGGATGCTGCGCAGCAGGGACTGTGCGGTGTCCCGCTCGGCGGTCTTGGTGCCGCTGTCGGCCTGGTCGTCGCCGGCCGTGTCGCCGACCTCGACCAGGCGCAGCACCTGGCTCTGCAGCACGGCCTGCTCGTACTCCGCAGTCAGCTCGTCGTACCGCGACCGCAGGGACTGCCGGATCTGGTCGACCTCCGCCTGCGAACGGCCCGTGGCTGTCGTGTCGTGGACGAGCATGGCTGCCTGCCTTTCCTCGGGGCCTCATACCGGTCCGGGGCGGCGAGCGCCCCGGACGGATCGATGGGGTGCACGAGCGATCTCACCCGTGCTCTGTGAGCCGGGCGATTACCCGCCGCCTCCGAGGATCAAACCGGGGATTTCCGCGGTCTTCCATCGCATTCGTGCGCTGTTGCGCCGCCCGGTCCGTCCCCGGCCGTCCCAAATCCGGCGGGGCCGTCCGCATGCCGCCCGGCTGCCCGGCTCGGCACCGCCGGTCAGCCGGCCTCGACCAGGGCCGGGTGGCGCGGATCGTCGGCGCGGACCACCACGTCGGCGAAGGAGGCCGGGGCGACCTCGTCGGCGTACCGGGCGAAGGCGGGCAGGGTCCAGCGCAGCTCGGGATCGGTCCGCCGGTCCAGCGCGGCCGGCGAGAGCTCCACGTGCACGGTGACGTCGAAGGGCAGCCCGCCGCCGAGCAGCAGCGACCCGCTGACCAGCACCACCGCGCCGGCCGGCAACTCGACGTACGCGGCCCGGCTGGCCCGGTCGGTGGCCGCGTCCCAGAGGGACGGGAGCACCCGGCCGGAGCCGTCGGGACCGGCCGGGTCGAGCACCTCGCGGCGCAACCCCGCCTCGTCGAGCCAGCCCTCGTAGTACGCGTCGGGGTCGGTCCGGCCGTGTTCCAGGCGTAGCGAGGCGGGCCGGAGGAAGTCCGCGGCGCGCACGTGCAGCACCGGCCGCCCGGCCGCGCGCAGCGGGTCGACCAGCGCTCCGGCGAGCGCGTCCGGGTCGGCGGCCGGCGGGCCGTCGACGGCCACCCGCAGCCGGCCGGGTACGGCGGCGCCGGTGAGCCGGTCGGTCAGCTCGGTGACGAGACGCTCTGGCGTGATCGGGCGGATCCGCATCCGACCATCCTGCCGTTCGCCGGGGTTCGACCGGGCGGTCAGCCCCCGGTCTCCGTCGGATCGAACGGTGCGGGGCTCCGTCCGGTCGCGGCGGGTTGGTCGGGCGGGTCAGCCGGTGCGGTCGATGGTGACCCGGGCGTCGTCGGCGAGCCGGTAGCCGACGCCGTAGACGGTGGTGACCAGGGGGACGTCCACCCCGACCTTGCCGCGCAGCCGGCGGACGTGCACGTCGACGGTGCGGACGCCGGCGTGCTCGTACCCCCAGACCGCGTTGAGCAGTTGCAGCCGGGTGAACACCCGGCGGGGGTGGGCGACGAGGTGCAGCAGCAGGTCGAACTCCAGCCGGGTAAGCGGCAGCGGCTCGCCGTCGCGCAGCACCGACCGGGACGCGGCCAGGATGTGCAGGCTCGGGATGGCCGGCGCGAGCGGGCGGCTCGGCGATCGGCCGACCGGCACGTCGACCCGGCGTTCCGCCGGCCCGCCGCCGCTGGTGATCACGGCGTCGCCGCGTTCCAGCAGCTCGCGGGCGGCTTCCAGCAGCCGCCGGGCAGCCGGGCTCAGCGACTCCTCGCCGGCCAGCGGGATGTTGAGGGTGACCGTGAGCACCGGGGTGGTGGTGTTGGCGGGACGACGCTGGCCGCCGGGAGGACGACCGGGGACCGCGGGTTGGGACGTATGCCATCCGGCGCGCGGCGAGGCGGGGCTGACCGACATGGTCCTCCTTGGCTGGTCCGAGTGCTTCCCCACGGCCCGGGACACCGCTTCATCGATGCTTCCGGGCGCCTGTGCGCGGGTCAAGGGGCGGCTACGTTGCATGACTGTGACAATTGACGAACACATCGGAGCCGGATGCTCGCTCTGCGTACGAGTCCGTTGATTACAGCAGAGCGACGAGATGACCCGTTACGGGGGGTCCCCACCCGGTTGACCGGTTCACCTGAATGGGTCGCCGTCGGCGGCAGCACCGAAAATGTGAGCGCGGCGCACCGGGCCGCCCGGTACGCCGCGCCGTCGCCGCCCCGCCCTCAGCGGTCGCGGTCCACCACGATCCGGGCCTCGTCGGCGAGCCGGTAGCCGACGCCGTACACGGTGGTCACCACCGGCGTGTCGACGCCGAGCTTGGCCCGCAGCCGGCGTACGTGGACGTCCACGGTACGGGCCACCGCGTGTTCGTACCCCCACACGTTGGCGAGCAGTTGGAGCCGGGTGAACACCCGCCGGGGATGCTCGGCGAGGAAGAGCAGCAGCTCGTACTCGATCCGGGTCAGCGGGATCTGCACGCCGCCCCGGCGGACCACCCGGGTGCCGGCCAGGATGCGTACCGGGTGGGGCTTCTCCGCCGCGGCCGGAGCGGCTGGCTCGGCGTCGCGCCGCAGGTCGGGCACGGCGCGGACGGCCTGGTGCTCGTCGGTCGGGACCACTCCCGCGCCGGACGCGGCGAGTTCGTCGAGCAGGTCGACCAGGCGGGCCAGGCCGGGTGTCAGCACGGCGGCGCCCAGGTCGAGGGTGATGGTCACAGTGGGCGTCGTGCGGGGCCTCGGCGGCGCGGCCCGGTCGGGGCGGCCGGACCGGTGCGGGCGCGGGGAGATGGCGACGACGGACATGGAGCCTCCTGAGTGGCGGTCGCGCCCGCCACGCCGGGTGCGGCGTGGCGGTCAGCGGGGCGCCCGGCCGGTGGTGACCGGGGGCGCGGCGGACGAGGGTCGGAGCGGCGGGGTGGGGCCGAGGGTGGGCAGCCCGGCGATGCGCCAGGCGGCGAACCCGCCGACCACGTCGGTGGCCCGGTGTAGGCCGAGGTCCTGGAGCGCGGCGGCGGCCAGCGAGGACGTGTAGCCCTCCTGGCACAGGATCACCACCGGCACGTCGTAGTCGACGGCCTCGGGCAGCCGGGACGGGCAGCGCGGGTCGAAGCGCCACTCGAGCACGTTGCGCTCCACGGCGAGGGCGCCGGGCACCGTGCCGTGCGCGGCGCGCTGGCCGGCCGGGCGGATGTCGACCAGCACCGCCCCCGCCCGGTACGCGAGGTGGGCCTGCTCGGGATCGAGGCGGCGCAGCCGGCGACGGGCGGCGGCGAGGATCTCGTCGATACCCCGCGAGCCGGGTGGCGGGACCGGACAGCTCTCGGTACGGGTGGGGCGCTGGGGCATCGTCGGGTCCTTCCGGGCGGCGTGGGTCGGGGGCACGGGTGCGGCGGGCGGCGGCGTCACCAGGCCACCCCCGCCTCGGCCACCTCGGCGACCAGGAGTTGGCCGGCGACGAGGCGGTAGCGGGTCATCCGTTGCAGCGCGGGCCGGTAGACGTGCACGCTGACCGCCGGCCGGTCCCCGCGGTTGGTGACGAGGTGCACGTGGCGGGCTCCGAAGCGCCGGCCCGCGCCGGCGGCGAGCCGGTGCGGGCGGAGCCGGCCGCCGCTGACGGTCTCCTCGGTGAGGGTGCCGGCGACCACCAGGAAGGCGCCTTCGGAGCCGCCGTGGTCGTGCAGGTCGGTGCCCTGCCCGGGCAGCCAGCTCAGCGCCCACACCTCGTGCGTGGCCTCGGCGGCCAGGCGCGCGTACCACCGCTGCGCCGGGTCGAAGCGCAACGGCACCGGCCAGCGCGTCGGGTCGGCCCAACGGGCGGCGACGGCGGGCAGGTCGGGCGGATCGGTGCGGGTCATCGGTGGTTCGTCCTCACGGGTACGGAGCGGCGCGGACCACCTCACTATAGGAGGTAAACCCTATAGGTTTAGTAGGCAATACCGGATGCTGGGACGGCCCGCACGGATCCGGGCGGTCAGCGCCGGACCGGCGGGTCCACCCGGTAGCCGGGCACCGACGGCCAGCGGACGGTGAGCACCACCGACTCCCGCTCGGCGTACCAGGAGTGGTCCACGCCGCGGCCCCAGACCACGTAGTCTCCCGGCTCGCGCAGCAGCACCGTCCGGTCCCGCAGCTCGATCCGGAACGCCCCGCTGATCAGCACCAGGAGGGCGGTGCGCCGCTCCCCCGTCGCCCACGCCGAGCGCGTCTCCCCGGCCGGGTGCACGCCCCACTTCACCTCGACCTCGGTGCTGTGCCGCACGTCCCCGAGCGGCTTGAAGTGGCCGAGCAGCCAGCCCGCGTCGGTCGCCCCGTCCACCGCCGCGTTGCCGACGTACACCCGATCGTCCATCCGTACCCTCCCGTGCCGGCTCGGCAAGCTACCAGGCGCCGGCCCTGGCCCGGCAGCACCTCCGGCCGCCCGGTTCCTCGACCCGCCCGCGACGCAAGCCCCACCCCGTCCGAGCTGGCCCGCCGGGCTCCCGGCGCGACGGCCGGTCGGGCAGGTATACAAGGGCGGTGGAGGATCCCCTGCCCGAGCAGATGCGCGCGGCGGCCGGCGCGTGGCTGGCGGCGCTCGACGAGCCGGCCCGACAGCGGGCCCGGCACGACTTCGCCGACGAGGCCGCACGGCGCTGGCTGGAGTACCGGCCCCGGCCCCGGCCCGGGGTCAGCCTCGCCGACATGGACGTCACCGCCCGCAAGGCCGCCCACCGGCTGCTCGCCACCGCGCTCAGCCCGCCCGCGTACGCCCAGGCCATGGCGGTCGTCGCCCTCGAGGAGGTGCTCGACCGGGCGGAGAGCTGGCGGCGCGGCCGGCACAGCGGCGACTACTGGGTGGCCGTCTTCGGCGACCCGGCCCGCGACGACCGGTGGGGGTGGCGGTTCGAGGGCCACCACCTGTCGGTGACGATGACCGTGGTCGACGACCAGGTCTCCCCCGCCCCGCTCTTCCTCGGCGCGAACCCGGCCACCGTCCGGTACGCCGGCCGCCCGGTCTCCCGCCCGCTCGGACCCGAGGAGGACCTGGCCCGCGAACTGCTCGACGCGCTCGGGCCAGCCGGCCGAGCCGCCGCGATCATCGCCGACGAGGCGCCCGGCGACATCATCAGCGCCACCCGGCCCACCGCGCCGGACCGGCTCGACCCGCTCGGCGTGCCCCGGGACCGGCTCACCCCGACCGGGCGGGCGCTGCTCGACCAGCTCGTCGCCCTCTACCTGGACCGGCTGCCGCCCGAGCTGGCGGCCCGCGAGGCCGGCCGGCTCGACGGTGGGGAGCTGCATTTCGCCTGGGCCGGCCCCACCCGGCCGGGCCAGCGGCACTACTACCGGATCCAGGGCGACGACCTGCTGATCGAGTACGACAACACCACCGACGACGGCAACCACGCACACACCGTGCTGCGCCGCCCGGCCAGCGACTTCGGCGCCGACGTCCTGGCCGCCCACCACGCCACCGCCCACTAACCACCCCACCCCCACCCCGCCCCGGTCCCGCTCGCGGGTCCCGCCCCGTTGATCAAGGAGTTCGCGTCTGGTTGGAGATCGACCTCGACGCAAACTCCTTGATCAACGCCTGCCTCTCCGGGGTGGGGGGTGGGGGTGGTCAGGGGTGGTGGGCCTCGATGAGGAAGCGTTGGGCGTGGGTGGTGAAGGGGCCCTCGGCGCGGATCTGGTCGTGCAGGCGGCGCAGCTCCGGACGGTAGCGGTCGACCGTGAAGCCGGGGACCGTCCAGATCACCTTGCGCAGGAAATACACCACCGCGGCGATGTCGTGGAAGACCGTCCGCAGGGTGGCCGTACGCAGGTCCACCACGGTCAGCCCGGCGGCCTCGGCGGCTGCGACCGCCTGCTCCGGGTGGCGCGCAGCCGGCGGCGGGAGCGGCCCGAGGATCGCCTCGCTCAGTTCCCGCTGGGTGCCGGCGCCGATCTGCTGGGAGAGGTAACTGCCGCCGGGGCGCAGCACCCGGGCGATCTCGCTCCACCAGGTGTCCACCGGGTGCCGGCTGACCACCAGGTCGAAGGAGCCGGCCCGGAACGGCAGCGGCGGCCGCTCCGCCACCTGGACGACGGTGGCGCCGACCCGGCGCAGCGTACGGCGGGCGACCGCGACGTTCGGCGGCCACGCCTCGGTGGCGACCAGCAGCGGAGGCGGGGCGGGCACCTCGGCCAGCACCTCACCGCCGCCGGTGTCGATGTCCAGCGCGGCGTCGACGGTGGCCATCCGCGCGCCGACCAGACGGGCGTACCCCCACGGCGGGCGTTCCTCGCTGGCCCGCCCGGCCAGCCAGGAGAAGTCCCAGCCCTCGACCGGCACCGCCGCACCCTCGGCGATCAGCTCCTCGAAGTCACCATCCGCGCTCATCCCGCCGAGCCTGTCGTAGCGGCGCCGGACGCGGCAACGGGTTTACCGGACGGGACCGGCCGCTCGGGCCGGCGGCCGGATGATCTCCACGGTGGACGCCGGGAGCTCGGCGAGCGCGTCGAGCCCGCCCTGCTCGCCGGCCCGGCCGCGGTCGAACTGGCGCATCAGCCCGGCGCCCAGCCACACCCCGACCGACCCGACGGCCAGCGCCAGCAGCTCGGTGGCCAACTGTCCGCCGGTCGCGCCCCGCTGCGGCGCGTGGGCCCGGATCAGGCAGGTGAGCAGAAACAGCGCCGCCATCGCGGCGTTGACCAGACTGACCGTGACGGCGGTGCGCCGGGTGCGGTCGGCGCGCACGTCCCACAGGTCGACCATCCCGGCGACCGCGGTGAGCGCGGCGGCGACCAGGGCGGCCACGGCGGTCCAGTAGCCGACCTCGCCGAGGAAGGCCGGGCCGCCGGCGACGTCGGCCAGATCGAAGACCGCGGCGCTGACGAAGAGTCCGAACGGGAACGTCACCAGCATCGGTTGGATGGGGTGCCCCTGCACCCGCAGTCGGCTCTCCATCGGTCCCTCCCCGGGTCGGCGCAGCTCACCAGTCCAGGGTGCTACCCACGTGCCACCGGGGCGAAACGGACGCCGCTCAGCTCTCCCGGGGCCGGGACACGGTGGACACCAGCCGCTCGGCGACCTCGCGCAGCGGGATGTCCAACGAGGCGGCGGCGCTGCGCAGCACCGCCAGCGCCTCCGGCGCCGGGCAGCCGCGCTGCGTCATGATCACCCCGACGGCCTGCCCGATCACGCCCTCCTCCAGCAGCGCCGCGTCGAGCTGGCCAGCCTGGGCGGCCTGCCGCTCCCGGTCCCGCACGGCGGCGAGGAGCAGCCCGGCGTGCTCGGCCAGGAGCATCGCGGTGAGCTGGTGCCGGGGGGTGAGCGCGCCGGCCGGCTCGGCGTACAGGTTGATCGCGCCGATCACCTGCTCGTCCACGTCGACCGGCGCGGAGATCACCCCGCGTACGCCCAGCCCGCGGGCCCGCCCGGTCCAGGCGGGCCAGCGCGACTCCCGGTCGAGGTCCGCCGCGGTGATCATTTCGCGCCGCCGGATCGCGGCCAGGGCCGGCGTGTCGGGGCCGTGCCGCAGGTCGTCCAGCTCGGCCCGGGCGGCGTCGGAGGCGGCCACCCCGGCCGGCTCGCCGGCGCGCAGCGCGGTGAAGCCGCAGCTGTCCACCCCGGGTACGGCGTCCCCGGCGACGCGGACCAGCCGGGCCAACGCCTCGTCGAAGTCGGCGACGGCGATCAGGCCGGCGGTCAGTTCGCGCAGCAGGGCGGCGGTCTCCAGCACGTTGAGTGGGTCGGTCACGGGTTCCCGCGTGTCGAGGTTCACCGGGCCACGGCCCCCGCCACCTCCGACCACGCGGTGTCCCCGTTCGGCGCCATTGCCTGTCCCATCCGCTCTCTCCCTGACTCGAAGCCCCGGCCTACTACCCTGACAAACCAGGTTCGAAACAGCGCAAAGGGGTCCCTTCCTGCGCGCCGTGCGCCGGGGAGGGACCCCTTCGTCGACGGTCAGCGGGACCCGGAGATGAGCCGCCGCCCCACCGAGGCGATCAGCCGGTCCAGCTCCGAGCCGAACGGGTTGTCGTGCACCAGGTACGTCCAGGTGGCGCTCGGCCGGACCAGCTTCGCGGCGTCCGGCTCCCAGCCCTCGTCGAACTCGGTCTCCTCGAAGGTGGCGATGGTCCGCGCCTCGATCTCCGGGACGAGCGCGTTGAACGCCGGGACGGCGCTGCGGTGGAACTCGTCCAGCGGGTCGAGGCGGCCCAGCGCGCGCAGGTGCACACCCTCGCGGACCTCGGAGAGCTCGGCCAGGTGCTCGGCCCAGAGCCGGTCCAGGTGGAAGAGGGCGATCTTCCGGGCCACCTCGGCGAGCAGGTCCTCGTCCATCTCGCCGGCCTTCTCCGGCACCCGCTCCAGCAGCATGAGCGCGGCGATGTCGCTGGTCAGCAGCCGCTCCCGCCGCTCGGCGAGGGCCTTGCGCTGCTGCTCGATCACCACGCTGTAGCGCCAGGTGTTGCGGTGGATCTCGTGGTTGACGCCCTCCGCGACCCGCTGGGCGTGCTCCACCGCGTAGTCGACCTGCGGGTCGGTGACCAGGCCGTCGGCGTTCATCCGGGGCGACGCCGGGACGGTGTCGCCGGCGTGCCGGACGACGAGGTCGTCCTCCAGGCTGACGAAGAAGACCGACCCGCCCGGGTCGCCCTGCCGGCCGGCCCGGCCGCGCAGCTGGTCGTCGACCCGGCGGCTGTCGTGCCGGCCGCTGCCGATCACGTACAGGCCGCCGAGGCCGGCCACCCGCTCCCGGTCGGCCTGGTCGCTGCCGCCGAGGCGGATGTCGACGCCGCGGCCGGCCATCTGGGTGGAGACGGTCACCGCGCCGTACGCGCCGGCCTCGGCGATGATCGCCGCCTCCTCGTCGTCGTTCTTGGCGTTGAGGACCACGCAGGACACGCCGGCCGCGTGCAGCCCGGCCGCCAGGCCCTCGGACTCCTTGACGTCCAGGGTGCCGACCAGCACCGGGCGGCCCGCCTCGTGGCAGCGCTTGATCTCGTCGATCAGCGCCTCCTCCTTCTCGGCCCGGGTGGCGTAGATCCGGTCCGGCTCGTCCTCCCGGACGCACGGGGTGTTCGGCGGGATCACCGCCACCTCGAGGCCGAAGAACTCGCGGAGCTGGTCGCCGACGAGCACCGCGGTCGCGGTCATCCCGCAGACCTTCGGGTAGAGCGCGATGAACGCCTGCACGGCGATGGTGCCCAGCACCTCACCCTCGGCGGTGGCGTCCAGGCCCTCCTTCGCCTCGACCGCGGCCTGCAGCCCGTCCGGCCAGCGGCGGCGCTGGGCCACCCGGCCGCGCATCTCGTCGATCAGCTCGACCGAGCCGTCCCGGACGATGTAGTCCACGTCGCGGTGCAGCAGGGCGTGCGCGTGCAGCGCCACGTTGACCGCGGAGAGCTGCCCGACGTGCTCCTCGTCGTACAGGTCGATGCCACCGAGCTTGGCCTCGACGGTGGCCAGGCCGGCGGAGGTGAAGGCGACGCTGCGGCCGTCCTCGGCAATCGTGTAGTGCTTGCCCTTGCGCAGGCCGCGAACCAGCCCGGCGGCCGCGTGCACCGGGTCCTGCTCGCCGGCGACCGCGCCGGCGAGCACCATCGGCACCCGGGCCTCGTCGATGAGGATGGAGTCGGCCTCGTCGACGATGGCGGTCTTCAGCGCCGGCTGCACCCGGTCGTCGAGGTCGGTGACGAGCTGGTCGCGGAGGAAGTCGAAGCCGGCCTCGCTGACCGAGACGTAGGTGACGTCGCAGGCGTACGCGGCGCGCCGCTCGTCGGGGGTGGAGGCCTCGTTGACCCAGCCGACGGTGAGCCCGAGCAGCCGGTAGACCGGTGCCATCCACTCGGCGTCACGGCGGGCCAGGTAGTCGTTGACGGTGAGCACGTGGACCGGGCCGTTGCCCATCCGGACGTGGCCGTACGCGGCGATGGTCGCGGTGAGCGTCTTGCCCTCACCGGTGGCCATCTCGGCCACCTTGCCGGAGAGCAGGGCCATCGCGCCGAGCAGCTGGACGTCGTAGGGCCGCTGGTCGAGGCCGCGGCGAGCCGCCTCCCGGCCGATCGCGCAGATCTCCTCGTACCCCTCGGCCTGCCCGGCGGCCTCGGTCAGCTCGGCGTCGGAGACCTTCTCCAGCTCCGCCTCGCGGGCCTCGACGGCCGGCAGCAGCTTCTCCAGCGGGGCCAGGTCGACCGTCGTCCCCGGGCGCTGGAGGAACCGCCGGAACCTGGTCTTCAACCGTTGCGACACACCCATGAGCGGCAACGGTACGCGAACCGGAGCCGATTGTGACCCCCGCCCGGCGCCGGGTCTGTCCGGTGTCCGGTTTCCTGACCGTTTCGGCAGCTCAGAGCGGTTCCGGCCGCTGGCCGTCGGGAGGGCCGCCGGCGGCCGGGCGGCCCACGCGTCAGCCGGTGAACACCACCTGGAGTTCCTGCCGGCGGCGCTCGGCCAGGTCGATCAGCAGCGCCGGCGCCTCGTCGAGGGGCACCACCGCTGTCACGACGTGCTTGCGGATCAGGTCGCCGTACTGGCGCAGCAGCTCGATGGTCTCCGCGGAGAGCCGTTCCCGGTCCCAGGTGGGGGCGAGCCCGCGGGGCACCCGCCCGATCTGGGCGCACCGCAGCGACAGCCCGTTGTGGTGGAACTCCTCGCCGAGCCGGACCTCGTCCGCGCCGGACTGGTAGAACGCGAGGTCGATGACGGTGCCCTGGGGGCGCAGCAGGCGCAGCGCGAGGTGCAGCGCCCAGGCCTGGCCCCGGCACTGGAACACCACGTCGGCGCCCCGGTCGCCGGCGGCGTGGTGCCACCGGGTCTTGAGCACCACCGCCGGGTCGTCCGCGGCCGGGGCCAGGGTCTCCAGGCCGAGCGCCTCGGCCACCTCGCGCCTGGCCGGGGTGGGGTCGAGGACCACCACGGACGCGGCGCCGTGCCGCCGGGCGAACAGCGCGGTGAGCAGGGCGACCACCCCGCTGCCGACCACCGCGACCCGGCGGCCGCGTACGCCGTCGCCGAGCGAGCGCACGTCGGTGCCGCACAGGTCGGCGGCGGCGTGCAGCAGCCCGTTGGCGCAGATCGGGCCCATGTGCGCGACGTAGACGCCGAGCAGCGGGTCGACGTCGTCGGGGAGCGGGACGAAGCGTTCGGCGAGTGGGTCGGCGACGTACCCGGTGCGGTGGCCGTAGGTCATCGCACCCACGGTGCCCACCGGGACAGCCGGGGTGCGGCTCTCCACCACCCGGCCGACCTGCATGTAGCCGAGCCGGGTCACCGGGTACGGGGTGCTCGCCGCGCCGGGCTGGAACAGCCCGAGATCCCTGTTCCAGGTGACGTTGAGGTAGGGGTTGGTGCCCTTGACGTAGCTCAGCTCGGTGCCGGCGGAGACCCCGCTGCACACCGTCGCCACCCGGAAGGTGCCCTCGCGCAGCTCGCCCGCCTCCTGCTCGACCAGCTCCACGGCGCCCGGTCCGTTGACCACGACCACCCGGTCACGCATCGACGGTCACCCCGGTCGGTTCGGCCGGCACGGCGTTGGCGACCGGGGTGGTGAGCCGGGCGGCCGGCCCGGTGGGCAGCGCCACGCTGCGCCCGGTCCGCGCCGACTCCGCCACCGCGACGGCGAGCCGCTGGGTGCGCAGCGCCTCGGCGTACGGGACGCGGATGTCGTCGCCGATGCCCCGCACCGCGTCGATGAAGGCCCGGTCGACGGCCACCCGGGCGCCGTCCGGGTCGGCGGGCAGATGCCGCTCCCCCTCACCGTCGCAGATCAGCAGGCCGTCCTCGGCCAGCGACATCGCCAGCCCGTCGGCGAGGATCTCCACGCCGGCCCGGTGCTTCCAGCCGAGCACGCAGGCCGCGGCGAGGGTGCCGACCGCGCCGGAGATGAAGCGCACGGTCGCCGCGGTGACCGAGTCGATGTCGGCGCCCTCCACCGGCGGCGGGGTGCCGTCGCCGTACGCGGTCACCTCCGACGCCTCGCCGACCAGCACCCGGAGCAGGTCGAGCACGTGCGCGGCCTGCTCGACCACCGGACCGCCGGAGCGGTCGCACCGGGCCCACCAGGCCACCGGCGGGACCTTGTCCAGCCAGGCCGCGTTGACCATCCGCGCCGGGCGGTCGGCGAGCAACTGCCGGGCCTCCGCCACGACGTGCAGGTAGCGCCAGTGGTGGCCCACCGCGGTGAGCAGTCCCCGCCGCTCGACCAGCGCGGCGATCCGTTCCGCGGTCTCCAGGTCCACCGCCACCGGCTTCTCCACGAACATCGGCACGCCGGCGTCGATGACCGCCTCCTCCACCGGCCCGTGCGCGAACGGCGGTACGCAGACGTACACGGCGTCCGGGCCGGCGGCGAGCAGTTCCGCCACGTCGGCGAAGGGGCGTCCGCCGTACGTCCCGGCGAGGGCCTCTGCCGCGTCCCGGGCAACATCGGTCACCCCGACCAGTTCCACGTCCTCGAAGCCGGTCAGCACGCGGGCATGGCGTTGCGCCACCCCACCGGCCCCGACCAGTCCCACCCGGCACGTACGCATCCGTCGACCCTCCCGCCGCGACTCACGTAGCTGCCGACTGCTCTCCCCTGGTCGGCGCGCAACCAAACGTTTACCGGCGAGGAACCAGCCGGAGAGTGGGGGGTGATCACGCTGTTCGGCATGATCCGGTTAGCGCGGGGTGCGTAATGGGAAAAGCAAACGCGCGTTTCCGCCACAACCTGGGGGTGCCAGTGCGGGATACACAAGCAATCGTTTCACCTGTGGTGGAGGCCTGGGCCACGTACCGCACCACCTCGGCGGACGACTGGCCGGCGCGGCGGTTGCTGCGGGCGAAGGGTGACAGCCGGGTCAGCGTGGTGCTGCCGGCGCGCAACGAGGAGGCCACGGTCGGCGCCATCGTGTCGACGATCCGCGAGCACCTGATGGACCAGATCCCGCTGGTGGACGAGCTGATCGTGGTGGATTCCCGGTCGACCGACCGGACCGCCCAGGTGGCCCGGGCGGCCGGCGCCGAGGTGGTCAGCCAGGACGCGATGACCCGGGGGCTGCCCCGGCTCTCCGGCAAGGGCGACGCGCTCTGGGCGGGGCTGGCGGCGGCCGAGGGGGACGTGGTCGCGTTCGTCGACGCCGATCTGCGCGAGTTCCGGCCACACTTCGTCACCGGGCTGATCGGCCCGCTGCTGACCGACCCGTCGGTCGATTTCGTCAAGGGCTTCTACCACCGGCCCCTGGTACGGGCCAGCGGCGTGGAGCCGGACGGCGGCGGGCGGGTCACCGAGTTGACGGCCCGCCCGCTGCTGAATCTCTTCTGGCCCGAGCTCGCCGGGTTCGTGCAGCCGCTGGCGGGCGAGTACGCCGGCCGCCGAGTGGTGCTGGAGCAGGTGCCGTTCGTCTCCGGGTACGGCGTGGAGACGGCCATGCTCATCGACCTGTTGGAGCTGGTCGGGCTGGACGCGCTGGCCCAGGTGGACCTCGGCCAGCGCAAGCACCGCCACCAGGACGCCGCCGCGCTGGGCCGGATGTCCGCCCAGATCATGCTCACCGTCTGGTCCCGGTTGCAGCGGCGGGGCTGGGCGAGCCCGGACGCCGTTCCGAGCACCCTGCTGACCCAGTTCCGGCGGGGCGGCTCGGAGGCGCTGCCCAACCTGGACCGGGAGATCGCGGTCAGCGACATCTCGATCGAGGAGCGCCCACCGCTGGCCCAGTTGCGGCACCGGGTGCCCCGGCGACGGGTCGCGGCGTGAGCGGGCGCGCCCGGCGCAGCGGCCGGGCGGGTCGCGCCGCCGACGGAAGGAACCCACGATGAGTCTCACGGTCCTGATGAACGCGGGCCCCTGGTTGTCCGTGCCGCCGCCCGGCTACGGCGGGATCGAGAACATCGTCGCCACCCTGGTGCCGGAGCTGCGCAAACTCGGCGTACGGGTGGTGCTCGCCTCGGTGGAGACCAGCACGCTGCCCGTCGACGAGAAGATCTCGGTCTTCCCGGACGGGCAGTTCCCCGCCCTGCAACGGCCGTACAACCAGGTCTGCGGGATCTCCCAGGCGCATCTCAACGGGGTGGTGCGCGCGCTGCACACCCGCGACGACATCGACCTGGTGCACGACCACGTGGAGGCGGTCGGGCTGGCCACCCTGGCGGCGATGGGACCGGACGCCCCGCCGGTGCTGCACACCCTGCACTGGGACCTGGCCAAGCACCCCGAGCTGTACGGCAACCTCGACGGCGGCGACCGGATCCGGGTGAACGGGGTGTCTGCGGCGCAGCTGGCCCGCGCACCCCGCGCCCTGCAGGACCACTCGGTCGGGCACGTGCACCTGTCCACCCCACTGGCGGTCGACGCCGACCGCCGCCCGCCGGCCGAGAAGGGCGACCACGTGATCGTGCTGGGCCGGGTCAACCCGGGCAAGGGGCAGGACCTGGCCGCGCGGGTGGCCCAGCAGGTCGGCTTCCCGCTGGTGCTCGCCGGCCCGGTCGGGCCGTACCACCGGCCGCAGGACCTGGCCGCGGCGGGTGACGAGGCCCGGCAGAATCCGGACGTGCGCTTCTTCTACGACCAGGTCGCCCCGTACCTCGACGGCGACCTGGTGCGCTGGGTGGGCACGGTCGCCGGCCAGCAGCGGGACGACCTGCTCGCCGGCGCGCGGGCCGCGCTCTTTCCGCTGCGCTGGGAGGAGCCCGGTGGCACGGCGGTGGTCGAGTCGCTCTCGCTGGGCACCCCGGTGGTGGCCGTCGCCCGTGGTTGCCTGCCGGAGCTCGTCGAACACGGCCGCACCGGTCTGCTCACCACGGACGAGGAGGAGCTGGGCGATCTGGTCATGGCGGCCGGGCTGCTCGAGGCGGACGAGTGCCGGCGCGAGGCGGCCGCCCGGTTCACCCCGGCGGTGATGGCCGAGCGGTACGTGGGGCTGTACGAGCGGGTCCGCCAGCCGGCCGCCTCCACCCTCCAGCTCGCCTGAGGGAGTCCACCCGCGTTTGCCGCCCCGGCCCGCGGGGAACCGGTCCGGACCCACCTCAGGAGGCCGGCATGACGAACTCGATGGCCCACTCGCGGGCGCGACGGAACCCGGCCGACGGCCGCGCCCCGGCAAGCCGGGCCGCCGCGGGCATCGGGGTGATCTTCCTGATCGTCGGGGTGCTCGGCTTCATCCCGGGGATCACCACCAACTTCGGCGACCTCTACTTCGCCGGACACGAGTCGATGGCGAAGCTGTTCGGGGTCTTCCAGGTCTCGGTCCTGCACAACATCGTGCACGTGGCCTTCGGGGTGGCCGGCCTGGCGCTGGCCGCGACGGTCTCCAGGGCCCGGGCCTTCCTGGTCGGCGGCGGGGCGATCTACCTGGTGCTCTGGCTCTACGGACTGATCGTCTACCACAGCACCGGCGCCGCGAACTTCATCCCGGTCAACGGCGCGGACAACTGGCTGCACCTCGGGCTCGGCATCGGGATGATCGCCCTCGGGCTGGCCACCGCCCGGGTCGCCGCTCGGCGCTGACCGGGGCGGGATGGGCGTCTGGTCCGGTTTCATCCGCCGTGCTCGCGGGTAGTTGGCAGGTCCGCGACGACTCGGAAACGAGGGCCTGATGTCGACCCGGATCAGCTGCGAGGTGCGCGACGAATCGCCGGTCACGGTCGTACGGCTCACCGGCGAGCTCGACGTGGACACGATGCGGTCGGTGCACACGGTGCTGGAGCGGTGCCTGGCCGCCCAGCCCGACGCGCTCGTGGTGGACCTGGGACGGCTGGACGTCGCGGACCCGCTGGCGCTCTCCGTCTTCGCGGCGGCGGCCCGGCGGGCCGCCGACTGGCCCGCCGTACCGCTGGTGCTGTGCGCTCCCCCGCCGGCCGCGGCGAGCTGGCTCGACGAGATGACCGTGGGCCGGGAGCTCCCGGTACGCCCGGACTGCGCCGAGGCCGCGGCGCTGGCCGGCGCGGCGGCGGCCCCCCGGCTACGGGAACGGCTGGAGCCGGTCGCCGGGGCGTGCCGGCGGGCCAGGGAGCTGGTCACCGACGGCTGCCGCCGGTGGAACATCCCGGAACTGGCCGGCCCGGCGGCGCTGGTGATCACCGAGCTGGTCGGCAACGTGGTCCGGCACGCGGGCACCCCGATGCAGGTGACGCTGACCCTGCGCAGGCCGTACCTGCGGGTGGCCGTGCTGGACGGCAGCCCGGCCGACGCGCGGCCCGCGGCCGCCCTCGGCCCGCGGGCCGAGGGCGGCCGCGGACTGATGCTGGTCCGCGAGCTGAGCCAGCGTTGGGGCAGCGCCCCGGCCGGCACCGGCAAGGTGGTCTGGGCCATGCTGCCCGCGAATTGACCTAAATTTCACTCTCGCCTGGTTTTATGGGTATCGGGCGGGTATGCCTGCCCGTCCGTTCTGTCATCGACGGGGTGAGAGCGATGCCCAAGCGGGTAGTCACGGAACCGGGCAGGGACCGAGGGCCCGCGATCCTCGCGCCGGCCCACTTCGGGGGGTATCCCGGGCCCGTCCGGGAGGCGGTCAAGGGCAACTCGCTCTGGCGGCTGCTGCGCAGCACCGACGCCAAGGTGATCGGGTTGCTGTACCTGACGACGTCGTTCATCTTCTTCCTGATCGGCGGGGTGCTGGCGCTGCTGTTGCGCGCCGAACTGGCCCGACCGGGGCTGCAGTTCCTCTCACCCGAGCAGTACAACCAGTCGTTCACCATGCACGGCACGATCATGCTGCTGCTCTTCGCCACCCCGCTGGTGTTCGCGTTCGGCAACTACATCGTCCCGCTCCAGATCGGCGCGCCGGACGTGTCGTTCCCCCGGCTGAACGCGCTCGCGTACTGGCTGTACCTGTTCGGCGGCTCGATCGTGGTCGGCTCCTTCGCCACGCCCGGCGGCGCCGCCGACTTCGGCTGGTTCGCGTACACGCCGCTGAGCGAGGCCCAGCACAGCCCGGGAGTCGGGGGCAACATGTGGATCGTCGGCCTGGTCATCTCCGGGCTCGGCACCATCCTCGGCGCGGTCAACATGATCACCACCATCGTGACCCTGCGCGCCCCAGGCATGACCATGTTCCGGATGCCGATCTTCACCTGGAACCTGCTGCTCACCAGCGTGCTGGTGATCCTGGTGTTCCCGCTGCTGGCCGCCGCGCTCCTCGCGCTCGGCGCGGACCGGCTCCTGCACTCGCACGTGTACGACCCGACCACCGGCGGGCCGATGCTCTGGCAGCACCTGTTCTGGTTCTTCGGGCACCCCGAGGTCTACATCGTGGCGCTGCCGTTCTTCGGCATCATCACCGAGATCATTCCGGTCTTCGCCCGCAAGCCGATCTTCGGCTACACCGGTCTGGTCCTCGCCACCATCGCGATCACCGTGCTGTCGATGAGCGTGTGGGCACACCACATGTTCGGCACCGGGCAGGTGCTGCTGCCGTTCTTCAGCGTGCTCAGCTATCTCATCGCGGTGCCGACCGGGGTGAAGTTCTTCAACTGGATCGGCACCATGTGGAAGGGACAGCTCACCTTCGAGACGCCGATGCTGTTCGCCGTCGGCTTCCTGGTCACCTTCCTCTTCGGCGGGTTGACCGGGGTGCTGCTGGCCAGCCCGCCGGTGGACTTCCACCTGACGGACTCCTACTTCGTGATAGCGCACTTCCACTACGTGCTCTTCGGCACCATCGTCTTCGCCGCCTTCGGCGGGGTCTACTTCTGGTTCCCGAAGATGACCGGCCGGCTGCTCGACGAGACGCTCGGCAAGGCCCACTTCTGGACCATGTTCGTCGGCTTCCACACCACCTTCCTGGTCCAGCACTGGCTGGGCAACGAGGGCATGCCCCGGCGCTACTCCGACTACCTGCCCTCCGACGGCTTCACCACCCTGAACACCGTCTCCAGCATCGGGTCGTTCGTCCTCGGCGCGTCCACGCTGTTCTTCATCTACAACGTCTGGAAGTCCTGGCGGTACGGCGCGCAGGTCACCGTCGACGACCCCTGGGGCTACGGCAACTCGCTGGAGTGGGCCACCACCTGCCCGCCCCCGCTGCGCAACTTCGACCGGATGCCCCGGATCCGCTCCGAGCGGCCCGCCTTCGACCTCAAGTACGGCCGCCTGGTCGCCAGCCTCGGCAGCGACCTGCCGCAGCGCACCACCAAGCCGCCGCAGCACCTCGCCGAGGAGTTGCACCGCGAGCGGCACGTCCCCGAGGCGCCGGCCGCCGAGGGCGCGCACGGCGCCCGGGAGGCGGTCGCCTACCACCCCGCGCCGCAGTCAGGCGCCCGGCCGGTCGACGTGCCGGAGCCGGAGGAGATCCTCCGGCCCAGCTTCGAGGAGAGCGACGAGCCCGAGGAAACCATCCTGGGCGCGGAGCGGACACCGGTGGAGAACGAGGAGTGGCGCCACCCGCGCGGGCGCGGGGACACCGAGGAGTACTGATCCGGAGTCACCGCGAGCGGGCCGGCGCCACGGGGGCGTCGGCCCGCTCGGGCGCACGGGGTCAGTCGGCGGCCGGCAGGCCGGCCGCGGCGAGTGACCGGCGTACTGCGGGCTGCACCCGGGTCAGCCGCAGCGGCACCCCGGTCCGGGCCGCCGCGTCCCGGCCGGCCATCAGCGCGGCGATGCCGCCGGCGTCGAAGCCGCCCGCACCGACCAGGTCGACCACCACCTCCCGGGGCTGCCCGGTCACCGCCTCCAACATCGCCTTGCGGAGCTGGTCCGCGCCGTCCCGGTCGACCTCGCCGCCGACCTCGACGACCACCCGGTCCCCGTTCTGCCTGACCGAGATCTTCGCCTTCGCCGGCTCGGACTCGTTCGCGCCGTTCTGCCACGGCGGCGGAGCGTCGGCGAGCATCGCCTGCCGCAGCCAGGTCAGCGCCCGGGAGAGCAGCCGGGAGACGTGCATCTGGGAGATGCCGAACCGGGCCGCAATCTCCGCCTGGGTCTGGTTGCCGTAGAAGCGCATGGCGAGGATCCGCCGCTCCCGCCAGGGCAGCCGGTGCAGCAGGCCGCTGACGGTGACCCGGTCGTCGACCGACTCCAGCGCGTTGTCCGACTCGCCGACCAGATCGCCGAACTCGGCGGAACTCTCCCCGCCGACGGGGGCGTTGAGCGAGGCCGGGCTGTAGCCGGCGGCCGACTCCAGCGCGGCGAGGATCTCCTCCTCGGGCGTCTCCAGCCGTTGGGCCAGTTCGGCCACCGTGGGGGCCCGGGACAGCTCGCTGGTCAGCGCCGCGGTCGCCTGCCCCACTTCCAGGATCAGGTCGCGCAGCCGGCGGGGCACGTGCACGCCCCAGGTGCGGTCCCGGAAGTGCCGTTTGATCTCCCCGACGATCGTGATGGCCGCGTACGCGGTGAAGGAACCCCGTTCCGGGTCGTACCGGTCGACGGCGTTGACCAGGCCGAGGCGGGCCACCTGCTCCAGGTCCTCCAGCGGTTCCCCGCGGCCCCGGTAACGGCGGGCCAGCCGGCCGGCGAACGGCAGCGCGAACCGGACGAGATCGTCCCGCGCCTCCTGCCGCCGCTCCGGCGGCAGGCCCTCGATCCGGGCCGCGTACGCCAGGGCCGCCGCGTCGAGGTCCTCCAGGCCCCGCTCGGTGGGTGGTGGTGTGGTGGGTGTGGTGGTCTGTCCGAACATCCGCGCCTCCCTCAGGAAGGTCCCCCGCCCGGATTGGGAAGACCGGTCGTGCGCGTGGTCGGGCCACGCACCGGGCCGGAAATGGGTTAGGTGACGGAACGCCAGGAGCGGCGGCAGCTCGCCGCTACGGCATCGTGGGCCGTCTCGCAGCGAGCGGTGTTCCCGCTCCGTAGGTACTCAATCACGGACCGCGGGATCGTGAGGATGTTTCGGCGGGGTTCGGTCAGGAGACGAGCAGTCCCTGGTGGGCGCCCGCGTCCCGGAGCGCCGCGAGGGCCTCGGCCATCCGCAGCGGCGGCGGGGTCGGCAGGTCGTACGGCTGGTTGCGCAACACCTCGGTGGCCCGCCGGGTCGGCACGGAGGTGACCGGGTAGCCGCGGGCGGACGCCCGGTCCAGCGCCCGGCGCCGGCGCCCGAAGCCGGCCACGGCGAGCCACTGCGGCAGGCCGGCCAGGGCGGGCGACCGGACTCCGGGCGGCTCCGGCAGCACGTCCACCGAGCTGAACGGCTCGCTGCCGGCGAGCCACCACTCCGCTCCCTGCACCCGGCGCCGGGTCGCGTTCTCGCACCAGTACGGCACCAGCCCGGCCCGCACCACCTGCCACGGGTCGAGCAGCCGGCCGCACTCGACCACGAGCCGGTCGCCGGTCTTGCCGGCCCGGCGCAGCCAGCGCCGGTACAGGTCGGCGGTGGCGGCGCTCAGCGCGTCCGGCTGCGGGACGAGCACCCGGTGCAGCGGATGCCCGTGCCGGCTGGTCCACTCCCGGGCGTTGTGCTCGAAACCGGACTCCACACCGTTCTCCGCGTACGCCGCCGGGCAGGAGACGTCCGGCGGCGCCCAGTGCGCGCTGTCCCCGCCGGCGGAGCGGAGCACCTGGCGCAGCGCGTGCGCGTCCGGGTGGAAGTCGACCGGGTCGAGGCCGCTGGCCGGGGAGCCGACCTGGAAGCTGTGCCCGGCCCCCTCGTCGAGCACCGGCCAGGTACGCGCGTCGTGCAGCAGCAGCACCGGCGCGGCGGGCTCCAGCCGGTCGGCCAGGAACCGGGCGTACGCCCCGGGCAGGGCGCGCCAGCGCACCGCGAGGGCAACCGTGGCGCCGGCCGACGCGCCCCGGCTGGCCGGGCAGTGCACCTGGCGGACGTGCACGTCCCGATTGGCGGCGAGCAGCCGGCCGGCGAGGGCGGCGCCGTGGTCGAGCGCGCCCTGGGGCCGGTCCACCGTCCCGCGGGTCCAGTGCACGGTCAACTCGAAGCCGGCGGGCAGCCAGGGCACGCCGAGGGCCACCGCGAGGTGCACCGCGGCGCCGTGCGGGGAGCCGAGCACCACCCCCGGCCAGCGGCCGGCCGGGTACTGGTCGACGATCCAGCCGGCCACCTGCTCCGCGTCCACCTCGGCGACCTGCGCCGGGGCCAGCGCGACCCGGCCGGCGGCGCGGGCGGCGGCGGCCCGGCGCACCGGCTCGGGGGCGCCGGCGAAGCGGGAGAACGGGGTGGGGTGGCCGAGGTCGGCGCAGTCGTCGCCGCGCAGCGCCCGGGCCGTCGCGGCCACCAGCACCCGCGCGGTGCTGCCCGCCGCCACGATCCGGTCGCCGCTCAGCCCGCTGCCGTCGGTCGTCGACCCCACGGGCCCCTTCCGCACCGGCCCCACCTTGCCTCGTTCGCTCACCACGCGGCCCGGCTTCCCGTCCCGATGGGGTCTAAACGGGGCATCCCCCCACGGGCCGGACCAATCCTCGGGTGTCCGGCGCCACCGCGCTTGTCGCGCACCGGCCCCAGGCACGTCGAGTCCGCCCAAGATCCGCACGGGAACGGGAAGTTGCTGCCTCGCGGCGCGCGAAGGCAGCAACTTCCCCGATGTTGTGGCGGCGTCCCGTACGGTCAGGGACGGCCCCGGCCGGGGGTGCTGGCGTCGACGTAGCGCAGCACCGCACCGACCCCGTCGGTGAGTTCGGGCGCCTCCTCGGGCGCGAGCACCGTCAGGTCGGCGTCGGTGCCGACCAGCGCGCGCAGCAGCGCGGCGTCGGCGCGGACCCGCTGCGGATCGGCCACCGACATGGCCGCCAACTGCTGTGGATCGGTGGCGATCTCGGTCGGCTCGGGGCCCACCCACAGCTCGCCGGTGGCCGACGGGTCGTCCACGATCAGCATGGTGTCGACCTGGTTGCGTTGCAGGGCGGAGACCACCGCGGCCAGCCCGGCCCCGACGTCCTCCTGGGTGCCGAACCTGTCCAGCGCGGTGCTGATCCGCTGGTCGGCGACCTCGGCGATGGTCTGCACGGTGACGTCGTCCATGAGCATGGGGTCGGCACCCCGGGCGCGGGAGCCGGCGTCGGTGCGGACCAGCACGTCCTGCCAGCGCTCTGGGAGCTGGGCGGCGATCATGCCGGTGGCCCGGACGTCGCCGGCCACCACCACCACGTCCGCGCCCACCCGGTCGGCCAGGTCGGCGGTGGCCGCGGCGGTGTCGCCGGCGTTGTGGTGCCAGGCTTCCATGGCGGCGCGCTGGTAGCGGGACTGGGACCAACCGCCGGGATTGACCCGGCGTAGCTGGTAGCTCTCCCGCCCGACGACGTGCGACTTGCGCGGCACCCCGCCCGCGCTGACCGCGATCGCGTCCGCGCCGATCCGGTCGGCCAGCACCCGCACCCAGGCGATCTGCTCGCCGCGCTGGGCGACCAGCGGCATGGTGTGCGGCAGGGCGGACCAGCTGGCCAGGTCCCGCAGCGGCGGCGCGGAGAGGTATTCGGTGAGCACCACCCGGCCGCGGGTGGCGAAGATGGCCACGCCGTAGTCGCCGGGCATCGGATCGTGCCGGCGGACCACCTCCTCGACCGCGTCGACGGTCACCTGGTCGGCGCCCTGCTCCAGCAGGCTCCCCTTCAGGGAGCGCCAGCGCAGGTCGACCGCGGGACGGGAGTCGTGGGTGTCCCGGGAGGCGTCCAGGTACACCGAACACCACGGCCCAGGGCGGTCGTAGAGCGGGCGCAGGAAGGACAGCTGCATGCTCGACCCCTTTCCAGCTCGGCCGCACGCATACCCGCACCACCGGGGATGTCACCTGGCCGGGCCGGCGCCCGTGATCGACTTTCATTCATGTCTTTCAACCTGTGAGGTCGATACCATGAGTGAACTGAACCGGACTCTCGGTGGTGATCATGGACACTGACCTTCACATCCGGCGCGCCGTCCACCCGACGGAGCGGATCGTCAACGGCCGACTGGTCCGGCTCATGGAGGGCTACGCGCGCGAGGTGCGGGTGGGGCAGCCGGTGCTCGTCGCGGTGCTGACCGCGGCAAGTGTGGTGGGGCTGCCGGTGCGGATGGCGCGGGCGCTGCTCAGCGCCGGCGGCGGCGGTGCCCGGCGCCGGTTCAAGGAGCTGAAGAAGGGGCCGGAGTTCCTGGTCACCCCGGTCCGGCTGCGCGACCCCGCCAACCGGCTGCTGGAGGTGGAGCTGCACGGTCACCTGCCGCAGAGCGCGCTGCACCCCGGCGACCACCTGCAGCTCACCCTGCGGCCGCAGCGCGACGACGACCTGCCGCCGCGGATCGAGCGGATCGTCAACCTGACCACCGGGCAGCTGCTGACCCCGCGTACCGCCACGGTCTGGTCCCACCTCGGCCCGCCGCTGCTGCTCCAGGCGGCACTCGGCGCGCTGCTGGTGCTGGGCGTGGCTTCCTGCTCGGTGCTCACCTGAGGTTCCGCCCCGCCAGGGCGGCGGTCAGCCCACCGGGGTGAGCGGACGGTCGACCGGCGCGGGCGCGCCCAGCAGGCCGCGCCGGCGGGCCCACCGCTCGAACAGCACGGTGGCGAACGGGGGCACCGCGCAGGCCAGGGCGACGGCGGTGTGCCACAGCGACCAGCGGTGCTGCCGGGCCACCACGAGGACGAGGAGTCCGTACACCACGAAGAGCGCGCCGTGGATCGGGCCGAACACCTGCACGCCGAGCTCGTTGCGCGGCGGGCCGTACTTGACCGCCATGCCGGCCAGCAGCCCCGCCCAGGAGCACGCCTCGGCGATCGCCGCCGCCACGAACAGCCTGGTCGTCTTCTCGCGCATCCGCACTCCCCACGATCCGTCCGCGCCATGCTAACCGGCCGAAGCGTCGGGACCGGGCGACCACGGACACGACGCGACGGGGATCACCGGGGCCCTGCGCGGGTAGTAAGGGGTCCTTCGGGTCTTTCCCCATCCCGCCGTGCCGTGCGAGGTTAGGGGGACCAACGGTGACAGGGTGGTGACCATGGGCGAGGACGTCGGCGTACGCACCTTCAGCCGCGAGGATCGGGCCCGCTACCGGGAGAAGGTACGGCGCTGCCTGGACGTCTTCGCCGAGATGCTGCGCGAGTCCCGCTTCGACGTGGAGCGGCCGATGACCGGGCTGGAGATCGAGCTCAACCTGGTCGACGACGACTCGCAGCCGACGATGCGCAACGCGGACGTGCTCGACGCGGTCGCCGACCCGGCCTTCCAGACCGAGCTGGGCCAGTTCAACGTGGAGATCAACGTGCCGCCGCGCCGGCTCGGCGGCACCGGCACCGCACAGTTCGAGGAGAACGTCCGGGCCAGCCTCAACGCGGCCGAGGAGAAGGCCCGCACGGTCGGGGCGCACATGGTGATGATCGGCATCCTGCCGACCCTGCGCCCGGAACACCTGACCGCCGCCACCCTCTCGACGAATCCCCGCTACACGCTGCTCAACGAGCAGATCTTCGCCGCCCGCGGCGAGGACCTGCGGATCTCGATCAGCGGGGTGGAGCGGCTGGTGGTCACCGCGGACACCATCACCCCGGAGGCCGCCTGCACCAGCACCCAGTTCCACCTCCAGGTCAGCCCGGCCCAGTTCGCCGACCACTGGAACGCCGCTCAGGCGATCGCCGGCGTCCAGGTCGCCCTCGGCGCCAACTCACCGCTGCTCTTCGGCCGGGAGTTGTGGCGGGAGACCCGGGTGCCGCTGTTCCAACAGGCCACCGACACCCGCGCGGAGGAGATCAAGGCCCAGGGGGTACGCCCGCGGGTCTGGTTCGGCGAGCGCTGGATCACCAGCGTTTTCGACCTGTTCGAGGAGAACGTCCGCTACTTCCCGGCGCTGCTGCCAGTCTGCGACCCGGAGGACCCGGCCGAGGCCCTGGCCAGCGGCGACGTGCCCGGCCTGGCCGAGCTGCGGTTGCACAACGGCACCATCTACCGCTGGAACCGCCCGGTCTACGACGTGCTCAAGGGGCGCCCGCACCTGCGCGTGGAGAACCGGGTGCTGCCCGCCGGCCCGACCGTGCTGGACACCATCGCCAACGGCGCGTTCTACTTCGGCCTGGTCCGGGCGCTCGCCGAGTCGGACCGGCCGTTGTGGTCGCAGATGTCGTTCAGCGCCGCCGAGGAGAACTTCGCCACCTGCGCCCGGCACGGCATCGACGCCCAGGTGTACTGGCCCGGGCTGGGCTACCTGCCGGTCACCGAGCTGGTGCTGCGCCGGTTGCTGCCGCTGGCCCACCACGGGCTGGACCGGTGGGGGCTCGACCCGGACGAGCGGGACCGGCTGCTCGGCATCATCGAGCAGCGCTGCCTGACCGGCCGCAACGGCGCCACCTGGCAGGTGGAGACACTGCACCGGCTGGAGTCCGCCGACCACCTAGACCGGCCGGAGGCGCTGCGCGAGGTGGTCCGCCACTACGTGGACCTGATGCACAGCAACCGGCCCGTCCACGAGTGGCCGATCCCCTGAGCCGCACTGTCAGAGGGCGACGATCGCGGCCGACTCCGGCGGCAGCTCGATCCCGTCCCGCATCACGGTGACCCCGCTCTCCGTGGCGAGGAGCACCCGGCGCACCACGCCCGGCAGGTTGATCCGCTGCGGCTTGCCGGCCAGGTTCGCCACCACCAGGCACTCGCCCCGGCGCATCAGCAGGAACTGGTCGCCGTGCCGCACCTCGACCCGGTTCAGCCGCGGGTCGGACAGGTCGGGTCGGCTCTTGCGCAGCGCGATCAGCCGCCGGTGGAAGTCGTACATCTCCCGGTGCTCGGGCTTGTCCAGCTCGGCCCAGTCCAGCCGGGACCGGACGAAGGCCTGCGGGTCGGGCACCGCCCCCGCCGGCCAGCCGTGCGCGGCGAACTCCCGCCGCCGGTCGGCCGCCACCGCAGCGGCCAGTGCCGGCTCGGGGTGGCTGGTGAAGAACTGCCACGGGCTGGTGGCCGCCCACTCCTCCCCCATGAACAGCATCGGGGTGAACGGCGCGGTCATCAACAGGGTGGCGCCGACGCGCAGCAGACCGGCGGAGAGCGTCTGGGAGATCCGGTCACCGGTGGCCCGGTTGCCGATCTGGTCGTGGTTCTGCAGGTACGCCACGAACCGGTGGCCGGGCGTGCGCTGCCGGTCCACCGGCCGCCCGTGACTGCGGTTGCGGAAGCTGGACCAGGTGCCGGCGTGGAAGAACGCCCCGGTCAGCACGTCGGTCAGGCACTCCAGCGAGCCGAAGTCGCCGTAGCAGCCCTGCCGCTCGCCGGTGAGCAGGCTGTGCAGGGCGTGGTGGGCGTCGTCGTTCCACTGGGCGTGCAGGCCGTAGCCGCCGGCCTCCCGCGGGGTGATCAGCTTCGGGTCGTTGAGGTCCGACTCGGCGATCAGCGACAGCGGGCGGCCCAGGTGCGTGGAGAGCGACTCGACCTCGACCGCCAGCTCCTCCAGCAGGTGGGTGCCCCGCGAGTCCGGCATGGCGTGCACGGCGTCCAGCCGCAGCCCGTCGACGTGGTAGTCGCGCAGCCACATCAGCACGCTGTCGACGATGTAGCGGCGTACCCCGTCGGAGTGCGACCCGTCCAGGTTGACCGTGCGGCCCCACGGGTTGCGCTGCTCGGCGAGGTACGGCGCGAACATCGGCGCGTAGGCCCCGGAGGGCCCGAAATGGTTGTAGACGACGTCGAGGATCACCCCCAGCCCCCTGGCGTGCGCGGCGTCAACCAGCCGCTTGAGCCCGTCCGGCCCGCCGTACGGCTGGTGCGGGGCGTACCAGCAGACCCCGTCGTAGCCCCAGCTGTGCTCGCCGCTGAAGGCGTTGACCGGCAGCAGCTCGACCAGGTCGACGCCGAGGTCGACCAGATGGTCGAGGTGGCCGACGGCGGCGTCGAAGGTGCCCTCCGGGGTGAAGGTGCCGACGTGCAGCTCGTACAGGACGCTGCCGGGCAGCTGCCGACCGGTCCAGCTCTGGTCGGTCCAGCGGAACGCCGCGTGGTCGTAGCGGCGGCTCGGCCCGTGCACGCCCGCCGGCTGCCAGGCCGACCGGGGGTCGGGCAGGGCCCGCTCGTCGTCGTCGAGCAGGAACGCGTAGTCGGTGCCCGGTCCGGCGCCGGGCACCTCGACCCGCCACCAGCCGTCCGGCCCGGGACGCATGTCGCGGTCGGCAACGCCGGGCAGGCGCAGCCGAACCCGGGCGGCTTCGGGCGCCCACACCGTGAACTCGGTCATGCGGCGGCCTCCACAGAGTCAATGGGAGCGAGGAGGGCGACGGGATAGGTGCTCAACAGATCATGAAGGAGCAGCTCAAACCCACTGTAGACCCGACCGGTGAACATGTCCGCAACACCATGAACGGAAATCGACAGGGTCGTTTCCCGCCAGCCGCCGGCCGTCGAGTCGTGAGGGCGGCGGGCCCGGGCGGGCCGCGAGTCGGCGGGCCCGGTCAGGCCGTCCGCTGCAGGACCAGCAGCGCTCGGTCGGGCACGCGCACGGTGCCGCCCGCCTCGACCAGCAGGGTCTGCTCCGGATCCGGGTCCGCGGTGCTGATCACCAGTTGCCACCGCGGCCCGAACTCGGCCCCGGGCAGCGTGCAGTCCAGCGGCGCGTCGTGCGCGTTGAACAGCAGCAGGAAGGAGTCGTCCCGGTGACGCTGGCCGTACTGGCCGCGTTCCGGGATGCCGTCGCCGTTGACGAAGAGGGTCACCGAGCGGCCGAAGTCGTTCCCCCAGTCCTCGCCGGTCATCTCCCGGCCGTCGGGGGTGTACCAGGCCAGGTCGGGCAGGGCGGAGCCGGCGGCCCGGCCGCCCACCGGCAGGCCGGTGAAGAACCGGCGCCGGCGGAACACCTGGTGCCGGTTGCGGAAGTCGGTGAGTCGCCGGACGAAGTCGAGCAGCTCCTCGTCGGCCCGGTCCCAGTCCACCCACGCCAGCTCGCCGTCCTGGCAGTACGCGTTGTTGTTGCCGTGCTGGGTGCGGCCCAGCTCGTCGCCGTGGCCGATCATCGGCACGCCCTGGGAGAGCATCAGGGTGGCCAGGAAGTTGCGCCGTTGCCGGGCCCGCAGGGCGAGCACCGCCGGGTCATCCGTCGCCCCCTCGACACCGCAGTTCCAGGACCGGTTGTGGCTCTCGCCGTCCCGGTTCTCCTCGCCGTTGGCCTCGTTGTGCTTGTCGTCGTACGAGACCAGGTCGGTGAGGGTGAACCCGTCGTGGCAAGTGACGAAGTTGATGCTGTGGAAGGGCCGGCGGCCGTCGTCCTGGTAGAGGTCGGCGGAGCCGGAGATCCGGGAGGCGAACTCGGCCAGGGTGGCCGGCTCGCCGCGCCAGAAGTCCCGCACGGTGTCCCGGTACTTGCCGTTCCACTCGGTCCACCGCGGCGGGAAGTTGCCCACCTGATAGCCGCCGGGCCCGACGTCCCACGGCTCGGCGATCAGCTTCACCCGGCTCACCACCGGGTCCTGCTGCACCACCTCGAAGAAGGTGGAGAGGCGGTCGACCTCGTAGAATTCGCGGGCCAGGGTGGCGGCCAGATCGAACCGGAAGCCGTCGACATGCATCTCGGTGACCCAGTAGCGCAGCGAGTCCATGATCAGCTGCAACGAGTGCGGGCTACGCACGTTGAGGCTGTTGCCGGTGCCGGTGTAGTCGACGAACTGGCGCCGGTCCGCCTCGCTCAAGCGGTAGTAGCTGGCGCAGTCGACGCCCTTGAAGCTGAGGGTCGGGCCGAGGTGGTTGCCCTCGGCCGTGTGGTTGTAGACCACGTCGAGGATGACCTCGATGCTGGCCGCGTGCAGCGCCTTGACCATGCCGCGGAACTCCTGCACCTGCTGACCTCGGCCGCCGAGCGCCGAGTAGCCGTGGTGCGGGGCGAAGAAGCCGATGGTGTTGTAGCCCCAGTAGTTGCGCAGGCCCAGGTCGGCCAGGCGGTGGTCGTGCACGAACTGGTGCACCGGCATCAGCTCGACCGCGGTCACCCCGAGCCGCTTGAAGTAGTCGATCATCACCGGGGACGCGATCGCCGCGTACGTGCCGCGCAACTCCTCGGGGATGCCGGGGTGGCGCATGGTCAGCCCGCGCACGTGCGCCTCGTAGATCACGGAGTGGTGGTACGGGGTCCGTGGCGGCCGGTCGTTGCCCCAGTCGAAGTACGGGTTCACCACCACCGACTTGGGCATGAAGGGGGCTGAGTCGGTCTCCGACATCCGGTCCGGGTCGCCGCCCAACTCGTAGTCGTAGACGGCCGGGTCCCAGGCGACCTCCCCGTCGACCGCCTTGGCGTACGGGTCGAGGAGCAGCTTGTGCGGGTTGCCGCGGACCCCGTTGGCCGGGTCCCACGGCCCGTGCACCCGGTAGCCGTAGCGCTGCCCCGGCCCGATCCCCGGCAGGTACGCGTGCCAGACGTACGCGTCGACCTCGCGCAGCTCGACCCGGCGCTCGGCGCCGGCGTCCCACTCGTCGAACAGGCAGAGCTCGATCTTCTCCGCCACCTCGGAGAAGATCGCGAAGTTCGTGCCCACCCCGTCGTAGGTGGCGCCGAGGGGGTAGCTCTCGCCCGGCCAGACCTGCATGTCGCTCCTTCGGACCTCGATCACGAGCGCACCGGTCGGGCGGGCCGCGGTGCGCACGCCGCTATTGCCCCGCCGTACGTTCCGCCAACCCACCCGTTCGGACAGTAGCCGGAATCCACCCACCTGATATCGACCGAACCCTCAGGTGTTGTCCGTCACGATCGCCCTTTTCCAGGTGCAAGTTCGCGCGAGATGCCGTTTCCTGGTATCCGGACGTGCGCGCCCGCGCCGATCCGCCCGGCCGTTCGGCCACCCTCACCACGCTCACCACGCCGCCAGAGCCGCCGGCGCGCACCACCATGCCTGGACGGAGATTGATGTGACCATCCTGCGGGTCGGCGAGCAGCCCGCCACCGCGACGGAACCACGGAACCGACCCACCCGCACCGCCCGCCCGACCATCCCGCAGCAGCCCGGCGTGCCGCCCAGGACCCGCCGCATCCTGATGCTGTCGTGGGAGTACCCGCCGGTGCTCGTCGGCGGCCTCGGCCGCCACGTACACGCCCTCTCCGTCGCGCTGGCCGCCGCCGGCCACGAGGTCACCGTCGTCACCCGCCACGCCGAGGGCGCACCCCTGGAGGAGTACGCCGACGGCGTGCGGATCGTCCGCGCCGCCGAGGACCCGGTCACCTTCCCCCTCGCCACCAACTCCCTGCTGGCCTGGACCATGGCGTTCAACCACACCCTCACCCGGGCCGCGCTGCGCGCCGCCGAGTCCGGCGGGTACGACGTCATCCACGCCCACGACTGGCTGGTCGCGCACACCGCGATGACCCTGCGCGAGCACCTGGACGTGCCGCTGGTCAGCACCATCCACGCCACCGAGGCCGGCCGGCACCAGGGCTGGCTGCCCGAGGAGATGAACCGCACCATCCACGGCGTCGAGCACTGGCTGGCCGCCGAGTCGGGCCGGGTGATCGTCTGCTCCGGCTACATGCGCGACGAGGTGGCCGCCCTGTTCGGCGTGCCGGCCGGGCGGGTCGACGTGGTGCCCAACGGCGTCGAGCCGCAGCGCTGGCAGGCGCCGGCGGCCGCGGTCGCCGCCGCCCGGGCCCGCTTCGCCGGGGACGGCCCGCTGGTCACCTTCGCCGGCCGGCTGGTCTACGAGAAGGGGGTGCAGCACCTGCTCGCCGGGCTGCCCCGGCTGCGCCAGCGGCACCCCGGGCTGCGGGCCGTGGTCGTCGGCGACGGGCCGTACCGGGCGACCCTGGCGGCCGAGGTGCACCGGCTCGGCCTGGGTGACACCGTGAGCATGCCGGGCTTCCTCGGCGGCACCGACCTGCCCGCGGTGATGGCCGCCGCGGACTGCTTCGCGGTCCCGAGCATCTACGAGCCGTTCGGCATGGTCGCCCTGGAGGGGGCGGCGGCCGGTGCACCCCTCGCCGTGTCGCGGACCGGCGGGCTGGCCGAGATCGTCGAGCCGGGCGTGACCGGGATGACGTTCGCCCCGCAGGACCCGGACGGGCTGGTCGAGGCGGTGCACGCGCTGCTCGCCGACCGGGAGCATGCCCGGGCCCTCGCCCGCCGCGCCCGCACCATGGTCCACGAGCAGTACGGCTGGTCGGCGATCGCCTCCCGCACCGCCGCCACGTACGCCGCCGCCATCGCCAAGGACGCCGCGTTCACCGCCGAACGGGCCGAGCAGCGGATGGCCCTCGGCCGGGCGCTCCCGCCGCTGCCGGAGGGCAACCTGCTGGCCGCTGCCGGGCTCCGCTGAGGCGGACCCGCGGGCGGGCGACGGTGGGTCGCCCGCCCGACGGCGGGGGTCACCGAGATGGGTCGAGGCACGTCATCATGCGGTCACGATCTTCCGTCCGGGCTGGTCACGACCGCTGCCATCGGACAGACTCGCGTGGACCTGTCGGGACGAGGTCCAAGGAGACGCGGTGCGGGTGCTTATGGTCGAGGACGACCTGCGAGTCGCGTCCGCGTTGGCCGCGGCGCTGCGCCGGCGGAACCACGTGGTCATCGCGGCCACCACCGCGTCGGAGGCGACCGCCGCGGGGCCGGTCGATCTCGTCCTGCTCGACCTCAACCTGCCCGATCGGGACGGCCTGGAGTTGTGCCGGCAGATCCGCCGGCGCAACGAGGACGTCGCCATCATCCTGGTGACCGCCCGGTCCGAGGAGCGGGACCGGGTGGCGGGGCTGCGGGCCGGCGCCGACGACTACGTCGTGAAGCCGTTCTCGATGGCGGAGCTGCAGGCCCGGATCGAGGCGGTGATGCGCCGGACGGCCCGCGCCGCCCGGGTGGAGACGACGCTGGAGGTGGGCGACCTGCGGGTCGACCTGAACGCCCGGCGGGTCTGGCTCTCGGACCGGGAGGTCAGCCTGACCCGCAAGGAGTTCGAGCTGCTGATGGCGTTGGCCCGGCAGGCGGGCACGGTCGTGCCCCGGGACCGGCTGCTGATGGACATCTGGCAGACGACCTGGAACTCGGGGCACACCCTGGACGTCCACGTGGCGGCGCTGCGGGGCAAGCTCGACGACGCCGGCCTGGTGGAGACCGTACGCGGGGTGGGCTACCGGCTCCGGTCGGGGTAGCCCGCCGGGGCGTGGCCCGGGGAATCCTCAGATCATTCTCAAGAAATCCCGCACCGCCGACCGTGGCGCACGTCACTGGCGTGTGCTGTCCGAACGTGTCATCCCACCTGTTCTGGAGCTTCCATGAGAGACAGACGGACGACGGCGATCCTCTCCGTCCTGCTCGCCGCCAGCCTCGCGGCGATCACCGGGCCCACGCCCGCATATGCGGCGGCGGCCGAGCCTAACCAGGTAGACGGCCTCACCGTCACGCAGGCCGACGGCTACGCCACCCTCGCCTGGACGCCGGTCGACGGCGCCACCGACTACCAGATCGAGCGCACCCCGGTCGCCGCCGACAACTCGGCCACCGGTCCCGCCGTGATCACCGGCGTGTGGCGGCCGAACCGCCAGATCAACAACTCCTCGCCGACCTTCGCCGACGCGGGGTTCAACCCGGGCACCCGGTTCCAGTGGCGGGTGCGCGCCCGCTTCGGGACCACCGCGCAGCCGTACTCCGAGCCGGTGGCGGGCACCACCGCGGCGCCGTGGGGCGACCCGAACGTGCCGGGCGAGAACCTGCGGACCCAGTGGGAGACCACCCTCGCCGCGCAGTACACCAGCGACGTCAACGAGTACGCGTACACCAAGGCGATCGACGACCTGAGCGACCGGGTCCGGGTCACGGAGATCGGCAAGACCGCGCTCGGCCGGCCGATCAACATGTTCGTCATCGGCTACCCCACCCCGCCGCCCACCCCGGAGGCCGTCGCGGCGACCTCGCCGCTGATGGTCAACTGCAACGTGCACGGCAACGAGCCCGGTGACCGCGAGGGCTGCCTGATCATGGCGCGGAAGCTGGCCTTCAGCAACGACGCCCGGACGATCGACCTGCTGTCGCACACCACCGTCCTCATCGTGCCGACCATCAACGGTGACGGGCGGGCGGCCAACACCCGGGGCAACTCCACCGGCCAGGACCTGAACCGCGACTACTCGCTGATCCGCCAGCCGGAGACCTTCGCGCTGGTGCAGATGCTGCGCGACTACCGCCCGATCGCCGGCTACGACGGGCACGAGTTCGGCAACTCCAACGCCGGTGACCTGCCGATGCTGCCGCCGCGGCACCAGAACGTGGCCCAGTCGATCTTCGACGAGTCGCAGCACATGATCGAGGGTCACATGTACACCGAGGGCGCCAAGGACGGCTGGTGGCCGTGCCCGTACGGGTGTAACGGCGGCGGAAACGTGGGCCTGAGCGAGGAGACGATCCTGCGCAACACGCTGGGCCTCAAGAACGTCGTCAACTCGCTCCTGGAGCTGCGCAGCTCCGGTGGCACCACCCGGCCGGACGAGGGCAACACGGCCAACAACCGGCGGCGCAAGACGTACTCCGCGATGTGGACCTTCAACCAGTTCCTCGACTACCACCGGGCGAACCTGAAGGAGATCACCACGGCGCGGGCCGACGCGATCACCTTCCAGGTCTCGAACACGGGCCGGATCGTCTTCCGCGGTTCCCGTCCGATCCCGGCGCACCCGGCGCCGCACCCGGGTGAGGCCCCGCCGCCGCTCGACGCGCCGCGCGACGGCCAGATTCTCGACAACGTGCCGTGCGCGTACAAGCTCACCGAGGAGCAGTACAACGGGGAGCGCACCGACGGCCCGGCCGGCCAGCGCACCACCGTGGCCCAGCGCCTCGCCGCGCACGGCCACAAGGTGGTCAAGGTCGCCGACGGGTACCTGGTCCCGCTGGCCCAGCCGGAGCGGGGGCTGATCCCGCTGCTCCTCGACGGCGAGGGCGTCGAGAAGCTGGTGGACGGCGAGCGGGTGTACCCGACCGTCACCGGCAAGCACAACGGTCAGCTGGTGGTCTCCGGGGTGACCTGCCTGCGGGACGCCACGGTGACCGGTCCGGTCCGGGTCCGGGCGGGCGGGACGCTGATCGCGACCGGCTCGTCGATCACCGGCCCGGTGGACGCCAGCGGCGCGGCCGGGGTCTTCCTGACCGACACCGCGGTGGAGGGCCCGGTCCGGATCGCGCAGACCAGCGGTCCGGTGGTGGTCGTCGACGCGAAGGTCACCGGCCCGGTCGAGGTGTCGGGCAACCGGGGCGACGCGCCCCTGGTGGCGGCCAACACCGTGACCGGCCCGCTGCAGTGCAGCGGCAACACCGCTGCTCCGGTCAACCTGGAGCTGGGCAACTCGGTGCAGGGCCCGAAGAGCGGGCAGTGCGCGAGCCTGTGACCCGTTGATCGTCGTACCGGCAGGCCCGACCTCCCGGGCCTGCCGGTGCGACCCGTTTCTGGACCTGGAGAACGCCATGGACCAGCCCGTCCTTCCTCCGCCACCCCGACCCCTCCCCCGGCTCCGGTGGCCGGCCCGCCGTCACCACCCCCGGCGACGGATGGCGGCGCTCGCCGGGGCCGCCCTGTCCCTGGTACTCACCGGCACGGCCTGCTCCGGCGCCGAGCGGCCCGCGGCGGCCGGCGGGGCCGGCGCACCGGCGGCCGTAGCGGTGACCGGACCCCTGTGCGACCTGCTGCCCACCGGCAGCGAGCCGGGCAACCCGGCCGCCCTGGCCGGTCAGCCGGCCGAGGCGGCCCTGCAGTGGCTTCCCGTGCTCACCACCTTCGAGGCGGCCGTACGGGCGTCCGGGCTGGCCGAGGACCTGCACGGCGGGTCGGGGGTGACCATCCTGGCCCCGACGGACGACGCCTTCGCCGCCAAGTTCTCCGAGGACAACCTGGACCAACTGTTCATCACCGACAAGGAGAAGCTTCGCGGCCTGCTCCGCGACCACCTGGTCGCCGGGTCGCTGTCGCTGTCCGACATGGTGGCCGCCGGCGGGGTCACCACGCTCGCCGGCACCAAGCTCACGGTCACCGGGGGCGGCGCGAGCGTGCGCCTGGCCGACCAGGCCGACACCGTGTGTGCCGACTACCGGGCCGCCGACGCGCGGATCCACATCATCAACCGGGTGCTCGGTAACCTGCCCACCACCGGCGGCCCGGGCGGGCACCGGGCGCACTGAACGGCACCAGAGGCCCCTTGACCACACGAAACCGCAGATCATAGGGTTTCGAATCCACCCCAGTTGATCTACCCCCAATCAGCGAAGAGAGGCATCCCGATGCGCCTGTCGAAGCGTCCGCCCGGGGCGGTCCCCCCGAAGAGAACAGCCGGCGTCGCCACGCTGCTCCTGCTGGCCGGCCTGACGCCGTTGCTCGGGGGCGCCCCGGCCGGCGCCGCCCCCACCGCCCCCACCTGCAGCAACGACCCCGCTGCCCGACTGTCCACCGTGCCCAGCCCGGAGTCCGCGCTGGGCTTCCCGCTCGGCACCGGCCAGGAACGCGTCGTCACCAACGACGAGGTCCGTAGCTACCTGAAGGCCGTCGACGACGCCTCCGACCGGGTGGTCACCGGCGTCATGGCGACGAGCGTGCTCGGCCAGCCGCTGCCGTACGCCATCGTCTCGAACGAGCGGCACGTCCAGCCGGGCGCCCTGCAGCAGATCGCCCGGGACATCCGCGACCTGCGGGATCCGCGCGGGATCACGGCGAAGAAGGCCGCCGAGACCGCGACCGACCGCCCGGCCATCGTCTGGGTGACCGCGAACGTGCACGGCGGGGAGAAGAGCGGCACCGACGCCGCCCTGAAGACCCTGTACGAGCTGGCCTCCGGCCTGTCCTGCGCGGTCGCGGAGCGGAACGACAACCTGGTCACCGTCATCGTGCCGACGCAGAACCCGGACGGCCGCGACGCCAGCCGCCGGCAGAACGAGTACGGCTTCGACATGAACCGGGACTGGTTCGCCCGGACCCAGCAGGAGACCGACGGCAAGATCGAACTCCTGCGGCAGTACCCGCCGCAGGTCTTCATCGACGCCCACGAGATGGGTGGCCGGCAGTACTTCTTCCCGCCGAACGCCGACCCGATCCACCACGAGATCTCCAGCGAGAATGTCGACTGGATCAACCGGATCGGCGAGGCCAACAAGGCGGGCTTCGGTTTCAACGGCGCCTGTGGCGGGGCCGTCACCACCGAGTGCTACTTCAACTACTCGACGTACGACCTGTTCTTCATGGGTTACGGCGACACCGTCCCGGCCGCCGGCTTCGGCGCCGCCGGCATGACCTTCGAGAAGGGCAGCGCGTCGGCCGTGGCCGACCGGGTCCAGCAGCAGTTCCACACCCAGTGGTCGACCCTCGGCTGGGCCGCCGCGAACAAGCACGAGGTGCTGAGCAGCTACTTCAAGATCTGGACGGACGCGCTCGCCGAGGGCAAGGCCGGCACGCTGGAGCCGAACGAGGTGGTCCAGCCGACCAACACCGTCCAGTTCCCGGTGCCGGACGTCAAGATCCGGTCGTACTTCCTGCTGCCCGACCGCCAGCTCGCCGACGTGCGCCAGCTGGTCGAGCGGCTGCGCCGGATGGACGTCGAGGTCTACGAGGTCACCAAGCCGACGAAGGTGCCCACGGCCCGGATCTTCGGTGGGCGTTCCGCGACCGACGTGACGGTGCCGGTGGGCGCGTACTGGATCCCGATGGACCAGCCGCAGAAGCACTGGATCCAGGGGATCATGGGCGAGGACCCGTACGTCCCGTTCCCGTACTTCTACGACGTGTCGTCCTGGAGCAACCCGCTGCTGATGGGGGTCAACGCCCTCTACACCGGCGACGACGTCCGGCCCCCGGCCCAGCTGGTCCGGCAGATCTCCGGCGGCAAGCCCTTTGCCGCCGGGGCGAAGGGTTCGTACGCGTACCCGCTGGACTCCGCGGCGGCGGCCGAGCTCACCTTCCGGCTGCTCGGCCAGGGGGTGCCGCTGGTCCGTGACCTCGAGACCAGCGTGGTCGGCTTCCCGGCGAAGAGCCTGACCCCGGAGATCGACCAGCTGGCCCGGTCGCTCGGGGTGACCCTGAACCCGCACGACGCGGCGGCCAGCGGGACCGCCGTCGACCTGCCGGACGTCGGGCTGTTCCAGGGCACCGGCATCTCCACCACCTCCGGCTCGCACGGCGAGGCCCGGTACGTGCTGGGCAAGCGGTGGGGCCTCGACCTCAAGCCGGTGACCACCGCCGACATCAACGACAACACCCCGGCGTTCACCGAGCGCACCGTGCTGCTCGTGCCGGACGGCAGCAGCGCGACCGGCGGGCTCACCGCCGCCGGGCAGGCCAACCTGCGGAACTGGGTCGCCCAGGGCCACACCTACCTCGGCCTGCGCAACGAGGGCACCCGGATGGCCCGGGCCGCCGGCCTCACCTCCACCACCGAGAAGACGAAGCCGGCGGACTACCGGATGATCGGCTCGCACCTGCGGGTCGACGTCGACGGCAGCAGCCCGGTCGCGCTGGGCCGCCCGGCGGAGGACTTCGAGTTCAACAACAGCGACTCGATCCTGACGCCGAGCACCACCGGCACCAACGTCCTCACCTACCCGTCCGACGACACCTTCTGGGCCAACGGCTACACGGTGCGCGCCGACGCGCTCAAGGGGACGGTGGCGCTGGTGGACGAGCCCACCGGGGCCGGCCGGGCAGTGCTGTTCGCGTTCAACCCGCTGTTCCGGGCGTACAACGAGAACGGGCTGCACCTGGTGGCCAACACGCTGCTCTACCCGGCGGGCGCGGGCGCCGCGCCGAGCCGGGCCGCCCTGAGCCGCACGACCGGCGTCGACCCCGCCCGGGCCGCCGCCGCGGCGGCGCCGGTGGCGGAGAACCTGGGCGGCGAGTGGCGGCCGATCACCGTCGAGGTGGCGGCCGGTGACCGCGACCGCGCCGAGGCGGTCGTCGCCCGGTACACCGACACCGCCCGGGTCTCGGTGGTGAACGGGTCGGCCTACCTGGTGATCCCGAACCGGGACGGCCTGCTGGCCGACGAGCACCCGTACCTGCGTGAGCTGGTGAACGCCCTCCGGGACGCGCAGATCCCGCTGCGCTCTCTGGTGGGCTGACGCACCAACCGATACGGCGAAGGCCGCCGACCCCGTACGGGGTCGGCGGCCTTCGCCGTATGGACCGGAATCAGCGCTCCGCGACGGGGACGTAGTCCCGCTGCGGGTAGCCGGTGTAGATCTGGCGCGGGCGGCCGATCTTGGTCTCCGGGTCGTTGATCATCTCGCGCCACTGCGCGATCCAGCCGGGCAGCCGGCCCAGGGCGAAGAGCACCGTGAACATCTTGGTCGGGAAGCCCATGGCCTTGTAGATCAGGCCGGTGTAGAAGTCCACGTTCGGGTAGAGCCGGCGGGAGACGAAGAAGTCGTCCGCGAGGGCGATCTCCTCGAGCTGCACGGCGAGGTCCAGCAGCGGGTCCGGCTTGGCCATCCGGCCGAGCACGTCCTGGGCGGCCTTCTTCACGATGGCGGCGCGCGGGTCGTAGTTCTTGTAGACCCGGTGGCCGAAGCCCATCAGCTTCACGCCGTCCTGCTTGTCCTTCACCTTCTGCACGAAGGAGCGGACGTCGCCGCCGTCGGCCTGGATCCGCTGGAGCATCTCCAGCACGGCCTGGTTGGCGCCGCCGTGCAGCGGGCCGAAGAGGGCGTTCACGCCGGCCGAGACCGAGGCGAAGAGGTTGGCGTTGCTGGAGCCGACCAGGCGCACGGTCGAGGTGGAGCAGTTCTGCTCGTGGTCGGCGTGCAGGATGAAGAGCATGTCCAGCACCCGGGCCACCACCGGGTCGACCTCGTACGGCTCGGCCGGCACGCCGAAGGTCATCCGCAGGAAGTTCTCGACGTAGCCCAGCGAGTTGTCCGGGTACAGCAGCGGCTGGCCGATCGACTTCTTGTAGGCGTACGAGGCGATGGTGGGAACCTTCGCCATCAGCCGCACCGTGGACATCTCCACGTGCTCGGAGTCGAACGGGTCCAGGCTGTCCTGGTAGAAGGTCGAGATGGCGCTGACCGCCGACGAGAGCACGGCCATCGGGTGCGCGTCGCGCGGGAAACCGTCGAAGAAGCGGCGCATCTCCTCGTGCAGCAGCGAGTGCCGCCGGATCCGTTCGCTGAATTCGGTGAGCTGCTGCGGGGTCGGCAGCTCACCGTAGATCAGCAGGTACGAGACCTCCAGGAAGGAGGAGTTCTCGGCCAGCTGCTCGATCGGGTAGCCCCGGTACCGCAGAATGCCCGCGTCACCGTCGATGTAGGTGATCGCGGACGAGCAGGACGCGGTGTTGACGAAACCGGGATCGTAGGTGGTCATCCCGGTTTCCTTGAGCAGATTGCCCACCCGGATGCCGGCGGGGCCCTCGACCGCGGACTGCACCGGCATCGACAGCTGCCCACCGGGGTGGTCGAGCTTGACTTCCGTCATGTGTTCCTCGCTTCGCCGGCAAGATCTTCGTTGAATTGCCTTCGCTTTTACCGTACTTACGGTCGGGAGGACACCGCTCGTCATGGTTCTACGGTGAGGTATGCGTCACGCGATTCCCGACTTGCCGGCTGGGAAACCCCGTGGAAGCGCGACCACGCCGCCGCGCGCCGGAGCGTCGGAAGGGCACGCGGCAGCGGTCAGGACAGGGTGAGCCGGCGCAGGGCGCCGTCCGCGGCCACCCGGTAGATGTCCAGGCGGTTGGCCCCGGCGGCGAAGAGCCGGTCGTCGGGCAGCAGCGCCGCGAACCGCCGGCCACCCTTGTCCGGCGGGACGACCGGGACCACCGCGCCGATGGTCCCGTTGACCGCCACCGCGAGCTTCGTCCCGTTCGGCACCGAGGCCGGCACGGTGCCCCAGACCAGGGCGGGCAGGTCGCCGTTCGCCGGGTCGACGGCGCGGAACGCGGCGAGGTTGGCCACGGTGGCCGTACCGCCGGCGGGTCGGTTGCCGGGCCGGGTGCCGACCAGCGGATCCGGGGCGGGGGTGGCGGGCGGGGACGGCACCCCGCCGGTGATCGGCACCGGTTCCCCGGGCCGGTCGTAGAAGCGCTTGTCGGCGCCCTCGCGCGGGGACTGCTTCGCCGAGCGGCCGTCCGTCCGCCAGGGGATCCGGATGTGGGTCTCGTCGGCGATGGTGGGCAGCAGGTCGACATGCTGCCAGTTCCGGTCGTCGACCCGGCCGGTCCGCTGGCCGGGCTCCTTGACGAACATCGGCACCCAGGCGACCTGGTCGGCGGCGTGGTTGATGGCGTCCATCCCCCGGCCCTGCCAGTCGCGCAGGAAGCTCACCCCGTGGTCGGCGGTGACCAGGACGAGGGCCTGGTCGTAGAGGCCGGAGGCGCGCAGCGTCCGCAGCGTCTCGCCGATCAGCCGGTCCGTGTAGCCGAGCTGCGCCAGGTGCCGCTGCCGGGCCAGGTCCACCCAGCCGGCGCCGTCGTTGGGCAGGTCCTCCGGCGCGGCGTACCGGGCCCCGGACGGCAGGTACGCCCACGGCGCGTGCGGCATCAGCAGGTGCAGGAAGTGCAGGGTGGGCCGGGACGAGGGGCGCAGCCCGGCGAGGAAGCTGGTGAACCGGGCCGGCTGGTTGGCGTTGAGGGCGTCCCAGCGGAACTTCGGGTCCGCCGGGACCGGCTCGGCCGCGTCCAGCCCCGCCTCGGCCCGGGTCAGCTCCCGGTACGACGTCTCGGGGTCGACCCGGATGTCCACCGGCGCGGTGACCTGCCGCAGCAGCTTGCCGCTCTCCCGGACCAGCACGCCGAGGCCCTGCTGCGGCGCGGCCGCCTGCTCGCAGCGACTGGGCGGGCAGAGCCGGGTGATGCTCTCCTCCGCCTTGATCTCGTACAGGCCGCCCAGGGCGGTAAACAGGTTGTCCGGGTACTGCGAGTAGTGCGGGGCGACCGACTCGGCCGGGTAGCGGCCGGTCAGCATGGCCGGCAGCGCGTACGGCGTCCAGCCGCTGACGCCGGTGGCGTTGCGGTACCAGGTCGAGCCGGCGGCCAGCTCGGCGAAGTGCGGGTACCGGGTGGCGTCGATCCGCCCGTCCGGTCCGAGCAGCGAGACCAGCGGCAGCTCGTCCAGGACGATCATGACCACCGATGGGTGGACGCCCGCGCCGGCCACTCCGGCGGCGCCGGCGTGGCCGCGGGGCAGCACCACCGCCGAGGCCGGCGAGGCGAAGAGGAAGAGGCCGACGAAGATCGCCGGCCCGACGGCGGCCAGCCGCAGCACCCGCTCCGGCGCCCGCCAGCGACGGTGCGCGGCCGCCCCGACGGCGCCGGCCACAGCCGCCGCCAGCAGCAGTGGTACGCCCCGCAGCGGCGTGGTGTGCCGCCCGACCTGGACGGCGAGCGCGGCCAGCAGCAGCCCCACCACGAGGGTGTGCACGACCGCCCGGGTGACCCGCCCGGCGCACAGGCTGACCGCGCCGAACAGGGCGACCGGCACGGTCGGCGCGATCGCGATCAGGGCCACCAGGAGCAGGACGTCGGCCGGGGAGGCGCGGTGGAACAGGAAGAAGTCGGGGCTGCGCCCCAGCACGTCCAGCAGCGGCTGGGTGACCACCAGCCCGACCAGTGCCGTCACCTCCAGCAGCCGGCCCAGTTCGCTCCGCCAGACCCGCCGGCCGCCGGAGGGCGCCGGCGCGACCGGGCGTACCTCGGGCGGCGCGAGGGTGTCAGCCATGTACCACCACCTGGTAGAGCGTGCGGGTGCCGGACGGCAGCTCGGCCTGGCGGACGATCCGGCCGCGCGCCGCGAGCAGCGGCTCGAACGCCTCCCGCCGGTAGTCGGGGAAGAGCCCGCCGGGCTTGTTGGCCAGCAGCCGGCGTGCCATCGGGTCCTCGGGGTGGACGAACTCCACGACCAGGCTGCCGCCGGGTGCGGTCAGTGCGACGAACTGGTCCAGCACCTCGGCCAGCGGCACGTTCCGGCCGATCGCCAGGTGGTGCACCACCGCCAGCGCGAGCACCAGGTCGGCCCGTGCCCGGTCGCCGAAGGCGGCCCGCTCGACGCCGCGCCAGCCCCCGCCGGGCGACGGGTCGGCCAGGTCCATCACCAGCGGCAGGACGCGCCGCTCCCCCGCCGCCCGCAGGGCGCGGTAGAGCGCGTCGGCCACCGCCGCGTCCTGCTCGACCGCGACCACGTAGCCAGCCTGCCGGGCGGCGATCCGGGCGTACCGGCCGTCGTTGGCGCCCAGGTCGAGCACGAGCCCGGGCGCGGCGGCGGCCACCGCCCGGTCGACGAACTCCTCCTTGGCCTGCCGGTCCGGCACCGAGTACGCGCAGGTGCGCTGGTAGTCCGACCAGTAGCTCTCCCCCGGCCGGTGGTCCAGCCGCCGGACCAGCTTCTCCAGCCCGCGTACGGTCGCCAGGGCCAGCTCGCGCGAGTAGCCGGCGGCCCTCAGCTGGGCGCGGACGTCGGCGGTGCTGGCCCGGGCGTTGCGGGCCTGCATCGCGCCGTGCAGGTGGACGTGGGTGAGCACCCCGGGCCGCCAGCGTCGGGTGCCGCCGAAGAGCCGCCGCATCTGGTCCGGCTCGATGCCGTCGATCCGGGCCCGCAGCCAGGGCTGGAAGTCGACCCCGAGGTGGGCCTGGAGCAGCATGGGATAGAGCAGGGTCTGGCAGAACTGCCGGTACCCGGCCCAGGGCTCCCCGTCGCGGGCCGGCTCGAACGAGCCGACGTCGATGAAGACCGGCGTTGCGCCCCGCCACTGGAGGTTGTACGCCGAGCCGTCCTTGGTGGTGAAGCCGTCGGCCAGCGCCATCCGCAGGACGTCCAGGTGCAGCAGGGCGGCGTCGCGCAGCATGCCGTACGTCCACTCGTACGGGTGGGAGACGAACGGGATGCGCTCGTGCCGGAGCACCGCCGCCCAGGGCAGGTCAACCGGGGCCGGGGTGAGTTCCTCGGTGCCGCAGACCTTGCCGGCGGCGAGCAGGTCGCGGAAGAAGTCGGCGGCAGCCAGTGCGTGCCAGTCCCGGGCGGACCGCTCGTCGAGCCCGCGCAGCACCTCGCCGTGGCGGTGGAAGACCCGGTTGCCAGGGTCGCGGAAGGAGCCGGGCTCGGCCCGGACGCCGGTGTCGAAGAAGGCCACGCCGGTCAGCTCCGGTCGGTGGGCTGCCGGCGGAACCGGGCCACCAACCGTCGCCAGTAGAGCTTGGCGGCCACCGCCGCGCCGGCCACCCCGCCGACCACCGCCTGCACGATCAGGCTGCCGGATCCCGCATCCAGGTAGGCCAGGTGCGTCACGGCTGCCCCCTTCCCCTGTTGATGGAGGCCGGCCCGATATAGGGGCTTTCGGCCTTTAAGCCGGACTTGTCCTTCACCGTACGCCGCCGAGGCGGTCCGTGTCGGGCACACCCGCCACTCCACCCACGTCCGTTCCGTTCAAGACGCCCCGGCCCGCCCGCCCCTACCGTGGCGGCCATGACACCGCACTTCGATCTGATCGGCATGGCCGTCACCGACATGGACCGCACCCTCGACTTCTATCGCCGGCTGGGGCTGGCGATCCCGCCGGGCGCGGAGCGGGAACCGCACGTGGAGATCAACCTGGACAACGGCGTCCGGCTGGCCTGGGACGCGGTCGACATGGTGCGCACCTTCAACCCGGGCTACACGCCGGCCACCGGCAGTCCCCGGATGAACCTGGCCTTCCGCTGCGCCGACCCCGCCGAGGTCGACCGCTGGTACGCGGAGCTGACCGCCGCCGGCCACCACGGCCACCTGCCGCCCTGGGACGCCTTCTGGGGCCAGCGGTACGCGGTCCTGCACGACCCGGACGGCAACGGCGTGGACCTGTTCGCCCCGCTCGACCGGGCCTGACCCCGGGGCGCTCCTCCGGCGGCGACCGGTCAGCCGCGGCGGGCCGGCAGCAGGCGGGTCGGGGGCACCCCGGCGAGATCCTTCACCTCGCGGGTGAGATGGGCCTGGTCGGCGTACCCGGCCCGGGCGGCCGCCTCGGCCAGCGGGATGCCGGCACGGGCCAGGTCAAGGGCGCGGCGCATCCGCAGGATGCGGGCGAGGGTCTTCGGGCCGTACCCGAACAGGGCCCGGCTGCGCCGGTGCAGCGCCCGCGCGCCGAGCCCGACCTCGGCGGCGGTGGCCGCCACGGTGGCGCCGGCCGCCAGCCGGGCGGCGACCCACGCGCCGAGCGGGTCGGGCCCGCCGGCGGCGCGCAGCCGCGCCACCGCGACCGCCTCCAGCACCGCGCCGACCGGCCCGGCCCGGCCCGGCCACGCGGGCCCCACCACATCGGCCGGCACGGCGAGGGAGACGGCCCGCCCGGCACCCGCAGCGCCGGCGGATGGCCCCGGAGGCCGGGCCTCGGCGGCCACCGCCAGCCGGTCGGCCAGCTCGGCGGCCGCCCGGCCCCACAGCTCGGTCAGCGGGGCGCGGCGGTCCCGCAGCTCGTCTGCGGGGACACCGACGACGGCCGGGCCGGTGCCGGGCGGCAGCCGCAGCCCGACCCACCGCTCGCCCGGCACGCTGACGGAGAGGTGGGCGGTCCGATCAGGACCGGCGACCAGCAACCCGGCACGGCTGGACCAGAGCAGGTCCAGGCACCCGTCGGGCAGCACCCGAGCTGGCGCCGCGCCCACCGCGACGCTCTCCCACACCACCGCCCCACCGATCCCCGCCGCTGCCCGTTCCCGATACATCCCTCCACCCTGCCACGCCACCCGGGGCGGTCAGGGGCGGCGGTGGTGCATGGCGAGGCGGAGCAGGATGAAGCGCAGGGCGGTGGCGGCGAGGTTCGCGGCGACGAGCACAGCCAGTTCGAGCGTTCGGGGCGGGGCTGCCGTGGCGGTGTGCAGGATTGCCAGGGAGCCGCTGGTCAGGGCCAGGCCCAGGGCGAAGGCGAGCAGCCCCTGGAGGTGGTGCCGGCCGGCGTGGTGGCGGCCCGTGACGCCGAAGGTGAGCCGCCGGTTGGCGGCCGTGTTGGCCACCGCGGTGAGCAGCAGCGCCAGCAGGTTCGCCGGCTGCGCCCCGAGCGGCCCCCGGGCCAGCACGAACAGCAGCAGGTACGCGAGCGTGCTGGCCACCCCGACTGCGGCGAACCGGACCAGCTGCCGGGGCAGCCCGACCGGCACCTGCGCCGGCGGCTGGTGCAGGGGCGCCCGCCCCAACTGCTCGCGCAGCTCCGCCAGGGGCAGCGCGCCGGTGACCAGCGCCCGGCCCAGCCGCCCGATGCCGCGCAGGTCGGCCAACGCGGTGGCCACGATGTCCACCCGGCTGTCCGGGTCGTCCACCCAGTCCACCGGCACCTCGTGGATGCGCAGCCCGGCCCGCTGCGCCAGGACCAGCAGCTCGGTGTCGAAGAACCAGCCGGTGTCCTGGACCAGCGGCAGCAGCCGGGCGGCCACGTCGGCGCGGATCGCCTTGAACCCGCACTGCGCGTCGGAGAAGCGCGCCGCGAGGGTGCCGCGCAGCAGCAGGTTGTAACCGCGGGAGATGACCTCCCGCTTGGCGCCCCGGACCACCCGGCTGGTCCGGGCCAGCCGGGTGCCGATGGCCAGGTCCGAGTGGCCGGAGATGAGCGGCGCCACCAGCGGCAGCAGCGCCGCCAGGTCGGTGGAGAGGTCCACGTCCAGGTACGCCAGCACCGGCGCCGGGGAGGCGGACCAGGCCGCCCGCAGCGCCCGGCCCCGCCCCTTGGCGTCGAGGTGCAGCACGCTCACCCCGGGCAGCTCCGCGGCGAGCGTCTCGGCCACCGCGAGGGTGCCGTCGGCGCTGGCGTTGTCGGCCACCGTGATCCGGAACGGGTACGGGAAGTGCGTGCTGAGGTGGGCGTGCAGCCGCCGGACGCAGGGCCCGAGGTCGGTCTCCTCGTTGTAGACGGGGACCACCACGTCCAGCACGGCCGTCGGCGCCGTCGGGCGGGCCTGCACCGCGGCCCGGGGTTGGCTCGTCCAGGTCATGGTCAGCCCTGCTTCCCGCTGCTCAGGTCGTACACGGTGACGCCGTCGACGGTCTTGGCGGTGAAGTGCTCGGCGACCCAGGCGGCGATCTCCTGGGACGCGCTGCTCCCGCCGTTGGCCCGGAACCCGCCGCCGCCGATGAAGTAGTGGACCTTTCCGGCGGCGACGTACTGCTGGAACTGCGCCAGGGTCGGGGACGGATCGCTGCCGTTGAAGCCGCCGATCGGCATCACCGGCCTGCGGGTGGTGAGCTGGTAGCCGGAGGCGTTGTTCGAGCCGACGGTGGCGGCCACCCAGGTGTACCGGTCGGCGTCGGCCGTCAGCAGCGCGGTCATCTCCGCGCTCGGCTCGCTGGCGTCGAGCAGCCCGCCCATGCCGCCGCCGTTCCGCTGCGACCGCCCGTCGCCCCCGGGGAACGCGCCACCGGGGAACTGTCCCGTGCCGGTCTGGCCGGGCTGGCCGGTGCCGGCGGTCGCACTGCCGGGCAGACCGGGGAGACTCCCGTTCGGACCGCCCGGGAAGCCCGGGAACTGCCCCTGGCCGCCGGGGGAACCGGGGAACCGGCCGTCCTGCGCCGTGCCGCCGTCCGGGCCGCCGGGGAGCTCCATGCCGGCCGGCATCCGGCCGCCGGGGAACCCGCCGCGCCCCGGGCCGAAGCCGCCCTGCGTGAACGGGCCGGCGCTGGGGATCGAGCCGGTGTGCGGCGTCGCGGCGGTCTTCAGCGCGTACCCGGCCGGGCCGGCGAGGACGGCCACCGCGCCGAGCGCCAGCACCACCGGGGCCACCCGGCGGGGCAGCCGGCCGACCAGGAGCAGCAGGACGGCGGCGGCCAGGCCGACCGCCAGCACGGCGGTGGGCAGCCACGGATACCAGTCGGCGCTGCGGCCCAGCAGGCGCCACGACCACCAGGCGGTGACCGCCAGGGTGACCGCCAGCGTGGCGGTCGCCGCGCGGGACCGCCATCGGCCCGGGGTGGCCCGGGCCCGCCACAGCAGGGCCACGCCGATGCCGACCAGGGCGCCGACCGCGGGGGCCAGGGCCACCGTGTAGTAGGCGTGGAAGATCCCGGACATCAAGCTGAAGATCAGCCCGGTGACCAGCAGCCAGCCGCCCCAGAGCAGCAGGCCGGCCCGGGTCCGGTCGGTCCGCGCCGCCCGGCCGGCCAGCACCAGGCCGGCGACCAGCAGGATCAGCGCGGCCGGCAACAGCCAGGAGATCTGCCCGCCGACCTCGGTGTCGAACATCCGCAGCCAGCCGGTCTGGCCGGAGAACGGTCCCCCGCCACCGCCGCCCATCCGGCCGGGGCCGACGCTGCCCTCCTCGTTGCCGGTGATCCGGCCCAGACCGTTGTAGCCGAGGGTCAGCTCCAGGATGCTGTTGTGCTGCGACCCGCCGATGTACGGGCGGGCGCTCGCCGGCACCAGCTCCACCACGGCCACCCACCAGCCGGCGGAGACCACCACGGCGAGCCCGGACAGCAGCAGCTGACGGATCCGGCGCCAGACGCCGGTCGGCGCGGCCAGCAGGTAGACGCCGGCGAAGACCGGGATCACCAGGAACGCCTGGAGCATCTTGGTGAGGAAGCCGAGGCCGACCAGCACGCCGGTCAGCATGAGCCACCGGGTGCTCGCCGTCTCGACCGCACGCACCGTGGCGTACGCGGCGGCGACCAGCAGGAACACCAGCAGCGCGTCCGGGTTGTTGAACCGGAACATCAGGGTGGCCACCGGGGTGACCGCGAGCACCGCGCCGGCGAGCAGACCGGCGGCCGGGCCGTACCAGCGGCGGACCGCCGCGTACAGCACGCCGACCGTGGCCACCCCGAGCAGCGCCTGCGGAACCAGGATCGACCAGCTGCTGAGCCCGAAGACCCGGACGGAGAGCGCCATCAGCCACAGCGAGGCGGGGGTCTTGTCGACGGTGATCGAGTTGGCCGCGTCGGATGAGCCGTAGAAGAACGCGGTCCAGCTCTCCGAGCCGGCCTGCACGGCCGCCGAGTAGAACGCGTTGCCCCAGCCGGAGGCGCCGAGCCCCCACAAATAGAGCACGGCGGTGGCCAGCAGCAGCCCGATCAGGGCCGGTCTCGCCCAGCGCGGATCGCGGCGGGGCGGCGCGGGTGCCGCCACTGTGGGACCCGGTTCCGGGGCGGGCGCAGGGGGCGGCTCGGTCCCGGTCGACCCGCTCGCGGGCGCGGTCAGCAGACTCTCTGTTCTGTCCATGCCGGCCAGCCTCCGGTGACCCGCTGGTCCGGCCCCATGAACGACCTATGCGTCGGCTGTGGATCCCAGCAGCCGCACCGTGAAGGTGGTCCGGCCGGGACGGCTGGCCACGTCGACCCGGCCGTGGTGGGCCTCGACCACGGCGGCCACGATGGCCAGACCGAGCCCGGTGCTGCCGTGCGCCCGGGAGCGGGAGCTGTCGCCGCGGGCGAAGCGCTCGAAGACCTCCGGCTGGAGGTCGGTGGGGATGCCGGGGCCGTCGTCGGTGACGCTGAGTTCGACGCCGTCGGTCACCGGCGCCAGCCGGGTGGTCACGGTGGTGCCCGGTGGGGTGTGTACCCGGGCGTTGGCGAGGAGGTTGGCCAGCACCTGGTGCAGCCGGTGGGCGTCGCCGGTGACGCTCACCGGCTCGTCCGGCAGGTCCAGCTGCCAGCGGTGGTCGGGTCCGGCCACATGCGCGTCGCTGACCGCGTTCACCACGAGGGCGGTGAGGTCCACCGGCTCGGCCGCGAGGGGTCGCCCGGAGTCCAGCCGGGCGAGCAGCAGCAGGTCGTCGACGAGGCTGGTCATCCGGGTGCTCTCGGACTCCACCCGGCGCAGCGCGTGGGCCACGTCCGGCGGGACCTCGTCCCGGCCGCGCCGGGCCACCTCCGCGTACCCGCGGATCGCCGCCAGGGGGGTGCGCAGCTCGTGGCTGGCGTCGGCGACGAACTGGCGTACCCGGGTCTCGCTGGCCTGGCGGGCGGCGAGCGCGGCGGCGACGTGGCCGAGCATCCGGTTGAGCGCGCCGCCCACCTGCCCCACCTCGGTCCGCGGGTCGGTGTCGGCTGCCGGCACCCGGACCGACAGCGCCACCTCGCCGCGGTCGAGCGGCAGCTCGGTGACCCGGCTGGCGGTGGCGGCGACCCGGTTCAGCGGGCGCAGCGTGGCCCGGACGATCAGCGCGCCGAGGCCGCCGGCGATGATCAGCCCCGCCACGATCACGCCGGCCTGGGCGACGACCATCCACATCACCGTCTGCTCGGCGCCGGCGAGCGGGATGGCGAGGGCGAGCACGTCGCCGTCGGGCGCCCGGTGGGCGGTCGCGCGGAAGTCACCGCGGTCGCCGACCTCGACGGTACGTGGCCGCCCGTCGAGCGGCAGCGCGGCAACTGCGGTGACGTCGGTGGCGGACACGGCTTCGGTTCCCCCGGACTCGGTTCGGGCCGTCGCCGTCGGAACCCCGCCGTCGATCCGGATCGCGATCGAGCCGGGTGGGAAGCCGGGCGGCGGCTCCGGCCGGTCGGTGTTGGGGCCCAGCCGCCTCGAATCGCCGGGGCGGAACCAGGGCGGCACGTTGGAGCCGCGCCGGTCGCTCATGGTGAGCTGCTTGTCGACCTGGTTGACCAGGAAGTGCCGGAGGGCGACCGTGGTCAGCCCGCCGATGCCGACGCTGACCAGGGCGAGCAGCGCCACCACGGAGAGCACGAGGCGGCGGCGTAGCGACCAGCCGGCCAGCCGACGACGCAGCCGCTCGGCCAGGTCACTCCGCCGGCTTGAGGACATACCCGGCGCCCCGCAGCGTGTGGATCATCGGCTCGCGGCCCGCGTCGATCTTCTTGCGGAGGTACGAGATGTACAGCTCGACCACGTTGGCCTGGCCGCCGAAGTCGTAGTTCCAGACCCGGTCGAGGATCTGCGCCTTGCTGAGCACCCGGCGCGGATTGCGCATCAGGTAGCGCAGCAGCTCGAACTCGGTGGCGGTGAGGGTGATCAGGTCGGCGCCACGGCGTACCTCGTGGCTGTCCTCGTCCAGGCTGAGGTCGCCGACGGTGAGCACGGCCTCCTCGCGGGTGGCGACCGCGAACCCGGAGCGGCGCAGCAGGGCACGCAGCCGGGCGATCACCTCCTCCAGGCTGAACGGCTTGGTGACGTAGTCGTCCCCGCCGACGGTGAGCCCGGCGATCCGCTCCTCCACCGCGTCCCGGGCGGTGAGGAAGAGCACCGGCACGCTCGGGGTCTCCTCGCGCAGCCGGCGCAGCACCTGGAAGCCGTCCAGGTCGGGGAGCATGACGTCGAGCACCACCACGTCGGGCTTGACCTGCCGGGCGGTGATGATCGCGGCCGTCCCGTTGCCGGCCGTGGCCACCTCCCAGCCCTCGTAGCGCAGGGCCATCGCGAGCAGGTCGGTCAGCGTCGGCTCGTCGTCGACCACCAGTACGCGCACCGGTTCGCCGTCCGGTCGGCGCAGCTCGATCCGACCCCGCATGGCCTGCCCGTCCATCACCATGTCCCCCATCGTGGGCCGCCCCGCTGTGCCGCGCCTGTCCCGATCCTGTGTACCAGCTGTGCGGCCGCCCACGGCGTTCCCGCGCAGGTCGGCCGCTCGGCCCGCCGCCTGGTGGCCCGCCGGGTGGTGGGCGGGGTCGCTGCGGGATCACTTGTCGGCAGTGCGTGGACGGCGGTCGGTCGGCCTGAGCCCGCTCACTCGGTGGCGCCGAACGGCTCGGTGCGCACGTACCGCATCGTCCAGGTGCCCCAGCCGTCCCGCCGGTCGCGCTCGTAGAGGTGGTCGGTCTCGTCGCCGGGCGGAGCGGCCGCCTCGCCCGGGTGCCGCATGATCCACCGCCGCGGCGGCTCCCCGTCCGGCTCGGCCGGCAACTCCCGGACCAGGTCGTGGGCGGGTCCGCCGACGAACCGTACGCGCACCAGAGCCACCGCGCACCCTCCGTTCCCGCCGGCACGACCCCTTCCGGGGAACCTACCCGCGCCGCCGGCCCGGCGGGCGAAACCCCCGGCGGTTTGCCCTGCTCGGGGCCCGGGTACCGCGACCCGCAGTACCGGGGCGCTTCCCGCACCGGACGCGACGGCGAGGAGGGTCGATGAGGACGCTGGGCGGGCGGTACGAGCTCGAACAGCGCGTCGGCGTCGGGGGCATGTCGGAGGTCTGGCGGGCCCACGACCTGGTGCTGGACCGGACCGTGGCGGTGAAGCTGATCTCCCCCGGGCTGGACGGCGAGGCCACGTCGGTCGAGCGGATCCGGGGCGAGGCCCGCTCCGCGGCCCGCCTCGTGCACCCGAACGTGGCCAGCGTGCACGACTTCGGCACCGCCACCGCCACCGCCCTGGACGGACGCGAGCTGCCGTACATCGTGATGGAGCTGGCCGAGGGCGAGACGCTCGCCGCGCACCTGCGGGGCGGCCCGTTGGACTGGCGGATCGGGGTCCGGGTGTGCGCCGAGGTGAGCGCGGCGCTGGCCGCGGCGCACGCGCAGGGCATCGTGCACCGGGACGTGAAGCCGGCGAACGTGATCCTCACTCCGGCCGGGGTGAAGGTGCTCGACTTCGGCATCGCCACCCCGGCCGGCACCCCCGACCAGACGCCGGACGGCGTGGTGATCGGCACTCCCGCGTACCTGGCGCCCGAGCAGCTGGACCGGCAGCCGGCCACCCCCGCCGCTGACATGTACGCCCTCGGCGTGCTCCTCTACTACTGCCTGACCGGCCGGCTGCCGTACACCGCCGACAGCACCGCGCAGTATCTGGGCTGCCGCCGGCGGCAGGCGCCGGAGCCGCTGCCGGAGATCGACGGCCTGCCGCCGGAGGTCGCCGACCTCTGCCACCGGTGCCTGTCCGAGGATCCGGCCCGGCGCCCGACCAGCCTGATGGCCGCGCTGCTGCTGGCGGAGGCGGTCGATGCCCGGGTGTACGTGCCGATGATGCCGCCGGCCGCGCGCCGGCAACGTCCGGCCCCACTGTCCCCGTGGACCGAGCAGGCCGCCGCCGCGTCGACCGAGGCGATGGGCCTGGACGAGCCGACCTGGACTCGCTGACCTGGACCCGCCCGCGCTGATCCGGCCGCCGCAGGCGCTGGTCACGCCGCCGCTCGGCGGGCCGTCCGCGGTGCTCCCGGCCCGGTTTCGCGGGGCGGCGGCCGGGTAGCCGGGCGGGTGAGCGACGGGAGGAACGCGATGTCGGATCCGAGTTCCTGGCTGCACGAGAAAGCCACGGCGACCGCCGCGGGCGGTCACGTACGCACCGACGACGGCGGGCTCTCCACGGCCCTGGCGTCCCCGCTGGCGCCGCACTGCACCGGGCTGACGCCGGAGCAGTTGCTGGCCGCCGCGTTCGCGTCCTGCCTGCACCATGCGGCGGTGGAGGCGGCCGCCGAGATCACCGACGAGGCGCACACCGTCGAGGTGACCGCGGAGGCGAGGCTCGGCCGCGACGACGACGGCCGGTACCGGGCCGATGTGCACGCGGAGATCTCCTCCGCCGGCCTGACCCGGGACCAGCTGGCCGACCTGGTCATACACGCCGATCGGTTGTGGCCGTTCTCCAGCGACGACAACAGCCGCCACCGGCTGACCGTCACGCCGGCGGACGGCGGCCGGCACTGACCGCTACCAGCGGAAGCTGGCGGTCACCGCGCGGTGGTCGCTGTCCGGGGTGTGCAGCACGCCCGCCGCGGTGGGGGTGAGCCCCCGGTAGAGCACGTGGTCCGGGCGGGTCACCGGCAGCTCCGCCGGCCAGGTGAACCCGAAGCCCTGACCGACGTCGGCCTGCGCGTTGTTCAGCAGCCGGGTGAGCGGCGCGAAGACCCGGTCGGTGGTGGCGGTGTTCAGGTCGCCGAGCACCACCAGGCGGGAGGCGTGGTCGTCCCGGACCTTGGCGGCCAGCGCGGCGAGGGTCTCGTCCCGGGTGACGGTGTGCCCGGCCCGGGCGGAGCCCAGATGGACCACGTACACCACGAGGTCGCCCTGGGGGGCGGCGACCACCGCCCGTAATGCCCGGTCCCAGCCCAGGCCCGTGTCCACGCCCACCGAGTCACGGATCGGCCACCGGCTCCACAGCGCGACCGTCGACACCGCGGCCCGGTGGGGGTACCGCTGACCCAACGCCACGTCGACCCGGTCGCCGTCGTCGACCTCCTGCAGCCCGATCAGGTCCGCGCCCGCACCGGCGAGCGCGTCGACCGTGGCCGCCGGGTCGGGGTTGCCGGAACGCAGGTTCTGGCTGGCCACCCGGATCGAGGCCGGCCCGGTGCCGGCCGCCGGCGGCAGCCAGGCGCCACCGAAGAGCGCGGCCCAGACGACCGCCGGCAGGAGCACGGCCAGCAGCGCCCGCCGGGATCGGCGCAGCAGGGCCGCGAGCGCGAGCGGGGGTACGCCCAGACCGAGCAGCGGGGTGACGCTGTCGACCAGGCTACCCAGGCCGTGCACGTTGGGCACCACCCGATGGCCGGCCAGCAGCACGGCGAGCAGCACGGCGAGGAGGCCGACGAGCAGTCCCCGCCGGTCCGGGCGACCGCTGGGGTCACCGGCGGCCCGCTCATCCACCATCTGCTCCGTCACCGTCCGCATCGTATCGAGCCGGCCCGCCCCCGGTGGCCGCGATGCCGGCACACCCGGCCGTCGTGTGGTTAGGCCCACCGGCTGAACCGAAAACCGCAGGTGGCGGGGGTGCGCATGGGCCGAACGGGGGAGGCGCGGGCGAAGCATGGCAAAGATGATCATCCGCACGCTTCATCCCGCCCTTCCCGTCATTACCGACAAATGCGAAAGGAAGGAAGGGCGGCTTTCGTTATTCACCGAGCGTATTGCCGGGGCGGATCATGGCAAATTGTGGCGCATGCCACTAACTACCCTGGTGGCAACCGCCGCGAAGCTTTCTAGCCTCTCCGGGTGCACCCCGACGACCCCTCACCGCAGAACCAGACCGAGACGTGCGTCTGTGGCCTGACGACCGACCGGGCCTCGGCCGAACGGAGGATCGGACGGCACCGGACCGCACCACCGCGCCGCGGCCCGCTCCGGTCAACGCCCGCCCGGGTCGCGCTGGCGGCCGGCGTGACCTGCTGTCTCGGCCTGATCGGCTTCGTCGGCGCCCAGGACACCGGCCAGCGACACGAGCCCGTCCGCGAGGTACTCGCCGACCGCGCCGCCGCGGAGCAGCCAGCCTCCCGGGATTTCACCCGCACCACTCCCCCGGTCGCCGTGCCGGTCACCCCGATCCCGGTCGCCACGCCCAGCCCGACTCCGACGAAGAAGAAGGCGCCGAAGAAACCGGCCAAGCCCAAGCGCCCCCGCCCGGTCGCCGGTCTGGACCAGCTGCAGATGGACAACGCCAAGGTGATCGTCGACGTCGGGCGGGCCATGCAGATGCCGCGCCGCGCGCTCGTCGTGGCCATCGCCACGGCCATGCAGGAGAGCAACCTCTACAACCTGGCCAGCGACGTGCTGCCCGAGTCCTACGACTACCCGCACCAGGGCAGCGGATCCGACCACGACTCGGTCGGGCTGTTCCAGCAGCGGCCGAGCAGCGGCTGGGGCACCGTCGCCGACCTGATGCGGCCGGCGTACACGGCCCGCGCCTTCTTCACGGCGCTGAACGAGGTGCCCGGCTGGGCGGACCTGAGCGTCACCCAGGCCGCCCAGGCCGTGCAGGTCTCCGCCTTCCCCGACGCGTACGCCCAGCACGAGGAGCGGGCCACCACGGTGGTCGCGGCGCTGGTCTGAGCAGGGCTCAGGCAGCGCTCCGCTCGGCCGGCCCCGGACCGCCCGCACCGACCCGGGTGGCCGGCACCCCGGCGGCGGCGGTCGGGGTGTCCGCCGGCACCACGTCGCCCGGCACCCCGGCCAGGATCTCCTCCGTCTGGGCCGCGCGCCGGCGGCGGGCCAGCAGCGCCGCCTCGAAGTCCCGGCGCGCCCGCACCGCCTCGGCGTACGCCTGCTCGCGGACCTGGCGGGCCTCCTCCCGGGCGGCCTCCAACTCGCCGCGGGCCTGGGCCAGCAGCTCCGCCGCCTCCCGCTCCAGGGTCGACGCCCCGGCCCGCCAGGCGGCCACCTCGACGTCGACCGGTGCGGTACGCCGGTGCAGGAAGTCGCAGAGCTGGCCCGCCTCCTGCCGGACCTGGTCCCACTCGCGGCCGGCGCCGCCCGCACTCTCCGCGCGCGCCGCGAGCCGGACCAACCGGATCCCCAGCTCGTCCAGGCAGGCATCCACCTGCCGCTGGTCATAGCCGGTCTCAACGACGGAGAACCTCATACTGTCGCCCCCCAGGCAGCTGGTGTCACTTCCCCCACCTGCCGATCCTGCGGGGTCGCGGCTGCCGCCGCGGCGGTTCCCAAAAAATGTTCAGTATCCGAGCATCCCCGCGACCTGGCGTCGTCGACGACTCAGCGCTGCTTGGGGAGGACGGCCACCCGGCCGAAGAACTCGTCGATGCGGTGCACCACGTCGTTGAACTCGTCCAGGTCGATCGGCTTCGTCACGTACGCGTTGGCCTGCAGGGTGTAGCTGCCGAGAATGTCCGTGTCGGCGTTGGACGTGGTCAACACGACGATCGGGATGGTCCGCAGGTCGTCGTCCCGCTTGACCGCGCCGAGCACCTGCCGCCCGTCCATCCGAGGCATGTTGAGGTCGAGCAGGATCACGTCCGGTCGGCGGGCCTCGGTGTGCCGGCCCTCCCGCCGGAGAAACTCCATCGCCTCCTGCCCGTCGTTGACCACGTCGATGACCTTGTCGACGTCCGAGTCCGAGAGGGCCTCCTCGATCATCAGGACGTCACCCGGGTCGTCGTCCACGACGAGAATGCGTACCGGGTTCGAGGTGCCTGGGCCCATGGCTTACCTGCTTCGGGTCGAAGGCGGAACGGGACCGGGCGGTCACCTATGGCGGGGAAATCTAGTCGATCACGGGGCCGACGGCGAGGCCGGGTCGGGCAGGTCAACCTCGTATCGCAGCAGCTCGGCCAGCCCGGTCATCTGCAGCACCCGGGCCACCCGGCCGGTCGCCCCGGTGATGCGCAGCCAGCCGCCCTCGGCGGAGGCGTGGTTGTTGCCGCGGACGAGGGCCGCGATGCCGACCGAGTCGCAGAAGGTCAGCTCGGTGAGGTCCACCAGCAGCTCGTGGTGCCCGTCGGCGGCCAGCCGGTCGACGGCGGCGTTGAGCTGTGCAGCGGTGCTCAGGTCGAGCTCGCCGGCGAGCCGGAGGCAGGCTCTGCCCCCGTCCTGCTGGGCGTACGTGACGGTGAACGCCACCGGGGCCCCTCTCACTCAACGACGGACACTTGCAGGGCGGCAAGTATACGCGGGGCCGGGTCGGTTGAGCAGCCACCCGGGACAGGGGTGGCCCCCGACCCTGGGACCAGGGGCCGGGGGCCGGGGAGGGTGGCTCAGGCGGTGACCGGCTGCCGCCGCGGACCGGACTCCCGGAGCTCGCCGAGCGTTGGGGGCTCGGCGTCCTCCGGTGCGCCGGTGTCGGGTGTCTGGAAGAGATAGCGGACGAACGTCCCACCTGGCTCGTTGTCGTCCGCACCGGGCCACTGCCCCACACAGTCGACGCCGACGACCTCGCGGCCGCTGCCGTCGGCCTCCTCCAGGAGCGCCCACAGGGTGACCGGGTAGCAGCGGGTGGTTTCCGGGCTGACCTGCCACCGTGCGTACCAGCCGGGTCGGGCGGGAACGATCTCGGCGATCCTCTTCATGGCGACCTTCCCTTCCGCGTGCATCGGAAGTTCTTCCGGTCCATTGCGATCGTGGAGCCGCCCCGGGTGAGCGACCCTCACCCGCAGCGAATGAAGCTCGCCGGCCCGCTTGGCCCGGTCGCCGGGCGCACCCCGTTTCCTTCCCGGCAGCGCCGGGAAGGCCAGCGGCGGAAGGCGCAACCCGAAGAGGAACGAGGTGCGACGATGCGCAAGCAGATGGAGGGCGACAACCAGCGCCGCCGGACGCTGGCCCGGGAGGCCCGGGAACGCGGACGGCGGCCGAGCCAGACCGGCGCCAGCCTGAGCGCGTCCAAGCAGATCACCTCGCTGGACCAGCGCGAACGGTCCGGGCCGGCGCCCGCCGGGCGGCGCAAGCCGGACACCACGCGCGGCGGTCCGGCCCCGCCGCCGGCCGGCGTGCCGGAGCGACCCCGGGCGCTGCCGAACCGGACCCCGCAGGCTGCGGGGGTCACCCAGGTGGGCTACCGAGATCTGGTCGAGGAGGTCAGCCGGCGCGCGGGGGTGGACTTCTCCACCGCCAAGGTCGCGGCGGAGGCGACCGTGCTCGCGCTGGCCTGGGCGTTGGACGAGGCCGAGCGGGAACGGCTGCTCGCGGCGGTGCCGGTGAAACTGCACGACGTGGTGCCGGTGGACGGCATCGATCGACACCGGGACCTGCCGGGCTTCCTGGCCGAGGTGGGCCGGCGCAGTCGGCTCAGCCCGGAGCAGGCGCGCTACCAGGCCGAGGCGACCCTGGCCGCGTTGGCCGACGCCGACGGCGACCTGGTCGAGTCGCTGCGCGTACCGGACGGGTTGCGGGACCTGCTCGCGCCGCCGGAGGCCGGCGGTGGCCTGGTGGGCCCGACCTCCGCCACCGCGCCGCTCAACGAGCAGGAGCTGCGCGACGCGCTCGCCAGCCTGCCGTACTGGTCCAGCGACCGGCAGTCGCTGGTGCGCACCATCGAGCTTCCGGCCGACAACCTGGACCGGGTGCTCGACCGCCTCGACCAGCTGAAGGCCGAGACCGGGCGGGGCCCGCAGATCGGGCGCCCCGAATCGGACAGCGCTCTGATCACCGTACGGACCCAGCAGGTTGACGGGGTGAGCGCGCTGGACGTGGACCTGGCCCAGCGGGTCGACGCCGCCATCGACGAGGTGGGCGCCGGCATGAACGCCGGCTGAGCCACCCCCCGGGCCGGCGGGCACGCCGCCCGCCGGCCCACGCCGCACGGGTAGCGTTGCCCGCCGTGGGCAGCGGTGCGGAGGATCTGGAGATCGTCGTGGACCGGGCCCGGCCGAGCGGGCGTACCCTGCTCGCGGCCGGGGTCGAACAGTCCTACGTCGACGTCGCCGACCCCCGCCACCTGCACTTCGAGTACGTCCGGTGGATGGCCGCGGTGGTCGACCTGGCCGCCCCGGCCAGGCGTCCGTTGACCGCCCTGCACCTGGGCGGCGGCGCGCTCACCCTGCCGCGCTGGCTCGCCGCCACCCGCCCCGGCTCCGCGCAGCGGGTCGTCGAGCGGGAGCCGGCCGTGGTCGAGCTCGTCCGCCGGGAGCTGCCCCCGGTGCCGCCCGAGATCGCCGTGGAGATCGGGGACGCCCGGGAGTCGGTGGCCGCCGTGCCGGCCGAGGCGTACGACCTGATCCTCGCCGACGTCTACCGGGCGGCCCGGATGCCCCGGCACGTGGCCAGCGTGGAGTTCGTCGCCGAGGTGGCCCGGGTACTCCGCCCGGACGGCATCTATCTGGTCAACGTCACCGACCTGCCGCCGCTGGTCTTCGCCCGGACGCAGGTGGCCAACCTGCGCGCCGTGTTCGCCGACGTCTGCCTGGTCGCCGACCGGCGGATGCTCCGCGGCCGGCGCTACGGCAACCTGGTGCTCGCCGCCGCCCACCGCCCCGACCGGCTGCCGGTACGCCGGCTCGTGGCCCGCGCCGCGGGAGACCCGGTGCCCGGCGGCGTGCTGCACGGGGCGACGTTGGACGCGTTCCTCGCCGGCACCCGTCCGGCCACCGACGCCGACCTCGCCGACCACTGACCCGCCGGGTTTCCGCGCCCTGCGCAGGGGTAGGCGCGCCGGATGAGCAACGCCGACGACCGGTCCACCGTCCGGCGCACGCTGATCGTCATCGGTCTGCTGCTCGCCACCCTGATCGCGCTGGGGTTCGTCTGGGCGACCAGGGTGGTGCTCACCTGGATGCTCGTCGCGGCGTTCTTCGCGGTCGCCCTCAAGCCGGTGGTCGACTGGCTGCAGCGCCGGCTCGTCCGGCGCCGGGCGCTGGCCACGCTGATGGTCTTCGTGGCCGCCTTTGTGCTGCTCGCCGGGCTGACGGCGGCGATCGTGCTGCCGCTGGTGCACGAGGTGGCCCGGTTCGCCGAGCGGGCGCCGGAGTTGCTCCGCGAGGCGAGGGCCGGGCAGGGGCCGATCGGCCACCTGCTGGACCGGCTCCACCTCCGCCAGTACGCCAACGCGCACGCCGGTCAGTTCGAGCAGTACGCGTCCCGGCTCGGCCAACCGGCCATCGGGGTGCTCCGGGGGGCGGCCCAGATCGGCGCCGGGATCGCCGCCGTGGTGGTGCTCTCGTACCTGATGGTGCTGGAGGCGCCGAAAGTCATCGCCGCGACGCTGGCCCTGGCCGGCGACCGCCACGCGGAGCGGCTGCGCCGGATCGGCCGGGAGTCCTCCCGCACCGTCACCGGCTACCTCAGCGGCAACCTGCTGATCAGCGTGCTGCTGGGCGGGATGACCTTCGTGCTGCTCCTCGTCACCGGGGTGCCGTTCGCCGCGGTGATCGCCCTGCTGGTCGCCATCGCGGACCTGATCCCGCTGGTCGGCGCGACGATCGGCGCGATCCTCGCGGCCGGTGCCGGTTTCCTGAAGTCCCCCACCACCGGCGTGGTGGTGCTGGTCTTCTTCATCCTCTACCAGCAGGCCGAGAACCACCTGCTGGCACCGGTCATCATGTCCCGCGCCGTCCGGCTCAACCCACTGACCGTGCTGGTCAGCGTGCTGCTCGCCGCCGCGGTAGGCGGCCTGGTGGGTGCCCTGCTGGCCATCCCGGCGGCCGGGATCGCGCAGATCCTGCTGCGTGAGTTCACCCCCGCCGGGCTGCGTACGCTGCCCGCGCCGGCCAACGGGGACTCGAGCCGGTCGTGGGGCCGCCGGAGCGCCCGACGGGACGACACATCCGGGCGCCCGCCCGGCGGGCGGGGCAAGGAAGAAGATCAACCGGAGTGAACGATCCTCCGCGCCGGCCGGCTGCCACCCCGCGCACGCCGGCCTGCCTCAGCGGCGGCGAACCACCTCGGGCGACTCGCTTTCCAGCGGTACGGCGTTCGCCGGCACCAACCCGAGCTGCACGGCGGGCCGGGGCAGGGTGGCGTCGAGCACCCAGTCCGCGCCGACCCGGGCCCGGTTGCCCGGCATGGCGAACAGGTGGTAGCCGCGGGTGACGGCCTTCGCCGGCAGGCCGGCCAGCGACACGTTCAGCGGGTTCGCCGCCGCGTCCTTGCCGCCCAGGTCCACCACCCAGCCCAACTCGTGGTGCTTGTACGGCTTGCGGGCGCCCTGACCGTAGGAGGCGGCGATGTTGTGCGCCGCGAGCTTGCCCTGCCGCTGCGCGTGCTGGGCGGTCATGGCGCAGATCTGCCCGGGTCGGCTGGGATCGGGCACGGCGGACGCGTCGCCGCAGGCGAACACCTCGGGGTAGCCGGGGACGTTGAGGTACTCGTCGACCACCAGGCGCCCCCGCTCGGTACGCAGCCCCAGCTCGGCGACGAACGGGTCGGGACGTACCCCCACGCACCAGACCAGGCTGCACGTCGGGACGTACTCGCCGTCGGTGAGCATGACCCCGTCCGGCGTGGCCTCGGAGACCGAGGTCCCCATCCGCACGTCGACGCCCCGCCGGCGCAGCACCCGGTCGGCGGTGATCGACATCCGCTGGTCCAGCTCGGGCAGCACCCGGGGCGCCACGTCGAGCAGCATCCAGCGCGGACGTACCTTCAGGTGCGGCCGCTGGGCGATGAGCCGGTCGGTGAAGAGCTGCCCGTGCGCCGCCACCTCGGTGCCGGTGTAGCCGGCGCCCACCACCACGAAGGTGGTCCGGGCCCGCTGCTCGGCCGGGTCGTCGGTCACCTCGGCCAACTCGATCTGCCGGACCACATGGTCGTGCAGGTAGAGCGCCTCGGGCAGGCCACGGAAGCCGTGCGCGTACTCGGTGACCCCGGGGATCGGCAGCAGCTTGTTGACGCTGCCCACGGAGAGCACCAGCCGGTCGTACGCGAGCTGCCCCTCGTCGCCCTCCGGCGACCGGTAGCCGACCCACCGGTTGTGCAGGTCGACCCGGTTCGCCTCGCCGATCACCACCCGGACGCCGTCGAGGGTGCCGGCGAGCGGCACGGAGATCCGGGTCGGTTCGACCACCCCGGCGGCCACCTCGGGCAGCAGCGGCAGGTAGAGGAAGTAGTCGGTCGTGTTCAGCAGGACGATCTCCGCCCGCCTGCTGGCCAGCCGGCTCAACGTCTTCGCCGCGTGGTATCCGGCGAACCCGGCACCCACGATCACCACACGAGGTTTCGTCATGTCCACTGCCGTTCCCGTCGACACGCCCGACAAACGTGGGCATCCCGTCCGCGACGGCCGAATCCCGTGCCGCGGTGTGGGCCACTCACCCGTACGGGGTGACCTAACGGCCGTCGCATCCAGGGCAGACGATATAGACAAACCTCGTGGCCAGGGGCGAGGATGCGCGGATGGGATCGCACGAGACCGCCGGCGACCGGCCCACGAGGTCGACCCGACGGACCTTCCTGACCGCCTCCGCCGCAGCCACCGCCGCCACCGTCGCCGCACCGTTCGCCGCCACGCCTGCCGTCGCCGAGGAGGCGGTCGCGCCGCCCGGCCCCGGCCACCCGATCGTGCCCCAGCCGCCCGGCCGGGAGCTGTCCGCGCTGCTGCGCGAGGTCGACCGGGACCGCATCGAGGCCACCGTACGGCGACTCGCCGCCTTCGGCACCCGGCACACCCTCTCCAGCCAGGACGACCCGGTCCGGGGCATCGGCGCCGCCCGGGACTGGATCCACCAGCAGCTCTCCGGATACGCCGCCGCCTCCGGCGGCCGGATGACGGTGGAGCTCCAGTCGTACGTCCAGCAGCCCGCCTCCCGGATCCCCACCGCCACCCGGATCACCAACGTGGTGGCCACCCTGCGCGGCGACGCCAGCCCGGACCGGGTCTACGTGATCACCGGCCACTACGACTCGCGAGCCACCGACGTGATGGACGCGGTGAGCGACGCCCCGGGCGCCGACGACGACGCCTCCGGCGTGGCCGTGGTCATGGAGCTGGCCCGGGTGATGGCCACCCGTCCCACCGAGGCCACCATCGTCTTCGCCGCCGTGGCCGGCGAGGAGCAGAACCTGTACGGCTCGACGTACCTGGCCGGGCAGTTGAAGGCGGCGGGCGTGGACGTGCAGGGCATGTTCAGCAACGACATCGTCGGCAGCAGCACCGCCGACGACGGCACCCGCGACCCGCGAGTCGTCCGACTCTTCGCCGAGGGGGTGCCGACCGCCGAGACCCCGGCCGAGGCGAACACGCGGCAGTCCGTCGGCGGCGAGAACGACTCGCCGTCCCGCCAGCTCGCCCGGTTCGTCAGCGACGTCGCGGAGAACGGGGCGACCGGGATGCGGGTCCGGGTCGTCTACCGGCGGGACCGCTACCTGCGCGGCAGCGACCACATCTCGTTCCTGCGCCAGGGCTGGCCGGCCGGTCGGTTCACCGAGCCGAACGAGGACTTCGCCCATCAGCACCAGGACGTCCGGACGGTCGACGGCGTCCAGTACGGGGATCTGCCGGAGTTCTGCGACTTCGACTACATCACCCGGGTGGCCCGGGTGAACGGCGCCACGCTCTGGTCCCTGGCCCAGGCGCCGGGCACCCCGAAGAGGGTCACCATCGTCACCACCAACCTGACCAACGACACCACCCTGCGCTGGCAGCGCGGCACCGAGCCCGACCTCGCCGGCTACGAGGTGGTGTGGCGGGAGACCACCGCGGCCGAGTGGCAGAAGGTGCTCCCGGTCGGTGACGTCACCGAGGTGACCATCGACCTGTCCAAGGACAACGTCTTCTTCGGCGTACGGGCGGTGGACCGGGACGGGCACCGCAGCCCAGTGGCCTTCCCGAGGCCCGGCAGCTGAGCGTCACCCGGATCGGGTGGGGTGGCCTCACCCGATGGCGACGGAGGGTGGTGGGACCGCGAGAGCCGAGGGAGGAAGCGACATGGCGGTCCGGACCACGGTACGTCCCGCACCCGAGGACGTGTTCCCGATCCACCCCGCTTACGGCTACCGCATGCGGCGGCAGCGGCATCCGGTGGGCGTACGCGGCGGGCCGCGACGCGCGCCTGGGGGCCCCTGGTTGGCCGACACCGCACGGCACCAGGTACGCGCCCGCTACGAGCTGCGGGACCGGCAACTGGCCCGGGCCCTGGTGGCGGCCGTCAGCCAACCCGGTGACTCGACGGAGAACCTGACCGGCCAGCTGGAGCAGCGGATGGACGTGCTGGTGCACCGCGCCGGGTTCGCCCGCTCCATCAACGAGGCCCGCGACCTGGTCGCACACAACACGTTCACGGTCGACGGCGGCAAGGTCAACCGCGCCTCGTATCTGGTCCGCCCGGGGCAGACCATCCAGGTCCGGCCGGACCGGCAGTGCCGCGCCCCGGTCGCCGTGGCGTTGGCCGACCAGGCCGCCGGCGACAGTCCGCCCTACCTGGACGTCCGGGCGGACCGCGGCACCGCGACCCTGACCCGGGAGCCGCAGCGCCAGGAGGTGCCGGCGCTGCGGGACGTCCCGCTCGCCGTCCAGACCATCGAAGGGGGCCCGCTGTGAGCATCCTGCCGACCGACCGGCGCGTGTCCAACTACCACCAGCAGAGTGGCCGTCCGTGGCTCACGCCCCGGCAGCGCCGGCGGGTGGAGCACAAGGAGGCGAAGTTGCAACGGCTGACCGGGCAGCGCCCGCAGGCGCGCGGGCCCGGCCGCTGAGCCGACGGCAACGCGGTGGCGGTCGCCCGGACGGCGACCGCCACCGCCGCGTCAGGGCCGCTCGGGCTCCGGTGCGGTGATCGCCCACCGTTCGTGGTCCCGCCAGGCGCCGTCGATGAAGAGGTAGTCGGGCGACAAGCCCTCCAGCCGGAAGCCGAGGCGGCGGGCCAGCCGCTTCGACGGCTCGTTGCCGGGCTGGATGTTCGCCTCCAGCCGGTGCAGCCCGAGCGCGGTGAAGGCGTGCGCGATGACCAGGCGGATGCCGGCTGAGGCGTGCCCGGTGCCGGCGTACGGCAGGAAGGCGGCGTAACCCAGGTAGCCGCCACGCAGCGCGCCCATGACGATGCCGCTGATGGTGGCGTATCCGGCGATCTCCCCGGTGGCCCGGTCGCAGAACAGGTAGCCGGAGCTGTCCCGCCCTCGGATCTTGCGCAGGTACGCGGCGTACCGGTCGGCGTCGTCGGGGGCGGACAGCCACGGGTGGTGCAGCTCCTGGCTGCGCCGGGCGGCGGCGATGAACTCGGCCTCGTCGGCGGGCCGGGGCCGCCGGATGCCCACCCGACCGTCGGTACGCAGGTATCTCACGGGGCCTCACTCTCGGCCACCGGCCGGTCCGCTGTCCAATCGGGGGTCGCCCGCCGGATCGGGATCGCCTAGCGTGGGCCTGGACGACGGGAGGTCGCGCATGGCGAAGGTTCTGTTCGGCACGGTGCTGGTTTCCGCTTCGCCGCTGGGGACCATGGTGTCCTGACCCGAGCCGCCGGCGGCGCCCGCCGCCCGGCCCACCCGGCGCTCCCCCGCCGGACCGTCGACCCCGCCGCGCCTTCCCCCGGGTTCCCGGGGTCGGTCCCTCGGCACCACCCTCGCCGCGAAGCGATCAGGCGACCCGCCCCGCGCGGGTCCCCCGTCCTGGCGTGCGTACGCCACCACATCGCTTCCGAGGGAGATCCTCGTGTTTCCGGACAATCCGTCCGGGCACCCCGTCGTGCCCGGACCGCGTACCCCTCTCCGGTGGCCGGCATGACGGTCACCGTTCCCACCGGCCGGCTAGGCCGCGACTTCCGCCGCCTCTGGACCGCCACCGCCGTCTCCAACCTGGGCGACGGGGTGACCCTGGTCGCCGGCCCGCTGCTGGTCGCCTCGCTCACCCCGCACCCGGCCGCGGTGGCCGCCGCGGCCCTCGGCCCGCAACTGCCCTGGCTGCTGTTCGCCCTGGTCAGCGGGGCGCTCGTGGACCGGCTGGACCGGCGCCGGCTGATCATCGGGGTCAACGTCGGCCGGGGCCTGGTCCTCGCCGCCCTGGCCGGGGCGGTGCTCGCCGGGGTGGCCACCGTGCCACTGATCTGCCTGGCGTTCTTCCTCGCCGGCGTCGGGGAGACCCTGGCCGACACCGCCGCCGGGGCGCTGCTGCCGTCGGTCGTCCCGCCCGAGCGGCTGGAGCAGGCCAACAGCCGCCTCTTCGCCACCTTCGTGATCGGCAACCAGTTTGCCGCGAAGCCGCTCGGGGCGTACCTCTTCGTGGTCGCGGCGGCGCTGCCGTTCGGCTTCGACGCGGCCACCTTCGGGCTGGCCGCGCTGCTGCTGGCCCTGCTGCGCTGGCGGCCGGTCCCACCCGCGGCGGCCGCGGACGCCGGCCCGAAGCGCTCGCTGCGGGCGGACATCGCCGCCGGACTACGCGCCCTGTGGGCCGTACCGGTGCTGCGGACCCTCGCCGGCTGCATCGCGGTGATGAACGTGGCGTTCTGCACGGCGTTCGCCGCGTTCGTGCTGTACGCCCGGCAGCGGCTCGGCCTCACCGAGGTCGGGTACGGCCTGCTGCTGACCGCCTCCGCGCTGGGCGGGCTCGCCGGGAGCACCCTGGCGGTCCGGCTGCGGGCCCGGTTCGGCACCCCCACGCTGCTGCGCGTCGGGCTGCTGATGGAGATCGGGCTCCAGGTCGTGCTGGCGACCACCCGGCAGCCCTGGGTGGCCGGGGCGGCCCTCGCCGTCTGGGGCGTGCACGCGATGGTGTGGGGCGTGCTCGTGGTGTCGCTGCGGCAGCGGCTCGTGCCGGACCGGCTGCGCGGCCGGGTGAACAGCGTCTACTCCCTCGCCGACCTGGGCGGGGCCGCCGTCGGCACGGTGACCGGCGGACTCGTCGCCCAGGTGACGGGAAGTCTCCTGGCGCCGTTCTGGCTCGCCGCCGGCGCGCTGGCGGTGCTCACCGCACTGGCCTGGCGACGACTCGCGGACACGTCCGGCTGAACCGCCGGTGGGGAGGCCGGCCGGCCTCCCCACCGCTGGGCCGGGCAGACCAACGGATCGGACTCCAGGTCGCCGAGGTGGGCGTGTCGAGGGCGAGCTGATCGCGCGACATCGGCGATCGGGTGGTTCCTGCCGCGCGAGGGGGCGCTACAGCGGGCCGGGGTGGGGCTGGTCGAGCGGCATCGGCAGCTCGAGGACGGTGGCCCCGCGCAGGTCCAACCAGGCGCGGTCGGGCGCGCGGACCAGCCGCAGCATCACCTGCTCGCAGACCGGGCAGCGGCCGACCAGGCCGGGGGCGTGGGAGAAGACGTGCAGCCCGGCCATCGGGCCGGCCGTGCCGCAGTGCGCGCACCGGCCGGTGGCGGTGCTGAGGTCCACCGCGAAGATCTCCCGCAGCGGCCCGTCCAGCATGTTGCCGTCCAGGTAGGACATGTCGGTCATGCGCCCTCCTCGGTCACCCGGTCGGTCCGAAGCGTTCGGTCTTCACCCGCCGGGTCGGGTGGCCCAGGCCCACCAGCAGGTCCGCCACGGTCTCCACGAAGCCGGTGGGACCGCAGACGTAGCAGAGCGGGTCCAGATCAGGCGGCCAGCCGTGGGTGTTGACGTCGGCCAGGTTGATCCGGTGCGGTTCGCCCCGCCAGTCCTCCGGCGCCTGTCGGGTGTACACGTACGCCACGTCCAGGCCCTGGTCCTCGCGGACGCGGCGGCGCAGTTCGTCGGCGTAGAAGACGTCGGCGGGGCTGCGCACCGAGTAGATCAGCCGGAAGGGCGCCCGGCTGCCGGCGGCACGGCGGGCCCGAAGCATCGCCATCAGCGGCACCACGCCGGAGCCGCCGGCCACCAGCAGCACCGGCGCGGTCTGCTCGGTACGCCAGACGAACCAGCCGCCGACCGGCCCGCGTACCTCCACCGGGTCGCCCGCGGCCCACACGTCAATCAGGTACGGCGACACCTCCCCGTCGGGCACCCGCTGCACGGTCAGCGCGATCCGGCCGGCGTCGGCCGGCTCCGCGAGCGAGTACGACCGGGCCGCCTGGTAGCCGTCGGCGGCGGTGAGCCGGACATCGACGTGCTGCCCCGGCAGGTGCCCCGGCCAGCCGGGCACGTCCAGGACCAGGGTCTGCGCGGTCGGCGTCTCGATCCGGCGCTCGGCCAGGCGGGCCACCCGCCAGGTCAGCGGCACGGCGACACGGTTGCCGGCCGGGGGCGCGGACACCTCAGTCGCCCTGGTAGCGCTGCTCGCGCCACGGGTCGCCGTAGTCGTGGTAGCCCGCAGTCTCCCAGAAACCGGGCTGGTCGTCGACGAGCAGCCGGATGCCCCGCACCCACTTCGCCGACTTCCAGAAGTAGAGGTGCGGCACGAGCAGCCGGGCCGGGCCGCCGTGCTCGGCCGGGAGCGGGCCACCCTCGTACGTGTGCGCCACCCAGGCCCGCCCGCCGCGCAGGTCGTCCAGCGGCAGGTTCGTGGTGTACCCGCCGTACGAGTGGGCCAGCGCGTACCGCGCGTCGGTGTCGATGCCCTCGAGCAGGGTGTCCAGGGAGACGGCCTGCCAGTTGGTGCCGAGCTTGGACCAGCGGGTGACGCAGTGGATGTCCACCGTCGGCGTCTCCTGCGGCAGCCCCATCAGCTCGGACCAGGACCAGCGGAACTCGGCGCCGGTCTCGGTGCTGACGACGAATTCCCAGGTGTCCAGCGGCACCTTCGGCGTCGGGCCGGCGGAGAGCACCGGCCAGTCCTCGGTGAGGTACTGCCCGGGCGGCAGGGCCGGCTCGGCCGTGCGGGGCCGGCCCTGGAAGCCCGGCGACACGATTCCCACCCGTCAGTCGTACCACCGCAGGGGTGGGCGGGGCGTGGGGTTCGGCCGGACCGGCCGCGGTGGGTGACCACCGCGGCGGCTCCGTCCGGCGGTTTCAGTGCCGCTCGGCGACGACCTTTGCGTCGCCCGCTTCCCGGTTCCGGGTGGTGCGCAGGCTGGTCAGGGTGACCACCACGAGGACGCCGATGATCACGCCGAGCGAGGCGAGCGTGGGGATCTGCGGCACCCCCGGCCAGACGCCGTGCGCCCAGTGCAGGCCGAGCTTGACGCCGATGAAGGCGAGGATGACGGCCAGGCCGTAGCTGAGGTGCACCAGGCGGCTCAGCGCCGCGTGCAGCACGAAGTAGAGCGCGCGCAGGCCGAGCAGGGCGAACGCGTTGGTGGCGAAGACCAGGTAGGGGTCCTCGGTGATGCCGTAGACGGCGGGCACCGAGTCGACGGCGAAGACCACGTCGGTGGCGAGCACCGCGACCACCACGAGGGCGAGCGGGGTGAGCGCGCGGCGGCCGTGCTGCCGCACGGTCATCCTGGTGCCCTGGTATTCCTCGACCACCGGCATGACCTTGCGGAGCAGCTTCACCGACCGCATCTTGTTGATGTCGACCTCCTGCTCGTGCCCGGAGAGCGCGTCGCGGAGCAGCTTGACCGCGGTGGCGATCAGGATGATCGCGAACAGCAGGAAGGCGAAGTCGAGGTTCTGCAGGGCGGCGGCGCCGAGGGCGATGAAGACCGCGCGCAGCACCAACGCACCCGCGATGCCGTAGAGCAGGACCCGCTGGGCCAGTACCGCGGGCACCGCGAAGGCCGCCAGCAGCAGCATGAAGACGAAGAGGTTGTCGACCGAGAGCGACTTCTCCACCAGGTAGCCGGTCAGGTACTGGACGCCCAACTCCGAACCGTACCGGGACCAGACCCAGGCGCCGAAGGCCAGCGGCAGGGCGACGTAGAAGGCCGACCAGCCGAGGGCCTCCTTGAGCGACACCTCGTGCGGGCGGCGGGTGACCAGGAAGTCGAGCACCAGCAGGGCGAGCACGCCGGCGATGGTCACCGCCCACAGGGTGGGGGTGCCGACCGTAGACAGCTCAGCCGCGGACAGGTACGACAATTCGGTCATGGGATCTCCTCGAACACCGTGTCATGTTCGAGGTCTCCTTCACCCACCCTTCGTGGGCAACCACCCGAGGCGTGCCGGGCACGCCGTACTGACCGGAATGGTTCGTGGGAAGTACTCCCCTCGCGCGCTCCAGGTTAGGGCAACCTCAGCGTGCCCGCCAAGTCCGCATCGATGCCCCCGGGTCGAATGATTGCCCTGGTCAACTGCTGGGTGCGGCGGCGGACCATGGTGTGTAGTGCGCCGGGGACCTATGGTGACGCGATGACCAATGAGGGCCCGCTCGCCGGCGTACGGGTGATCGAGCTGGCCGGCATCGGGCCCGGCCCGTTCGCCGCGATGATGCTGGCCGACCTCGGCGCGGACGTGGTCCGCGTCGACCGCACCGCCCCGGACGAGTTCGGCAGCATGCCCGGCGACCTGCTCACCCGCAACCGCCGCTCGCTCGCCGTCGACCTCAAGTCCGCCGAGGGGCGGGAGGTGGTGCTCGCGCTGGTGGCCGGGGCGGACGCGCTGCTCGAGGGTTTCCGGCCCGGGGTCACCGAGCGGCTCGGCCTCGGCCCCGACGACTGCCTCGCCGTCAACCCTCGGCTGGTGTACGGGCGGATGACCGGCTGGGGCCAGGACGGACCGCTCGCCCACACCGCCGGCCACGACATCGACTACCTGGCGCTGACCGGCGCGCTGCACGGCATCGGCCGGGCCGGCGAGCGCCCGGTGCCGCCGATGAACCTGCTCGGCGACTTCGGCGGCGGCGGGATGATGCTGGCCCTCGGCGTCGTCGCCGCCTTGTACGCGGTCCGGGCAGGCGCGCCCGGCCAGGTCGTCGACGCGGCCATCGTGGACGGCGTGTCGGTGCTGGCCACCCAGATCCACGCGCTGCGCGCGGCCGGCAGGTGGCAGGACCGGCGCGGGGTGAACCTGCTCGACGGCGGCGCCCCCTTCTACGACACGTACGAGTGCGCCGACGGGCGGTACCTCGCGGTGGGCGCGCTGGAACCGCGGTTCTACGACGAGCTGATCCGGCGCACCGGTTTCCCGCTGGCCGGCGACGAGGCCCCGGACCGGACCGACCCGGCCAACTGGCCCGCGCTGCGTACGGCGTGGGCGCGCCTGTTCCGCACCCGGACCCGGGACGAGTGGACGGAGCTGCTCGCCGGATCCGACGCCTGTGTCGCGCCGGTGCTGGACTGGACGGAGGCGCCGGAGCACCCGCACCTGGCGGCCCGGGGCGTCTTCGTCGACCACGACGGGATCACCCAACCGGCGCCCGCGCCACGCTTCTCGGCGACCCCCACGGCCATACGCCGGCCGCCCCCGCGGCCCGGCGAGCACACCGACGAACTGCTCACCGAGGCCGGCTTCGACGCCGACCGGATCGCCGCCCTGCGCGCCGCCGGCCAGGTCGCCTGACCGCTACCGGGGCGGCGCCGCAGCGGACGGCCTCGTCAGCCCTCGGGCGCGGGGGCACGACCGCTCAGGGCGGCCGAGCGGCGCGCCTCACCTGCGGCGCGCGCTGGCCGGCGCGAGTGCCGGCTCCACGATGTCCCGGAAATCGCGGGGCAGCTGCACCACCACGTCGTTGAACTCCCCGCCGGTGATCGCCTCGCGCAGGGTGGTGAACACGGCCCGAATGGTGTCCCGCGCGGCGTTCTCGTCGATGTCGGCCCGTCGGGCGACCCGGGCGACGAACTCGGCCGCCCCGAACCGTTCGGCCGCCTCGGCACTCGGGTGGGGCTTGAGCACCCGCTGGAGCCCCTTCGGCAGCTGCGCGGCGAGATCCAGCAATTCGCCGCCAGTCAACCGTTCGGCCAGGGTCTCCAACGTGGCCCGGGCCAGCTCCGCCGCCCGCTCCTCGGACGTCCCGGTACGCCGGGCGACCTGGTCGACGAAGGTGAGGTATTGCATCGGTGGTGCCCCCTTCGGTCTGCGGATCGGCCGCCTACCCGCCACCGGGGCGCGGAAACGACGGGATTTTCCGCCCGTCCCGTGCGTGACCGGCGGCCCGGCGGGTAACCGCCGCCGGTCGTGACCGCAACCGAGGCGCGAGGAGCCCGACTCATGGCGAGTTACACGGACGTCCTGGACTACCTGTCGGCGCTGGACTATCCGGCCGGCAAGGACGACGTCATCCGGGAGGCCGAACGGGAGGGCGCGCCGCCGGACGTGTTGCAGGCGCTGCGGGCGCTGCCGCCGGTGGACTACGCCAACGGCAATGAGGTGGCCCGCTCGGCGGGCATCGACGCCGCCCCCGAGGTCGACCGGTCGCAGCGCGCGGCGCAGGCCCGGGACAAGCACAACCGGGTCTCGCAGCACGTACGCGGCATCTGACACCCGCCGGTGCGGAGCCCGGGCCGCGGCGTCCCGGACGGGCACACCCCGGCCAGGGTCCAGCTCGCCGTGATGGGGCTGGTCGGGGTCGTCTGCGGTGGACTGTTCGGGGTGCTGGCCTCGCCGGCACTCGGCCCGCTGGTGGGCTGGGACGCCGCCGCGCTGGCCTGGCTGGCCCTGCTCTGGGGCCGGCTGTGGCGGCTGGACGCCGCCCGGACGGCGCGGCTGGCCGTGAGCGAGGATCCGAATCGGGCGGTCCGGGACGTGCTCCTGCTGGTCGCCTGCATGGCCAGCCTGGTCGGGGTCGGGGTGGTGCTGACCAAGGCGCACGCCGCCCGCTCCGGCCTTCCGTTGGACGCCAACGCCGGGTTGGGCGTACTCAGCGTGGTGGTCTCCTGGTTCGTGGTGCACACCTTGTTCGCCGCCCGGTACGCCCGGCTGTACTACAGCGGCACGCCGGGCGGGGTGAACTTCCACCAACCCGAACCGCCCTGCTACGCGGACTTCGCCTACCTGGCGTTCACGGTGGGGGCCACGTTCCAGGTCTCGGACACCGACCTGTCCGGCACCGAGATGCGGCGGACCGTGCTCGCCCACACGCTGCTCGCGTACCTCTTCGGATCCGTCATCATCGCGGCCACCGTCAACCTGGTGGCCAGCCTGGCGCGATGAGCCCCCGACAGGCGGGCGCCCCGGGTCACGAACCGCGACCTGGGGCGCCACGCAGCACCTGTCCTTGGTGGTCCGCGCCCGAACCGGGTCGCGACCATCAAGCGGTGGATCTTCGCCCGAACCGGGCGGGCATCGCTGCCACGATCATCATACAATGCAACATCAGCCGAACGGGTGACTATCGCGAAAGTGTGTCCCGCCGCACGTCCCGATCAGCTCGTCAGCTCCGCGTACCGCTTCTCCAGGTCCACTCGGGCCAGTGCACCCACCAGCCAGGCCAGTCGCTCCGACTCACCGCTGCCGGCCAGCCCGGCCAGGTCGTCGGCGGAGCGGCCGAGCCCCAGCCGGCGGGCCGCGACCAGGGCCCGCTTGTCGGCCACCGGCGCCACCTCGCGCCACACCGCCTGGGCCTCGCGCAGGAACAACTCGATCACGTCGTCGTCCACACCGGGCAGGTCGCGGAGCAACCGCCGTTCCCGGGGCGGATCCTGCTGCGCCGCGGTCCGCAACCGGCGCAGGTCGCCCCGGTAGCGGTCCACGACGGCACGGGCCAGGTCACCGAGCACGGTGGCCAACTGGTCCACATCGCCGCGCTGGCCCGCCTCGCGCAGCACGCGTACCCGGTCGGCGTGCAACGACCGGGCCAGCCGGGCGGCGCTGTCCCATCCGCTGTCCCGGAGCGCCACCGCACTGTCGACCGCCTTGCGGAAGTCGCCGCGGCGGGCCAGCAGAACGGACAGGTAGAGCACCTGGAACAGGGAGGACGGGTTGTTGATGACCCGGAACCCGTACCGTTCGGCGAACCCCCGGCCGTCCCCGGCGAGCCGGCGGACCAGCCGCTTCTTGTCCTCGATGCTGGAAATCACACTGGTCGGCATGCCCGGGTCTACCCGCGCCGGGGCCGGGCATTCAGCCGAGCACACCGCCGCTGCGGTCCCGCGCCTTCAGTCGCGTGGTGGGCAGCGCCGGGGCCGGCAGCGGGGGTGCCGGATCGTCGGCGACGGCGCCGAACCGGCGGCCCGCCATCCAGTCCTCCCGGGCGGCTGCGACCTCCTCGTGTGAGCGGCCCACGAAGTTCCACCACATGACCAGCGGCTCCTCGAACGGCGTACCGCCGAGCAGCAGCAGCCGGCTGCCCGGGGCGGCGCGCAGGGTCAGCACGGCCCGACCGGAGCCCAGGTAGAGCAGCGCCCCCGGCGCGAACGGCACCCCGTCCACCTCGGCGGAGCCGGACATCGCCAGCAGGCCGTACTCGAAGTCACGGCGCAGCGGCAGGGTGGCCGGCGCCGGGCCGCGGACCTCGAGCTGCGCGCCCACCAGCGGGGTGTGCACCACGGCCGGCGAACGCTCGCCGCCCACCTCGCCGACCAGCAGGGTCACGTCGAGGTCGCCGTCGCGCCAGCGGGGCAGCTCCGCGTGGTGGGCGAAGTCCGCCGCGCCGGCCCGCGCCGGGTCGGGCAGCGCCACCCAGAGCTGGACGCCGTGCATGACCGGGGGGTGCGCCGCCGGTGACCGCTCCGAGTGGGCGATGCCGTGACCGGAGGTCATCACATTGAGCTGCTCCGGGCGGATCGGCTGGACGTTGCCCAGACTGTCCCGGTGCAGGATTTCTCCGTCGAGCAGCCAGGTGACGGTCTGCAACCCGGTGTGCGGGTGCGGCGGCACCTCCATGCCCGGCCGCTCGGCGACGTCATCCGGTCCGAAGTGGTCGACGAAGCACCAGGCGCCCACCATCCGCCGCTGCCGCTGCGGCAGCAGCCGCCGCACCGTGGTGTAGCGGCCGAGCGGCACGTCGTGCCCGGGCAGCAGCACGCTGCCCGGGTCGGTGGGCGCCGCGCCAGGTGGGACGGTCTGCGCCGGCAGCGATTCGGTACGGTCCACCGCCCGACTCTACGCGCAGCTCGCCGGGTCGGTCACCGGGTTCACGGCCTCCGCGGGGCCGACGCGGAGCGGGTGCACGGGCTGGCGATCACCGCGCCCGGCGACCCGCCGGCCCGGTACGCGTCGGCGTGGGCGCCGCGTGTCCCGCCGCCGGTCGGCGGGGCGTGGAGGTGGTCGCTCCGCTTTCGGCGGACGCCGGTGTGTTGTCGCGGGTGCGCTGGGTCAGTACGACGCAGGCCAGCACGACCAGCGCCGCCCCGATCGAGGCCGGGGTGACGGTTTCGGCGAGCAGCAGCGCGGACCAGAGCAGGGTGAGTACCGGCTGGGCGAGTTGGAGCTGGCCGACCTGGGCGATGCCACCTCGGGCCAGGCCCGCGTACCAGGCGAAGAAGCCCAGGAACATGGAGATCGCGGTGAGATAGCCGAACGCCGACCAGGCGGCGACGTCGGCGTGCGGGGGATTCGCCACGGCGGCGACGAGCGTGATGACCAGGGTGACCGGCAGCGAGAGCAGCAGCGCCCAGCAGATCGTCCGGGCGCCGCCGAGTTCCCGGGCGAGCGAGCCGCCCTCGGCGTAGCCCAGCCCGCACAGGACGACCGCCGCGAGCAGGAACAGGTCGGCGGTCGACAGTGCGCCGTGCACCGCCCCGCTGGTCATCAGGAAGGCGAGCACCGCGACCAGCCCGCCGCCGCTGGCGACCCAGAACAGCGGCGGTGGGCGCTCGCCGGCCCGCAGTACCGCGAACACGGCGGTCATGGCGGGCAGCACGGTGATGACGACCGCGCCGTGCGCGGCGGTCTGGGTGGTCAGTGCCAACGAGGTGAACAGCGGGAAGCCGACGACGACGCCGACGGCCACGATCGACAGCCGCCGCCACTGGCGGCGGGTGGGCCGCGGCGCGCCGGTGAAACGCAGATACGCCCAGGCCAGTAGCGCCGCGCCGACGGCCCGGCCGAAGGCCACGAACCACGGGTCGAGGTGCCCCACGGCGACGCGGGTGGCGGGCAGCGACATGCTGAAGGCGAGCACGCCCAGCGCGCCGAGGGTGAGGCCGATGAACCGTTCCGCCGTTACCGTGGCGGCCACAGTAGCGCTACTCTTCCGCTTCATGGACAACGGTAACGCAGTGGATCGCGTTATCCAAGATCTGCGCGGGCTCACGGCCGCCGCGGCCGCCGGCACACGGCTGCCCTCGGTGCGCGAGTTGACCGCCCGGCACCAGGCCTCACCGGTCACCGTCGCCGAGGCGGTCCGGCAACTGGTGGCGCAAGGACTGATCGAGACGCGACCGGGGAAGGGCACCTTCGTGGCCGCCCGGCCGGACGAGCGGCGCGCACCCGACCTGTCCTGGCAGACGGTGGCGCTCGGCGCCCGCAGACCGGGCGAGGAGGAGATGCAGGCGTTACTGGCGTTACCGCGGCCGGGAGCGATTCCGCTGTCCGGCGGCTACCTGGACGCCGATCTGCAGCCGGCCGCGGCGCTCGGCGCCGCGCTCGCCCGCGCCGCCCGGCAGCCCGCAGCCTGGCAGCGCGGACCGGCCGAGGGACGCGCGGACCTGCGCGCCTGGTTCGCCCGCGAGGCCGGGACCGGGCTGCACGCCGACGACATGGTGATCTGCCCGGGCGGGCAGGCGGCGCTGTCGTCGGCGTTGCGCGCGCTCGCCGCGCCCGGCGACACCCTGCTCGTCGAATCTCCGACGTACCTGGGGGCGCTGGCCACGGCCCGGGCGGCCGGGCTGCGGGTGGTGCCGGTGCCCGCCGACGCCGACGGCGTACGCCCGGACCAGCTCGCCGCCGCGTTCGCCCGCACCGGCGCGCGACTGTTCTACTGCCAACCGCTGCACGCCAACCCGACCGGTGCGAGCCTGGCAGCTCACCGCCGAGCCGGGGTCGCCGACGCCGTCCGAGACGCCGGTGCATTCCTGATCGAGGACGACTACGCCCGCGACCTCACCATCGACGGAGAGGGCCCACCACCGCTGGCCGCCGACGACCCCGACGGGCATGTCGTCTACCTGCGCTCACTGACCAAGTCCGCCGCTCCCGGGCTGCGGGTCGCCGCGATCGGTGCCCGCGGCCCGGCCGGTGCCCGGCTGCGCTCGGCCCGGTTGCTCGACGACTTCTTCGTGGCCGGTCCGCTGCAGCAGGCCACGCTGGAGTTCGTCACCGCCCCGTCCTGGACCCGGCACCGCCGCACCCTGCGCACCGCGCTGCGGGCGCGGCGCGAGGCGCTGCTGACGGCGCTGCGCCGGCACCTGCCGGAGCTCGCCCCAGCGATGATCCCCCGTGGCGGCCTGCACCTGTGGGTCCGCCTGCCCGACGGCACCGACGACGTCGCACTGGCCGGCGCGGCTGCCGCCGAAGGCGTCATCGTCTTCCCCGGCCGCCCGTGGTACGCGGCCGAACCCCCGGCGCCGCACCTGCGCCTGACCTACGCCGCGGCCCCGCCCGAGCTCATGGACGAGGCCGTCCGCCGCCTCGCTCGCGCCGCCGAAGCCGTCACCGACGCGCGCCGGCCACGAGGCCAGCCGCCCGCACCATCCGGCCGATTCACCAACCCGCGGTGAGGACCAGGGTGCCACCGGCAGGTCAGCTCGGTGTCCCCGGCGCCCGTTGGCGCCGTCCAGCCAGTCACGGGAGGCTCGCGCGGCGCCCCAGATCAACTCGTCCACGGGACCAGTGAACCGGACGATGGTGATTATCGTATCCGGGGACGGTCGGCGCGAGGCCGATCCGGTGGGGCGACGGGGCAGCCCGGGACCGGAAGGGACGTGTCGGGTGATGCCGGAGACCATCGAGACGGTGTTCGCGGACGTGGTCAACCGCAACCCGGGTGAACCCGAGTTCCACCAGGCGGTACGGGAGGTGCTGGAGAGCATCGGCCCGGCCCTGGCCCGTCACCCCGAGTACGCGCACGCACGGATCATCGAGCGGATCTGCGAGCCGGAGCGGCAGGTCATCTTCCGGGTGCCGTGGGAGGACGACCGCGGCCGGATCCGGGTGAACCGCGGCTTCCGGGTGGAGTTCAACAGCGCACTGGGCCCCTTCAAGGGCGGGCTGCGCTTCCACCCGTCGGTCTACCTGGGCATCGTCAAGTTCCTCGGCTTCGAGCAGATCTTCAAGAACGCGCTGACCGGCCTGCCGATCGGAGGTGGCAAGGGCGGCGCGGACTTCGACCCGAAGGGCTGCTCGGACCGGGAGGTGATGCGCTTCTGCCAGAGCTTCATGACCGAGCTGTACCGGCACATCGGCGCGCAGACCGACGTGCCGGCCGGCGACATCGGCGTCGGCGGTCGGGAGATCGGCTACCTGTTCGGCCAGTACAAGCGGATCACCAACCGGTACGAGTCGGGGGTGCTCACCGGCAAGGGCCTGTCGTACGGGGGCGCGCAGGTGCGCCGGGAGGCGACCGGGTACGGGGCGGTCTTCTTCGCCGAGGAGATGCTGAAGCAGGCCGGGGACAGCCTGGAAGGCAAGCGGGTGGTGGTGTCCGGCTCGGGCAACGTGGCGATCTACGCCATCGAGAAGGTGCACCAGCTCGGCGGCCGGGTGGTGGCCTGCTCCGACTCGCACGGGTACGTGCTGGACGAGCAGGGCATCGACCTGGAGTTGCTGCGGGAGCTGAAGGAGGAGCGCCGGGTCCGGCTCGACACCTACGTCAAGCACGTGCCGGACGCGGTGGCGGTCACCGGTCGTACCGTCTGGGAGGTGCCCTGCGACCTGGCGCTGCCGTGCGCGACGCAGAACGAGATCGGCGGCGCTGAGGCCGCGGCGCTGGTGGCCGGCGGCTGCATCGCGGTGGTGGAGGGGGCGAACATGCCCACCACGCCGGAGGCCGTGCGGATCCTGGGCCGGGCGGGGGTGAAGTTCGCCCCGGGCAAGGCGGCCAACGCGGGCGGCGTGGCGGTGAGCGCACTGGAGATGCAACAGAACGCCAGCCGCGACTCGTGGACGTTCGCCCAGTCGGAGCAGCGGCTGCGGGAGACCATGCGGGACATCCACGCCCGCTGCTGGGCCACCGCCCAGGACTACGGCCTGCCGGGTGACTACGTGGCCGGCGCGAACATCAACGGTTTCCGTCGGGTGGCGGAGGCGATGCTCGCGCACGGCCTGGTGTGAGCGACCAATGTGGGCGGCCGGGCGACCGTGGGTGGAGGCACGTCCGTCACGGCCGCCCGGCACCGGCCGGCGGGTCGTCAGGAGAGGGGGCGCAGTCCCGCTTCGAAGGCGCCGCGCATGCCCACGTACCCGTTGATCCGCTTCTCAATCTCGGCATAGTGCGCCCGCTGCCCGGCGGACACCGCCGGGTCCTTGGCCGCGCCGACCAGGTCGACCACGCGAGCCGCCGGGCGGTACTCCATCCAGGTCGGCAGCACGCTCACATTGGTGACCTCCCAGCCCCCGGAAGTGGTGCGGGTGAAGGTGAACTCGGGCACCACGGCGTCCTGGGTGTTCTCCGGGGAGCCGTCGTCGAACCGGGCGGTCAGGTTGCCCATCCCGTAGGCGACCCATTTCCGGCCGATCTTCTCGAACGGCTGTACCACGTGGACGTGGTGTCCGATGATCAGATCGACGTCGGGCGAGGCGAGCAACTCCTGGGCGAGGTCCAGCTGGTCGTCGTTCGGCGCGTTCTGGTACTCGGTCCCCCAGTGCATGGAGAGGATGACGATCTCCGCGCCCGCCGCCCGCGCCCGGTGCGCCGCGGCGAGGATGGCGTCCCGGTCGATGAGGTTCGCCGCCCACGGCTTGCCGTCCGGCAGTGGGATGTCGTTGAAGCTCAGCGCGTACGACAGCTGGGCGACCTTCACGCCCGCCACGTCGAGGATGTTCGTCCGGGCCGCCTCCTCGGCGCTGCGGGCTGTGCCGGCGTGCCGCAGCCCGACCCGGTCAAGGTTGTTCAGGGTCCGGGTGATGCCCTCCATGCCCGTGTCCAGCGAGTGGTTGGATGCCGTGGAGCAGGTGTCGAATCCGGCCCAGGCCGCCGCGTCGGCCAACTCCGGCGGCACGCTGAAGGCCGGCCATCCGGTGAATGGGCCCTGCGGATCCGCCAGCGGTGTCTCCATGTGACAGATGGCGAGGTCGGCAGCGCTCACCCGGGGACGAATCGCACTGAGCACCCGGGTGAAGTCGTGCCCGGTACGGCCTGCTGCCTGCGCGTCGGCGGCGGCCTGCTCGGTGAGCGGCGGGTGCACCAGCAGATCACCGGCGGCCACCACGGTGAGCTGGTTCTTCGGTGCCGGGGCCGGTGCCACGGCGCGTGGGGTGGTGGGCGGTTTCGGAGCCACTCGCGCCGAATCGGTGCAGGCCCCGGTCAGCAACGCCAGCATCGCCGCAAGGCCGAGCTTCATCCTCATCTCCGGAAGTCTTCTCAGCTCCGGTCCGGCAGGAAGGGCGAACGCGAAAGGACCCCTCCGAAGGGGGAGGGGTCCTTTCGCATTGCTGCGTGTCCACCTCGCGGAACCGGCGGTATCCGGCACCCGCCGACACCGCCACATGCCCGACCCGGCGCCGGCCACGGGCGGGCCCGCCCGCGAGACGGCGCGGGCTACCGGTCGTCCGTCTGCTCGGGCACGTACCAGCCGCCCCGGTACACGGTCCCGCGAGGCGGCTCGACCGGGACCGACCGGGACCGTCGCGCCCGGCGTACCCGGCTGAACACGAACCAGCCGACCGCGCCCACGCAGACCACGATGACGACGTTCTGCAGCGTCCCGACGTACGTCTCGACGACGTGCCAGTTCTCGCCGAGCAGGTAGCCGGCCAGTACGAAGACGCTGTTCCAGATCAGGCTGCCCAGCGTGGTGTAGAGCAGGAAGATCGGCACGGGCATCCGTTCGACGCCGGCCGGGATGGAGATGAGGCTGCGGAAGATCGGAATCATCCGGCCGAAGAAGACCGCCTTGACGCCGTGCCGGAGGAACCACGCCTCGGTACGGTCGACGTCCTCCAGCTTGACCAGCGGCAGCCGGGCCACGATGGCGCGCATCCGGTCCCGGCCGAGGGCGGCGCCGATGCGGTAGAGGGCGAGCGCACCCAGCACCGAGCCGAGGGTGGTCCAGAGGATCGCCCCGAGCAGGCTCATCCGGCCCTGGCTGGCGGTGAATCCGGCCAGCGGGAGGATCACCTCGCTGGGGATGGGCGGGAAGAGGTTCTCCAGGGCCACGGCGAGACCGGCGCCGGGGCCGCCGAGCCGTTCGACCAGGCCGGTGACCCAGCCGACGGGCCCGTCGCCGGCCGGCTCCGCGGCCCTCGGGGCGTTGACACGGGGGCCGAGCAGGAGCTGTGCGTTTCCGATCATCCGACTACGTTACGGTCCGGCGCGACCGGCGACCACGAAACCGTCGCCGGTCGCCTGCGGAGGAGCAGAGCGTCCCGCCGCGCGGCCCGCCACCCGCAGGCGCGGACCAGGCGACACTCCATTGAGCACGGGCGATCGTGTCGGACCGGTGACCTACGGTGAGGCGGTGGGGCCGCCGGCCCCGGAGAGGAGAGGGCCGATGACTCGCGCACCCGTCGAGGGCACCATCCGGTCCGCCGACGGCACCACCATCGCGTACGAACGCAGCGGCTCCGGGCCGACCGTGGTGATGGTGGACGCCGCCGGCGGATTCCGTGAGATGGGACCGATGCGTCCCCTGGCCGCCCGGCTGGCCGACGAGTTCACCGTGGTCTGCTACGACCGGCGGGGCCGGGGCGGAAGCTCGGACAGCGCGCCCTACCACGTGGACCGCGAGGTCGACGACCTGCGGGCGCTGGTCGAGGAGATCGGCGCCCCGGCGTGCCTGTTCGGCTTCTCGTCGGGGGCGGTGCTGGCGCTGGTGGCGGCCGCGCGAGGGCTGCCGGTGGACCGGCTGGCGCTGCTCGAGCCCCCGCTGGATCTCGCCAGCGCCCCGACCGGCGAGCCGGGGCTGGCCGCGGAGATCGCCGAGCTGGTCGCGGCGGGCCGCCGGGGCGACGCCGTGGCGCACTTCCAGACGAGCATCGGCGTGCCGGCCGAGATGACCGAGGGCATGCGGGAGAGCCCCTGGTGGCCGGCGCTGGAGCGGCTGGCCCACACCCTGGTCTACGACCTGACGATCGTCGACGCGCTGCCGGCGGAGGAACTGGCCCGGGTCACCGTGCCGACTCTGGTGGTCGACAGCGAGCAGAGCGACGCGCGGCTGCGCGAGTGGGCCGCCGGCGTCGTGGCGGCGCTGCCGCACGGCCACCGGCGCAGCATGCGCGGGGAGTGGCACCAGGTGCCCGACGCCGACCTGGCACCCGTGCTGGCGGACTTCTTCGCCGGCCGCGCCGACCTGGCCGGGCCGGCGCAGCGCCCGCAGAGCGGACAGGTGACAGCCGACGCGGGGCGGTGATGCCGACGGCCTGGCCCACGAGGACCAGCATCGCCGGCCGCCAGCCCGAGGACGGCGGCGGGGTGATCCGGCGCGGTCGGCCGGCTTAGCCCTCGTCCTGGCTGCCGCCGCGCACCTGCGCGTACGTGTCGAGCAGGTCCTGGAGGTCGGCGGCGGTCCGCTCATCGATCTTGTCGTCCTCGACCGCCTTATCGATGCGTTCGCGCAGGTCCTCGATGCGCTCGGCGCGGTCCTTCGGCTTGCCCCGCTCCAGCTCCCGGGCCTTCTTGAGCAGGTCTTCGGCCGTCTTCCGATCGATGTCGCGGCTGGCCACCGCCCGGGCGACCAGCTCGCCGAACCGTGCGGCGAGCTCACGGAGGGTGGCCGGCACCGGCTGGGTGGTGGCCGGCTCGGTGGCGGACGACTCCGGCGTGGGCTCCTCGGTGGGCGTGGTGATGCTCGGCCCGGCGGCCGGCTGGTTGCCGGAGTTGTTGTCGAGCAGCAACGCGCCGACCAGGCCGAGCAGGAGCACCAGCCCGGCCGCGACCAGCATCCCGATGGGCCGGTTCGACCGGCCGGGCGGACGCGACAGCGGCGGCGCGGCCGGGCGGGCCGGCGCGGCCGCGCGGTCGATGAGGGTCGGCGGGTGCTCGGCCCGGACGACGGTGGGCAGGATCGCGGTCGGCGGGTCGGCCGGCTGGCCGGCGCCGAACCGGGTGGCGAGCTGGGCGGCGGTGGGCCGGTGGGCCGGGTCGACGGAGAGGCAGGCCAGGGTGAGGTCGGCGACGTCGGCCGGCAGCCCCGGTACGTGCAGCGGCGGCACCGGGGGCCGCCGGGCCTGCACGTCGAGCACGTCGTCCCAGGTCTGCACGGGCAGCGGAGCCCGCCCGGTGAGGGTGCGGTAGAGCAGCGCGCCGAGGGCGTACACGTCGCTGGCGGGGTTCGCCGGGCCGGGCGTCATCCGCTCCGGGGCGAAGTACGCGGGGGTGCCCATCATCAGCTCGCCGGTCTGGCCGGCGAGGGGGTGGCGCGGACCGGCGAGCGTGGCGATGCCGAAGTCGAGCACCTTCGCGCCGGTCTCGGTGAGCATCACGTTGCCGGGCTTGATGTCGCGGTGCACCACGCCGATCCGGTGCGCGGCGGCCAGGGCGGCGGCCACCTGGCCGGCCAGCCGGACCGCCTCCGGCCAGGCGAGCGGCCCGCCGGCCAGCCGGTCGGCGAGGGTCCGCCCCTCCACCAGCTCCATGACCAGGTACGGCACCACCGAACCGTCCGGCAGGGTCGCCTCGCCGTAGTCGTAGACCTGGGTGACGTGCGGGTGAGTGAGGCGGGCCGCGGCGCGCGCCTCGCGCTGGATGGTGGCCCGCAGCTGCGGGTCGGCGGCGAGCTCCGCGGCGAGGGCCTTGACCGCGACGGGGCGGTGCAGCACCTCGTCGTCGGCGCGCCACACCTCGGACATCCCGCCGAGCCCGATGCGCTCGCGCAGGACGTACCGATCGTGGAGCCGCAGCGTGGATGTGAACGGCGACATGATGGTCCTAGTCTGCCTGGCGATCCGCGCGCCCCACCAACCCGGTGCCCGGTTCCGCCCCGAGCAGGCACGGGTGGGCGGAAACGGCGGTCGCCCGGGTGGCGCCGGCACCCCGGGCGAGCCGTCGAGGTCAGGGCGTGCAGGACGGCACGGAGGCCGGGTGGGGTTCCATCCGGTCGGCGAGCCGGCGCAGGGCGCCGGCGACGGCCAGCCGGGTGGGGGCCAGGCGGGGCGCGCGCGGCCGGTCGGGGCGGACCGGCGCGTCGGGCCGGGCCGAGTTGACGTGCCGGGTCACCGCGTCGACGGCGAGGACGAAACCGGTGGGCTGTTCCATGGTCAGCTCCTGGTGACGGGACGGGTGGAGGTTCGGATGACGGGTTCGGTGGGGAGCAGTACGTGTCCCGCGGCCGGATCGGCCGGCGGGGCCAGCAGCAGCGCGGCGGCGAGTCGCCCCTTCTCCTCGGCCGGTTGGCGCACGGTGGTAAGCCCGGCGGTGGCGGCCTCGGCGATGTCGTCGAAGCCGGTGACCGAGACGGGGTGGGCCAGTCGCGGGCCGATCTCGGCGAGCGCGTCGAGCACCCCGAGGGCGAGCACGTCGGAGCAGGCCAGGACGGCGGTGGGTGGGTCGTCGCCGGCCAGGACGGCAGCGACGGCGGCGGCCCCGGCGGCGCGGCTGTTGCTGCTGGCGTTGAGGACGGTGATCGCGGGCCAGGGCACGCCGGTGGCGGCGAACGCGTCGGCGAAGCCGGTGAGGCGGCCATGGGTCGTCGGGTGCGGCGCATCAGACGGGTCGGCCAGGCGGAGCGGCCCGGGCGGGGCGTCGGGCAGCACGGCGTCGCCGAGGAGGGCCACGCGGCGGTGGCCGAGGGCAGCGACGTGCTCGGCGACGGACCGGGCCGCCGCGCGCTCGTCGATGCCGACGTAACGGTCGGTCGGGCCGGCGTCGGCGCGGGACGCGGTGGTGACGTAGGGCAGTCCCCGGTCGCGGATGGCGCCCAGCACCCAGTCCTCGTCCCCGACACAGTAGACGCAGAAGCCGTCGACGGCGGCGTTCTCGACGGCGGCCCGGACCCGGGTGTGCTCGGCCGGCAGCGGGACGAGCAGCAGGCTGGTGCCGTGCTGCTCGACCGCCGCGCTGACGCCGGCGAGGAAGCGCACCGCGAACGGGTCGGTGAAGGCGTACGACAGCTGGGAGGTGAAGAGGACGCCGATCGCGCCGACGAACCCGCGGCGCAGCGATCGGGCGGTCGGGTCGGGGCCGGGGTACCCGAGGCGCTGCGCGGCGTCGAGGATCTTCGCCCGCAGGGCGGTGGAGAGCTGGTCGGGGCGGCTGTAGGCGTTGGACACGGTGCTCCGGGACACGCCCACGGCGTCCGCGACGTCCTGCAGGGTCGGTTTCACCGGACCTTCACCCCTTCTGGATCGATTCAGAACTGTATCGATCCAGAGATTACCCGCGCGGTTCGGCACGCGTCAATGCACATCAGGGACTGGCCGGGGCCCCGGCCCCGGCCAGCAGGCGGATCAGCCGGATCAGGCCGAGAACTCGTCCCGGATCTCGGCGAGCAGTTCCCGGGTACGCTCCGGCGGCTCGGCCTCCACGCAGAGCCGCTCCATGGCCAGCGCGTAGTAGTCGAGATCGTCGCGCTTGTCGAGGTAGATCGCGCTGGTCAACTGTTCGATGTAGACGACGTCCGGCAGGTCCTGGTCGCCGAAGCGCAGGATGCTGAACGCGCCGCTGGCGGCGGCGTGCCCACCTGCGGCGAAGGGCACGATCTGGAGCTGGACGTGCGGTTGGGCGGTCGCCGCGATCAGCGCGTCGAGCTGCGCGCGCATCACCTCGGGGCCACCGATCGGCCGGCGCAGGGCAGCCTCGTCGAGCACCGCCCAGAGCTGGGGCGGCTTGTCCCGGCGCAGCACCTCCTGGCGCTTCGTCCGCAGGCTCACCCGCCGGTCGATCTCCTCGTCGGGAGCGCCGCGGTGGCCCAGCAGGATCACCGCCCGGGCGTACTCGGGGGTCTGGAGCAGACCCGGCACGAACTGCACCTCGTACGTGCGGATCAGCGCGGCGGCCGCCTCCAGCCCCAGGTAGGACTGGAACCAGCTGGGCAGCACGTCGCCGTAGCGGTGCCACCAGCCGGGGCTGTTCGCGTCCCGGGCCAGCCTGAGCAACGCCTCCCGCTCCTCGGCGGCGGTGACGCCGTAGAGGGTGAGCAGATCGGCGACGTCGCGCTCCTTGAAGCCGACCCGACCCAGCTCCATCCGGCTGATCTTCGACTCCGAGGAGCGGATCTCCCAGCCGGCGCTCTCCCGGCTCACTCCGGCGCCCTCGCGCAGGCGCCGCAGCTGCGCCCCCAGCAGCATGCGCAGCACCGTCGGCCCGCTGGCCGGATCACCCGCGGGTACCGTCGTCACCTGGCCGTCCTTCGCATGCCGACTGTCGCCGGCCGGACGCCCCGGTCCGGCCGACGTGTAAGCATGCCATGACCCATCAGTGAGGTGAACCCCTCCGAACGGCCGACCCGACCGGTCAGCCGGCGGCGCGGCGGGTGATCAGGTCATCGAAGTCGCCGTCGCGGGCGCCGAGCACGAAGGCCGCGATTTCGTCCACTGTGTAGATCAGCGCGGGTCCTTCGGGGTGCCGGGAGTTGCGCACGGCGATGCCGGCGCCGCCGGGCAACTCGGCCAGCTCGACGCAGTTGCCACTCGGGTTGCTCCGGCGACTCTTCTGCCAGCGCAGCGGCGGCAGCTGACTGGTCGGTACGCCATTCTCAGGCTGCTGCATGGGCGTCTTTCTGTGCAAGAGCCAGCCGATGCCGCGGGGAGGAGCGGTGGGTGGCGACGCGGGTTCTGTCGACTGAGGAGTGAGATGCACGTGCATCTGCTATTGCATCTGCATTGGACAGCAAGCATGATAACCACACGTGCGGTGTACCCACAGGTTCACTCTGGGTTACCCGGACCCCGGTTGCGACCGGGGAAGACACGGGCCTGGCGCGGTCGGCCCCAGTGCCGCCCGGCGAGGCCGAGAGCTGCGGTAAAGGAGGGCGTGTGCCGGATCCGATGACCATCGCCTCCGGTCTCTCCGCCGCCGGCGCCATCGTCTCCGCCTGGCAACTGCGCCGCCGGGCACTGCGGGCGGAGACGCAACTCGAGCTACTCCAGGCCGAACTGGAAGCCGAGCGGCACGCGGCCAGCCACGACCCGCTCACCGGGCTGCCCAACCGCCGCGCCTTCTTCCGGCTGGCGGCGGCCCTGCTGACCGACGCCGCCGGCCAGCCGCTGGTGGCGATCGTGCTGGACCTCGACGACTTCAAGCAGGTCAACGACCGCTACGGGCACGCCGCCGGCGACCAGGTGCTGATCAGCACGGCGCAGCGGCTGTCCGCGTTCGCCGGGGACAACCTGGTCGCCCGCCTCGGCGGGGACGAGTTCGCCGGCCTGCTCGCCAGCCCGACAGTGGACCGGCGGTGGATCGAGCACGCCACCCGCAGGCTCTGCGAGGCGCTCGCCGCGCCGATCCCGCTGGGCACCCGCACCGTGCGGGTGACCGCCTCGGTCGGGCTCGCCCCGGTGCACGGTCCCGCCCAGCTCACCGACGCGCTCTGCCGGGCCGACGCGGCGATGTACCAGGCGAAGAGCCTCGGCGGCGGCCGCGCGACCCGCCAACTCGTGGAGACACCCCACCTCGCCGAGTGCTGACCGGCGACCCGGCCGCCAGCCGGGGGCGGGTCAGCCGTCCCAGCGGCCCAGGTCCCGCAACGCCTGACGGGCCAGGCCGACCAGGCCTACCGGCGACAGCAGGCCCGCCACGATCTTCAGCGCGCGGACCCGGTCGGCCGCGGACCGCCCGGCGTCCGCCACGTCGCCGGCCCAGCTCCAGATGTCGTCCAACGCGCGGACCCCGAGGTGGTAGGCCAGCCGGACCGGATCCAGCTCCACCGGGCCGTACCCGTCGAAGAAGGCCGCCTGCTGCGCGGGAGTCACCGGCGCGAACGCGAGCACACCGCCGACGACGAACATCAGATCCCGTTCGCGCGGAGCGAGCACCGCGTCGTCCCAGTCGATCAGCCAGACCCGCCCGTCGGGGCCGAGCAGGAGGTTCCCCAGGTGCGGGTCGCCGTGGCAGACCACCAGGTCCGCCGGACGGGACCGCAGCTCCGCGCCGAGCCGGTCCACCCGGTCGAGCAGGATCGCCAGGTCATCGGCCCACTCCCGCCAGTGGGCCGCCACGGCACGGGTCCACGGATCGGCCGACCGGTCGTCCACTGCCCGCAGCCGGCGGTCCATCTCCCGAACCGCCGCGCCGATCGCCGCGTGCGTGTGGTCCTCCCGGGGCAACCCGGCCAACTCGTCGGTCGCGGTGGCCGCATGCGTCGCGGACAGCACCTCACCGTACGCACGCCAGTGGGCGGGGTGCATGCCGCCGCCGAGGGCCCGTTCGTCCGACGCCCACGGCACGACCGACAACCGCCGCCCCTCGTGGACGGTGCACACCTCGCCGGACGCGGTGGTGAGCGGTGCGACGATGCCCGGTACGCCCTGGCGGGCCAACTGCGCTGTCACCAACAGCCCGGCCGGCGTGCCGCCGCCGCTCAGCTTGACCGCGTAGTCGCCACCGTCGGCGGTGGTGGCCCGCCACAGCTCGGCCGTGGGGTCCGCGCCATACCCCACGGGCACGGCGGAGACCAGGGCCAGGCCGAAGTCCTCCGTCACCCACCGGGCAAGCCGCTCATCCACACTCGTCGTCTCGCTCGTCACCGGGCCAAGATGCCATTCCGCAGACCGGTGGGCGAGCCGTTATCGCCAGCCGTAACCGGCACGAAGCGCCTGGCCCACTCGGTCGAACCGCCGCCGGTCCAGCACCGCGCCCTCGCGGCGGATGCTGTCCTCGCGCATGGTGAGCACGCGATCGAGGCGGACCCAGCTCGGGCGCTGGTCCCGGTCCCACTCCCCCGGGCCCAGGGCCAGCCAGTGCCGCTGGCCGTCCCGGTCGCTCTGGCTGGACAGCATCAGCCCGAACAGCGTGCGGCTCTGCCGGCCGACCACCAGCACCGGACGGTCCTTGCCCTGCCGGGGATCCTCCTCGTACGGGACCCAGGTCCAGACGATCTCCCCCGGGTCGGCCTGCCCGTCCAGCTCCGGGGCGTACGACAGCTCGCGCCGCTGCAGCGCGGCGACCTGGCGGCGCCGGGCGACCTGGGCCGGGATCGGCCCAGCGGTCGGGGCCGGCACGGACCGGCCACCGGTGATCCGGCCGAACCGGGACGCCACACTCCTCAACAGACCTGCCACGGCGGGCAGCCTATCCCCCGGGCGCACCGGCCACCCAGCCCCGGCGGCCCATACCCGGCGGCCGCGCGGGCGGGGCACTCGGGGAGCATCTGCCGGTGACCGTTCCCGCCCACCAAATCCGAGAGGGCTACGCCGGTCCGGACTGAAGCGCCGAGGCGTGGGGTGCGCCGGGATGGTTGACTCGGCCTGGTCAGAAGCGGAGGTGGTCGGCATGACCTTCGAGGTACGCACCCGCAGCCTGCCGGGCCGGCCGGCGGCGATCGGCTCGGCGGGGCCATTCACGCTGGTGGTGGACCGCCCGGCGGACGGCGGTGGGGACGGGCTCGGCTTCAACGGCGGGCAACTGCTCTATCTGGCCGTCGCCAGCTGCGTCTCCAACGACCTGTTCCGGGAGGCAAGCGCGGCCGGGATCGCCCTACACCGGGTCGAGGTCACCGTGCACGGCGACTTCGCCGGCGACCCGGCCGTCTCCACCGACGTCAGCTACGACGTACGGGTCGACGGCGACGCAAGCGAGGCGCGGCTGCGCGAGCTGGTGGCCCGGGTCGACGCGATCGCCGAGATCCCCAACTCGCTGCGCCGGGGCACCGCGGTGCGGCTGCGGCACGCCGAGGTGACCGGCGCCGCCGACGCGGCCTGACGCGAGCCACGCGGGGCCAGGCGAACCGCGCCGGGCCCGGTAAGGCGATTTGAGCTGACGCGAGCCGGGCGGGACGAAGCGGCCGGGGGCGGGGCGCGGTCAGGCCGGGCGGCGGGCGAGGACCAGGGTGGTACGCAGGTCCAGCATCACCGTGCCGCCGAACCCGTCGACGGCCGCGCCGACCGTGGCGAGCACCCGCTCGCGCAGCTCCGGAGGCCGCCGCAGTTGGGGCGAGAAGGTGCTGACCAACCGCTGGTACGCCGCCGTGTCGAGCGGCACCGCGCGTTGGAACCGCACCGACCGGACGTCGGTGAAGAGCCCGCTGTCCGCGATGTCGGCGCGGAACCAGTCCTCCGGACGGTCGTGGTGCGGCTCCGGGTCCGCCGACTCGAACGCTGCCCGCAGACCGGCGGCGTGGTCGGGGTCGACGTAGTCGTAGCGGTGCGCGAAGACGGCCAGGGTGCCGCCGGGGGTGAGTGCGTCGTGGGCCCGCCGGTTACGGGTGGCCGGGTCCAGCCAGTGCCAGGCCAGCGCACAGGCCAGCGCCGGCACCCCGCCGGGCGGCGCGGTCCACTCCTCGAAGGGGGCGGTCACCACCTCGACGTCGGGGAAGTGGGCCGCCAGCACCTGGGCCATCCGGCGGTCCGGCTCCACGCAGGTCATCGGTGCGCCCAGGGTGAGCAGCGCCCGGGTGGCCAGGCCGGTCCCGGCACCGACCTCGACGAGGGCGCCGGGCACCCCGCCGTGGTACGCGCGGATCGTCTCGACCAGGTCGGGTGGGTAGCCCGGACGGGCCTCGTCGTAGTCGCTGGCCACCTCGCCGAAGAGCTCAGACATGATCGCCATCCTCGCAGGGGTGGGCCGGCTGCCGCTGATCCTTTTCGGCGTGGATTGCCGGCAAGCCGGCTGGACGGGGTGCGGTGCGCGGCCAACCAGCCTGGTGTCCCACCTCTCGGCTCGGTTAACGGCACGGCGGCCGGGCCTTCGCAGGTGATCCGACCGCCGCACCTGCCAGGGTGCTCGGGTCAGCCTCGGCAGTAGTAGACGCTCAGGTCGTAGATCGCGGTCGAACCCCGCCCATCGTCGAGCTCGGAAGGGGCCAAGTCCTCAGTGCGGACCTCGATCTTGTGTCCCGACCCGCTCCCGCTGTCGATCCAGACCCGCACCTGTCCGTCCTTCGGCAGCTCACGCGGACCAACGACCGGGACTGAGTACGCGTTGGTCACAACCCCGGCGCCCCTCTTCCGACCGAACACGCTGGCCGGACGTTCAGGTCGAACCGGGCCAGCATGGCGACCCGATCCTGGCGAGACAGGCCGGGGCGGTGGGTGGTGGGCGTTCGGCAATGCTCCGGTCGGTGGCGTTGAACGGCCTGATGGCGCGCTCGGGCCGCTCGATGATCGGGCTTTCGCTCCATGGGTGGGGCTTGAACAGTTCGCCGGAGGCGGCCTGGCGGGCAGCATGTTCACGGGCGCGACCTCGATTCGCGTCAAGGCCCTCGGTAGCGCCACCACGCGAGCCGAGGGCTGCTTTGCAGGCGTGCCCCGACTTTAACCTCAACCTGTTCAGCCTGTCTATGGAGCGGACAGCATAGACAGCCTAGCTCGGCTGGACAGGTGGGAGCCTGTGGGCATGATCGACCCTTGGTCACCACGCTCATTCGCTGAACAAGTGGCCGACACACTCCGGGCAAAGATCGACAGCGGGGACTGGCCACCTGGGCACAAGCTCCCTGGCGAGGTGACGCTGGCGCAGACGTACGACGTAGCGCGCGGCACCGTGCGGGCCGCGCTCGACGCGCTACGCAAGGAAGGCCGGGTGGTGACCTTCACCGGGCGCGGGACGTTCGTCACGCCCGAGGGTGACCGGAACGGTTGACACTTGCCGGTCTGCTCCCCCGCCCAGGCCGACCATCGAGCACCTGGAGTTGCCCGAGCCCGCCGCGGCCGTGACCTCTCGCTTGTAAGTTCTGGGCGCATTGTCCGGCGGGGTCCGTCCGCATCCGCGACCTCGGGCGGCTGCCCTCGTCCCGGCTCGTTGCCACCGTTGCTGTCGACACCTACCCGAGACACGCGAGCACTTCTCGACTAACCCCGGGCACCAACCGAGCCATATCTCTAGCAGTCGACGAGACGGGACCTGCCATGATCGGCCGGTGGTACTCCGACCACTGCTGATTACTCGCATCGCCAACACCGCACCCGGCATCGCGGTCGCCTTGTTAGCCTGGCCGCTCGCCGAGGACCTGTCCGGCTACGCAGCGCTCGCCTGCCTCGCCCCGTTAGTAGCCGGGGTCATCCTGTCCGTCCGCGGTTACCGCGTGTCCGTGTCGATTGGGCGAAGAGGCATCACAGTCCGAGGACTCTTGTGGTCCCGCACGATCCCGCGCAGCGACGTTGAAAAGTTGTCCTCGTATCCCGCGTTGAAGTGGCGATCCCCTTCGGGCCGCCACTTCTACACGCCATTGACCGCATTCATGGATGTTCCTGGACTCCTACCCACGATCCGGGCACACAACGAAGCTTGCCTCAATCGACTGTCGCGGGCCCTGCAACGCCGGCGATAGGCACCAGCGGGGAAGACACTGACCGTGTCAACGGACATCGGGTGTTGCGGGTGGGCGGACAGTGGGCCGCCGGGTCCGCGGACACGGTTTCTCCGGGTCCGCGGACACATGTCGTCCGGA
>NZ_JBIDCT010000007.1:0-42102 GCF_043204735.1 Micromonospora sp. NPDC047740
CCGAGAACTCGTGCGGATACTGGTCGAACCGCTTCCCCGGCTGCGGAATCCCCACCCGACCCAACATGTCCACCGCCCGGCCGCGGGCCTCCCGCCGGCTGGCCCTCGGGTGGTGCACCCGATACGCCTCAGCGATCTGCCTACCCACCGTGTAGTACGGATGCAACGCCGACAACGGATCCTGAAAGATCATCGCCATGTCCCGGCCCCGCAGCCGACGCACCTCCTCCTCCGGCAGCCCCACCAACTGACGGCCACCCACCGAGATCTCCCCGCTGATCGTGGTGCGCTTGGCGTTGTGCAGACCGAGGATGGCCAGCGAGGTGACACTCTTGCCCGAACCGGACTCCCCCACGATGCCGAGGGTGCGACCCCGCTCCACCGAGAACGACACCCCATCCACGGCGCGAACCACACCGTCCTCGGTGTCGAACCGCACCCGCAGGTCCTTGACCCGCAGGTAGGGACCCTCGCCAGAGCGCTGCTCCGGCACCGCTGGGCGGTCCGGTTCCCCGGACGGCGCCGACTCCGACCTGCCCACGACCGCCTCCCCCTCAGTGACGAAGAGAACTTACAGCAAAGTTCTGGAGGCGAAAATAAGCTACAAAACGTGGGATGTCAGCGGCCTGAGCGTAACGAGTGGGTTTCGGGCTTGACCAGCCCCTCAGCAGGAGATTCACGTCCGCAACTCGATGTCTTCGTGCCGTGAGCGCACCGCAAGTGCGACGATGAATGCGCCAGTCACGTGAGGATTCCCGCCGGCATGAGGTGGAGGTGACCATGACCGCGGCGGTGTTCGACCACAACGGCCCGTGGACCGAAGAGGAGTACCTCGCCCTCGGCGAGACGCAGCAGCGCGTCGAACTCTTCGACGGGAGCCTTCACGTGACGCCAGCCCCCACGCCGCGGCATCAGCGGATCTCACGCAAGCTCGGCAACATTCTCGAGGCGGCCGCCGAAGCCGTGGGGCTGGAACTGCTGGAGGCGGTGAACGTGCGGCTCCGGCCCGGCCGCATCCCCATCCCCGACCTCGTCGTCACCGAGCCGGTTGACCTCGATGAACTCATCATCGAGGCGGATGCGGTGCGGCTGGTCTGCGAGATCATCTCGCCGAGCAATGCGGCCACCGACAAGGTGCTCAAGATGCACTACTATGCCGCCGCCGGCATCGAGTGGTACCTACTGGTCGAGCAGGAGACTGGCAGCTTGCGCCCTTACCGTCGCCGGGGCGGCCACTACACCGAACAGTCCGTCGCCAAGCGGGGCGAGGTGCTGGAGCTGAGCGACCCCGTGCGGGCGACGATCCGGCCCGAGGATCTCGTCTCCTGACGGATGTCGGTGCGCTCGCCTAGGGTCGGGCGCATGAGCGAGTTCGACGCGGCGAGCGCCGCCGTCCAGGCCGCCCTCGACGCGGGAGCCCGATACGCGGACGCCCGGGTGATGCACCGCCGCTACGAGTCGATGTCGGCCCGCAACGGCGACATCGAGGAGCTGACCCAGGACGAGAGCATCGGGCTGGGTGTCCGGGCGCTGGTCGGATCGAGCTGGGGCTTCCACGCCGTACCCGATCTGTCGGACGCCGCGGCCCGCGATGCCGGGCGGCGTGCCGCGGCGATCGCCGCCGCGAGCGCGCGGGTCCCCGGCCCGCCGATCGACCTGGTCCCCGTCGCGGCCACCGTGGCGAGCTGGGCCTCCGGGTGCGAGGTGGACCCGCTCGGTGTCGCCCTCTCCGACAAGGGCGACCTGCTGGTCCGCGCCACGGAGACGATGCGCGCGCACGGCGCCGACCTGGCCGAGGGGCTCTACCAGATCTGGGACACCGCCAAGTGGTTCGTCTCCAGCGAGGGGCACCGGATCGACCAGCGCATCCGGGAGTGCGGCGGCGGCATCTCGGCGACCTCGATCGGCGACGGCGAGACCCAGCGGCGGTCCTATCCGAGTTACCGCGGGCAGTACGGCACCACCGGCTGGGAGCTGGTCACCTCGCTCGACCTGCCCGGGCACGCCGCCCGGATCGCCGAGGAGTCCCGGGAACTGCTCACCGCCCCCGAATGCCCGGCCGACGAGACCGACCTGATCCTCGGCGGCGAGCAGCTCGCCCTGCAGATCCACGAGTCGGTCGGCCACGCCATCGAGCTGGACCGGATCCTCGGCTGGGAGGCCGCCTTCGCCGGGACGTCCTGGCTCGACCTGACCCGGCTCGGCGCGCTGCGCTACGGCTCCGAGCTGATGAACATCACCATCGACCCGACCATCCCCGGGGCGCTGGGCAGCTTCGGCTTCGACGACGAGGGCTCCCCGGCGGTCAAGCGGGACGCGGTCCGCGCCGGGCGCTGGGTGGGGGTGCTCGCCGGCCGCGACTCGGCCGCCGTCGCGGGTCTCGGCTACGGCGGCAGCGTACGGGCGGACGGCTGGGCGCGGCTGCCGATGGTGCGGATGACCAACGTGGGCCTCGAACCGGGCCCGCACACCCTCGACGAGATCATCGCGGCCACCGACGACGGGGTGCTGATGGACATCAACCGCTCCTGGTCGATCGACGACAAGCGACTGAACTTCCAGTTCGGTTGCGAGGTCGGCTGGGAGGTCAAGAAGGGCCGGCGGGGGCGGATGCTGCGCAACCCCACCTACACCGGGATCGGGCCGGTCTTCTGGCGCTCGATGGACATGCTCTCCTCGGAGATCGTCCCGTGGGGCACGCCGAACTGCGGCAAGGGCCAGCCCGGCCAGGTCGGACACACCGGCCACCCGGCCGCACCGGCCCGCTTCCGAAACGTCCGGGTGGGGGTACGGGCATGAGCGAGCGTCAGCGAGCGAATCATCAACGCAGTGCGGAGGTGCCTCATGCCGGCGCCGAGCGGAGCGAGGTGACGGCATGACCGAGCGTCAGCGAGCGAATCATCAATGCAGTGCGGAGGTGCCTCATGCCGGCGCCGAGCGAAGCGAGGTGACGGCATGACCGAGCTGGACATCGCCGGGCACGTGGTGGAGCTGGTCCGCCGGCTCGCCGGGCCGGACGCGCAGGCCGAGGTCACGGTGACCCGCGCCGACCTGGCGCTGACCCGGTTCGCGAACTCGTTCATCCACCAGAACGTCGCCGAGTCGGGCACGGCGGTGCGGCTGCGGCTGCACGTCGACGGGCGGACGGCCGCCGGCAGCGGCAGCCTGGTCGACACCGACGGGCTGACCGCCCTGGTCGAGCGGACCCTGGCGGCCGCCCGGCTCTGCCCACCCGATCCGGCCTGGCCCGGGCTGGCCCCGCCGTCGCCGGTGCCGGCGGGCGCGGTCTTCGACGAGGCCACCGCGTTCGCGGAGCCCGATGAGCGAGCCGCCCGGGTACGCGCCTTCGTGGACGCGGTCGGCGGGCTGGAGGCGGCCGGCTACTGCCGGACGGCGTACCGGTCGGGGGCGTTCGCCAACTCGGCCGGCCATTCCGCGTCGGGTCGGATGGCGGAGGCGGCGATGGACGGCATCGCGCGTGCCGGCGGAGCGGACGGGGTGGCCCGGCGCTGCGCCGACCGGCTCGCCGAGCTCGACGGCGCCGCGCTCGGCGGCCGGGCGGCGGCGAAGGCGCGGGCCGCGGCGGATCCGGTCGAGCTGCCCCCGGGGCGCTACGAGGTCGTGCTCGAACCGGCCGCCGTCGCCGACCTGCTGCAGAATCTCTCCTGGTTCGGCTTCAACGGCAAGCGGTACGCCGAGCGGCAGTCCTTCGCCGAACTGAGCGTTGCCCAGTTCGACCCGGCCGTGACCCTGGTGGACGATCCGCTGCACGGCTCGGCCCTGCCGTATGACCTGGAGGGCACCCCGCGACACGCACTGACCCTGGTCGACGCCGGCACCACCAGGGCGGTGACCCACGACCGGCGCAGCGGCGCCGAGGCGGGGGTGGCGTCCACCGGGCACGGGATTCCTGGCGCCGCCACCTTCGGCCCGATCCCGACCAACCTCCGCCTGCTTCCCGCCGCCGCCCGCACGGCCGGTGGTGACAGCCCGGCCCCGGTGGGTGGACCGGCCGAGGGGATTGCGGCGGGCGGCCCGACCGGTGGCACCCCGGCGGGGGCGGTGGCCGATGCGGACACCGCGGCGCTGGTCGCCGGGGTGGAGCGCGGGCTGCTGGTCAGCGACTTCTGGTACACCCGGGTGCTGGACCCGAAACGCCTGGTCATCACCGGGTTGACGCGGAACGGGGTGTGGCTGGTCGAGGACGGGGTGCCGACCCGGGCGGTCCGCGACTTCCGCTTCACCGAGTCGTACCCCCGGGCCCTGGGGCCGGGCCGGGTGCTCGGCCTGGGCCGGCTGCCGCTCCGCCAGCCGGACCGGACGGACGGCGTCTGGTGGGAGGCGCCACCGCTACGGCTGGCGTCGTGGAACTTCACCGGCGGCGCGTCCGGGTGACCCGGGCCGGACACCCGGACGCGACCCTGCCTGCTGCGGCGGACAGCCGCGCTACCCGCTACGAACTTGATGGCGTGGCCGACTCACCGTCTCCCTGATTCATTGTCGTCATCAAGTTCGTAGCGTCCGGAGAGACTTGCCGGGGCCCGTGACGGTGTACCGGAGGCAGCCGCTGGCCCGGGCCGCGACAGCCGCTCGGATATTGATCATGGCTCGGGTCTTTCCAACGTGCGGGACACACGGGACACTGCGTTGCGCGGCCGGGCCGCGAAGATCGGCGTAACGTGTGTCATTTAGCTGCGCCGGTTCGCCGGCGCGGTCGCATGCGTGCGCAAGACGTGGCAGTGGACGCGGTCTCGCCCGGTCCGCTGGCCGGTACGGAAGGTGATCCGCCGCCCCCGCGAGGGCGCCGTCAGGGAGACGACTCGAATGACATCAACGGCAACGAGGCCGCGGGGGGCGCGGGCACGCGCCGCGATCGCGGCGAAGACGTTGCGAACCGACCGCTGGTGGCTTGCGCCACTGATCACCGTCGTCGGGCTCAGCGCCTGGGTCATCTACGCGACGGTCCGGGTCTTCATGCACAAGTGGTACTGGGTCGACGAGTTCCACTACCTGACGCCGTTCTACTCCCCCTGCGTGACCGACCGGTGCGTCGAGGGCTCCGCCCACGTCGGCACCTTCCTGCCCGGCTGGTGGATCATCCCGGACGCGGCGCTGACCCTGCCGTTCCTGCTGCTGTTCCGGCTGACCTGCTACTACTACCGCAAGGCCTACTACCGGTCGTTCTGGTTCACGCCGCCGGCCTGCGCGGTCCCGGACGGGCACCAGGCGTACGGCGGGGAGACCCGATTCCCGCTGCTCGGACAGAACCTGCACCGCTACTTCTTCTACGCCGCCGCGATCATCTCGATCATCAACACGTACGACGCGATCTACGCCTTCCACTCCCCCAAGGGCTTCGGCTTCGGGCTCGGCAACCTGGTCCTGCTGGCCAACGTGGTGATGCTCTGGGCGTACACGATCTCCTGCCACTCCTGCCGGCACATCATCGGCGGGCGGCTCAAGCACTTCTCCAAGCACCCCTTGCGATACAAGGGCTGGACGTTCGTCTCGTGGCTCAACGTCCGGCACATGCAGCTCGCCTGGATCACCCTCGGCACGCTGGCGCTCACCGACTTCTACGTCATGGCGGTGGCGGCCGGCTGGTTCAACGACCTGCGGTTCATCAACTAGAGGCCCGGACATGACTGAGACCCGAATCGAACGACACCACTACGACGTCGTCGTGATCGGCGCCGGCGGCGCCGGCCTGCGCGCGGCGATCGAGGCCCGGCTGACCGGCAAGAAGACCGCGATCATCTCGAAGTCGCTCTTCGGCAAGGCGCACACCGTGATGGCCGAGGGCGGCGCCGCCGCCGCGATGGGGAACGTGAACCCGCGCGACAACTGGCAGGTGCACTTCCGCGACACCATGCGCGGCGGCAAGTTCCTCAACAACTTCCGGATGGCCGAGCTGCACGCGAAGGAGTCGCCGCAGCGGATCTGGGAGCTGGAGACGTACGGTGCGCTCTTCGACCGGACGAAGGACGGGAAGATCTCCCAGCGCAACTTCGGCGGCCACGAGTACCCGCGGCTGGCGCACGTCGGCGACCGGACCGGCCTGGAGCTGATCCGGACTCTCCAGCAGAAGATCGTCTCCCTTCAGCAGGAGGACAAGCGGGAGTTCGGCGACTACGAGGCCCGGATCAAGGTCTTCGCCGAGACCACCATCACCGAACTGCTGCTCGACGGCGACCGGGTCGCGGGCGCGTTCGGCTACTACCGGGAGTCCGGCGAGTTCATCCTCTTCGAGGCACCGGCCGTGGTGCTGGCCACCGGCGGCGTGGGCCGCTCCTACAAGGTCACCTCGAACTCCTGGGAGTACACCGGGGACGGTCACGCGCTGGCGCTGCGCGCCGGAGCGACGCTGATCAACATGGAGTTCCTCCAGTTCCACCCGACCGGCATGGTCTGGCCGCCCTCGGTGAAGGGCATCCTGGTCACCGAGTCGGTCCGCGGCGACGGTGGGGTGCTGAAGAACTCCGAGGGCAAGCGGTTCATGTTCGACTACGTGCCGGACGTGTTCCGCAAGCAGTACGCCGACAACGAGGCGGAGGCGGACCGCTGGTACAAGGACCCCGACAACAACCGGCGTCCGCCCGAGCTGCTTCCCCGCGATGAGGTGGCGCGCGCCATCAACAGCGAGGTCAAGGCCGGTCGGGGCACCCCGGCCGGCGGCGTCTACCTGGACATCGCCTCCCGGCTGCCGGCCGAGGAGATCCGCCGCCGCCTGCCGTCGATGTACCACCAGTTCAAGGAACTGGCCGACGTCGACATCACCAAGGAGCCGATGGAGGTCGGCCCGACCTGCCACTACGTGATGGGCGGCGTCGAGGTGGACCCGGACTCCGGCGCGGCGGCGGGCAGCGTACGCGGGCTCTTCGCCGCCGGTGAGGTGTCCGGCGGCATGCACGGCTCCAACCGGCTCGGCGGCAACTCCCTCTCGGACCTGCTGGTCTTCGGCAAGCGGGCGGGTGGCCACGCCGCCTCGTACACCGATCAGCTGGCCGCGCGCCCGAAGGTCGCGGTCGCCGCCGTGGAGGCCGCGGTGGAGACGGCGCTGGCGCCGCTGCAGCGGGACACTGGGGAGAGCCCGTACGTCCTGCAGCAGGACCTCCAGGCGGTGATGGGGGAACTGGTCGGGATCATCCGGCGCGAGGGTGAGCTGGCCGACGCCCTGGGCAAGCTGGCGGAGCTGCGGGAGCGGGTGGCCAAGGTGAGCGCGGCCGGCGGACGGCGCTACAACCCGGGCTGGCACCTGGCGCTGGACCTGCGCAACATGCTGGTGGTCTCGGAGTGCACGGCGAAGGCCGCCCTGGAGCGGGCGGAGTCGCGCGGCGGGCACACCCGGGAGGACTTCCCGGCGATGGACCCGGCGTGGCGGCGGGTGAACCTGGTCTGCTCGCTGGACGGCGGCGCGGTCCGGTTGGAGCGCAAGCCGCTGCCGAAGATGCGCCCGGAGCTGATCACCTTGTTCGACCGGGCGGAGCTGGCCAAGTACCTGACGGACGAGGAACTCGCCGAGTTCGACGCCCTCACCGAGGAGGCGGGCAAGTAATGGGGAACAAGCGACAGTTCCGCATCTGGCGGGGCGACGAGAGCGGCGGCGACCTCCAGGACTACACCGTCGAGGTCAACGAGGGCGAGGTCGTCCTCGACGTGATCCACCGGCTGCAGGCCACCGACGCGCCGGACCTGGCGTGCCGGTGGAACTGCAAGGCCGGCAAGTGCGGCTCCTGCTCGATGGAGATCAACGGCAAGCCGCGGCTGAGCTGCATGACCCGGATGTCGACGTTCGAGGAGAACGAGACCGTCACGGTCACGCCGCTGCGGACGTTCCCGATCATCCGGGATCTGGTCACCGACGTCTCGTTCAACTACGAGAAGGCCCGGGAGACCCCGGCGTTCGCACCGCCGGCCGACCTGGCCCCCGGCGAGTACCGGATGCAGCAGGTCGACGTCGAGCGCTCGCAGGAGTTCCGCAAGTGCATCGAGTGCTACCTGTGCCAGAACGTCTGCCACGTCATCCGTGACCACGAGGAGAACAAGCAGGCGTTCTCCGGTCCCCGGTTCTTCATCCGGGCCGCCGAGCTGGACATGCACCCGCTCGACGCGAAGACCGACCGCAAGGAGTACGCGCAGTCCGAGATGGGACTCGGCTTCTGCAACATCACCAAGTGCTGCACCGAGGTCTGCCCCGAGCACATCAAGATCACGGACAACGGGATCATCCCCATGAAGGAGCGGGTCGTAGACCGCAGGTACGATCCCCTCGTGTGGCTTGGTAGCAAGATCTTCCGGAGGGGTCAGGTGCCTCAAACCAGCGTGACCAGCGAGCACCACAGCGGCGGCGCGGGCTCCGCCCAGAGCGGGGTGCACTCGCACGCCGGCGGCTCGCACGACGCCCGGTCCGAGGCGCAGGCGCAGAAGGGCGTCAACTGGCACCGCCAGGTGCCGCACCCGACCACGCCCCCGCTCGACGCCAACGGCAAGCTGCCGCTGACCGAGCTGACCTTCGACAAGGCCGCCGCGCCGTCGCCGTTCGGTGACGACGTCACCTTCCCGCTGCCGCCGGAGCACCTCAACTTCGCGCACCCGCAGCAGGACCAGCCGAAGCACTGAGCAGCACGACAACGAAGACGGGGGCCGCGGCACACGCCGCCGGCCCCCGTCCCGTTTCCGCCCCCGCGTCCCCTTCCCCCGCTCAGGGGTTGGTGAGCAGGGGGCGCAGGGCGGCGACGATCGGCGCGTCGGCGGGGAGCCAGGCGACGGTGTCGAGCTCGGCGACCGAGAGCCAGCGCAGCTCGGAGTGCTCCAGGGCCTTCGGCTGGTCGCCATGGAGGAGGCGGGCCACGTACACCCGGAGGACGGAACGGCCGTGGGCCATCCGGACGTCCCGGCCGACCCGCGCGCCGATCTCCACGCGTACGTCGAGTTCCTCGGCGCACTCGCGGACCAGCGCGGTCGTCTCGTCCTCCCCCGGCTCGACCTTGCCGCCGGGGAACTCCCAGCGGCCGGCCACCTCCGGAGGTGCGGACCGTTCGCAGGCCAGGACCCTGCCGTCCGCGATGATGGCCGCCCCGACGACCACCTTCGGCTCCCGCCCGCCCTGCCCGTTGCCGCTAACCCGTTCGGTCCGCACGGGCGTCCAGGGTGCCAGATCAATCGGCGGTTTGGGTAGCTGAGCATCGCCGTCAGGTCAGCAGAACACGGAAGTGTGGGCGTGGACACACGATCTGTACGACGACAGACTAGAGGGCGTCGACTGGGACACGGGATGGCGACGATTTGGCCACAAGCCAGCAACGACGCCTGGGAGGTGCGGTGATGCGCGTGCTGTTCAGCGGCCGGGCGAAGCACGACTACCTCAGCGACGCGCTCGCCCTGCTGTCCGGGTGGACCCGGGAGGGTGAGGAGATCCGCCGGACACTCGTCCTGGACGACACCCAGCACGCCGCGTTGACCGAGCGGGTCAAGGTGGTCGCGGACGCGCTGCGCCTGCGGCCCGAGATCAGCCGCCGTGCCGACCGTACGCAGATCCGGGTGGGCCACGGCGACGGCGAGCCGCTGACGGAGGGTGAGGTGCTGCTGGCGGCCCGCATCGAGGACGCCGTCCGTGCGGTCACCGCACCCTGAGCCGGCTGGCGCGCGCCACCTACCGTCGGGGACATGACCACCCCGACGTACGACCGCAAGGAACAGTTCCAGCAGATCCAGAGCGGGCTCCTGGCCGGCGAGCAGATCATCGCCGTGTACGACGCGGTCGGCGCCGGCACCGGATTCATCGGCCTCACCGACCGCCGCGTGATCATTCAGGACCGGTCCTTCATCGGCAAGCGGTACGCCATCACCAGCATCCCGTACTCGAAGATCACCAGCGTCAGCGTGGTGAGCAACAAGTCATGGGGCGGCTCCTTCTTCTCCACCGGGGCGATCGCCATCCACGTCGGCGCGCAGACCTACGAGGTCGAGTTCCGGGGCGCGCAGAAGAGCCACCACGTGCACAACGTGATCCTCCACCACATCTCCTGACCCCTATCCTGATCAACCATGGCGGACCTGCACGCGCACCGGCCAGCGGACGTCGACCGGTTCCTGGCCGAACTTGACCACCCGTTGAAGGCCGAGGTGGTCGCACTGCGGGCGATCATCACCGGGGTCGACGTGCGGATCACCGAGCAGATCAAGTGGAAGGCGCCGTCGTTCAGCCGGGGCGACTACATCGCCACCTTCAACCTCCGCGACCGCAAGCGGGTGCACCTGGTCTTCCACAACCCGCACCTGGCCACCATCGACAGCCCACTACTCGAGGGCACGTGGCCGGACCGCCGGATGGCGTACTTCGCCGACCTCGCGGACGTCGAGGCCAAGCGGGCCGAGCTGGAACGGGTGGTCGCGGAGATCATCCGGCGTAACGAGGCGGCGTGACGCCGGCCGACCGGCTCTTGGCGGCTCTCTACGACGTGGAGAACCCGTGGGGGCGCGACGACGAGTTCTTCCTCGGCGTGGTCGGCGCGGCTCCGGCGGCCCGCGTGCTCGACCTGGGCTGCGGGACCGGGCGGCTCACCCTGGCGCTGGCCGCCGCCGGTCACACCGTCACCGGGCTGGAGCCGCATTCGGCGTCCCTGGCCGCGGCCCGCAGCAAGCCGGGCGCCGACCGGGTCACCTGGATCGAGGGCAGCTCTGCCGACCTGCCCGACGCCGCGTACCAGGTGGCCCTGATGACCAGCCACGTGGCGCAGGAGATCCGGGGCGACGACGAGTGGGCGGGCACCCTCGCCGACCTGCGCCGGGCCGTGATGGACGGCGGGGCGCTGGCGTTCGACTCGCGCGACCCGGCGGCCCGCCGCTGGGAGCGCTGGACCCCGAGCGCTTCCCGCCGCCGGCTCACCCTGCCCGATGGCACCCCGGTGGACGCCTGGACCGAGCTGACCGAGGTACGCGACGGCCTGGTCAGCTACGTCCACCACTACCGGTGGCTGGACGGCGCGGAGCTGAGCAGCCCGGGCACGCTGCGCTTCCGGGCCGAGGCGGAGCTGCGCGAGTCCCTCGCCGGTGCCGGCTTCACCGTGGAGCGGGTGTGCGGCGGTTGGGCCGGCGAGCCGGTCGGCGCGAGCGACGACGGCGAACTGATCGTGGCCGCTCGGGCGGCCTGATCTCAGGCACTGTCCGGACCTGCGCGCTGCCCCTGGGGACTCCGACGGCGTCAGCGCCGGTAGGTCAGCTCGAAGTCGAGCGTCCAGTCGACCCCGTCCGCCGACTTCTCCCAGCTCGCGTCGATGGTGTCGCCGTCGGCGCTAAACGTCCCGGTGAACCGCTGGTGGAAGCCGGCCGCGTCGCGCCACATCCGCCAGACGCCGCCGGCGAACGTCATCCGGTAGACCCGGTGCACGCCGCGCGCATCGGCGTACAGCACGGAAAACTGCTCGTCGGCGTCGTCGAGGCCGACGTGTTGGGTGGTGGGGAACGGTGCGTTGTCCCGCCACGCCTGCGGCGCCGTGTCCGGCACCGGCTCGGCGTCGGTGAACATCCGCAGGTACTGGCCGCCCTCCACCCAGGTGACGTCCGTCCACCCGGTGCCGAGTCCCTCGACCTTCGGCCGCACCGTCCACCGTCCGACGAGCACGTCCAGCCGTGCGAGCGCGGGATGGCGTTCCCTCATCTCGGACCTCCTCCTGCCAGCGTCGGACTCACGCTAAGGCCCGGGCCCGACATCGGGGTGCCCGGCACAGGAACCTGCCTGGGATACTCGTCCGCATGCGGGGGCGGTTCGGGGTCGTCAAACGGTGGTGGAACGTCCGCCGGGTCCGTTGGGCGCTGCTCGCGGTCGCGGTCGGCGCGGTGGTGGCGACCGGCGGCAGCGTGGCCAGCGTGGCGTGGCTCCGCGGTGGCGCCGAGGGGCACATCTTCACCGAGGCCGACGTGCCGGAGGCGCCGGTCGCTATGGTCCTGGGCACCAAGGTGGAGGCGGACGGCAGCCCGTCGGCCTTCCTCACCGCCCGGCTGGAGCTCGCCCAGCGGCTGTTCACCGCCGGCAAGGTCCGGGCGATCCTGGTGTCCGGCGACAACATGAACGCCGACTACAACGAGCCGGAGGCGATGCGGCGCTGGCTGGTCGACCGGGGCGTGCCGACGGGCAAGGTGGTGCTGGACTACGCCGGCTTCGACACGTACGACTCGTGTGCGCGGGCCAAGCGGATCTTCGGGGTGGACCGGATGACGGTGGTGACGCAGTCGTTCCACCTGCCCCGCGCCGTGGCGCTGTGCCGGCACTTCGGCATCGAGGCCAACGGCGTCGGCGACGACACCGTCCGGCAGTACTCCAAGTGGCGGATCGGCTCGGTTCGCGAGTACGGCGCCTCGGTGAAGGCGGCGGTGGACGTGCTCTCCGGCCGCGACCCCGTCCGCCTCGGGCGCCGCGAGACCGGCGTCGACGACGCCCTCCGCGCCGGCTGACGGCGCTCAGCATGGCGGCCAGCCGCTCAACGCGGCAACTTTCCCGGAACTGCTGCCTCCCCCGCACTGCAGGCAGCAGTTCCGGGGAAGTTGCGTGAGATCACCCTGATCGCTTCGGCGATCATGAAGCCCTCCGGCGCGACCCGGACGGCGAGCGATATTCGCTTGTCAGCACCGGGAGAGTGAGCAGGTGGACGCCTTCGAGGATCTGCTCGCCCGCGCTTACGCCGACCCGGCGGTCGTCGGTCTGGTGTTGACCGGCTCGTACGCGCGCGGGATGGCGACCGTCCACTCCGACCACGATGTGCATGTGGTGGTCCGTTCCCGGGACGAGCGGTGGCACGCCACCCGGCGGACCGCCGAGCTGGACGAGATCGTCTGCACCGTGGACGAACTGGCCGACACCTCCGACCCCTGGCAGCGGTACGCGTTCCGCGGCGCCAAGGTGCTGCTGGACCGGCTCGGCGGGAACGTCACCGCGTTGGTGGAGCGACAGGCCGTACCCACCGAGGCGGAGGCGACCGCCTGGGCCCGGGACGCCCTCGACGGCTACCTGAACCTGGCGTACCGGGCGGCGAAGAGCCGGCGCGACGGGAATGAACTGGCCGCCACGCTGGACGAGCGGGAGAGCGTGCCGTGGCTCCTCACCGCGGTGTTCGCCCTGCACGGGCGGCTGCGGCCGTACAACAAGTACCTGCACTGGGAGCTGGAGACGTACCCCTTGCCCGGGCCCTGGACGGCAGTGGCCTTCCCAGCGCGGGCGCTGCGTGACCCGGTCGGGCTGTTCTCCGACGTGGCACGCCTGGCCCGGGAGCGCGGACACGGCGACGTGCTGGATGGTTGGGGCGACGATCTTGCGCTGCTCCATCCCGGCGCCTGAGTACGCGACCTGCGACGCGATCATTCACGGTCCGCACAAGTTGACGGGCGCGCCCGCGGTGGGCTTCGACACGTTCGGAGCGGCGTGCAACCGGGGGTCCGGTCACCGTGTCTTGTGCCCCGTGTCCGCCCCGGTTGGGATGGAGCAGGCCGCCGACAACGCGGCCAGCACACCAGCCGGATCATGCACGATGCGATGCCCCTCAGTGATGACTCGGCGGGTGCCTGAGTCGACCGGATCGGTGTCGGCCCAGCTCACCGGCACGACTCCCAGCTCGACCTCGAGCCCGGACGGACGTCGTACCCGGACCTCCCGCAGCGGCCCCCACTCGGCCAACCGGACGACCTCACCACCGAGCAGATCCGCCCAGACACCCGCCTCGGCGTGGCCCGAATTGTCCGTCAGGACCACGATGTCGACGTCGGAGTCCATCCGCGCGGCCCCGCGTGCCCAGGAGCCCACGACCACCACCCCAGCGACGTCCGCGCGCTCAGCCGACCACCCCGTCACCAGATCCACCATCGAACGCACTTCCCGGGACCGCTCCTCCGTCACCATGATGTGGAGTCTGGCACGCACCTCAAAACGGCTGTGTGGACCTAGGCTGCCGATATGGACGGTCAGCCGGCGAAGACGGCGTTCGACTTCGAGCGGTACGGGCGTCGCGTCCGGCTCGGTCCCTGCTTCGTCTGCGCCTTCGTGCGCGGTGACCCCGACTACCGGCACCACGTCGTCTACGGGGACGACGACGACACCATCGCCTTCCTCGCCCGCAACCCGACGCTGCTCGGCTACTGCCTCGTCGCGCCGAAGCAGCACGTCGAGTGCTGGGTGCTGGAGATGCGGCAGGACGAGTTCCAGCGTTTCCAGGGCGTCGTGCACGCGGTCGCCACGGCGCTCGCGGCGACCCTGCCGACGGAGCGGATGTACTCGATGAGCCTCGGCAGCCGGCAGGGCAACGCCCACCTCCACTGGCACCTCGCGCCGTTGCCGCCCGGCGTGCCCTATCACCAGCAGCAGTTCCACGCACTCATGGCCGAGAACGGCGTTCTCGCGGTCGATGACGGCACCCAGTCAGCCCTGGCCCGGAAGATCCGCGCCCACCTTCAGGTCTGAGGACCACGGACCAGGGTTGCCCGACTGGACGATCAGCTCCCGGTCCGCGGCGGATGCGGGCAGTACGTTGACCGTATGTATTCGACACGCGTCTCTCAGCATGTCAAGGCCTCGCGTCCCGCCGTCTACCGGGCGCTGGTGGATGGCGATGCGATCGCCAGGTGGCGGGTCCCCTCCGGCATGAGGGGCCAGGTCCACCAGTTCGAAGCCCACGAAGGTGGCGCATTCCGCGTCTCGCTCACCTACGAAACGACGGAAGGCACCGGCAAGTCGACGTCCCGCACCGACACCTATCACGGCCGGTTCCTCAAGCTCGTGCCGAACGAGCAGGTGGTCGAGGTGTTCGAGTTCGAGACCGCAGATCCCGCGTTCGGCGGCACCATGACGATGACCACCACGCTTACCGACGCGGACGGCGGCACCGACGTCCTTGTCGTACACGAAGGGATCCCCGACAGCATCCCCGCTGCCGACAACGAGACCGGTACGCGCATGGCGCTGGCAAACCTCGCCCGGCTCGTCGAGTCCGGCGAGCCCTCCCGGTGACCGCACGAAGTGTCTGTTGACCGCTCGGCGTCGCCGTCGGTGCGGTCATCACGCTATCTGCGGCGTCGCTGATCGCCGGCCTGCTTGCCGGGGCCCCGGCTCCGCGAAGTACCCGGCTCAGGCCGGAGTCTCAGCCGCCTTCCCTTGCCCGCCCGCATGATCCACCATGGTGTCTCCATTCATGATCCTCGGGCGGTCGGGCTCGTGGCGCCGCAGCCGGAGTATCCGAGCGGCGAAGGGAAGGTAGGACGTGCCATGACCGGTCAGCTCTCCGAGAATCAGCGAAGGTACAGCCTCCTGGCGATCGTGGCCTGCTGCCTGGGCCTGGTTCCGCTGCTGTACGTCAGCGCGGGCTATGCCTTGCTGATAGACCTGGACATCAGACTTCTCCTCCCTGCGCTGGGGCTCGGCATCTGCGCGGTGGCCGTAGGCGTCGTGGGAACGAAGGAGATCAAGACGACTGGGCAACGTGGTCGCGGTCTGGCGATTGCCGGGTGCGTGGCTGGCGCAGCCGTGTTTGCGGTCCTGGCCTTCTCCTTCGTGTATCTGATGGTGGTGGGCCCTTCGCCTGTCGGCTGCGGCCCGCCCGACCCCTGCTGGTAGGCGGCCCAGGTCGATCCAGGAGCTTGACCTGACCGCAGCGAGAGGGGCATTGTGGTCGAGCGAGTTGGCCTTGACTGAGGGCTCGCGACTCGTTCGGTGCGAACGAACGATCATGAACCGTCGACCTGGCCCGAAAGCAGGTCTGGCCCAGGGCAACTACCAGACTGGCTGGTGACGGATGCGACTCGTCGTCGGGCGACACCTTCTCATAGCGGGGGTGGTCGCGGGGTGCATGACCGGTTGTTCCGAATCACCTGGCCAGAACGCCGACGCTGAAACTCCGAATTTCGCCCAATACTACGACAAAGAGCCCGGCGTCGGCGACAGCGCGCTACTAGAGGGCACTGCGGCGTTTGCCCATGACTGTCTGACCATTACCGATTCCGGTTCGAGCATCACATATGTGCCGGTATTCCCTACCTCTTTGGGTGGTCAAGCGAGGTCCCTGCGGGCGGGCGACAAGGTATCGCTCGGGGGAGGAGCCATGGAAGCACGTCCGGACGGTGTCGACTTGCCCAGCCAGTGCCCAGCATCAGGGCCGTTTTGGATGGTCGTAGCTTCGGAATAGGGTGTGCCCTCCCGCTCGATCTACGCAGCGGCGGTGCTGGCTCGGCTCGTGGGCCGCTCCCCCGTGCTCCGGGTCAGCCTGCCGTCAGCCCACCGGGAACGCATTGTGCCGCTCACCGTGCCTGCGACGAGGCCCATGAATGGCTCTCGACCCAGTTCCAGCGCCCGTTACGGCTGGCGTGGCTCGACGACCCCCGCCGCCGGCCGGTGGCGGCCGACCATGGCGGCCACACAGGCGGCCCACTGAACCTGTCTGACGCCGGACCGCTGCTCGCCACACCACGGGGAAGGAGCCGATTCGCACCCTCGCCCGCTATCGAAGAGAGCACGGGCGAACCTGGTTCGGCGTCCGGCTGGTCCCGATGAACGCGGGTGAGATCCGCCTGGACGACGAGGTCAGGGCCAACTGAGCGCGAGGCAGCGTCCCCCTGGGCAAGGTGCGCGCTGTGCGGTCGATGAGGCGTGGGGTTGTGCCCCTGGTGTGCCCCGGGGCGAAGGCACAGCCTTCTGACCTGCCAAAACGGGCCGGATTCAGACGTTGAAGCGGAACTCCACGACGTCGCCGTCCTGCATGACGTACTCCTTGCCCTCGATCCGGACCTTGCCGGCGGCCTTCGCCGCCGCCATCGATCCGGCCGCGACCAGGTCGTCGTAAGAGACCACCTCGGCCTTGATGAAGCCGCGCTGGAAGTCGCTGTGGATGACCCCCGCGGCCTCCGGCGCGGTCGCGCCGACCGGGACGGTCCAGGCCCGCGCCTCCTTGGGGCCGGCCGTCAGGTACGTCTGGAGCCCGAGCGTCCGGAAGCCGACCCGGACGAGCTGGTCCAGGCCCGGCTCGGACTGCCCGATCGACTCCAGCAGCTCGCGGGCCTCCTCCTCGGGCAGGTCCACCAGCTCGGACTCGATCTTGGCGTCCATGAAGACCGCCTCGGCCGGGGCGACCAGGGCGCGCAGTTCGTCGAGGAACTCGGCGTTGCCCAGCTCGGCCTCGTCGACGTTGAAGACGTAGAGGAACGGCTTGGTGGTGAGCAGGTGCAGCTCACGCAGGTGTTCCAGCTCGATCTTGGCGGCGGCCGCGCCCGCGTACAGGGTGACGCCGCTGTCCAGGAGGTCGACGGCCTTCTTCGCGGCCTCGGCGGCGGCGGCCCGGTCCTTGCGGAGCTTGGCCTCCTTCTCCAGCCGGGGCAGCGCCTTCTCCAGGGTCTGCAGGTCGGCCAGGATCAGCTCGGTGTTGATCGTCTCGATGTCGTCGGCCGGGGAGACCTTGCCGTCGACGTGCACCACGTTCGGGTCGGAGAAGGCGCGCACCACCTGGCAGATCGCCGTGGCGTCGCGGATGTTCGCGAGGAACGCGTTGCCCCGGCCCTGGCCCTTGGAGGCACCCCGGACCAGGCCGGCGATGTCGACGAACGAGACCGGCGCCGGCAGCACCTTCTGCGACGAGAAGATCTCGGCGAGCTTGGTCAGCCGCTCGTCGGGCAGCCCGACCACGCCGACGTTCGGCTCGATGGTGGCGAACGGGTAGTTCGCCGCGAGCACGTCGTTCTTGGTCAGCGCGTTGAACAGGGTGCTCTTGCCGACGTTGGGCAGGCCCACGATGCCGATGGTGAGACTCACGACGAGCCAGCTTACGCGGTTCGCCGCCCGTCCCGGACAGGCAGGCCCGCCGCCGAGCGAAAAGGGACTCCGAGCGCGGCGGGCCCTGCCCAGCAGGCCGGGCTCAGGAGGGCTGAGCGGTCAGCAGCCGGGGCTCGATCCGGGTCTCCCGGACGCTGCCGTCCGCTTCCCTGGTCACCTGGTAGGCGGCGACGCCCTCCTTGTCCGCCACCGCCTCGGCCAGCCGGGTGCCCCGGTAGACCAGCCCGACCCCGTCGTCGGTGCAGTGGCTGGTCGGCAGCGTGCCGTCGCCGACCAGCTTGTGCATGAGCGGCCGGCGCTGCCCCTCGCTGTCGTAGTGCACCCCGTTGCCGTACGGGAGCCAGCCCAGGCCATCGGTGAAGGGTCGCAGGCTCGGGCCGTAGCTGTCGGTGGCCCCGCCGAGGTGCCAGCAGATCGACCCGGCGGAGACGCCGCTTAGCACCACCCCGGCCTGCCAGCACTCGTGCAGGATGTCCTGGAGGCCGTGCACCCGCCAGACCGCGCAGAGGTTGGCGACGCTGCCGCCGCCGACCCAGATGAGGTCCTGGGCGAGCAGGTGGGCCCGGATGTCCTCGACGTTGGGCATCGGGAACAGGGCCAGGTGGGAGGGGCGGAACCGGGTGCCGGCGAACGCGCCGTAGAACACGCTGAACGAGGTGGGCTGGTCGCCGACGGCCTGGTTCAGGTAGCAGATCCGCGGCGCGGGGCCGGCCTCCGCCAGCTCGGCCATCAGCTCGAAGATCGGCCCGGGCTGCGCGTCCCAGGGGCCGCGGCGGCGGCTGCTGAAGCCTGTGCTGGTGGCGACGATGGTCGGTTCGGCAGCCGGCATGAAGTCCTCCCGGTCGGTGGTGTGGCGATCTCCGATCATCCTGCGCCACCGGCCCCGGGCACCCGCAGCCCGCCCGGGTCAGCGACCCGTCTCGGCGGCGGCCAGCAGCGCGCGGAGCAGGTCGGCGAGGCGTTCCTGGTCGGCGGGCGGGAGGGCGTCCAGGAGGCGCCGCTGCACCTCCAGGCCGGCGTCGGCGGCCTCCTCGACGAGGCGACGCCCGGTGTCGGTGAGGGTGACCCGCAGGCCCCGCCGGTCCTCCGGGTCGGGTGATCGGCGGATCAGCCCGGCCCGCTCCAGCCGGTCGAGCCGCCCGGTCATCCCCCCGGAGGTCAGCATCAGCGAGGCGCTCAGGGCCTTCGGTGCCAGGGTGTACGGGTCGCCGGCGCGTCGCAGCGCGGCGAGCACGTCGAACTCGCCCCGGCTGATCCCCCAGCCCGCGTACACCTTCTCCTGGCCGTCGCCGACCAGGCGGGCCAGCCGGTAGATGCGACCGAAGACCGCCATCGGCTCGGGCCGCATGCCGGCCCGCTCCCGGCGCCACTGCTCGACGATGACGTCCACGTCGTCCGCTGCCACGGAGGGATTGTGCCGCACCTCGCACTTCCTTCTTCACTCGGTACTGATTAGCTTAGCTCTAAGCTACTTAGCAGCGAGGGAAGAGGGTCGCCATGCACCGCCGCTGGACCGACGTCGCGCTCACCGCCGTCGCCCCGACCACGTGGGGCACCACCTACCTGGTCACCGCCGAGCTGCTGCCGGCCGAGCGGCCGCTCTGGTCCGGCGCGTACCGGGCCCTACCGGCCGGGCTGCTGCTGCTCGCCCTGACCCGCCACCGACCGCACGGCGACTGGTGGTGGCGGGCCGCCCTGCTCGGCGCGCTGAACATCGGCGCCTTCTTCCCGCTGCTCTTCGTCGCCGCGTACCGGCTGCCCGGGGGCACCGCAGCGGTGCTGGGCGCGACCCAGCCCCTGCTGGTCGTCGCGCTCACGGTGGCCGCCCTGGGCATGCGGCCCGGCCGGCCGGCGCTGCTCGCCGCGCTGGCCGCGCCGCTGGGCGTAGCACTGGTGGTGCTGCGGCCCGGCGCCGGCCTGGACCTGCTCGGCGTGGCGGCCGGGCTCGCCGGCACCGCCGCGATGGCCACCGGGCTGGTGCTCACCCGCCGCTGGGGGCGGCCCGCCGGCGTCGGCACCCTCACCGCGACGAGCTGGCAGCTGGTCGCCGGCGGCCTGCTGATCCTGCCGGTCGCCGCCGCCGTCGAGGGTGCGCCGCCCGCGCCGGACCGGCCGGCCCTCCTCGGGTACGCCTGGCTCGGGCTGGTCGGCACCGCCCTGGCGTACGCGCTCTGGTTCCGGGGCGCGGCGCGACTGCCCGTCACCCGGGTGTCGGTGCTGGGCGCGCTGAGCCCACTGACCGCCGCCGCCCTCGGCTGGCTGGTGCTCGGGCAGGCACTCAGCCCGCTCCAGCTGGTCGGCTTCGCGGTGGCGGTCGCCGCGATGGTGCTCGGTCAGCTGCCGGGCCGGCCCCGCCCGGGCGAACCGTCGGGCCGGCTCACGCCCGCCGCGCCGGGCTCCGGGTCCGCTGCGGGAACTGCCCCGCTCACGTCCCCGGCGGGGGCCGGCCGGCCCGCGTCCGCCGCGGAGGCGAGCCGGCCGGCGCTCAGCCGGCGAGCAGACGGGGCCAGTCCGGCGCCTCGCCGCCCCGATCCGGCAGCGCCCCGGGCGGCAACTCGGCCGCGGCGGCGAGCGGCAGCGTGAACCGATGGGCGGCGGCCGGGCCGGCCGCGTACGACTGGTCGAGCAGCCAGCGCACCTCGTCGACCGTCCAGCCCAGCCCGGCCCGGCCGGCGATCTCCCGGACCAGCCGCAGGCCCACCCGGGTGTCGTCGTCGTAGAAGCGCATGCACCAGTGGTGCGCCCACATGCCGAGCGCCCGCAGCCCCGCCCGGTCGAGCGAGCCGACGAGCCGGCCGCAGGCGGTCTCGGCGAAGGCCCGCCCCGGGTCGTCCGCCCGGTCCCGTTCGATCGCGCCGTACGCGGCCGGCGCCACCACCCGCATCCGGTCGTAGAAGCCCTGCACCACCGCGCGATCCACCCGAATCCGCCCCGACCGCATCAGCGGGCACCTCGCCCGGCCACGCTCGCCATCTCCCCGCACCCTCTTCTTGAGTTGGTTGGCGGGACCGTACCGACCACTACCGACACTTTCGGTGCCGAAAACCGTTGCCGCGTCAGGGATAGCTGGACTGAGCTGGGGCGTCTGTATCACTGACAGACAAGCGCGGGAGGGTGCGTGGACGAGGACGACCGAGCCCGGCTGGCCGCACAGCCCGAGGTCGGCTCGGTCGATCATGAGGTTGACGGCGAAGTGGATCTCCCGGACTGCCGCCAACCTCATGATCGACAGGGCAGGCAGGGAAGGGCGTGCCGGCGGGGGTCAGGCGGGTGGTGGGGAGGGGGCGGGGCGGGGAGTACGGCCGGGTCCGAATCCCGCCAGCCGGGGGCTGGACCTGCGAGGCAGGATCGATGGCGTGGAGTTGGACTTCGAACGGTGCTACCGGGCCGTCGACAGCCGTGACCAGCGCTTCGACGGCTGGTTCTACACCGGCGTGACGTCGACCGGGATCTACTGCCGGCCGTCCTGCCCGGCGATGACGCCGAAACGGCAGAACGTCCGTTTCTTCCCGTCCGCCGCCGCGGCGCAGGGCGCCGGCCTGCGGGCCTGCCGTCGCTGCCGCCCCGACGCCGCCCCCGGGTCACCGCAGTGGGACGTCCGGGCCGACGTGGTGGGGCGGGCGATGCGGCTGATCGCGGACGGGGTGGTCGACCGGGACGGCGTACCGGGGCTGGCCGCCCGGCTCGGCTACACCGAGCGGCACCTGCACCGGATGCTCCGCGCCGAACTCGGCGCCGGGCCGCTCGCGCTCGCCCGGGCGCAGCGCGCCCAGACCGCCCGGATCCTCATCGAGACCACCGGGCTCGGCCTGGCCGAGGTCGCGTTCGCCGCCGGCTTCGGCAGCGTCCGGCAGTTCAACGACACGGTCCGGGAGGTGTACGGGGCGACGCCGTCCGAGCTGCGGGTCAGCCGAGCGGGACGGCCGGCAGCGGGCGGGGCGGGCACGATCACGCTACGGCTGGCGTACCGTCCGCCGTTGCACGCGGCGGCGCTGCTGGACTTCCTCGCGCTGCGGGCGCTGCCCGGGGTGGAGGAGGTACGCGACGGGACGTACCACCGGGGGCTGCGGCTGCCGCACGGAGCCGGCACGGTCGCGCTGACCCCGGCCGACGGCCACGTGGGCGCGACGCTGCGCCTGGCCGACATGCGTGACCTGGCCCCGGCGGTGGCCCGCTGCCGCCGGCTGCTCGACCTGGACGCCGACCCGGTCGCGGTCGACGGCACCCTGGCCGAGGACCCCGCCCTCGCCCCGGCAGTCCGGACGGAACCGGGCGTCCGCCTCCCGCACGCCGTCGACGGCTTCGAGATGGCCGTCCGTGCCATCACCACCCAGCAGATCTCCCTCCAGTCCGCCCGCACCACCCTCACCCACCTCCTCGCCGCCGTGCGGCACGGCCGCGTTGATCAAGAAGTTTGCGTCGAGGAAACAGTCCCCGCTGGACGCGAACTTCTTGATCAACACGAACGGGGGGCGGGGCTGGGGGCGTTTCCGGGGGCGGAGGAGGTGCTCTCGGTGGGGGACGAGGGGTTTCGGATGCCGGGGGCGCGGCGGGAGACGATCCGGGCGGTGGCGCGGGCCGTGGCGGACGGGTCGCTGGACCTGGCGCCGGGCGGGGACCGGGAGGAAGCCGTACGGCGGCTGGTCGCCCTGCCCGGGATCGGCCCGTGGACGGCCGGCTACGTGGCGATGCGCGCCCTCGGCGACCCCGACGTCCTCCTCCCCACCGACCTGGGCGTACGCCGGGGCGCCGCCGCGCTCGGCCTGCCCGACGACCCGAAGAACCTCGACGCGTACGCCGACCACTGGCGCCCCTGGCGCTCGTACGCGGTGATCCGACTCTGGAGAGCAGCATGACCACACTGGACAGCACCGTCATCGACACCCCCGTCGGCCCACTGAGCGTCCTCACCGGACCCGACGGGGCGGTACGCGCGGCCGGGTTCACCGCCGAGCCCGCCGGCCTGGTCCCGCTGATGCACCCGAGCCTGCGCGGTGAGCTGCGGGAGCGCGCCGAACTGGGCCTGGTGACCACCGCCGTACGCGCCTATCTGGACGGTGACCTGACCGCGATCGACCCGGTCCCGGTGGCGCAGCACACCGACGGCATCTTCCTGGCGCACGCCTGGCAGGTGCTGCGCGACGTGAAGCCGGGCGAGCCGGTGACCTACACGGGATTCGCCGAGTTGGCCGGGCGGCCGGCCGCGGTCCGCGCCGCCGCGGCGGCCTGCGCCCGCAACGCGGCCGCCCTCTTCGTCCCCTGCCACCGGGTGCTGCGCACCGACGGCACGCTCGGCGGCTACCGCTGGGGGCTGGACGTGAAGAAGTGGCTTCTCGGGCATGAGGGACGGGTGACGGCTAGCTGACAGCGCTACCGTCGCACCCTGCCGCTACCGTCGCGTAGTGCCTGCGCACGGCGACGGCAACCCCTCGGCGCCTCACCCCCCGCTGCGCAACCTCTGGCGGCTGCGTCCCTACCTGCGGCCGTACGCGGCCGAGTTCGCCTGGCTGCTGCTCGCCGCCGTGGCCGCCACGGCGGCGAGCCTGGCCGTGCCACTGGTCGTGCAGCGGGTGGTGGACGGGCCGGTGGCCCGGCACGACCCGGCCGGGCTGTTCCGGCTCGGCGCCCTCGCCCTGCTGCTCGGCGTGGCCGAGGCGGTGCTGATCTTCATCCGGCGGTGGACCCAGTCGTCGTCCTCGGTCGGCATGGAGGCGGCGATCCGCGCCGACGTCTACGCCCACCTGCAACGGCTCCCGGCCGGCTGCCACGACCGCTGGCAGTCCGGCCAACTCCTCTGCCGGATCACCAGCGACCTGTCGGTGATCCGCCGGTTCCTCTCCTTCGGACTGCTCTTCCTGGTCCTCAACCTGGTCACCTACGCCGCCGTGGTGGTGCTGCTGATCCGGCTGCACCCGTGGCTCGGCCTGCTGGTGGCGACCAGCGCGGTGCCGCTGTTCCTGATCAGCCGCCGGTTCGCCCGGCACTACCACGCGGCGTCCCGGCGGATGCAGGACCAGCAGGGCGAGGTGGCCACGCTGGTCGAGGAGACCGCGCAGGGCCTGCGCACCATGCGGGCGTACGGGCGGGGGCCGGAGTTGGCCGCCCGGTTCGCCGGCGGCGCCCGGCGGCTGCACGACATCGGGATCGGCAAGGCGCGGCTGCTGGCGCGTACCGCGGCGCTGTTCGACCTGGTCCCCAACCTGACCCTCGGGGTGGTGCTGGTGGCCGGGGCGGCGGCCGCCGCCCGGGGCGTGCTCACCATCGGCGAACTGGTCGCCTTCGTCAGCCTCCAGCTCATGCTGGTCTGGCCGGTGCAGTCGCTCGGCTGGATCATCGCGAACGGGCAGGAGGCGGCGACCGCCGCCGACCGGGTCCAGGAGGTGCTGGACACCCCGCCGACCATCGTGGCCGCCCCGCACGCCCGGGCGCTGGATCGCGCCGACGTCCGCGGCCGGCTGCGCTTCGAGCGGGTGACCTTCCGCTACCCCGGTACGGCCGCGCCGGTGCTGCGCGAGGTCGACCTGACCGTCGAACCGGGCGAGACGCTGGCCCTGGTCGGGGCCACCGGCTGCGGCAAGAGCACGCTGCTGTCGCTGGTCCCCCGGTTGCACGACGTGACCGGCGGCCGGATCACCCTCGACGGGCACGACCTGCGGGACCTGCGGCTCGGCTCGCTGCGCCGGCTGGTCGGGATGGCGTTCGAGGAGCCGACCCTGTTCTCCATGTCGGTGTGGGAGAACCTCACCCTGGGCCGGCCGGACGCCGGCGAGGACGAGGTCCGGGCCGCGCTCGCGCTGGCCCAGGCGGAGTTCGCGTACGAGCTGCCGTGGGGGTTGGCCACCCGGGTCGGCGAGCAGGGGTTGTCCCTCTCCGGCGGGCAACGGCAACGGCTGGCGCTGGCCCGGGCGGTGCTCGGCCGACCCGCGCTGCTCGTCCTCGACGACCCGCTCTCCGCCCTCGACGTGCACACCGAGGCGCTGGTCGAGGCGGCGCTGCGCCGGGTCCTGCGGGACACCACCGCCCTGCTGGTGGTGCACCGCCCCTCCACGGTGGCGCTCGCCGACCGGGTCGCCCTGCTCGCCGGCGGGCGGATCGTCGCCGTCGGTACCCACTCCGAACTGCTGGCCGGCGTGCCGGCGTACCGGGCGGTGCTCTCCGCCGCGCCGGAGCGGCGGCCGGACGGCGTCGGCCTGGTGCACTCGTGAGCGGGGCGGACGGTCCGCTCCGCGTACCCCGGCCGCGCCGCGGTGGCGGTTCCGCCCCGCGCCGAGGTCGGGACGGCGGCCCCGCCCCGGGCCGGCCACGGGACGACGGCCTCGACCTGTCCCGGTGGCGCGGGCGGGCCACCGACCCGGACGCCGACCGCAGCCGCGCCGAGGTCGCCACCCCGGAGGCGGTGGCCCGGCTCCGGGCCCGCAGCCGGGCGCTGCTGCGCGGGCTGCTGCGCCCGCACCGGCGCCGGCTCGGCTGGGCCGTGGCGCTGCTGCTGCTCCAGAACGCCGCCACGATGGCCGGCCCGTACCTGGTGATGCTGGGCATCGACCGGGGCATCGGGCCGCTGCGGGCCGGCGACGCCGGCCCGCTGGTCGCCGTCGCCGCCGCCTTCGTCGTCGCCACCGGCACCGAGTACGCGGCCCGGCGCGGCTTCCTCACCCTCGCCGCTCGGATCGGCCAGGCCGTCCTGCTCGACCTCCGCCAGCGGGTGTACGGCCACTTCCTCCGCCTCGACGTCGGCTTCCACGAGCGCTACACCTCCGGCCGGATGGTGTCCCGGCTGACCAGCGACCTGGACTCGATCGCCGAACTGGTCGACGGCGGGATCGACAAGCTGGTGATGGCCGCGCTGTCGGTGCTGTCGGTGGCGGGCATCCTGCTCTGGCTGGACCTGCCGCTGGCCGCGGCCACCCTGCTCGCCTTTCCGTTCCTGTTCTGGCTGTCCCGCTGGTTCGCCCGCGCCTCCGCCGGGGCGTACCGGCGGACCCGGGAGGCGGTGGCGCTGGTCATCGTGCACTTCGTCGAGTCGCTACGCGGCATCCGGGCGGTGCAGGCGTACCGGCGGGAGCCGCGCAACCAGCGCATCTTCGCCGCGGTGAACGACGACTACCGGCAGGCCAGCCTGGACGCGTTCCGGCTGATCGCGGTCTACTCGCCGGGCATCCGGATGATCGGCAACCTGACCGTGGCGGTGGTGCTCGGCTACGGCGGCTGGCGGGTGCTGGGCGGCCGGACCGAGGTCGGCGTGCTCGCCGCGTTCCTGCTCTACCTGCGCCGGTTCTTCGAGCCGATGGAGGAGCTCAGCCAGTTCTACAACGCGTTGCAGTCGGCCACCGCCGCGCTGGAGAAGCTGGCCGGGGTGCTCGACGAGCGGCCGGCGGTGGCCGAGCCGGAGCGGCCGGTGCCACTGCCCGCCGGCGGCGGCCGGGGTGCCGTGGTCTTCCGGTCGGTCTCCTTCGGTTACCGGGCGGAGGCGCCGATCCTCGCCGGACTGGAGCTGGCCGTGCCGGCCGGACAGACGGTCGCGCTGATCGGGCCGACCGGCGCGGGCAAGTCCACCATCGCCAAGCTGGTCGCAAGGTTCCACGACCCGGACACGGGCGCGGTCAGCCTCGACGGGGTCGACCTGCGGGACCTGGTGGACGCCGAGCTGCGCCGGGCGGTCGTGCTGGTGACCCAGGAGAACCACCTGTTCAGCGGCTCGGTTGCGGAGAACATCCGGTTCGGCCGCCCGGACGCCGACGACGCGGCCGTGGAAGCCGCCGCCCGGGCCATCGGCGCGCACGACTTCATCGCCGCGCTCCCCGACGGGTACGCCACCGACGTGCACCGGCGCGGCGGCCGGCTCTCCGCCGGGCAGCGGCAGCTCGTCGCGTTCGCCCGCGCGTTCCTGGCCGATCCGCGGGTGCTGATCCTGGACGAGGCGACCTCGTCGCTGGACGTGCCGACCGAGCGCCTGGTGCAGCGGGCGCTCGGCAGCATCCTGCGGGACCGCACCGCGCTGGTGATCGCGCACCGGCTGTCCACGGTGGAGATCGCGGACCGGGTGCTGGTGCTCGACGGCGGACGGATCGTGGAGGACGGTCCCCCGGCCGAGTTGGCCGCCGCCGGCGGCCGGTACGCCGCCCTGCACCGCCAGTGGCGCGACTCGCTGATCTGACCCGCTCCCACACGGGGTCACGGGCGGCCGGCCCTGCCGATAGACTTCCGGACCGTCGATCGGCCGCATGCACCGGCCGCCGGGAGCGGCCCTGCCACGACAACCGTCACGCCGATCGGCTTCGCCGGACACGGGGAGGTTCACGGCGTGCGGATCCGCAGAAGTCTTGTCGTTGCCGGAGTGGCCATCGCCTGCACGGTCGGGGCGACCGGCGTGGTGCTGGCCCAGGGCGGCGACGCCGACCCGGCACCGGTGGCCGGCACGGCCGCCGCCCCGCCGAGTGCCGACGCCGCGACCGGCGAGCCGGCGCCGGGCGCCCAGGCCGGCATGGGCAGCCGGGCGACCGGCGGCGCCACCCGGGACGGGACCCCCGTGGCCACCGCCGCCCGACCGGCTCGCGCGGTGGCCGAGGCCGCCCCCGCGTCCGTCGCCTACCTGCGCGAGCGCTACCGCGTCTCCGCCACCGAGGCTGCCCGCCGACTCGCCCTGCAGGAGTTCTCCGCACCGCTCGCCGCGAAGCTGGCCGGCGACCACCCCGACACGTACGGCGGCATGTGGCTGGACCAGGCCGCCGGTGGCGTGCTCATGATCGGGGCCACCGACGCCGCCCCGGTGCGCGCGGCCGTCGCCGGCGCCCCGGACGCCGCGCACGTCCGGGTGGTCCAGGTACGCCACCCGCTGCGGCAGCTCACCGACGCGGCAGCCCGGCTCGCCGCCTCGCTCGGCCTGACCGCCGGCGAGGACGTCCTGGTCGACCAGGAGCGGAACGCGGTCGTGGTGCTCACCGGGGACGGGATCGCCGCCGACGACTCCCGGCTCGCCGGGGCGCTCGCCGGCGCCGGGGTGCCCGCGCAGGCCCGGCCCCGGCTGGCCGGCGCTGCCGTGCCGAAGGCGTGCGACCCGCGCTACTGCGCCCAGGCGCCGATGCGGGGCGGGATCCGGCTGGATGTGCCCCGCGACGACGGCACGGTCGGCGGCTGCACGACCGGCTTCAACGTCCGCTCCCGCAGCGGGAAGGCGTACCTCCTGACGGCCGGGCACTGCGTCGTCGGCGGGCGGCACACGCAGGTGGACCGGACCTGGCACCAGTTCCTCGGCCCGAAGATCCCGGTCTCGGTCGAGTCGACCGACCCGGTGCTGGCCGAGAACGCCTTCCCGTACGACTACGCGATCATGCCGTACCAGCCGGGGGCGCTGGACCGCTGGGCGTACCAGGGGGGCACGACGAGCACCCCCAGCCTGGTCAACTACTGGTGCGTGGCCGACAACCCGCGCTGCACGACCAGCCGGGACGTGGCGATCACCGGATACGTGGCGTACAGCGCCATCCAGGTCGGCTGGGTCGTCTGCGCGACCGGTTCGGCGTACACGCCGAAGTCCGGCGAGGTCTACGTCGACTCCGGGGCGGGCGCCGGCTACCTGCCGGGCACCCGGTGCGGCGAGATCACCGGCAAGGGCAGCGGCGGCATCGACGTGCGCATCTGCGCTCGGCCAGGGGACAGCGGCGGACCGCTCTTCACCGAGTCGGACGGCAAGGCGCTGGGCATCCTCTCCAACGGCGACCCGGGCCAGGGCCCCTGCAGCAACCCGAACGAGCACAACTCGTACGCACCGGTCTCCACCATCCTGGACCGGGCCAACGCGCGGCTCGGCGGTCGGCCCTACTTCCAGCTCGCCACCAGCGGCCCGCTGCTCGGCCCGATCGCCCGCTGACCGCCGGCGCCCGGCACCGCCAGCGGCGCTACTTGCCGTGGGCTACCCACCAGGCCTGGCCGGTCTCGGGCAGGGTGTCGATCGCTGAGCTGACCGGCTGGCCGCCCGCTCAGCCCGGGGGCGAGGTCTCCTCCGCATCCAGGTCCGCCGGGCCGTCCGTCGCGGTCGGCGGCGGCCGGGCCGCTGCCGACCGCGACGGACGGTGTGGCGAGGGCATAACTCGTGGCTGGAAGGTCACCGGCTGCCTACGATCGGCTGATGACGGATACGGCGAGGACGGGCCGCGCCGGCGTCCCCGAGCGTCCGACCCTGGACGGCATCGAGGAGACCTGGGCGCGCCGCTGGCAGGAGGAGGGCACGTACGCGTTCGACCGCTCGAAAGCGGCTGTCCGGGGTCGCGGCGCGGCGTCAGACGCGCCGAGCCCGGATGGTCGTAGCTCGGACGTGTACGCGATCGACACCCCGCCGCCGACCGTATCCGGCGAACTGCACATGGGACACGTCTTCTCCTACACGCACACCGACACCGTGGCCCGGTTCCAGCGGATGCGCGGCCGGACGGTCTTCTACCCGATGGGCTGGGACGACAACGGCCTGCCCACCGAGCGGCGGGTGCAGAACGTGTACGGGGTGCGCTGCGACCCGGCCCTGCCGTACGACCCGGAGTGGCAGCCGCCGGCCACGCCGGTGAGCGAGGCGGCCCGCAAGGACCCGGCCCCGATCTCCCGGCGCAACTTCATCGAGCTGTGCGAGCAGCTCACCGCGGCGGACGAGCAGGCCTTCGAGGCGCTGTGGCGGCGACTCGGGCTGTCGGTGGACTGGTCGCTGACCTACACCACGATCGGGCGGGTGGCCCGGGCGACCAGCCAGCGGGCGTTCCTGCGCAACCTGGCCCGGGGCGAGGCGTACCAGGCGGAGGCGCCGACGCTCTGGGACGTCGGGTTCGCCACCGCCGTGGCCCAGGCCGAGCTGGAGGACCGGGAGCGGCCCGGCGCGTACCACCGGCTGCGCTTCCACGGCCCGGGCGGGCGCGAGGTGCTGATCGACACCACCCGGCCGGAGCTGCTGCCGGCCTGCGTGGCGCTGGTCTGCCACCCGGACGACGAGCGGTACGCGGACCTGGTCGGCGCGTCGGTGCGTACCCCGGTCTTCGGGGTCGAGGTGCCGGTGCGCGCGCACCCGCTGGCGGACCCGGCCAAGGGCACGGGCATCGCGATGGTCTGCACGTTCGGCGACCTGACCGACGTGACCTGGTGGCGGGAGCTGCAGCTCGACACCCGGGTGGTGATCGGCCGGGACGGGCGGCTGCTGCCCGAGCCGCCGGTCGGGGTGCCGGCGGAGCCCTACGCGGCGCTGGCCGGGCAGACCGTCAACGGCGCCCGGCGCACCGTGGTGCAACTGCTGGCCGACGCGGGTGACCTGGTGGGCGAGCCGCGCCCGATCACCCACCCGGTGAAGTTCTACGAGCGGGGCGACCGGCCACTGGAGATCGTCTCCACCCGGCAGTGGTACCTGCGCAACGGCGGGCGCGACCCGGAGCTGCGCGACGAGCTGCTGGCCCGCGGCCGGGAACTGCGCTGGGTGCCGGAGCACATGCGGCACCGCTACGAGCACTGGGTGGGCGGCCTGACCGGAGACTGGCTGGTCAGTCGGCAGCGTTTCTTCGGCGTGCCGGTGCCGGTGTGGTACCGGCTCGACGACGCTGGCGAGCCGGACTGGTCCCACCCTCTCACACCGGACGAGTCGATGCTCCCGGTCGACCCGTCCGGCGAGCCGCCACCCGGCTACGAGGAGGCGCAGCGCGGGCTGCCGGGCGGCTTCGTCGGCGATCCGGACGTGCTGGACACCTGGGCCACCTCGTCGCTGACCCCGCAGATCGTCGGTGGTTGGGAGACCGACCCGGGCCTGTTCCGCCGGGTCTTCCCGATGGACCTGCGGCCGCAGGGGCAGGAGATCATCCGGACCTGGCTCTTCGCCACCGCGGTCCGGTCCCACCTGGAGCACGGCGTGCTGCCGTGGCGCGACGCGGTGCTCTCCGGCTGGATCCTCGACCCGGACCACAAGAAGATGTCCAAGTCCAAGGGAAACGTGGTCACCCCGATGGACCTGCTGGTGCAGCACGGCTCCGACGCGGTGCGATACTGGGCCGCCAGCGGCAAGCCGGGGATGGACCTGGCCTTCGACCCGGCGCAGATCAAGGTCGGGCGGCGGCTCGCCACCAAGCTGCTCAACGCGTCCCGGTTCGCGCTCGGGCTGGGTGCCGCCGACGCGTTGCGCGCGCCGGCGACCGAGCCGTTGGACACCGCCATGCTCGCCGAACTGTCCGGCGTGGTCGCCGCCGCGACCGCCGCCTTCGACGGGTACGACCACACCGCCGCGCTGATGGCGACGGAGGCGTTCTTCTGGCGGTTCTGCGACGACTACATCGAACTGGTGAAGGAGCGCGCCTACGGCTCCGGGCCGGGGGCGGACTCGGCGCGGGCCGCGCTGGCCACCGCGCTCTCGGTGCAGTTGCGGCTGTTCGCCCCGGTGCTGCCCTTCGTCACCGAGGAGGTCTGGTCCTGGTGGCGGTACGGCTCGGTGCACCGCGCGCCGTGGCCCACGACCTACGAGGTGGGTCGAGCCACCCAGGGACCGGGTGACCCGCAGCTGCTGCGGCTGGCCGCGGACGCGCTGGGCCAGGTGCGCCGGGCCAAGTCGGAACGGAAGCTGTCGATGAAGGCGGATGTGCCGCTGGCCGAGGTGCTCGGCCCGGCCGCCCAGCTCGACCAGCTCACCCTGATCGCCGACGACCTCCGGGCGGCGGGCCGGATCGCCAAGCTCGACCTGCTCCCCGACCGCACCCCCGAACTCGTCGTCGCCTGCGCCTTCTGATCCCCGCCCTGCCCCCTGCCCGCGCTCGCCGACGGCGGGCGGCCAGCGGGGAGCGTGGGCGGGGCGGGAGACAGGTCCGCCCGCCGAGGGTTGGCCTCGGCGGGCGGACGGCGCCGCCCCGGGGAGGGTGGGGCGGCGGTGCGCGGTCAGCTCGTCTCGCCGGCCACGCTGAACGAGCGGAGGCGGTCGATGGCCAGGATGGTGGAGCCGATCGCCACCAGGGCGGTCAGCACCGCGGCCACCGGCACGGAGACGGTGGTGCCGAGCAGTTCGGTCGGGGCGATCCGGTCGGCGATGGCGATCACCCACTGCTGGATGGAGAGCACCTTGGTGCCGTCCACGAACCGGCCGAGCAGCCCCTCCCAGATCAGCACGTAGACCAGCCCGAGCAGCACCGGCCGCCGGGTCAGCAGGCTGAGCACCAGGAACAGCGCCGAGTACGCCAGCGCGCCCAGCGCCGACGCGGCGGCCAGCCCCAGGCCGAGGCGTGCCGAATCGGCGAGCACGCCCGCGACGTAGAGCGGGACGGCGACGGTGGCCGCGCTGACCCCGGTCGCCACCGCGAGCTTGGGCAGCACGATCTGCCAGCGCGGCAGCGGCTTGGTGAGGATGTGCACCACCGTGCCGTCGTCGATCTCGGCACCGAGCACCCCGGTGCCGACGATCAGCGCGACCACCGGCAGCACCACGGCCAGCCCGAGCCCGACCAGCACCGGCGGCCCCCACTGGCCCGGGTCGACCCCGAGCGAACGGGAGACGATCGCGAGCACCAGCAGCAGCGCGGGCAGCGGGAGCAGCAGCAGGAACCGGCGCCGGCCGAACAGCCCGCGCGCGGTGATCCAGGAAACGGTCGACATGAGTCAGCTCCCCACCAGGTAGGAGAAGACGCTCTCCAGCGATTCGTCCTCGGGCGTCAGGGACCGGACCCGGATGCCCCGGGTCAGCGCGATCTTCGGCAGTGCCCGGGTGAAGGCGCCGTAGTCGCCGGCCCGGACCGTGAGCCCGTCCCGGCCCAGCTCCACCCCGGTGACCGACGACTCGGCGATCAGCGCGACCGCGAAGGCCCGGTCGTCCGTCGAGCGGACCGCGAAGACGTGCGGCCGGTTGGTCATCAGCCGCCGGATGGTCCGGTAGTCGCCGGAGGCGGCCAGGCGGCCGGCCACCATCACCTGGACGGTGCCGGAGACCTGCTCGACCTCCTCCAGGATGTGTGAGCTGAACAGGATGGTCCGGCCGGCGTCGCCGAGGCGGTGCAGCAGGGCCATCATGTGCAGCCGCTGCCGCGGGTCCATCCCGTTGAACGGCTCGTCGAGCAGCAGCACCTGCGGGTCGTGGACCAGCGCGGCGGCCACCCGGGTGCGCTGCCGCATGCCCTTGGAGTAGGTGCCGATCCGCCGGTCCTGCGCGTCCGCCATCTCGACCAGGTCGATGGCCCGGCGGGCCGCGGCCGCCGGGTCGGGCAGCCGGTGCAGCTTGGCGCTGGCCAGCACGAACTCGTACGCGGAGAGGAAGGCGTGCACCGCCTCCCGCTCGCTGACCAGGCCCAGCCGCCGGTAGACGCCCGGATTGCGCCAGGTCGGCTCCCCGTCGAGGGTGACCGCGCCCCGGGACGGGGCGAGGAAGCCGGCCATCATGTGCAGCAGGGTGGTCTTCCCGGCGCCGTTCGGCCCGAGCAGCCCGGTCACCCCGGGCCCGAGCCGCATGGTGATGTCGTTGACCGCCACCACGTTGCCGTACCAGCGGGAGACCCCGGCCAGGTCGAGAGTGGACGCGGGCGTGGTCGGCGCCGCCGCCTGGGTGCCAGCGCTGATCGTGGTCATCGGGCGGCCACCTTCCGGTATCGCAGCAGGAGCAGGGCGACGCAGCCGGCCACCAGCAGCACGGCGGCGGCGACATAGACCGGCCCGAAGCCGCCGATCATCTGGTCCGCCGCCGCGCCGGGCGCCAGCAGGTCGCCGAGGGCGTAGCGGCCGACGGCGTGAACCAGGGCGGTGGGCGAGCCGAGCATGGCCAGCTCGTTGACCGTCCGGGATGGCATGATCGAGAGGATGCCGACGATCGGGGCGGTCATCAGGAACACCGCCACGATGCCGCCGGCCGCGAACGCCCGCTTGCCGGTGAGCGAGGCGATGAGCAGCCCGATCGAGGCGAAGACCACCGCCCAGAGCGCCGCGTAGAGCAGGCCGGGCAGCAGGTCGAGCAGCTCGTCCCAGACCCCGTGCATGCCGTTGTTGGTGGTGAACGCGGCGCCGAGGAACATCACCAGCTGCGGCGCGCCGAGCAGCAGCCAGAGCGCGCTGACCAGCGCGCCGAGCTTGGCCAGCGCGTAGTCGCCGCGGGGCAGCGGCCGGGAGAAGTAGAGCGGCAGCACGCCGCTGAGCAGGTCGCGGGAGACCAGCTCCGGGCCGACCACCGCGACGAAGAAGATGACCAGCCAGCTCATCGCGTCGGCGAACTGGGCGTACGTCATGACGGTCTGCCCGGTCTGGGTGCGCACCGCGGTCAGCCCGGCGGCGACCACCACCACTATGCCGACCACCAGCCACGGGAAGATCTTCGCCTTGGCGGACCGGCCGAGGCCGAACGCGGTCCGTAGGCCGTGCAGGTAGAGCGCGCCGAAGACGTGCCGGCGGCCCAGCCGCGGACCGGTGTAGCGCTGGTAGCCGATGTCGTGGATGACGCCGGTCGGCTCAGACATGGCTGGGCTCCCTCGTGGCGAAGAGTTCGGCCACCCGGTGCCGCCGCTGGTCCAGCCGGTGCAGCGGCAGGTCCAGCTCGGCGACCGCGCCGAGGATCAGGTCGTAGGTGGCGTCGTCGGCGAGCGGGACGAGCAGCAGCCGCCCCTCCCGGGACACCGGCAGCTGGAGCGCGGCGAGCCGGGCGGCCAACTCCTCCGTGCCCTCGCTGACCTCGACGGCGAGCACGTCGGTGGCGGAGGTCATCGCGGCCACCCGGTCGGCGCGCAGCAGCCGCCCGCCGTCGATGGCGACGAGGGTGTCGCAGATCCGCTCGACCTCGCCGAGCAGGTGCGAGCAGACCACCACGGAGATGCCGAACTCGGTGCCGATCCGGTGGATCAGGGCGAGCATGGCGTCCCGGCCGGCCGGGTCGAGGCCGTTGGTGGGCTCGTCGAGCAGGAGCAGGTCGGGGTCGTGCACCAGGGCCTGGGCGAGCTTCACCCGCTGCTTCATGCCGGTGGAGTAGCCACCGACGGCCCGGTGGCGCTCCTCGTGCAGGCCGACGTGGCGCAGCGCCTCGGAGGCCCGCTCCCGGGCGACCGTCCGCGGCAGGCCGCTGATCCGACCCAGGTGGGTGACCAGTTCGGCGGCGGACAGGTCGGGCGGGAGGGCGTCGTGTTCGGGCATGTAGCCGACCCGGGCGCGGACCGCGGCCGGGTCGGTGGTGGGGTCGAGGCCGAGCACGGAGACCCGACCGCTGGTCGGGGCGAGCAGGCCCAGCAGGATCTTGATCAGGGTGGACTTGCCGGCGCCATTGGCACCGACCAGCCCGATGATCCCCGGCTCCACCGACACCGTGAGGTCGGCCAGCGCGGTGACCCGACCTCCGTACGTCTTGGTCAGCGACTCGGTCGCGAGCAGTGTCACGACGACCAGCGTAAGAAGTCGACGCCGCCCCGGGTATCGGGAAACGCTCGGGGATGCCCCTGATTCCGCCCGTACGGTCGGTAAGGGTTTCGTAAGCGCGGCGACCGGTGACCGCGGGCGCCGGGCGCGGAAGACTCGGCACATGCCGAGCCGACTGCTTCGCACCCCGCTGACCTGGGTCGTGGTCGCCGTCCTCGCGGCCGGCGCCGCCGCCGGCCTGTACTGGTTCCAGCCCTGGGCGCTGGTCACCGACACCGAGGTGCACGAACGGCTCACCGCGGTCGAGGAGATCACCCCGGCCCCGACCGCGTCCACCGCGAGTCCCGCCACCGCCGCCCGGGCGGCGCCGACCCTGGTGAGCCGGGGCGAGTTCGTCAGCCATGAGCACGACACCCGGGGCAGTGCCCGGATCGTCCGGACCACCGGGGATCGGTACCGGCTGGAACTGGCCGGGCTGGACACCTCGAACGGTCCGGATCTTCAGGTCTGGCTGACCGACCAGCCGGTTCGTACCGGGCCGTCCGGGTGGCGCGTCTTCGACGACGGGCGCCACGTCGCGCTCGGCCCGCTCAAGGGAAATCGGGGAGACCAGGCGTACGAGATCCCCGCCGGAACCGATCTCACCGGGCTGACCAGCGTCGCCATCTGGTGCCAGCGCTTCGCCGTGTCATTCGGCGCGGCCCCGCTCACCCCCGCCGGCTGAGCCGATCGACGACCGCCGCGCCAACGGGCGGTGGCCGGGAGGTGGAGTGGCGCTCTCGACCGATCGCCGGTGGGCTGAGAAACTGTGTGCCGGCCGGTGAGTTGGGGGTTCGATGAGCAACGGGTGGGTGCTGCCCGAGGACGTGTTGCGGGACGCGCCGGCGTACGCGCCTCGCCCCGGTGAGCTGGCCGATCTGGAGTTGCTGCTGACCGGGGCGTACGCCCCGCTGACCGGCTTCATGGCCCGCGCCGACCTGGCCTCGCTGAGCCGGCGCGGTCGACTCGCCGACGGCACGCCGTGGCCGGTGCCGGTGACCCTCCAGGTGCCAGCGGCGCTCGCCGACGGGCTGGAGCTGGACGACCCGTTGCGCCGAGCGCTGGTGCTAACCGACGGTGAGGGTGCCCCGGTGGCGGCGATGGACGTGACCGACGTCTGGCCGGTCCGCGACGGCATGGCGGGCGTGGGTGGTGCGGTGCGCCGGCTGGGCGACGGCGGTCACGGGCCGTTCCAGCGGCTGCGGCGCAGCCCCGACGAGGTCCGCGGGCTGCTGCCGCCGGGGCGGGTGCTCGGCGTCTTCGCCGACCGTCCGCTGCACCGGCCGCAGCTCGCGCAGATCGCGCACGCCGCCCGCACCCTGGCCGCGCACCTGCTGGTGATGATCCCGGTGGGTGAGGCGGCGACCGGCGGGCTGCCGTCCGAGGCGCTGGTGCGCAGCGTGTTCGCCGCCCGGGACCGGATGCCCCCGGCCACCCTGCTGGCGGTGCCACTGGTGCGGCGGCGCGACGAGATCAGCGACGCCCTGCTCCGGGCCCGGGTCGCCGCCGCGTACGGGGTGACCCACCTGCTCTCCACCGAGGGGATGCTCTCCGGGGCCGGGCTGCGCGTGCTCGTGCCCCGGGAACTGGCGTACGACAACCGGGACGGGCAGTGGCGCTGGCGGGAGGACATCCCGCCGCGCAACCGGCGGCTGGCGCTCAGCCAGGAGGAGATCGACGACCTGCTGGACCGGGGCTTCCCGCTGCCCGAGTGGCACACCCCGCCGGCGGTGGCCAAGGAGCTGTCGCGGGCCCGTCCGGCGCGCCGGCACCGGGGCCTGGTGATCTTCCTCACCGGCCTCTCCGGCTCCGGGAAGTCGACCATCGCCCGGGGCCTGGCCGACCTGTTGCGCGAGGGCGGCGACCGGAGCATCACGTTGCTCGACGGGGACGTGGTGCGCCGGGAGCTCTCCGCCGGGCTGGGCTTCACCAAGGCCGACCGGGACGCCAACGTCCGGCGGATCGGCTGGGTGGCCGCCGAGATCGCCCGGCACCGGGGGGTCGGCATCTGCTGCCCGATCGCCCCGTACGCGGCCGCCCGGGCCACCGCCCGGGAGATGGCGCAGGCGGCCGGGGCCGGCTTCCTGCTCGTCCACGTCGCGACCCCGCTGGAGGTCTGCGAGCAGCGCGACCGCAAGGGCCTGTACGCCCGCGCCCGGGCCGGCCTGATCACCGGGATGACCGGCATCGACGACGCGTACGAGGAGCCCACCGATGCCGACCTGGTGGTGGACACCACGGACCTGACGGTCGAGGAGGCGGTCCAGCGGGTGATGGAGCACCTGACCGAGACCGGCTGGGTGGAACCCCGTCTCCAGCCGGCCTGACCCGGGCCTTCGCCCCTGCCCGACCCCGGCCCGACGCGCCGGCACGGCTACGGGCCGAGCAGTTCGTGCTGCCGCCGTCCGGTCGCCCGAGCGGCGGCGGCCGGCGACCGCGCACCCCTTTCTTCCGCTGTTTCCACCTGCGCGCTAGTGTTCATTCTTGTTGGAACACGTTCGACCACGTGAGCACGGGGTCGGGAGGCGGAGGTGAGGTCGGGTGCTGGCACGGCAGCGGCAGGCGGCCATCCTGGAACGGGTCCGTGCCGCCGGAGGCGTACGCGTGACCGAGCTGGCCGGCGAGTTCGGCGTCTCCGACATGACCATCCGACGCGACCTGGAGACGCTGCACGAGCAGGGCCTGTTGGCCAAGGTGCACGGCGGGGCGACCCTCGCCGGCTCGACCGACGAGCCGGGCTTCCGGGCCAAGTCGGTCCGCCAGTCGGCGGAGAAGGCGGCGATCGCCGCCCGCGCCGCGAAGCTGGTCCGGCCCGGCGCCGCGGTCGCCCTCTCCGCCGGTACGACCACCGCCGAGCTGGCCCGCCGCCTGGTCGACGTGCCCGGGCTGACCGTGGTGACCAACTCGCTGCCGGTGGCCGAGATCCTGCACGTCGCCGGCCGGCCGGACCAGACCGTGGTGCTCACCGGCGGGGTGCGTACCCCCTCCGACGCGCTGGTCGGCCCGCTGGCCGTGGCGGCGCTCGGGGCGCTCCACCTGGACCTGCTCTTCCTCGGCGTGCACGGGATCAGCGAGCGGGCCGGGTTCACCACGCCCAACCTGATGGAGGCGGACACCGACCGGGCGCTGGTGGCTGCCGCCGACCGGCTGGTGGTGCTCGCCGACCACACCAAGTGGGGCACGGTCGGCATCTCCTCGATCGTCGGGCTGGACGCCGCCGACGTGCTGGTCACCGACGAACGGCTGGCGCCGGAGGCGCGCCGGGTACTCGAGGAACGGGTCGGCGAACTGCTGATCGTCCGCGGCACGGAAGGGACGAAGTGAAGCGTACGCGGATCGAGCTGGCCGACGGCCGCGAGCTGATCTACTTCGACGACCGGGACGACGCGGTCCGGGACCAGCCGGACCGGCGGGACCTGCCCCCGCCGCCGCAGGCGTCGCAGCTCCGGTACGACCCGCTGACCGACGAGTGGGTGGCGGTGGCGGTGCACCGGCAGACCCGCACCTTCCTTCCCCCGGCCGACCAGTGCCCGCTCTGCCCGTCCCGCGGCGACCGGCTCAGCGAGATCCCCGCCCCCGACTACGACGTGGCGGTCTTCGAGAACCGGTTCCCGTCGCTGAGCCAGCGGGTCGCCGCAGAGCCCGCCGAGATCACCCCGTTCACCCCGGTACGGCCCGGGCACGGCCGGTGCGAGGTGGTCTGCTTCACCGACGACCACCACGCCTCGTTCGCCAGTCTCTCGCCCCGCCGGGTGCGGACCGTGCTCGACGCGCTCGCCGACCGGACCACCGCCCTCGGCGAGCTGCCCGGCGTGGCGCAGGTCTTCCCGTTCGAGAACCGGGGCGTGGAGATCGGCGTGACCCTGCACCACCCGCACGGGCAGATCTACGCGTACCCCTTCGTGACGCCCCGGACCCGCGCCATGCTCGCCGCCGCCCGCCGGCACGCCGAGCGCACCGGCGGCAACCTGTACGCGGACGTGCTCGCCGCGGAACGCGCCGCCGGGGACCGGGTGGTGGCGCGCAACGCGCACTGGACGGCGTACGTGCCGGCGGCCGCCCGCTGGCCGTTCGAGGTGCACCTGGCCCCGCACCGGCCGGTGCCGGACATCCCCGCGCTGGACGACGCCGAGCGGGACGCGTTCGGTCCGCTCTACCTGGACGTGCTGCGCCGCTTCGACGGGCTGTTCGACGTGCCGATGCCGTACATCGCGGCCTGGCACCAGGCCCCGCTGCACGTCGACCGCGAGCTGGGGCACCTGCACCTGCAGCTGTTCAGCATCCGGCGGGCCGGGGACAAGCTGAAGTATCTGGCCGGCTCGGAGTCGGCGATGGGCGTCTTCATCAACGACATCGCCCCGGAGCGGGCCGCCGAGCTGCTGCGGGCGGCCTGAAAGGAAGGGTCCCTGGGTGGCGACGGCCGCGTGCCGACACTCGGGGCGGAGCGGGTGCCACAACAGGGCGCGGGGGGCCCGGGACAGGGCCCCCCGCAAGGGAAGGGACGGCTGGCTGTGCGCGACAGCCGGGAAGGCTGGCTGATCGGCACTCTGCCGCGAGGCGACCGCAGTCAACCTTCCTGGATGGGACTGGCATCCCGTCCACCCAGCTCAACGAGGCGCGCCACCGCTTGGTGACGCCGGCACGCGACGACGGAGCCCGCCGGCGGGTGCCGGCGGGCTCGATCGGTGACGGGTACGGGAATCAGGCGGCGAGCTTGCGGGCCAGGTTCTCGTCGAGCGCGTTCATGAACTCGTCGGTGGTCAGCCACGGGGCGTCCCGCGAGATGAGCAGCGCCAGGTCCTTGGTCATCTGGCCACCCTCGACGGTGTCGACGATGACCTGCTCCAGGGTGTTGGCGAACTCGGTGACCGCCGGGGTGCCGTCCAGCTTGCCCCGGTGGGCCAGGCCCCGGGTCCAGGCGTAGATCGACGCGATCGGGTTGGTCGAGGTCTTCTCGCCCTTCTGCCACTGCCGGTAGTGCCGGGTGACGGTGCCGTGCGCGGCCTCGGCCTCGACGGTGCGGCCGTCCGGGGTCATCAGCACGGAGGTCATCAGGCCGAGCGAGCCGAAGCCCTGGGCCACGGTGTCGGACTGCACGTCACCGTCGTAGTTCTTGCAGGCCCAGACGAAGCCGCCCTCCCACTTGAGCGCGGCGGCGACCATGTCGTCGATCAGCCGGTGCTCGTAGCTGATGCCGGCCTTCTCGAACTCCGCCTTGAACTCGTTCTCGAACACCTCGGCGAAGATGTCCTTGAACCGGCCGTCGTACGCCTTGAGGATGGTGTTCTTGGTGGACAGGTAGACCGGGTAGCCGCGGTCCAGGCCGTAGCGCATCGAGGCGCGGGCGAAGTCCCGGATCGACTCGTCGAAGTTGTACATGCCCATGGCGACGCCGCCGCCGGGGAACTTGGCGACCTCCATCTCCATCGGCGCGCCGCCGTCGGCCGGGGTGTAGGTGATGGTCACCGTGCCCGGGCCGGGGACGACGAAGTCGGTGGCCTTGTACTGGTCGCCGTGCGCGTGCCGGCCGATGATGATCGGCTTGGTCCAGCCCGGGACGAGCCGCGGCACGTTCGACATGATGATCGGCTCACGGAAGACGACGCCGCCGAGGATGTTGCGGATGGTGCCGTTCGGCGACCGCCACATCTTCTTCAGCCCGAACTCCGCCACCCGAGCCTCGTCCGGCGTGATGGTGGCGCACTTGACGCCGACGCCGTGCTCCTTGATCGCGTTGGCGGCGTCGACGGTGACCTGGTCGTCGGTCTCGTCGCGGTACTGGATCGACAGGTCGTAGTAGTGCAGGTCGACGTCGAGGTACGGCAGGATCAGCTGCTCCCGGATCTGCTTCCAGATGATCCGGGTCATCTCGTCGCCGTCGATTTCCACGACCGGGTTGTTTACCTTGATCTTCGCCATCGGCCGGCGCTCCTCTCGGGGGACACGTGCTCAAGCAGTACGAGCGTACTGGAAACTGACCGGGGCTTCTCAGCCGGCCTCACCCGATGAAATCGGGGTCACCCGGGACGGGTCGGGATGGCATCCTTCCCGGATGCCGCTGACGCACACGATCGGGTCTATCACGGTCACCGCACTGGTCGACGGGGCGGGGCCGTTCTTCCAGCCCCGCGAGGAGGCTTTCCCGGACGCCACCGCGGACCAGTGGCGCGCGGCCGACCGCCGGGACCCGGACACGGTCACCCCGGACGGCCGCTGGTGGCTGCCGTTCCGGTGCTTCGCCCTGCGTGCCGGGGACGGGCCGGTCACCCTGGTCGACGCCGGGATCGGCCCGGCCGACTCCCTGGCCGCGAGCTGGGCGCCGGTCCCGGGCCGGCTGCCGGCGGAACTGGCCGTCGCCGGCATCGACCCGGCGGACGTCCGGACCGTGGTGCTCACCCACCTGCACAGCGACCACGTCGGCTGGGCGGTGCTCGGCACGCCGTACTTCCGCAACGCGGACTACCTGCTGCAACAGGCCGAGCTGGCGGCGCTGGACCGGTTCCACCCCGAGTTGCCGGCCCGACTCCTGGGGCCGTTGCGCGCCGCCGGCCAGCTCCGGCTGGTCGACGGCGACACCGACCTCACCCCCGGGGTACGCGTGCTGAGCACGCCCGGGCACACCCCGGGCCACCAGTCGGTGCTGGTCGACTCGGGCGACGAGCGCCTGCTGGTCACCGGCGACCTGCTGGTGCACACCGTGCAGCTGGTCGACCCCACCCTGGCGTACGCCCACGAGGAGAACCCCACGGCGGCACGCGGGGTCCGTACGGCTCTGCTACGCGAACTGGCCGGGCACGGCCGGGCGGTGCTGGCGACGCCGCACCTGGGCGCGCCGTTCACCCAGGTGGCGGGCCCCCGGGGGAACGGGCGACCCCGGATGAGCCCCCCCCCCCCCGGGGGTGGAACCACACCCCCACCAGGATGATAAACCCCGG
>NZ_JBIDCT010000007.1:42112-350556 GCF_043204735.1 Micromonospora sp. NPDC047740
CGGGGGGGTCGTTTCGGCTGTCCCCGCCCCGGGCGGGGGGCGGGGGGGGGGGGTGGGGGCCCCGCCCCCCGGGGGCGCGCGGTCCCCCGGGGGGCGGCCCCCGGGGTCAACGGCGCTACGCCGGATCAGCCCGCCTCGCCCGGGGCGTGCACCCACTCCACCAGCTGGATGATCACCCCGTTGGGGTCGGTGACCTGGAAGAAGCGCTCCCCCCACGGCTCGGTCTGGATCGGGGTCGTGACCGGCACGCCGGCGGCCTGGATCCGGGCGTGCTCGGCGTCGATGTCGTCCACCACGAAGGCGACGATCAGGCCCTGAGCCCGCTGCTGCTTCAGGCTCTCCGGCTGGATGCTGGCCAGCCCGGCCCGCAGGAAGATCAGGTTGAAGCCGACCCCCTCGCGGGCCAGCGAGACGAACCCGTCGGCCGCCATCTCCTGCCGGAAACCGAAGTGCCGCTGGACGAAGGCGGCCGAGGCCGCCACGTCGTCGACGTTGAGCGAGATGGCCGATGCGGTGATCTGCACGTGGTCTTCCTGATGTCGGGGGGATTACTTCGTACATTGTACAACGTACTGTGTACGGGGTTTTTGCCTGAGAGGATCGGCAGGTGCCCAACCACCGCAGCGGAGCCGACGACCCGGCCCGCACCCTGCGACTGCTCTGGCGGCAACCCGACGAGAGTCCGCGTCGAGGTCCGCGCCAGGGTTACTCGCTGGACGACATCGTCACGGCCGCGATCGAGCTGGCGGACACCGACGGGCTGGACGCGGTGACCATGCGGGCGGTCGCCCAGGCCGTCGGCGTCGCGCCGATGACCCTCTACACGTATGTGCCCGGCAAGGCCGAGTTGCTCGACCTGATGTTGGACGCGAGCTACGCCCGGATGCCCCGGCCGGACCGCTCCGGCGAGCCGTGGCGGGCCCGGGTGGCGGCGCTCGCCGAGGACAACCGCGGGCTGTTCGCCGCCCACCCCTGGGCCGCCGAGGTCGCCACCGGCCGACCGCCGCTCGGCCCGGGGCTGATGGCCAAGTACGAATACGAACTGCGCGCCTTTGACGGCACCGGCCTGCCCGACGTGCAGCGGGACGCGGCGTTGACGTACGTCCTCGACTTCGTCCGGGCCGCGGCCCGCTCGGCGGCCGAGGCACGGCTCGCGAGCCGGGAGAGCGCGTGGAGCGATGAGCAGTGGTGGGCGGCGAACGGCCCGCTGCTCGCCCGGGTGCTCGATGAGCAGCGGTACCCGACCGCGGTCCAAGTCGGCGCCGCCGCGGGGGCCGCACAAAACGCCGCGTACAGCCCGGAGCAGGCGTACAACTTCGGCCTGGCCCGGGTCCTCGACGGCCTGGGCGTCCTGATCGACGGTGGAAGCGGCGGTCGAGGCGGTTCCGGCGCGGGCCGGGCCGACTGATCCCCGCCCGGACGCGAAAGCGCCCCGCGACCGGCGGTCGCGGGGCGCTTCGGGCAGCCGGGATCACATGTTGGCGACGTCGGACTGCTTGGCGCGGACCGCCTCGGCGGCCTCCTTCAGGCTGGCCAGCTCGTCGGCGTCCAGGTCGGTCTCGACGACCCGCCGGACGCCGTCGCGGCCGATCTCGGCTTCGACGCCCAGGTAGACGCCGGAGATGCCGTACTGGCCGTCGACCCAGGCGCAGACCGGCATGACCTCGCCGGAGTCCTCCGCGACCGCCTTCGCCATCCGGGCGGCGGCGGCGGACGGGGCGTAGTACGCCGAGCCGGTCTTCAGCAGCGCGACCACCTCGGCGCCACCGTTGCGGGTCTTGACGACCAGGTCCTCGATCTGCTCGGCCGGCATGACGTCGCGCAGCGGCTTGCCGTCCACGGTGCTCTTCGACGGGACCGGCACCATGGTGTCGCCGTGCGAGCCGAGGGTCAGGGTCTTCACCGACTTCACCGGTACGCTCAGCGCCTCGGCCACGAAGTTGGTGAACCGGGCGCTGTCCAGCATGCCGGCCTGGCCCAGCACGCGGTTCTTCGGGAACTGGGTGGCCTTCTGGGCCAACGCGGTCATCTCGTCGAGCGGGTTGGAGACGACGATGACGACGGCGTTCGGGGCGTACTTGGCGACGTTCTCGGAGACCTGGCGGACGATCTTGGCGTTGGTCTCCAGCAGGTCCATCCGGCTCATGCCCGGCTTGCGGGGCAGGCCGGCGGTGATGACGACGACATCGGAGCCCTCGATGGCCTCGTAGCCCTCGCCGTTCGGACCGGTGGTGACGCCGACGACCTTGGTCTCGAAGCCCTCGACCGGACGCGACTGGTTCATGTCCAGCGCGATGCCTGCCGGCTTCCCCTCGATGATGTCCGTGATCACCACGGTGTCGAAGATGTCGTACTCGGCCAGGCGCTGCGCGGTGGTGGAGCCGTAGAAGCCGGCCCCGACGACAGTGACCTTCTTACCCATGGTCGTCCCACTCCCTGATACCAGTCGGTTTTCCGGACCGTATCAGCCATCCTGTCACCGATCCGGCCAGGGGCGGACGGTTATGACGTGCTTGGGATGGTCAGGCGCCACGCTCGGCGCGTTCCACCACGTTGGTCAGCAGCATGGCCCGGGTCATCGGGCCTACGCCGCCGGGCATCGGGACCAGCTTGCCGGCGACCTCGGCCACCTCCGGGTCCACGTCGCCGGTGTAGCGGCCCTTGCCGTCCGGGCCGATCACCCGGGTGATGCCGACGTCGACGACGGTGGCGCCCGGCGTGATCATGTCGGCGGTGAGCAGGCCCGGCACGCCGGCCGCGACGATGACGATGTCGGCGGCCCGGGTCTGCTCGGCCAGGTCGAGCGTGCCGGTGTGGCAGAGGGTGACGGTGGCGTTCTCGCTGCGCCGGGTGAGCAGCAGGCCGAGCGGGCGGCCGACGGTGTTGCCCCGACCGATCAGCGCCACCTTGGCGCCGATCAGCGCGACGTCGTGCCGGCGGAGCAGTTCGACGATGCCGCGCGGGGTGCAGGGCAGCGGGGCGTCGTAGCCGAGCACCAGCCGGCCCAGGTTGACCGGGTGCAGGCCGTCGGCGTCCTTCGCGGGGTCGATCATCTCCAGCGCCCGCTGGGTGTCCAGCTGGGCCGGCAGCGGCAGCTGGACGATGTAGCCGTGGCAGGCCGGGTCGGCGTTCAACTCGGCGAGGACGGCGTCGAGCTGCTCCTGGGTGGCGTCGGCGGGCAACTCCCGGCGGATCGAGGCGATGCCGACCTCGGCGCAGTCGCGGTGCTTGCCGTTCACGTACGCCTCGGAGCCGGGATCGGTGCCGACCAGGACGGTGCCGAGCCCCGGGACGACGCCCCGATCCGCCAGCGCCTTGACCCGTGTCCGCAGCTCGTCCTTGATCTCCGCCGCGGTCGCCTTGCCGTCCAGGATGATCGCCGTCACGTCTGGATCGTCTCACGCCGCGCGCCCGGCCGGCCCGCGACGGCCAACGGTGCCGATCTGCTACGCAGGCTTCGTCACCCAGAGTTACGCAATGTGGATTTCGCCACACGCCGGGGCGGACAGCCGACGCTCAACCAGGGTGGAACGGACGGCTGCTCATGCGGCTGGAGACCCCGACCGCCGGCCGGGCCAGCCTGGAGGGGAAGGACCTGTTCAAGGCCTCCGGCGCGGAACTACGCCGGCTGCGCCGGAACATGCAGATGGTGATGCAGGACCCGTACACCTCGCTCAACCCGCGGATGACGGTCGGCGACATCATCGGCGAGCCGTTCGACATCCACCCGGACGCGGCCCCGAAGGGCAGCAAGCGGCGCCGGGTGCAGGAACTGCTGGACGTGGTCGGGCTCAACCCCGAGCACGTCAACCGCTACCCGCACCAGTTCTCCGGTGGCCAGCGGCAGCGCATCGGCATCGCCCGGGCGCTCGCCCTGCGGCCCGAGATCATCGTCTGCGACGAGCCGGTCTCCGCGCTCGACGTGTCGATCCAGGCCCAGGTGATCAACCTGCTGGAGCAGCTGCAGGACGAGTTCGGGCTGTCGTACATCTTCATCGCGCACGACCTGTCGGTGGTCCGGCACATCTCGGACCGGGTCGCGGTGATGTATCTCGGCAAGATCGTGGAGACCGGCACCGAGCAGGAGATCTACGAGCGGGCCACCCACCCGTACACCCAGGCGCTGCTCTCGGCGGTGCCGGTGCCGGACCCGGGGGCACGGGCGACCCGGAGCATCATCCGACTCACCGGCGACGTGCCGAGCCCGGCCGACCCGCCGTCCGGCTGCCGATTCCGCACCCGGTGCTGGAAGGCGCAGGACATCTGCGCCACCCGGGAGCCGCACGCGGTGCTCCGCGCCGCGGACCCGCACCCCTCGGCCTGCCACTTCGCCGAGGTCCGCCCCGCCGCCTGACCGGGCTGGCCGCGACGCAGGCCCCGCCCCCGGAGGAAGAGGGGGCGGGGCCTGCGCGGTCGCGGCCTACGGGCCGGCCGGTCCCCAGGGACCGACCGACCCGAGGTCAGAGCTGGGCGAGGGGGAACGCCCAGATGCCACGGCCGTGGGTCGCGACGTAGACCGAGTTGTCCACCGCGTTGTACTCGACGTCCATGCCCACGGTCAGCGGCAGGCCGGAGCCGAGCCGCTGCCAGTTGGTGGCGCCGGGTGCGCGGTAGAGGGTGGCCAGGTCGGTGGCCAGCACCAGGGCGCCGTTGGACAGCTCCTTGATCGAGCTGGCCGGCACGTCCGGCAGGTTCGCCGAGACGTCCTTCCAGCTCGCGCCCGCGTCGGTGGTCTCGTAGACGTGGCCGAAGCCGACCCCCGGTCCCTCGGTGAACCGGCGGGAGAACCCGTTGATCGCGAGGAAGGCGTGCGCGGCGTTCGCCGGGTCGATCCCGACGCCCTGCACGAACCGGTTCGGGAAGTCACCCGGCAGGGTGAGCTGGTGCCAGCTCGACGGGTCGCCGACCTTGCCGACCGCGACGCCCCGGGCGAACCCGGCGTTGTTGCACGGCCCGCACCAGCCGACGTACGCCATGCCGTTGGAGACGGCGACCGAGGTGGCGGTGTGCCCCGCGCCCAGGTCGAAGACGTTCGTCCAGCCCTTGCCGTTCTGGATCGCGTAGCCCTTGGTGTTCACCCAGACGTGCTGGCCACCGGCCACCCAGACGTTGGCGTCGTGGTCGTCCGGCGCGAACGGCGCGATGAACCGGGCCGGCTCGTCGCCCGGCCGCGAGGTGTACGGCCGGATGTCCCGCGAGGTGGAGGTGCTCGCCGTGCCGGGGCCGGGGTTCTCGTTGCAGTTCTCGGTCACCCGCATGGCCAGGTTGGTGTACTCCTGGACCTGCCGGCAGCCGTTGGCCGGGTCGGCCAGGGAGTCGCCACCGTCACCGCCGAAGTTGGACCCCATCACGGTGTCGCCGGGGCGGAGCACCGAGACGCCGTTGTCCTGCAGGCCGCCGGAGACGACCGTGCCGGCCTTGGCCGGGTCCTTGCCCACCGCCACCGCGTAGTACTGGAGGGCGTCGATGGTGCCGTCGTTGAGACTCTCCCAGTCGGTCGCGTGCCCGGCCTTGTCGGTCTTGCCGTTGATCGGCCGCCGGTACACCCCGCCGTCGTTGCCCACGTAGACGAAGCCGTTGCCGACCGCCACCGAGTGCTGGTCGGAGTGGGTCGTCTTGCTGCAGGTGTTCTGCGCGTCGTAGATGTTCCAGCAGGAGAAGTTGAAGTTCCAGTAGGGACCGACGGTCTTCCAGGTGGCGCCGGCGTCGGTCGTCTCGTAGACCTCCTCCAGCCCCGCCCAGAGGTGGTTCGGGTTGGCCGGGTCCACCGCGAGGAACTGGTTGTACCAGGCCTGGATGCCCGGGCCGTAGCCCTTGCCACCGACGGCCTGCTTGAGCGCCGAGCCGGAGTTGCCCAGCTTCGACGAGTCCGCGATCTTGTTCCACGGGCCGGCCGGGTTGCCGGTGTTGGCGACGTAGATGCCGTCCAGGTAGCTGTTCACGTTGCCGGCCGGCTTGTTGAGCAGCCGCGGCGACTGGTTGATCGCGTACAGCCGGCCGCCGTCGGCGGAGAAGGCGAACGTCACGTAGCCGATGTCGTCGGCCGGCATGGCGCCGGTCGGGTTGACCTTCGTCCAGCCCCCGGCGGTGTAGTCGGCGGTCTCGTAGAAGCCGTTGTACGTGTCGCCGGAACGCCAGGCCGAGGCCACCACCACGTGCTTCGGGTTGCGCGGGTCGTTCGCCACGTCGTTGACGATGTTCTTGTACGCGGCGTTCGCGTCACCCGCGTTCGCCCCGCCCGGCAGGTAGCTCGGGTTCGGCGCGAACTCCTGCTTCCAGGCGCCCGAGGTGCTGCTCATCGGGTGCGAGAACAGGCCCCGGTTGGTGGCGACCCAGACCTTCCCGTCGAAGAACCGCAGCTTGTTGATGACCGTGCTCTCCAGCTCGGTCCCACCGACCCGGTCGGTCGGCTTGAACGCGCCGCTCTTCGGGTTGGCCAGCCGGTAGACGCCGGCGCCCACGTACGAGGTGCCGCCGGTGTTCGCCTCGCCGGTGGCGTACCAGAGCGAACCGTCGGCGGCGAGCACGAGGTCGCCGCTGGACAGCGTGGGCAGCGCGTCCGTGATCGGCGTCCAGCTCCCGCCGCCGGTCGAGGAGCGCCACACGCCGCCGTCCGCGCCGGCCGCGTAGACGTAGCCGCCGTTGTCCGCCGCGAGGCCGGTGATCCGGCCGGTGACCAGGCCGGCGCCGCCCGAGGAGTTCGACGCGTAGTCGCGGTAGCGCGGGTCGTCGCCGTCGTACTTGACGTTGGTGACCTCGCGCCAGGTGCCCTTGGTGGCGGCGAGCCCGTTGAGCTGGCTCAGCGCGTTGGAGTACGCGCCCGGCGAGACGATGCCCGGGGCGTAGCGGGCCTGGGCGAACTGCTCGGCGATGGTCCGGGCCTCGAAGGCCTCCTCGCCGGCCTCCTCGGACGACTCCCCGGCCGCCATCTCCGTGAACTCCCTGGGGTGCCAGGGCAGGTTGGCGCCGGGCTCGTCGGCCAGGCCGAGCTTCTCCTGCACCTCGTGGTTGGTGGCGACGACGCCACCGAGCGCGGCGGCCAGCACCAGCGCGCCCGCGATTGTCGCCGGCTTACGCCAGCGGGACTTGGACATGTGAATCCTCCGGGATTCAAGGGGCCCGGGCAGGTGGCCCGGGCTGGGAAAGCCGGGGCGGCGGATGGCCACCTGGGCAGGTTCGGGATCGGACGGATCGTCCGGATTCGACGGTCCGCAGCGCGCCGGTGCCGAGGGGCGGGCGCGTGGGCGGGTCAGGCGACGGTCGGCGGGGCCCGGGCGAGCAGGGTGCCGCGCGGCGGCAGCGGCAGGGCCGGCGGCCGGTAGCGGGTCGGGGCGACGCCCGGATGGGGCGGGCCGCCGACGGCCACGGGCGGGGCCGGGAGGAGATCGTCCGGTCCATCTGTGGAGACGACGCCGGGGCGGTGGTCACCACAGTGTCCGCCGACGAGTTCCGTCCGCAGGTCCCGGGGAGCGTCGGGAGGCGCTGGGCGCGCCACAACGGCTCGGGGGTCGACCGACGGCGTGTCGTGGCCGATCGACCGGTGCGCGGCGGTGACCACCGCGCCGGGACCAGGGGTTTCCCCGTGGGTGGGCGCCCCCAGACCGACCAGGACGAACGCCAGCGCCACGACGACGGCGGTCAACCGGTCGAACACGCGCATGGGGCGGACCTGTCGGTAGGAGGGGGCCGCTCGGGCGGGCGCCGCGAGGGACCCGGGCCGCGAACGGGGGCTGGCCGAGAGGAGAGAAGTATCGATCGCTTGCTGCCGGGGCCACGCTAGCAACAACTTTTGCCGGCGAGCAATGGCCAGGTGCTCCTACTTACGGCTGGTCAGCAGCCGCCATGTGACGGTGCCATCGGACGACGGCCCGGCACGTGCAACGCCGGGCGCGGCCGGCCGGCCGCGCCCGGCGGACGACGGTGCTCAGTGGAAGAAGTGCCGGGTGCCGGTGAGGTACATGGTCACCCCGGCCTCCTTGCAGGCGGCGATGGTCTCCTCGTCGCGGATCGAGCCACCGGGCTGGACGATCGCCCGGACCCCGGCCTCGATGAGGATCTTCGGGCCGTCGGCGAAGGGGAAGAAGGCGTCCGAGGCACAGACCGCCCCGCGAGCGCGGTCGGCACCGGCCCGGCGGACCGCGAGCTGCGCCGAGTCGACCCGGTTCACCTGGCCCATCCCGACGCCGACAGTGGCGCCGTCCTTGGCCAGCAGGATCGCGTTGCTCTTCACCGCACGGACCGCCCGCCAGGCGAACACCAGGTCGCGCAGGGTCGCCTCGTCGGCCGCCTCGCCGGTGGCCAGCCGCCAGTTGGCCGGGTCGTCGCCCTCGGCGTCGATCCGGTCCCGCAGCTGCACCAGCACCCCGCCGGTGACCTGCCGCCACTCGGCCGGCAGCGGGTTGAACTCCGGGGCGCGCAGCAGCCGGATGTTCTTCTTGGCCTGGAGGACCTCCACCGCACCCTCGTCAAAGCCGGGAGCCACCAGGACCTCGGTGAAGATCTCCGCGACCTGCCGGGCCAGCGCCACGCTCACCGGCCGGTTGACCGCGATCACGCCGCCGTACGCCGACACCGGATCGCAGGCGTGCGCCTTGCGGTGCGCCTCGGCCACGTCCGCGCCGACCGCGATGCCGCACGGGTTGGCGTGCTTGATGATGGCCACCGCTGGCTGCGCCGGGAAGTCGTTCGCGGCCCGCCAGGCGGCGTCCGCGTCGACGTAGTTGTTGTACGACATCTCCTTGCCGTGCAGCTGCGCCGCCTGCGCCAGCCCGGCCGGGCTCGCCGGGTCGGCGTAGAGCGCGGCCGCCTGGTGCGGGTTCTCGCCGTAGCGCAGCACCGCCTGCCGGCGCAGCGCCAGGCCGGCGAACTCCGGCCAGCCGTCGGCGGCCGGTGCCAGGGTGGCCGCGAACCAGTCGGCGACGGCCACGTCGTAGTCGGCGATGTCGGCGAAGGCCCGGGCGGCGAGGGCCCGCCGCTGGGCCAGCGTGAAGCCGCCCTCGGCGAGCGCGGCCAGCAGCGCCGGGTACGCCGCCGGGTCGGTCACCACGGCGACCGAGGCGTGGTTCTTGGCCGCGGCCCGGACCATCGCCGGACCGCCGATGTCGATCTGCTCGACGCACTCGTCCTGGTCGGCGCCGGAGGCGACCGTGGCCTGGAACGGGTAGAGGTTGGAGACCAGCAGGTCGATGCCGGCGATGCCGTGCTCGTCGAGCTGGGCGGCGTGCGCGTCCTTGCGCAGGTCGGCGAGGAGGCCGCCGTGGATCTTCGGATGCAGGGTCTTGACCCGGCCGTCGAGGATCTCCGGGAAGCCGGTCACCTGCTCGACCGGGGTCACCGGCACGCCCGCGCCGGCGATCGTGGCCGCCGTGCTGCCGGTCGAGACGATCTCCACTCCGGCCCCGTGCAGGGCCCGGGCCAACTCGACCAGACCGCTCTTGTCGTAGACGCTGACCAGCGCCCGTCGGATCGGGCGGCGCGCGTCCTCAGTGGTGCTCACGGAACCCTGACCTTTCTACCGGTGATCGTCCAACCTTCACGGACCAGCCGACCGACCTGCTCGACGAGCTGGCGACGCTCGGCCTCCTTGATGCGCTCGGTGAGCGTCTCCTCGTCGTCATCGTCCAGCACCGGCACGGCGACCTGGGCGACGATCGGCCCGGTGTCCATCCCGGCGTCGACGAAGAACAGCGTGGCCCCGGTGACCTTCACGCCGTAGGCGAGGGCGTCCCGGGGGCCGTGGATGCCGGGGAACGCCGGCAGCAGGGTGTTGTGGGTGTTCAGGTAGCGGTCGCCGAACGCGGCCAGGAACTGCGGGCCGACCAGCTTGAGGAACCCGGCGCTGAGCACCAGGTCGGGCCGATGCTCGGCGACCCGGGCGGTGAGCGCGGCGTCCCAGTCGGCGCGGGTCGGATGGTCCTTCAGTCGCTCCACGAAGGTGGGTACCCCGGCCGCGGCGGCCCGGTCCAGGCCGGCGATCCCGTCCCGGTCGGCGCCCACGGCCACCACTCGTGCGCCGTACCCGGGGTCGGCCGTGGCGTCCAGCAGCGCCTGGAGGTTGCTGCCGGAGCCGGAGACGAGGACTACGAGGCGGGCGACGGACGCGGGCTCGGTCACCCGGCCACCCTATCGGGCAGGCCGGGGCGTCCAGCGTGCGGGCGGTGAACCTCGCGGGTGATCTCCGGGTGGTGCGGGCACGATACGCTGCCGTCGCCCGGTTCGTTGGCGTAGGCCCGGCCCGGTGTCGGCATCGTGACCTTGGTTCCGGGCCCGTCTGCCGCGGGGTCCCGGTGCTGGGCGAAGTGATGCGCAGCAGCAACGGACCATGGACCGTCGACCCCCAGTTTGAGGAGCACCCCGCAATGCAGCCCGGTTACCCCGGTCAGGACCCGTACGGTCAGCAGCCCAACCAGAACCCGACCTCCCCGCAGCACCAGGACCCGTACGCCCAGCCGCCGCAGGCGCCGCAGTACGGGCAGCAGCCCACCTCCGGCCAGCCGTACGGTCAGCAGCCCGACCCGTACGCCCAGCCGCCGCAGGCACCGCAGTACGGGCAGCAGCCCACCTCCGGCCAGCCATACGGCCAGCAGCCCGACCCGTACGCCCAGCCGCCGCAGGCACCGCAGTACGGGCAGCAGCCCACCTCGGGCCAGCCGTACGGCCAGCCGACCTCCGGGCAGCCCTACCAGGACCCGTACGCGCAGCAGCAGCCGTACGGCGCCGCGCCGACGTACCCGGCCGCGGGCTACCCGCAGCCGCAGGGGCAGGGGCAGAACAACAACCTCGGCCTGATCGGCATGATCGCCGGTATCGCCTCGATCGTGCTGGGCCTCTGCTGCCCGCTGCTCGGCATTCCGGCCGGCATCGCCGGCGTGGTGCTCGGCGTGATGGGCCAGAAGAAGGCCCAGCAGGGCCTGGCGACCAACGCGGGCCAGGCCAAGGCCGGCCTCATCTGCGGCGGAATCGGCGTGGTCATCGGCATCATCAACGCCATCGCGGGCGCCGCGATCAACCTGAGCAACCTCGGCTCCTGACCCCAACAGAAGGGGGCGTCCGGCACCGCCGGCCGCCCCCTTCTCCTTTCCCAGCTCCTTGCCCAGCCCACACCCCACCGGGTCGATCAAGAAGTTTGCGTCCGGCTCGGCGGTCGTCCCGACGCAAACTTCTTGATCAACGCGGCGGGGCGGGTGGGCGCGGGGCGGCGGGGCGGGTGGGAGTGGCGCGGGAGGGGGTGGGGGTGGTGGTGCGGGCGAGGGTCTTGGTGGCGGCGGCGCCGAGCAGCGCGCCGGCGGCGACCACCAGGGTCGCCACCCCGGCCACCTGCCACCAGACCGGGCCGATCTCGGCGAGCCGGCCGCCGCCGAGCGGACCGCCGGAGAGCGCGGCGGCCAGGCCGAGCAGCGCCCCGGCGACCGGGCCGGCGAGCGCCGCCGGGACGAGCAGCGCGGGCCAGCCCACCGTCGCCCGCCCGTCGGTCGCGGCCCGCAACAGCCGCCGGGCCAGCAGCCAGCCGGCCGCCATCCCGGCCAGCACCGGCACCGCGAGCAGTCCCGCGCCGGCCCCGTCCATCGGGCCGCGCGGCAGCCCGGCCAGCAGCGGTACGGCCGGCAGCGCGCCGAGCGAGACCTCTCTGACCTGGACGGCGGTGCCGCTGCCGACGGCGAACCCGGGGCCGAGCAGATAACTGGCCGACCAGACGGTGGCGTTCGGGGCGTACGCGAGGCTGACCAGGGTGATCCCCGCCTGACCGGCCACCCCGGTCCGGTACGCGCCGATCATGTCGGCCGCGTCGCCGCCCCCGGTGGCCACCGACAGGCCGGCCGCCCCGGCACCCGCCGCGAGCAGCAGCAGCCCGGCGACCAGCCCGGTCCGCACCCCGTCCCGCAGCGGCGGCGGGGAGCGCCGGGCCAGCAGCACCGACACGGCCGTGGTGCGCGCCGCGCCGACCAGTGCGCACACCGTACCGAAGATCCAGAAGGTCACCGCGGCCCGGACCGGGGACACCTGCGGGCCACCGGCACTGACCGCGATCGCGGCGACGGCGCCGAGCAGCGCGTACCCGACGCCGACGGCGACCCCGGCGGTGAGCGCCTGCCGGGGCGAGCGACCGCCGCGCGCGCCGATGGCCCGGCTCACGTGCACGCCGGCCCGGGTGAGCCGCCAGACGGCGAGCACGGTGAGGGCGAGCGGCGCCAGGCCGAGCGGCCCGGCGGAGGTCCCCAGCGGCACCCCGTGGCCGAGCAGCCAGCCGGCGGCGCCGACACGCAGCGCACCGGGCAGCGAGCCGGCGTCCGCGCTGAGCTGGGCCAGGCCGAGCACCAGGGTGACCGGCAGCCAGGACGTCACGGCCGCCCACCCGGCCGCCACCCCGGCGGCGACGGGCAGCGGGGCCCGGCCGCGCGAGCCCTCCCCGGACCGGGGCGCGGGCACCCGCGGCGCCGGTCGGGCGCGGCCGGTCGGCCGGGCACCGGCGGCGGGACGGCGTGGCTGGTCAGGGGTGACGGGTGGCATCGCGTTCTACTCTGGCATGTCACGCGGGCGGCGGCAGTCCGATACCGCTCCGGCAGAGCGGCGAGTTCCCTGATCCACCGGCTCTCTGCCCCCGATCCGGTTAGCCTCGGCCCAGGACGTGACCGTTCGTCGCCGGCCCGTCCGTCCGGAGGAAGCCGTGAACGCTCCATACCCGCCGCCACCACCACCGCCGGCCCCCGGCCGGGACCGCACCATTCTCTGGGGCGTCCTGGGGATCGTCCTCGGCGTGCTCTGTTGCGGCATCCTGGGCATCGTCTTCGGCTACCTGTCGATCCGGGACGCGCGGCGTTTCGGGCGTTCGCAACTGCTCGGCTGGCTGGCCGTCGCGCTGGGCGTCATCAACCTCATCGCCAGCGCGATCGTCCGGGCTCGGGGCGCCCACTACCCCTACTGGTACCGCTGACCCGCCGGGCCGGCCGCACCGGACTCGCCCGCCCAAGCGCCGCGCAACAAGCCCGCGGGGGCCGACCGGACCCGGTCGACCCCCGCGGTACGTGACCCGGCAGCTCAGCGGCCGGACATGATCTCCCGCATCAGCTTGGCGGTCTCGGTCGGCGTCTTGCCGACCTTCACGCCGACCGCCTCCAGCGCCGCCTTCTTCGCGTCGGCGGTGCCCGCCGAGCCGGAGATGATCGCGCCGGCGTGGCCCATGGTCTTGCCGGGCGGGGCGGTGAAGCCGGCGATGTAGCCGACCACCGGCTTGGTGACGTTGGCCTTGATGAACTCGGCCGCCCGCTCCTCGGCGTCACCGCCGATCTCACCGATCATCACGATGGCGTCGGTCTCCGGGTCCGCCTCGAACGCGGCCAGCGCGTCGATGTGGGTGGTGCCGATGATCGGGTCACCGCCGATGCCGACGCAGGTCGAGAAGCCGATGTCGCGCAGCTCGTACATCATCTGGTAGGTCAGCGTGCCGCTCTTGCTGACCAGGCCGATCCGGCCGCTGCCGGTGATGTCGGCCGGGATGATGCCGGCGTTGGAGGCGCCCGGCGAGGCGATGCCCGGGCAGTTCGGGCCGATGATCCGGGTCCGCTCGCCCTTCGCCACGTTGTACGCCCAGAGCGCGGCGGTGTCGTGCACCGGCACACCCTCGGTGATCACCACGGCCAGCTCGATGCCGGCGTCGATCGCCTCGATGGCCGCGGCCTTGGTGAACTGCGGCGGCACGAAGATGACCGTGACGTCCGCCCCGGTCTCCTTCATGGCGTCGGCGACGGTGGCGAACACCGGCAGCTCGGTGCCGTCGAAGTCGACGGTCTGGCCCGCCTTGCGCGGGTTGACGCCACCGACCACGTTGGTGCCGGCGGCGAGCATCCGCCGGGTGTGCTTGGAACCCTCGGAACCGGTCATCCCCTGCACGATGACCTTCGAGTCCTTGGTCAGCCAGATAGCCATGATCAGACCCCCGCAGCCGCCAGCTCGGCGGCCCGCTCGGCCGCGCCGTCCATGGTGTCGACCCGCTCGATCAGCGGGTTGTTCGCGCCGTCGAGGATCGCCCGGCCGGCCTCCGCGTTGTTGCCGTCGAGGCGGACGACGAGCGGCTTGGTGACCTGCTCGCCGCGCTGCTCGAGCAGCGCCAGCGCCTGCACGATGCCGTTGGCGACCGCGTCGCAGGCGGTGATACCGCCGAAGACGTTGACAAAGACGCTCTTGACCGAGGGGTCGGAGAGCACGATCTCCAGGCCGTTCGCCATCACCGCGGCGCTCGCGCCACCGCCGATGTCGAGGAAGTTGGCCGGCTTGACGCCGCCGTGCCGCTCGCCCGCGTACGCCACCACGTCGAGGGTGGACATGACCAGGCCCGCGCCGTTACCGATGATGCCGACCTCGCCGTCGAGCTTGACGTAGTTGAGGTCCTTCTCCTTGGCGGCCTGCTCCAGCGGGTCCACCGCGGCCTGGTCGACCAGGGCCTCGTGATCCGGGTGCCGGAACGCGGCGTTCTCGTCCAGGCTGATCTTGGCGTCCAGCAGCAGCAGCTTGCCGTCCTTGGTCTTGGCCAGCGGGTTCACCTCGACCAGCGTGGCGTCCTCGGCGACGAACGCCTGCCACAGCTTCACCGCGACCTCGACGACCTGGTCGGCCACCTCGGCGGGGAAGCCGGCTGCGGTGACGATCTCGCGTGCCTTCGCCTCGTCCACGCCGACGTTGGCGTCGATCGGAGCCTTGACCACCTTCTCCGGGGTCTCGGCCGCGACCTGCTCGATGTCCATGCCGCCGGCCACGCTGGCGATGCAGAGGAAGGTACGGTTCGCCCGGTCGAGCAGGTAGGAGAAGTAGTACTCCTCGGCCACGTCCGCGGTCACCGTGATCATGACCTTGTGGACCGTGTGACCCTTGATGTCCATGCCGAGGATGTCGGTGGCCCGGGCCACCGTCTCCTCCGCGCCCTCGGCCAGCTTGACCCCGCCGGCCTTGCCGCGGCCGCCGACCTTCACCTGCGCCTTGACGACCACCCGGCCGCCGAGGCGTTCGGCGATCGCGCGGGCCTCCTCCGGGGTAGTGGCGACGCCGCCGGCGAGCACGGGCAAGCCGTGCCGCTCGAACAGGTCCCGCCCCTGGTACTCGTACAGGTCCACGATTGCGCGTCCCGTCCCGTCTCCGCGGCGCGCCCTCGCGCCGCCACCAGCGTTGGAAAATAAGTTTGACGCCTGTCATCAGATGAGACAGGCCATTTGCCGCAGCCTAACGAGATGGGAACCGGGGGCAACCGAGCGGGTGCGCGGTGTGCCGTAATGCACAGCCACCGTTCCCCGGTACGCCCAGGCGGCCCAGCGAAGAGATGTCCGCGCCGCGATCGGTAGACCCAGGCCTCTCCCCTACCGCATGGAGGCCGTACCGGGGCCGCTCCACCAACGACGGCGATCTGGTCGGGCGGACTCATTCCGGAGGGCGGGTCAGCCATCCGGGGGATTTACGGAAGAGGCGTAACCGCCCGGTGGGGGCGTCGTTGAGTCTGATGTCGGAGCGCTGGTACAGCGCGGCGACGGGAGCGGCCGATGCCCTGTCGGTCGAGGGGTGGCGGCGGGGCATCGTGCATAGAGGGGCCGGGCGTGTGAGGGGTGCGTCCGGCCCCTCCCCCCTGTCCGGAGTTCCCCGGTCGCGTCCGCCCGGCATTCTTCTTTACCGCCGCTCGCGCGGACGTCGATCGAGGACCGGGCGCGACCCGGGTCAGGCGACCGGCTGGGCGACGTTCTCCCGGACCCACTCGACGATCGACTGGGTGGTGGCGCCGGGGGTGAAGATCTTGGCGACGCCGAGCCGCTCCAGCTCGGGGATGTCGGCGTCCGGGATGATGCCGCCGCCGAAGACCACGATGTCGGCCGCTTCGCGCTCGGCGAGCAACTCCAGCACCCGCTTGAAGAGCGTCATGTGCGCGCCGGAGAGCACGGAGAGGCCGACCGCGTCGGCGTCCTCCTGGATGGCGGTCTCCACGATCTGCTCCGGGGTCTGGTGCAGCCCGGTGTAGATGACCTCCATGCCGGCGTCCCGCAGGGCACGCGCGACGACCTTCGCGCCCCGGTCGTGGCCGTCCAGGCCGGGCTTCGCGACGACGACCCGGATACGAGAGCTCATCAGGGCACACCTTTCACCGGCTACGGCACTGTCACCTGAACGAACGGTAACCCGCCCGGTCGGGTGCCGGGAACCCGGGCCGGCAGCGTTGGGGCCTGTCTCATACGACCGCGCCCGCATCAGGCGGATCCGACGTGCGGAACCCGGGCGGCAGTCACCTGGAGCACCGCGCCCACTACCGCGCGCCCCCGTACGCCCAAAGCCGGACGCCTCCGCCGAACGGTCACTGTCCGCGACGAACGGACAGTGATCGGGCCCTCCAACCGGCGGCACGAGACATGACAAGAGCGGATGTAAAGGGACAGAAAGAAACACTATTTCGGCGCTTTGGCTTGTGACCAGTGTGGCTGTTGGCTAACGTGTCCACGGTTGTCATCAGGTCCACGGACGGGTGACGACGCGGCCACCGGACGTTCGACGGAGCTTCATCGAACGGCTGGAGGTCGCATCGGATCCCCGACAACGGAGGGTGTGCGTGCGCCAGCGCCTGTCGTCTGAGCCCGATAGATATCGCGGTCGACGCCGCGTACCCACCCCCCCGCGGAGCCGCTACGCCGCGGTCGTGACGACCGCTTTCGTGGGAGCCGGCATCGTCGCCCTCGGCGCGAACGCCCTCCCGGACGCCAAGAGTGTCAGCCCGTCGGCCATCGACGAGCTCAAGCGGGCCTCGATCACCAGCGAGGACGTAGCGAGCCGCGCCGACAGTGCTGACGTGCCGACCCGCGCCGACCGCGGGCAGAGCAAGGCCGCGACCGAGCAGGACACCTGGCTGCTGCCCCTGCACGGATACGACTTCAACGCGCCCTACGGCGTGCGCTGGGGCAAGTTGCACACCGGCATCGACCTGGTCGCCCCGGAGGGCACGCCGTACACCGCGATCCACAGCGGCACGGTCACCAAGGCGGGCTGGTTCGGCGGCTACGGCTACGCGGTGATCGTCCAGCACCCGGACGGCAGCGAAGCCATCTACGGTCACTCCTCCGAGGTCAGCGTCAAGGAGGGCCAGCAGGTCAAGGCCGGCGACCAGCTCGGCCTGGTCGGCAACACCGGCCACTCCTACGGCTCCCACCTGCACCTGGAGATCCATGTCAACGGCCAGCCGCAGGACCCGGTGCCGTGGCTCATGAAGCGCGGAGTGGACATCCAGATGGAAATCGAGACAATCTACGCCGAGCCAGCCGCGTCCTGACGCTGCGCATCGTGCATTGACCGCCCGGATCGCAGGATCTGGGCGGTTTTTCGTTGGCGCAGAAGTTGGCTGGGTCACAGCGAGAAGTGTGAGCAGCGCCACGACCACGCATGATCCTTTTTTCCAGCAAATCGCACTGGAACGGGCTGAACCCGGACACGATCGATCACCAGTCCGACCCGGCCTCCCGGACCCAGTACCCGCCACGACCGGAGCCGACACCAGTATTTCGAGGTCACGTGCCCCTCGACTGATGAAGGTCCCCGTGCAGGAAGCCAGCTCCAGCCAGAACGAGAAAACCCCGGACGCCCCCGCCCGGCATCGGCGGCGCGCGAGCACGGGTCGCCGTGCCACCTACCTGGTCCTCGGCGCGGTCGCCCTGGTCGGCCTCGGCTTCGGCGGCGTCTCCGTCGCCACCACCGACCATGGCACCCCGGCACCGGCCGCCGTCGACTTCGACGCCCAGGCCCGCGCCGAGGACGCCGCCCGCGCCGACCGCTCCGTCCGCGAGTCGACCGCCCCGGTCACCCCGTCGGCCACCCCGGCCAGCCCCTCGCCGAGCCCGACTGCGGCCAGCCCCACGCCGACGAGGACGGCCACCGCCAAGCCGAAGCCGAAGAAGACGGTCCCGCCGAAGCCCGCCTGGGTCATCCCGATGAAGGGTGCCACGGTCACCTCCTGCTACGGGCCGCGGTGGGGCACCCTGCACGCCGGGATCGACTTCGCGATGCCCGCGGGCACCCCGATCCACGCGGCTGCGGCCGGCACCGTGGTCAAGGCCGGCGACGCCGGCGACGGGTACGGCAACTCGGTCTTCATCGACCACCGCAACGGCTACCTGACCCACTACGGGCACCAGAGCCGGCTGATCGTCAGCGTCGGCGACAAGGTGAGCGCCGGCCAGGTCATCGGCTACGAGGGCGCCACCGGCGACGCCACCGGCCCGCACCTGCACTTCGAGGTGCACCAGGGCGCCATGTGGAACCAGATCGACCCGGCGCCTTTCCTGCGCGCCCGGGGCATCGACGTGGCCTGCTGACGGCCACGGCACGAGGAGGGGCCCGGTCCGGCACCCGCCGGGCCGGGCCCCGCCGTCAGAGCTTGTCGATCGGGGCGTGCCGGAGCACCAGCCACATGGTCTGGTCGCCGAAGTCGATCTGCGCCCGGGCGCCCGGGCCGTGCCCCTCGACGGCCAGCACCCGGCCCAGCCCGTAGCGCTGGTGGTTGACCCGGTCCCCCACCGACACCTTCGGCGCCTGCCGCAGCTCGCTGGCCGTGGACAGCCGGCTGGCATCCACCCCGAGCCGCTTCGCGAGCTGGGTCGCCTTCGGCGTACCCCCGGTGAAGCCGCCCCGGCCGCCGGGCGCGCGGTCCGCGCGGCCGCCGACGCCGCCGCCACCGCCGGCCCACGAGGTGTACGAGGCCTCGAGGCGCTCCCAGCGGACCAGCTCCGGCGGCAGCTCCTCGAGGAAGCGCGACGCCGGGTTGTACGCCGGTGCCCCCCAGGCCGACCGGGTGACCGCCCGCGACAGGTAGAGGCGCTGCCGGGCCCGGGTGATGCCCACGTACGCCAGTCGCCGCTCCTCCTCCAGCTCCCGGTTGTCGCCGAGCGAGCGCAGGTGCGGGAAGACGCCGTCCTCCAGGCCGCTGAGGAAGACGACCGGGAATTCCAGGCCCTTCGCCGTGTGCAGCGTCATCAGGGTGACCACACCCTGGTGCTCGGGGTCGTCGGCGGGGACCTGGTCGGCGTCGGCGACCAGCGCCACCTGCTCCAGGAACCCGGCCACCGTGGCCCGCTCCTCCTCCTCGCCCAGCGCCTCGATCCGCTCGGTGTATTCGCGGGCGACGCTGACCAACTCCTGAAGGTTGTCCACCCGGCCGGCGTCCTGCGGATCCAGGCTCTCCTCCAGCTCGCTGAGGTAGCCCGAGCGGGTCAGCAGGGCCTCCAGCACGTCCTCGGGGGTGCCGGTCGCGGCCAGCTCGCGCGCCGAGTCGAGGAGCGCGACGAACTCGGCGATGCCGTTGGCGGCCCGGGTGGAGATCCCGGGTGCGTCCTTGGCCCGGCGCAGCGCCGCACCGAAAGAGATCCGGTCCCGGCTGGCCAGGGCCTCCACGCACGCCTCGGCCCGCTCGCCGATGCCCCGGCGCGGGGTGTTGAGGATCCGCCGCAGGCTGACCGTGTCGTCGTCGTTAACCACCGCGCGCAGGTAGGCCAGTGCGTCGCGGACCTCCTTGCGCTCGTAGAAGCGCACGCCACCGACCACCTTGTACGGCAGGCCGACCCGGATGAACACCTCCTCGAAAACCCGGGACATGGCGTTGGTGCGGTAGAAGACCGCCACGTCGCCGGGGCGGGTGTCACCCTGGTCGACCAGCCGGTCGATCTCCCGCGCCACCCAGTCGGCCTCGGCGTGCTCGGTGTCGGCCACGTAGCCGACGATCTGCTCGCCAGCGCCGGCGTCGCTCCACAGCCGCTTCGGCTTGCGGGAGGTGTTCCGGTCGATCACCGCGTTGGCGGCGTTGAGGATGGTCTGGGTGGAGCGGTAGTTCTGCTCCAGCAGGATCGTCCGGGCGTCGGTGAAGTCGCGCTCGAACTCGAGGATGTTGCGGATGGTCGCGCCCCGGAACGCGTAGATCGACTGGTCGGCGTCACCCACCACGCACAGCTCGGCCGGCGGGATCCCCTCGGTGCCGGAGACCAGCTCCTTGATCAGCACGTACTGGGCGTGGTTGGTGTCCTGGTACTCGTCCACCAGCACGTGCCGGAACCGGCGCCGGTAGCTCTCCGCGACGTGCGGGTGCGACTGGAGCAGGTGCACCGTGGTCATGATCAGGTCGTCGAAGTCCAGCGCGTGCGCCTCGCGCAACCGCCGCTGGTAGAGCGTGTAAGCCTCGGCCAGGGCCCGCTCATTGGGCCCCTTGGCCCGGGCGGCGAACGCCTCCGGGTCGACCAGCTCGTTCTTCAGGTTGGAGACCTGGGCCGCCAGGCCGCGCGCCGGGTAGCGCTTCGGGTCCAGGTCCAGCTCGCGGGCGACGAGCTGCATCAACCGGCGCGAGTCGTCCGCGTCGTAGATCGAGAAGGTGGACTTGAGCCCGGCGTGCTCGTGCTCGGCGCGCAGGATCCGGACGCAGGCCGAGTGGAAGGTCGACACCCACATCAACCGGGCGCGTGGGCCGACCAGGGCGGCCACCCGCTCCTTCATCTCGCCGGCGGCCTTGTTGGTGAAGGTGATCGCGATGATCTCGCCCGGGTGCACGTCCCGCGCGGCGAGCAGGTACGCGATCCGGTTCGTCAGCACCCGGGTCTTGCCGGAGCCGGCGCCGGCCACGATCAGCAGTGGGGAACCGGCGTGGGTGACCGCGTCCCGTTGGGGACCGTTCAACCCGTCGAGGAGTGCCTGCGGGTCCGGCCGGACGGCCCCGGGCCGGCGCGACGGGGCCGGGCGGGACTCCGGCGCGGGCGGGGGCGCGGGAATGTCGAAGAGAGGATGCATCGCACGGCGAGTCTATGCCGCCCGGCGGACACTTCCCGCCCACGCCGGCCCGGACGAGACGAAGCCGCCAGTGCCCCGTCCCATCTGTTGGCGGGTTTCCTTGCGCGCCGGGCCCGCCGGTCGGCATACTCGACGACGTGTTCGGTCAGCGCTTCTACTTTTACTACGGCACCGGGAGTCCGGCAGCCGTAGGTCGCGCCTGATCACAGACCTGCGAAAGCCCCGGGCTCCTGGAGCCCGGGGCTTTTTCGTCCCGGGATCCGGGCACCGGGCCCGAGACCCGAAGGGTACGACGATGATGACTGACGTGGTGGAGTCCAGCGGCAGCCCGGCGCGACACGACCGGACCGGCGACACCGACCCGACCGGGGCCGCTGCGGCGCGGACCGGCACCGACGACTCGGCGGCCGCCGAGCGGATCGTGGCCATCCGCGAACGGATCGACGAGATCGACCGCACGATCATCGCCCTCTGGCAGGAGCGGGCCGCGCTGTCGCAGGAGGTCGGGGCCACCCGGATGGCCTCCGGCGGCACCCGCCTCGTGCTGTCCCGGGAGCGGGAGATCCTGGAGCGGTTCCGGGAGGCGCTCGGCGCGGACGGCACCCAACTCGCGCTGCTGCTGCTCCGCGCCGGCCGTGGCCCGCTGTGAGGAGCTCGGACGGCGGCTTCAGGTCGTGGCGCGGCGAAAGACCGGCCTTCATTCGGTCCGAAGCGCCGCCCAGCGGCGCGGAGGCCGAATTATGGCCGCCAGCCGAGCTGGAGTCGCCGGACATGACGAACCGCCTGCCGGCGTCGAGCTGACGCCGGCAGGCGGTCCGGATCGATCAGGCCACCTCGTGGGCGGGCACGATCTCCCGCCGCTCGGCGAAGTGGCAGGCGCTCGGGTGATCCGAGCCGGGGCGGATCTGGAGCAGCGGCACCTCCTGGGCGCAGAGGTCCTGCGCCTTCCAGCACCGGGTGCGGAACCGGCAGCCCGAGGGCGGGCTGATCGGCGAGGGGACGTCACCGGTGAGCCGGATGATCGCCTTGTTGTCCCGCAGCGTCGGGTCCGGCACCGGCACCGCCGACAGCAGCGCCTGGGTGTACGGGTGGGTCGGCCGCTCGTAGATCTCGTCCTCGGTGCCGATCTCCACCATCTTGCCCAGGTACATCACGGCGACCCGGTCGGAGAGGTGACGCACGACCGACAGGTCGTGGGCGATGAAGACGTACGACAGACCGAACTCGGCCTGGAGCTTCTCCAGCAGGTTCATCACCTGCGCCTGGATCGACACGTCCAGGGCCGACACCGGCTCGTCGCAGACGATGACCTCGGGCCGCAGGGCGAGCGCCCGGGCGATGCCGATGCGCTGCCGCTGACCGCCGGAGAACTGGTGCGGGTACCGGTTGATGTGCTCCGGGTTCAGGCCGACCAGGTCGAGCAGCTCCTTGACCTTGGTCCGGCGGCTGCCGCGCGGGGCCACCTCGGGGTGGATCTCGAACGGCTCGCCGATCAGGTCACCGACCGTCATCCGCGGGTTCAGCGAGGTGTACGGGTCCTGCATCACCAGCTGGATCTGCCGGCGCAGGCGCCGCAGTGCGCCACCGGACAGCTTGGAGATGTCCTGCCCCTTGTAGAGCACCTGGCCGCTGGTCGGCCGCTCCAGGTTCATCAGGACCCGGGCGAGCGTCGACTTGCCGCAGCCGGACTCGCCCACCACGCCCAGGGTCTCGCCGGCCTTCAGGTCGAAGGAGACGCCGTCGACCGCCTTGACCTGACCGATGGTCTTCTTGAACACGATGCCCCGGGTCACGGGGTAGTGCTTGACCAGGTCACGGACCTCGATGATGTTCTCAGTCACGGTTCACGAGCTCCTCGGCGAAGTGGCAGGCGCTGGCCCGGCCGCTGCCGATCTGCAGCAGCGGGGGCAACTTCTCCCGGCACACCGGCTGCGCCATGGGGCAGCGCGGGTTGAACGGGCAGCCCGACGGGATGTTCATCAGGTTCGGCGGGAGGCCCTTGATGGTGCGGAGCTCCTGCCCCTTCTCGTCCAGCCGGGGGATCGAGTTGAGCAGGCCGAGGGTGTACGGGTGCGCCGGCTTGGCGTACAGGTCGTACACGTTGGCTTCCTCGACGATCCGGCCGGCGTACATCACCGCGATCCGGTCCGCGACGTCGGCGACCACGCCGAGGTCGTGGGTGATCAGGATCATGCCCATCTGCCGCTCCCGCTGGAGCTCGCCGAGCAGGTCCATGATCTGGGCCTGCACGGTCACGTCCAGCGCGGTGGTCGGCTCGTCGGCGATCAGCACCTCCGGGTCCAGCGCCAGCGACATCGCGATCATGGCGCGCTGCCGCATGCCGCCGGAGAACTGGTGCGGGTAGTTGCTGAACCGGCCCTTGGCGTTCGGGATCTTCACCTGGTCGAGCATCTCGATCGCGCGCTTCTTGGCGTCCGAGCGGCTCATGCCGCGCCGGACGCGGAACTGCTCGGCGATCTGGAACCCGACGGTGAAAACCGGGTTGAGGGCGGAGAGCGAGTCCTGGAAGATCATCGCAATGCCCTCGCCCCGGATCCTTCGCCGCTGCTCGGCGGACATCTTGAGCATGTCCTTGCCGTGGAAACGGACCTGGCCACCGGTGACGAAGCCGGGCGGAGTGTCGAGGATGCCCATGATGGTCTGCGCGGTGACGCTCTTGCCGGAGCCGGACTCGCCGAGCACGGCGAGGGTCTCCCCCGCGTCGACGTGGTACGTCACCCCGTTGATGACCTTGGCGACGCCGTCCCGCGTGCGGAACTCGACCCGCAGGTCGTCAACCTCGAGCAGGCGGCCCGAGGGGCGGCCGGATCCGTCGGCGCCCGGCGCGGACTGCTCGGACACGAGAATGTCGGACAACTGAATCCCCTATCGGAGCTTCGGGTCGAGGGCCTCGCGGACCGCCTCGCCGAGCATGACGAAGCTCAGCACGGCGGTGACGAGGAACGCGGCGGGGAAGAACAGCAGGTAGGGCGAGACCCGGATGTAGTTCTGCGCCTCGCTGATCATGATGCCCCAGGACACGACGGGCGTCTTCAGGCCGATGCCCAGGAAGGACAGGGTGGCCTCGGCGCCGATGAAAGAGCCGACCATGATCGTCCCGTACACCAGCAGCGGGGCGAGGCAGTTCGGCAGCAGGTGCTTGAGGATGATCCGGCCGGTGCCGGCGCCCAGCGCCCGGGCCGCGACGATGTAGTCGGCCTCCTTGGTGGCCAGCACCGAGGAGCGCATCAGCCGCATCACGACCGGCCAGCTCAGCACGGTCAGCGACATGATGACCAGACCCATGATCGTCCACTCGTTGTTGTCCGAGCCCGAGCCGTTGAAGGTGGTCAGGATGACGATCGAGCCGAGCACGAACGGCAGGCCGAAGAAGATGTCCGCGATCCGGGAGAGCAACGCGTCCACCCAGCCGCCGCGGTAGCCGGCGATGATGCCCATGGTGCCGCCGATCAGCAGCGTGCCGATCACGGAGAGCAGCGCCACCATGATCGAGGCGCGGGCGCCGTAGATGGTCCGGGCGAAGACGTCCCGGCCCTGCACGTCGTAGCCGAACCAGGCGTCGGCCGAGGGCTTCACCTGGCTGCGGGCCAGCGCGCCGTTCACCGCGTCGCCGGAGGTGAACAGCGACGGGAAGGCCGCCATCAGCACGAAGATCACGATGAGCGTGGCGGAGATCCAGAACAACGGCTTGCGGCGCAGGTCGATCCAGGCATCACCGAGCAGACCGCGTGGCTTCTGCTGCTTCTGCGCGCTCTCCGGGAGCCCGGCGTTGGCCGGGGCGCTGGCCTCGGACGGCTGCTCGGGGCGGGGGGTGCTGACAAGCGATGCGGCGCTCGGGTCACTCATAGCGAATCCTCGGGTCCAGGGCGGCGTAGAGCAGGTCCACCAGCAGGTTCATCACCAGATACACGACGACCAGCACCACCACGATGCCGACAACGGTAGCGCTCTCCTTGGTGACGATGGCGCGCAGCACCTGACGGCCGATGCCGTTGATGCCGAAGATGCCCTCCGTGATGATGGCGCCACCCATCAACGCGCCGAGGTCGGTGCCGAGCAGGGTGACGACCGGGATGAGCGAGTTGCGCAGCAGGTGCACGCCGACCACCCGGCGCATGGGCAGGCCCTTGGCGATGGCGGTACGGACGTAGTCGGCACGCCGGTTCTCGGCGATGCTGGTGCGCGCCACCCGGGCGACGTACGCCGTCGAGGCGCTGCCCAGGACGAAGCCGGGCAGGAGCAACTCGGTGATCCGCATCTCGCTGGAGACGGTGGGGTGGACGATGTGCCAGTTGACGCCCAGGAGCCACTGGAGCACGAAGCCGATGACGAAGACCGGCAGGGCGATCAGGAAGAGGGTGGAGACCAGGACCAGGTTGTCCAGGAACCCGTTGCGCCGGAGACCGGTCAGCACGCCCGCGCCGAGGCCGATGACGGCCTCGATGGCCAGCGCCACCACCGCCAGCTTCAGCGTGTTGGGGTACGACGTCAGGATGATGTCGCTGATTTCCCGGCCGCCGAAGGTGATGCCGAAGTCACCCTGGAACAGGTTCTTCATGTAGCTGGCGTACTGCAACCAGATCGAGTCGTCGAGGTGGTACTTCGCGGTCATGACCGCTCGGAAGTTCTCCGGGCAGCCCCGGTCGCCGCACTTGCCGGCGAACGGGTCGCCGGGCACCGACCAGACGAGCCAGTAGATCAGGAATGTCGTGCCGATGAACACCGGCACGAGTTGCAGCAGCCGTCTCAAGAGATAACGGCCCATGGGGTGGTCCTCCAGACAAGGGGCGCGTCGGATCGGCCGACACGGGTGGCGACAACGTGCGAGGGGTTTGTTGTACACCCCCTCGCGGAACGGCCCCGGGTCGGGCTCACCGGTAGGCGAGCCCGACCCGGGGTCAGACCGTTCGGATCAGAGCTCGACCGAGGTGATGTCGAGCTCGCCGACGTTGGTCAGCTCCATCTTCTTGATCTTCTCCGAGTGGCCGGACTGCTGGCCACCGAAGTAGATCGGCATGGACGGGACGTCCTCGTCGATGAGCTTGACGGCCTCAGCGAACTTCTTGTGCGACTCCTCGAGGCTGGGGGCCGCGGAGGCCTCCTTGGCGAGGGCGTTCACCTGGTCGTTGCTGTACAGACCGTCGTTCGAGGAGCCACCCTTCACGTAGAGCGGGTTGATCCAGTTCTCCACGTCCGGGTAGTCCTGCTGCCAACCGGCCCGGTAGGCGCCGTCCATCTTGTGGGCGTTGATGTTCGCCCGGAAGACCGCGAAGGTCGGCACACCGACGGCGACGGCGTCGATACCCAGGTTGGTCTTGACCTGCTGGGCGACGGCCTCCATCCACTCCTTGTGGCTGGCGTCGGCGTTGTAGTACATCTTCAGCTGCCCGGTGAAGCCACCGGCCTCGGTGAGGAGCTGCTTGGCCTGCGTCGGGTCGAACTTGCAGGCGGTGCAGTTGCCCGGCTCGGCGCCCGGGGTCAGCGGGTTGGCCCAGCTGTCGGCCGGCTTGCGGTTACCGAAGAAGATCTTGTCGGTGATCTCCTGCCGGTTGATCGACAGCGAGATCGCCTTGCGCAGCTTCGGGTTCTTGAACCGCGCGTCGTAGATCGGGAAGGCGATGATGCCCGTCGACGGGGTGGTGGAAGCGATGGCCCGGTCGCCCAGGTCGGTCTTCCACTTGTCACCGGCCAGCGACGAGACCGGGACCTGCTGCTGGAAGTCCAGGTTACCCGAGACCAGGTCGGCGTACGCCGCCGTGTCGTCCTGGTAGATCTTGACGGTGACGTCCTTGATCTTCATCTTGTCGCTCAGGCTGTAGTCGTCGAAGCGGGTGAGCTTGATGTCGACGTCGTCCTGCCACGAGACGAACTTGACCGGGCCGTTACCGATCGGCTTCTTGCCGAACTCCTCCGCCTTCTGGTTGAAGAAGGCGTCCGGCAGCGGCATGAAGGCGCTGTAGCCCAGCTTGGTCGGGAACACCGCGGTCGGCGCGGAGAGCGTGACCTCGAAGTTCCAGTCGTCGACGACCTTGAGGCCGGACATCTCCTTGACCGTCGGGGTCGGGGCCTTCTTCGGGCCGTCGCCGTCCGGGTCCTCCGGGTTCAGGTCCGAGTAGCCCTGGATGTCGGCGAAGAAGCTGGCGTTCTGCGCGCCGTTCGGGGCGTACGCCGCCCAGTTCCAGGCCTTGACGAAGCTCTCGGCCTTGACGGTGGTGCCGTCGTGGAACTTGGTGTTCTGCTTGATCTTGATCTTGAAGACCTTGGAGTCGCTCGTCTCGATCGACTCGGCGACCGCGTTCTGCGGCGCCCCACCGTTGTTGGGGTACTCGACCAGACCGGTCCACATCCAGTCGATGATCGCGCCGCCGCCGGTCTCGGTGGTGTTCGCCGGAACCAGGGGGTTCTCCGGCTGGGTGCCGTCGATGACGATGGCGCCGTCCTTGCTGGCGCTGGCGTCGCCACCGTTGTCGTTCCCGCTCGAGCAGCCGGACGCGACGAGCGCGAAAGCCGCGCCCACCGCGAGCGCGCCGCTCGCCCGCTTCGAGACTCTCATTCCGAGGGGCCTCCTCTTTCTAACCTGGTTCCGTCGTGGGTTTCACGCACGTCTTGGGGGGTGACACCAACCGCCGACCCGAACCACAGGCCGCCGGCTTACCGCAGAGGAAATCGGGACACCCCAGGGGTACCGATCCGCCGGGCACCGCACCCCCCGAGGACACCGCGCAGGGCCGACGGCCACATGCCGCCGCGCAGCGGCGGCGTCACGTGGTCGGCGGGCCCGACGAGTTGCCTCACACCCGGGGGTGAGGTGCTGCAACTGTGACACCCACCGGCCGCTTCCGTGAAGGTGCCGTTATCAAGACGTTAGTTGGCCGCCACGTTGCCGATACTTGAGAAAAGATCATGAAATCGACGTGCCGTACCGGTCTGAACAGGCAAAATCCGGCCACAACGGTCGAAGGGCGACGCGTAGTCTCGACGACTGTGAGCCTTCCTGCCTCCGCTTCGGTACTTCCCGACGTACGCCGGGCGCTGGCAGTTTTTGCCCATCCGGATGATGTCGACTTCGGCTGTGCGGCCACCATCGCCGGCTGGGTGGATGAGGGTATCGAAGTGGCGTACCTCATCGTCACCCGGGGGGACTCCGGCGGCTTCGACGACACCCCGCGCGCGGAACTGCCCGCCCGACGTGAGGCGGAGCAGCGGGCGGCGGCCGCTGCCGTCGGCGTACACCGGGTCGACTTCCTCGACGGCCACCCCGACGGCATCCTCTCCCCCAGCCCGGAGCTACGCCGCGACATCGCCGCCGGGATCCGCCGGTTCCGCCCGGACCGGGTGCTGACCAGCTCCCCGCTGCGCCGCTGGGAGCACCTCACCGGCCCGAGCCACCCCGACCACCTGGCCGTCGGCGAGGCCACCACCTGCGCCGTCTACCCCGACGCCCGCAACCGCTTCGCCTTTCCCGAGCTGATCGACGCGGGCCTGGAGCCGTGGGTGGTCCGGGAGATCTGGTACGCGGGCGGGCCGGCACCGGACCACGCCGTCGACGTCACCGACCGGGTGGACCGGAAGATCGCCGCGATGCGGGCGCACCACTCGCAGACCGCGCACCTGGACGTGGTGGCCTGGGTGCACGACCTGCTCGGCAGGATCGCCGGCGACGCCGGACTGCCCGCCGGCCGGCTGGCCGAGGCGTTCACCGTGCTGCGCACCGAGTGATCTGAACCGGTCACCGGCAGCCCGGACAGCCCGCGGCCCCGGCGCCACGAGGGCACCGGGGCCGGCCGGTCGGGGCGATTCAGACCAGGCGGCGGTCGGCCGCCCAGCGGGACAGCTCGTACCGGTTGGACATCTGCAGCTTGCGCAGCACGTTGGAGACGTGCGTCTCGACCGTCTTTATCGAGATGTACAGCTCCCGGGCGATCTCCTTGTACGCGTACCCCCGGGCCAGCAGCCGGAGCACCTCACGTTCGCGGTTGGTGAGCTGGTCCAGCTCCGGGTCGGCGACCGGCGCGTCCGGCCGGGCCGCGAACGCGTCCAGCACGAACCCGGCCAGCCGCGGGCTGAACACGGCGTCGCCGTCGGCCACCCGGCGGATCGCGTCGGTCAGCTCCTCCGGCGAAATGGTCTTGGTGACGTAGCCCCGGGCGCCCGCCCGGATCAGCCCGATCACGTCCTCCGCCGCATCGGACACACTCAACGCCAGGAACCGCACCTGCGGGTGGGTACGCCGCATCGCGTCCAGCACCGCCCGGCCGCCACCGTCGGGCATGTGCACGTCGAGCAGCACCACGTCGGGCTGGGTGGCGGCGATCCGGCTGACCGCCTCGGCCACCGTGCTGGCCTCACCCACCACCTCGACGCGCGCGCCGAGCTCGGCGCGTACGCCAGCCCGGAACATGGCGTGGTCGTCGACGAGGAACACCCGCAGCCGCCCGTCGCGGGGCTGCGCCTCCTCGACCGGTTCGTGCTCGGCCATGGTCACCTGTCCCTTTCCGTCGTGCCGTGCGAGCCGCTGATCGGCAGGATCAGCCGGACCTCGGTGCCTTCCCCGGGCGCGGAGCGGATCTCCGCCCGGCCCCCGTGCCGCTTCATCCGCCCGATGATCGAACCCCGGACGCCGTGCCGGTGATCCTCCACCGTATCCGGGTCGAAGCCCTTGCCCCGGTCCCGGACGAAGGCGCTGACCTGGTCCGGCTCCACCTCGGCGTAGAGCGACACCGTGCGTACCTCGGCGTGCCGGGCCGCGTTGACCAGCGCCTCCCGGGTGGCGGCGACCAGCGCGCCCACCCGCTCGTCGGTCTCCCGGTCGCCCACCACCACGACCTCGACCGTGATGGCGAAGGTGTCCTCCACCTCGGCGGCGGCCTGCTCCAGGGCGGCGGCGAAGCGCTCGGTCGGCGAGGCGGTCGGCTTGTAGAGCCAGTTCCGCAACGACCGCTCCTGGCCCCGGGCCAGCCGCTGCACGGTCTTGACGTCGCTGGCGTTGCGCTGGATGAGGGCCAGGGTGTGCAGCACCTGGTCGTGCACCATCGCGGCCAGCTCGGCCCGTTCCTGCTCCCGGATGCGCCCCTCCCGCTCGGAGCGGAGCTGGTTCCAGGTACGCCAGAGCACCGGGCCGGCCACCACGCCCACGCCGGCCAGCCCGACCAGCGCGAAGATCACGCCGTTGAGCACGGCGTCGAAGTTCTGCACCGGCGAGTAGACCGCCGCCACGCCGATGATGCCGACCGCGACGAGCACCCCGCCGCCGACGAAGCGGAGCACGAACGCCCGCCGGTCGCTCTCCTCCACCACCGCGCCCAGCCAGGGCACGGGCATCGACCCGCCCCCCTGCCGGCGGCGCTCCGGGGCGGACTGGTGCCAGATCACGCCGGCGCCCACCGCGATGATCGCGACCAGCCAGCCGGCGGTGCCGGCCGCGCCGACGGAGTGGAAGGCCATCATCTGGACCATCAGCACGCCGAGCCCGATCGCCACGAACGGCAGGAGCTGGGCGAGGTCGCGGCGGGGCGGGACGGCGGTGTCGCCGGGGCGCGGTGGCACCACCGCCCAGAAGGCGGCGTAGAGGAGCAGTCCGAGGCCGTTCAGCCCGAGCAGCACCATGAAGGCGATCCGGACGCGGAGCACGGAGACGCCGAGGTGCTCGGCGATGCCGGCGGCCACCCCCGCGGCCAACCGGTGCTCGGTGGCCCGGTAGAGCCGCGGTGGGGGCGGGGTCGTGGTGGTGCTGATCGGAGGCTCCCAGGTCGGGGACGGAGGCGGTGCCGGTCCGATCGTCACACGGCTGGCCGGCCCCCGACCACGGGGACGCCCCCGACATTCGGGGGCCGAGGATCTCAGGGTGGGGTCAGGGTCGGGTCCGGAGGACGCTCGGGCGACCAGGGCAGCAGGATCGAAGGCATGACCGACGACCCTGCCCGTCCGCCCCGGCCCGGGGCGGCACCATCGGACGGGCCACCGCCACCCCCGCCGCCGGGGCCGGCGGCCACCCCTGCCGATGCCCCGACACCGCCGCCGGCCGGATCCGCCGGCCCGCCGCCGGGCGCGGGTTCCGCGCCGTTCGCTGACGCGCCACCCCCGGGGTACGCCCCACCGCCCGGCACCGCCGGCTTCACCTCCCGGTACGGGCTGGTCCGCCCGCGGGACGGCCGCTACCTGGCCGGCGTCTGCGCCGCCATCGGCCGGGCCACCAACACCGACCCGGTGCTGTGGCGGGTGCTGCTCGCCGTGCTGGGCTTCTTCGGCGGCATCGGCATCCTGGTCTACGTCACCGCGTGGCTGATCATCCCCGGCGAGGGAGACACCGCCTCGCCGGTCGAGTCGATGCTCGGCCGGGGCCGGTCGAGCATGTCCCCGATCACCGTGATCGTGCTCAGCATCGCGGTCGCGGTCGGCTTCGGCTACGTCGTCACCAACGCGTTCCGGGCGATCCTCCTCGGCGCGGTGATCCTCATCGGCGGTGCGCTGCTGCTCAACCGGGACCAGCGCAACCCGCTGGGCCGGCAGCCGGCCACCGCCGCGCCCGGCACGCCACCGGGCCCGCCGGCCTGGCCCGCGCCCGGCGCCACCCCGCCGGCCGGTACGCCCGCCCCGGCCTGGTCCGGCTCCGCCACCGCCGGCCCGGCCGCGGCGCCGACGACCGGCGCGCCCGGCTGGCCGGCGAGCGCCCCGGCGAACCCGGGTGGCTGGGCGGCCACCACGGCGTCGCCGGCCTGGCCGGCGGCCGCACCCACCCGGACCGGTGACGAGCCGGTCGGCGGCACCCCGCCGGCTCCCGACGCCGGGTCCGCCCCGGAGGCCCCGGCCTGGTCCGACCCCGAGCGCACCGCCGCGCAGCCGGCCTGGCCGGGCGCGCCGACGACGGGTGCCCCGCTCGGGCAGCCGGTCTCCGTGCCGGCGCCGGTGGGCGCGCCGCTGCCGCCGGGCGGCTACCGGCCGCCGTTCGCGCCGCACGGCCCGTACGCCCAGGCGTACCCGCCGGCGCCGCCGGCCCCCGCACAGCCGGCGCGGCCACCGAAGCGGCCGAAGGAGCGCTCCGCGCTCGGCGCGGTCACCTTCTCACTGATCTTCCTGGCGCTGGGCGTGGTGACCGTGCTCGACCTGCTCGACGTCTTCACCGTCGGTGCGGCCGGCTACTTCGCCGCGGCGCTGGCCACCATCGGGATCGGGCTGCTGGTGGGCACCTGGTTCGGGCGGGCCCGCTGGCTGATCGCGCTCGGCCTGGTGACCGCGGCGGCGCTCGGCATCGCCACCGTCGCCGACTCCTACGACCGGATCCGCGGCATCGACGGCAACGTCACCTGGGCCCCGCCCAGCTACCGCGACCTGGCGGACCGCTACGAGAACAACTTCGGCGACGCGGTGCTCGACCTGCGGGCGGTGGACTTCGACAAGAAGGACACCCAGGTCACCGTGGAGGTCAACTTCGGCAAGGCGACGGTGGTCGTACCGCCGAACGTGGACGTCACCACGGTGGCCGACGTGAACGCCGGTAACGCCACCGTCTTCGGTCGGCAGACCGGCGGGGTCAACGGCCGCCAGTGGGAGACCACCGACCTCGGGCCGGACGGCCGCGGCGGGGGCACCCTGCGCCTGCTCGTCCACGTGAACGCCGGAGACCTGGAGGTGACCCGGTGAAGGCCCACCGCACCGACGTCGTGTCGTTCGCCTTCGGGCTGGTCTTCCTCGGCCTTTCCGTCTGGTGGCTGCTCGCCCGGATCCTCGGGCTGACCCTGCCCCCGGTGGGCTGGTTCCTGGCAGGCGGGCTCATCCTGATCGGGCTGCTCGGCCTGGTCGGCGCGCTGCGCTCCGGGCGGCACGCCGACAGCGGACCGGTCCACCAGCGACCCGAAGCGACGGCCGCCTCGTCCTATCTGGAGACCGCCCCGACCGGCGGAGCGCCCACCGCCCCCGAGGCCGACGAGTGGGCCACCGACGCGGTGGCCGACTGGCCGGTCCAGGCGCGGGAGGACCGGCCCGGCGGCGGCGAGCCGCACTGGTCGCCCACCACCCCCCCGGGCGACCCCGGCGACCTCGCCACCCGCGAGCTGCCCGCCGTCGAGCCGGCGGCCGGGGGAGGTCCCGGCGAGAGCGCGCCGGTGACCCGCGAACTGCCCGCGGTGGACGGTCCGGAGCAGCCAGGCGGGCGCGGTGCCTCGGCCGGTCCGGGCGCCGACGGGGCTACGGCCGACCGGTCGGAGCGGCCGCCGAGCTGACCACGACGGTGCAGGGCGGCGACGCTGCCGCCTATGCTGGCTGGTGGAGATCTCGCCTCCGCCGGCCGGCCCACCGCGTGACCGTCCCGGCCGCGGCCGGTGCCTCCGGTCGTCGGGGCCCGTCCCGACCGGCCAGGTCACCGTGGTGGTCCCGCCGCCGTCCGTCGCTACCTCGTCAGGAGCCCGTCCGACATGACCCAGTCCCCCGCCGTGCGCACCCCCGGTCCGTTCGGTGCGGTCGGCATCGGCGAGCGTGCCGCCCGTACCCTCGTCAGCGAACTCGCCCGGCGCAACGACCCGAAGGCCGGCCTGCTGGTCGGCGCGACCCCGGAGTCCGCGGTGCTGGCGGCGGCGATCGAGGCGCTGCTCCCCGGCGACCGGCTCACCGTGGTGCCGGCGGATGACTTCTCCGCCGCCGCGCTCCGCGAGCACGTGACGGCCCAGGGCCGCTGGGTCGCCGACCGGGTACGGGTGGCCGACACCCTCGCCGAGGCGGACGCCGCCGAGGTGGTCATCGCCGCCGAACCGTTCACCGGCAGCGCCGACGAGACCCGGGTGGCCGTCGACGGGCTGTCGAAGTACCTGACCGAGGGCGGGGTGCTGAGCGTGGCCGCGCCGGTCTTCCGTACCGAGGGCGCCGGGGCCGAGCTCGACCGGCAGGGTGTGCTGCACGGGGTCCGCGTCGACCTGGTGCTGCGCAACTCCCCGCCGGTACGCGTGCACCACCTCCGCTTCACCCCGGCGACCGCCGCGCTGGCCGCCAAGCTGTCGCCGGCGTACCGGCCGTCGAGCGTGCCGCTGACCCGGACCATGCACATCGACTCCAACGGCGTGGCGGCGGCCGGTATCAGCCTCGGCCTGGCCGCGCTGGCCCGGGTGGCCCGGCCGAAGTCGAAGCTCTGGCTGCTGCCGGCGCTGGCCGCCGCCCCGGTGGCCGCGTTCTTCCGGGACCCGGAGCGGGACGTTCCGGAGGACCCGTCGGCCGTGGTCGCCGCGGCGGACGGCCAGGTGCTCTCGGTGCAGCGGCTGCACGACGAGCGATTCGGTGACGGCGAGTGGCTGCGCGTCGCGGTCTTCCTGTCCGTGCTGGACGTGCACGTCAACCGGTCGCCGGTGGCCGGCAAGGTGATCGACTACTTCGTCGCGGACGGCGGGTTCGTCAACGCGATGAAGCCGGACGCCGAGCACAACGTGGCCGCGTACACGGTGCTGGACACCGAGCACGGCACCGTGGTGGTGGCGCAGCGTACCGGCCTGATCGCCCGGCGGATCGTGCAGCGGGCACCGGTCGGCGCGCTGCTGGCGAAGGGCGAGCGCTTCGGCCTGATCCGGTTCGGCTCGCGGACCGACGTCTACCTGCCGGCGGACGCGGCCGAGCCGCTGGTCGGCCCGGGCGACAAGGTGGTCGGCGGCGCCACCGTGATCGCCCGCTGGCGCTGATCCCGGATACGAAGAAAAGGGGCGCCGCTCGTCGCGGCGCCCCTTTTCGCGTCGGTACGGGTCAGGCGGCGCGGCGCTGGTGCAGCCAGAGCACCGGACCGCTGACCAGGTAGCCCACCACCACGAGGCCGAAGGTGAGCCGGATGTCGACCAGCGCGCCGATCACCGGGGCCAGCCAGAGCCACGGCGGCAGCTTCACCAGCCGGGCGAGCTTCGCGTACGGGAAGCTGGAGACCATGGCGAAGGCGAGCAGGGCCACCCCGCCGACCATCACCAGGCCGGAGACCGGCACCCCGATCGCCACGGTCAGGGCCAGCACGGCCGCCGCCATGGTGGTCGGTACGCCGCAGAAGAACCGGCCGTCCTTCGGCGAGACGTTGAACCGGGCGAGCCGGATCGCGGCGCACCCCGCGACCAGGGCGCAGGCGACCGCGGCGGCCGCGGCCGGGACCGAGCCGGCCAGCGAGGCGTAGACGACCACCGGGGCGGCGAGGCCGAACGAGCACATGTCGGCCAGCGAGTCCATCTGGGCGCCGAACGGGCTGGCCACGCCGAGCTTGCGGGCCAGCGCGCCGTCCAGGCCGTCGAACGCGACGCAGGCGATCAGGCAGAGCGCCGCCACCCGGACCTCGCCCCGCATGGCCAGGAAGATCGCCAGCATGCCGAGCATCAGGCTGCTCAGCGTGCAGGCGTTGACCAGGGCGAACTTGGCACGGCGGGCGGTGGTGCGGTCACCCGGCAGGAGCGGGATCGACATCCCCGGCGAGTCGTCGACCGGCGCGGCGGGGGCGAGTGCGGGGCTTACCGGCCGCACCGCCTCGACCTCCGGGTCGAACCGGCCGTAGCGGCGGCGCTGGCGGTCGGTCCAGCGGTGGTCGGGGGTGACCAGGTCGGCCGCGCTTGCGGCGGCGCCGTCCCGGCGGCCCACCCGGACCAGCAGCACCTGGCGGGCGAACGTGCTGCTGCGGCGCAACCGGCCCGCCCAGCGACGCCCTGCGGGGCGCGGACTGTCACTCGTACGACGCCGGCGCCATGGGGCTCTCGGCACGTTTCCTCCATCACCGGATCGGCTGAACCGCCGTGGGGGCGGGTGTCCGGCTGTCTCGTGCCGGACCCATTCTGGTCCGGCAGCCCGTTTGCGGAGTACACCATTGCACAGGCAAGTGGGGCTTGGCGATAGCTGCCGGCGGTACTTATAACTCCCTTAACCGCGCGGATCGCTCAGATCTTCCCATCTCGGGCGTCATCGCCCGTTTTCGTTCGCCAAGTACCCCCGACTGTACCGGAGGCCGCCCACCCCGAGCCGACGAGCGGGTGTCACCTGCGCCGATGTCCGGTTGCCCGGGCCGCCACGTCCGTCATCCGCAGGCCGCCCACCCGGTCCGGACCGAACCAGGCGGCGCGCGCGGTGGACCCGCCGGCCAGTTCTGTGACGACCGCCTCGGTCGGGGCGTCGACGCGTACCCGGTAGATCACCCGGACGCTGTGCCAGTCCATCGGCCGTCCCTCCGGGCCGAGCGCGGCGGGGTTGTGCAGGCTGTCCACCGCCAGCAGGTCGACCACCCGGCCGAGCTGGCCGGCCTCCTCCACCAGCTCGCGGAGCAGCCCGGCCGCCGGCTGCTCGCCGTGGTCGGTGCCACCGCCGGGCAGGTGCCACTTCCCGGCCCCCGGATACCCGTCGGCGATCATCGTGAGCAGCACCCGCCCGGCCGGGTCGGTGACCAGCCCGTACGCGGCGAAGCGCTGCCGGCGGTCGGCGGGTGCCGGGGCGGCCTGCCCGAGCGGCAGGGCCCGGGGTAACTCCGACGGCAGCGGCGTGACCGGCAGCCCGAGCAGCTCGGCGGTGAACGGCATGAGCGGCAGGGCCGCCGCCCCCGCGGACGTGTACCAGCCCAGCTCGTCGCTGCCCCCGGAGGGCTCCGGGCGAAGCGTCCCGCTCCGCGCCTCGACGTCGAAGACCAGCCGGTCGGTGTGCACGGTGACACCGGCGTCCCGGAAGGTGGCGACGTCTGCGACCGCGGCCCGCACCCCGGTCACGTCGACGGCCAGGCCGGTCTCCTCGGCGAACTCCCGCAACACCGCGTCGGCGGGGTGCTCGGCGTGCTCCAGCCCACCCCCGGGCAGCTGCCACACCCCGGGGTACGGACAGGCCGCGGACCCCCGCACGAGCAGCACCCGCCCGTCGGCGTCCCGCAACACCCCGTACGCCCCGATCCGCCGCCGTTCCTCCACCCCGCACCACTCCCGTCGCCGCCACCTGCGTCGATCATGAGGTTAGCGGCCTGGCGATGGACGTACCGCACCGTCAACCTCATGATCACCGAGGGCTGACGGGCCGGCGGGGGGGGGGGGGGGACGATCAGATGAGTTGGGCGGCCTGGACGGCCTCGGCGGTGACCTCGGTGAGGCGGTCGGTGGGGAGGGCACCCAACTCCTCGCGGCGGAACCAGCGGGCCTCGCAGGTGGAGCCGCCGATGTCGGCCACGGTGGGCGGGGCCGGTTGGTCGACGACCACCCGGTAGAAGGCGCGTACGCCGTGCCAGTCGATCGGGTAGCCCTCCGGGCCGAGCGAGGCCGCGTCCCGGTGGCTGGCGACGCCGAGGAGCTCGACCAGCCGGCCGGTCTGCCCGGTCTCCTCGACGAGCTCGCGGATCAGCGCGGCGCCCGGCTGCTCCCCGTAGTCGGTGCCGCCGCCGGGCAGGTGCCAGCAGCCGGCGCCCGGGTACCCGTCGGAGACCCGGGTGAGCAGCACCCGCTCCTCCGGGTCGGTCACCACGGCGTACGCGGCGAAGCGCTGCGCCCGGTGCAGCCCGTCCGGCCCGGGGACCGCGTAGAACGAGGGGAACTCGGGGACCTCCTCCGGGACGATGTCCCCGGTGGCGGAGGGCAGGCCCAGGGCCCGCGCGGTGAACGACCGCAGCGGCAGCTCCCTGGCCTCGTCGAGGGTGAACCAGCGGGCCAGGTCGGTCGGCCGGCCCTCCCGTGCGGTCAGCGTCCCGCCGCGCACCGAGACGGTGTAGAGCAGCCGGTCGGTGTGGATGGTGATGCCCCGCTCGGGCAGCGCCCGCATGTCGGCGATCACGTCCCGGAGGCCGGCGACGGCGACCGAGAGCCCGGTCTCGGCCGCGGTCTCCCGGACGACCGTGTGGTTGGGGTCCTCACCATGATCGACCGCCCCGCCGGGCAGGGACCAGGTGCCGGGGGTGCCGGAGCGGTCCGATGCGCGGACCAGCAACACTCGGTCGTCTGAATCAGCACAAACTGCGTATGCCGCGATCCTGCGGAGCGGCTCCAGCGAGGTGGTCACGGGACAAAATTCTCCCCCGCTACCGTTACGTCCATCGAAAAGAGTCAGATTCCTGACTCTTTGCTGGCGCCTCAGGGATCGGTCAGGGTAGGAGTCCGGGCGGTCACCGAGGTCGTCCGGCACACCGCGCGGGACCGTGGACGCATGACCTACCAGAGCACCCCTCACGCCCCGTACAAGCAGCTCCGTCGTCCCACCACCGACCGGATGGTCGCCGGCGTCGCGAGCGGCCTCGGCCGCTACTTCGCCGTCGATCCCACCCTGGTCCGGGTGGTCTTCGCCGTCGCCACCCTGCTCACCGGCGGGCTCGCCGCGCTGGCGTACCCGATCATGTGGTTCCTGATGCCGGAGGAGCCGGCGAGCGCCCCCGCCTGGCCGCACCCGGCGGGCACCGCGCCGGGCTGGCCGCCGGTCCCGCAGGCGACCGCCGCCCCCACCCACGCGGGGACGACGCCGCAGACCGCGCCCGCCCCGCCCGCGCCGCAGGCCGGGCCGACCCCGCCGGCCGGACCCACGCCGGAGCCGGCGCCCGGGACCGCTCCTCAGCCGCCGGCGGCCTGAGCCCGAATCACTCCCACTCGATGGTGCCCGGCGGCTTGCTGGTCACGTCCAGGACCACCCGGTTCACCTCGGCGACCTCGTTGGTGATCCGGGTGGAGATCCGGGCGATCACCTCGTAGGGCAGCCGGGACCAGTCCGCGGTCATCGCGTCCTCGCTGGAGACCGGGCGCAGCACCACGGGATGCCCGTACGTGCGCCCGTCACCCTGCACACCGACGCTGCGCACGTCGGCCAGCAGCACCACCGGGAACTGCCAGACGCCCCGGTCCAGCCCGGCGGCGGACAGCTCCTGCCGGGCGATCAGGTCGGCCTTGCGGAGCAGGGCAAGCCGCTCCTCGTCGACCGCGCCGATGATCCGGATGGCCAGGCCCGGGCCGGGGAACGGGTGCCGCCACACCATCGCCTCGGGCAGCCCCAGCTCCAGGCCGAGCGCCCGGACCTCGTCCTTGAACAGCGTGCGCAGCGGCTCGACCAGCGCGAACCTCAGATCCTCCGGCAGGCCGCCCACGTTGTGGTGGCTCTTGATGTTGGCGGTGCCGGTGCCACCGCCAGACTCCACCACGTCCGGGTAGAGCGTGCCCTGCACCAGGAACTCGACGTCGCCGTGCGCGGCGATCTCCCGGGCGGCGGCCTCGAAGACCCGGATGAACTCGCGGCCGATGATCTTGCGCTTCTGCTCGGGGTCGGTCACCCCGGCCAGTGCGCCCAGGAACCGCTCCCGGGCGTCGACCACCTTGAGCTTGATGCCGGTGGCCGCGACGTAGTCCTTCTCCACCTGCTCGGCCTCACCGGCCCGGAGCAGGCCGTGGTCGACGAAGACGCAGGTGAGCTGATCGCCGATGGCCTTGTGCACCAGCGCCGCGGCGACCGCGGAGTCGACGCCACCGCTCAGGGCGCAGAGGACCTCCTTGTCGCCAACCTGCTCCCGGATCCGGGCCACCTGGTCGTCGATGATGTTCTCGGGCGTCCAGGTCGGCTCGATCCCGGCGATGTCGTAGAGGAAGCGGGTGAGCATCTCCTGGCCGTGGGCGGTGTGCCCGACCTCCGGGTGGAACTGCACGCCGGCCCGCCGGCCGACCAGGTCCTCGAACGCGGCGACCGGCGCGCCGGCGGACTCGGCGGTGACCGTGAAACCGGTCGGCGCCTCGGTGACGCAGTCACCGTGGCTCATCCAGACCGGCAGGTCGTCCGGGAGATCGCGGAGCAGCACACCGGCCTCCGGGCGGGCGTGCAGCGGGGTGCCGCCGTACTCCCGGTTGCCGGTCCGCGCGACGGTGCCGCCCAGCGCCTGGGCCATCGCCTGGAAGCCGTAACAGATGCCGAAGACCGGGACCCCGGACTGGAACATGTCGGCGTCGACCTGGGGGGCGCCCGGCGCGTAGACGCTGGCCGGGCCGCCGGACAGGATGATCGCGGCCGGGTTCTTCGCCAGCATGTCGGCGACCGGCATGGAGTGCGGGACGATCTCCGAGTAGACCTTCGCCTCGCGTACGCGGCGCGCGATGAGCTGGGCGTACTGGGCTCCGAAGTCCACCACGAGGACGGGGCGAGGCGTGCTCATGTGCAGCAAGCCTACCGACAGTCACCGCCGGACCGGGCGCGGCCCGGCCGCGTCCCGCCGTGAGGTCGATGACAGCCCTCCGGGCGACCCCCTCAGCGCAGCGCGGCGGGGGCGTGCCCGGGGACGGCGGGCCGGTGCGGGGCGACCGGGTCGAGCCGCCGGTACGCCGACCCGAGCGGCGGCCGGGGGTCCGCCTCGCCCTTGTTCGGCCAGCACGACATGGCCCGCTCGGCCTGGGCGGTGATGGTCAGCGACGGGTTGACCCCCAGGTTCGCCGACACCGCCGCGCCGTCCACCACGTGCAGCCCAGGGTGGCCGTAGACCCGGTGGTACGGGTCGATCACCCCACGCTCCGGGGTGGCCCCGATCACCGCCCCGCCGAGGATGTGCGCGGTCATCGGAATGTTGAACGGCTCGGTGATCGCCCCGCCGGGCGTGCCGTCGATCTCCTCGGCGAGCAGCCGCACCGCCTGGTTGCCGGCCGGGATCCAGGTCGGGTTGGGTGCCCCGTGCCCGGGGCCGGAGACCAGCCGCCGACCGAACCACCCGCGCCGGACCCGGGTGGTGAGCGAGTTGTCGACCGACTGCATGACCAGGGCGATCACGGTCCGCTCGGACCAGCCGCGCACCGAGAGCAGCCGGGCCGCCAGCCGGGGCTGCCGGACGATGCTGCCCAGCCAGCGCCGGACCCGGTGCGGGCCGCCGTCGACCAGCAGCGACTGGAGCAGGCCCATCGCGTTCGAGCCCCGGCCGTAGCGGACCGGCTCGATGTGGGTCTGTGGGTCCGGGTGGAACGAACTGGTGATCGCCACCCCCTCGGTGAAGTCGAGCCCGCGCTGCCGGGCCTGCCGTGGGGCGACCGAGGCGCCCAGGATCGCCTCCGAGTTGGTCCGGGTCAGCTCGCCGAGGCGGGGTGAGAGCCCGGGGAGCGCACCAGTGGCCCGCATCTCGTGCAAGAGCCGCTGGGTGCCCAGCGCGCCCGCCGCGAAGACCACCTGGTCGGCGTGGATCACCTGGCGGCGCCGGCGCACCCAGGCGCCGGTGCGCACGGCGTGGACGTCGTACCCGCCGCCGGTGGCCGGCCGGACCGCGGTCACCGTGGTCAGCGGATGGACCTGGACGCCGAGCCGCTCGGCGAGCCACAGGTAGTTCTTGACCAGCGTGTTCTTCGCGCCGTGCCGGCAGCCGGTCATGCATTCGCCGCAGTGGCGGCAGCCCGTCCGGTCCGGCCCGGCCCCACCGAAGTACGGGTCGGGCACCCGCTCGCCGGGCCGGCCGAGGTGCACGCCCACCGGGGTGGCGTGGAAGGAGCGCCCCACCCCCATCCGCTCGGCCACCGCCCGCATCGCCTTGTCCGCGCCGGTGCGGACCGGGTACGTGGTGGCGCCGAGCATCCGCTTCGCCTGGTCGTAATGCCGGGCCAGCTCGTCCCGCCAGTCGGTGATGTCCCGCCACTGCGGGTCGGCGTAGAACGCGTCGAGGGGTTCGTAGAGGGTGTTCGCGTAGACCAGGGAGCCGCCACCCACCCCGGCTCCGGAGAGCACCAGGACCCCGCCACCGGCCTGCCGGTCGGCCGAGCGCAGCAGGTCGATCCGCTGGAGGCCGTAGCAGCCGAGCTTCGGCGCCCACAGGAAGCGCCGGACCCGCCAGGAGGTCTCCGGGAACTCCTCGTCCGCGAACCGCCGGCCGGCCTCCAGGACGCCGACGTGATAGCCCTTCTCGGCCAGGCGGAGCGCGGTGACGCTGCCCCCGAATCCGGACCCGACGACCACCACGTCGTACCGCATGAACGCATCATTACCGACGAGTAGCCATCGCGCCAGGGCCAGTTTTCGGAGATCATGCAGAGCGCTCGACGGGCCGGGAGCCGGGCCATGCAACCAGCGGCGCCCCCTGACGCGTCGAGTGGACATCGGGGAAGGGGTCCACCATGCCGGGCGCGACACCGAGACGACGCTGGCCACTGGGGTTGGCCGCGCTGACGGCCGTACTGCTGGTCGCCGCCGGGGCGGTGGTGGCCGCCCGGCTGGTCTCCCGCCCGTCCCCCGGCGCCTCGCCCGGCCCCGCCGCCGGCGCGGCCACGCCCACGGCGTCCGCCGGCACCCCGAGCCCGACCCCGGCCAGCCCCACCCCGCCGCCGGGCGCCGACCTCACCGGCCCGCTCAACCTGCTGCTGGTCGGGGTGGACACCCGGGTCACCGTGCCCGGCTGGGAACCGCACGGCGACGCCGTGCTGGTCCTGCACGTGCCGGCCGGGCTGGACCGGGCGTACCTCTTCTCCCTCCCCCGCGACCTGGTGGTGGACATCCCGGCCTTCCCGAAGTCCGGCTACCCGGGCGGCCGGACCAAGCTGACCCACGCGATGAGCTACGGCAGCCGGGTTCCCGGCGACAAGGCCCACCCCAGCACCGCCCAGGGGTACGAACTGCTGCGCACCACGGTCAGCCGGTACACCGGCCTGCGCATCGACGCGGGCGCGGTGATCAACTTCGGCGGATTCGACAAGCTGGTCGACATCCTCGGCGGCGTGGACCTCTATGTGGACCAGCGGGTCGCCTCGATCCACCGCCGGCCCGACGGGCGCTACCGGGACCGGGCCGGCAGCACCTACACCGGCCCGCAGATGGTCTACGAGAAGGGCGACCGCCACCTGACCGGCTGGCAGGCGCTGGACTACGCCCGGCAGCGCTACACCGCCGGCGGCGACTACACCCGGCAGCGCCACCAGCAGCAGCTCATCCGGGCGCTGGCCCGGAAGATCCTCGACCAGGGGCTGGCCCGGGACCCGGCGCGGGTCGACCAGGTGGCCGCCGCCCTCGGCGACACCCTGGTGTACGCCGGCGGCGGGCGCCGGCTGGTGGAGTTCGCGTACGCCCTGGGCGGGCTGCCCGCCGACGGTTTCGTCCTGGTCGGACTTCCTGGCGACGCGGTGGGCAAGGGTGGGTCCTACCGCGGCGAGCAGCTCCAGCCCGTGGGCCGGCAGTTCCTGGCGGCGCTGCGCGGCGGCACCGCGGACGCGTTCCTGACCGCGCACCCGGCGCTACGCATCAAGACCTGACCACGGTCGGCCGGAACGGCCCGCGGTGCCGGCGTTGACCGCGGCCCTTCCTCACAGCCGCTTCGGTGCGGCCGGCCGCTCGGTGTCGTAGAGCCAGGCGTCGAAGAGCTTGCCGAGCTTCTTGTGCGAGATCCGCTCGGCCAGGGCCACGAAGTCCTGCGTGGTGGCGTTGCCGTTCTTCTTCTCCTCCGCCCAGGTCCGCAGGATGGAGAAGAAGGCGGCGTCGCCGACGGCCACCCGCAGCGCGTGCACGGTCATGCCGCCCCGCTCGTACACCGACTGGCTGAACAGGTTCGCCACCCCCGGCTTGCCCGGCGGCGTGCGCCAGACCTGCCCCGAGGCACCCGCGTACTTCTGGTCGAAGGTGCGCTGGACGGTGGACTGGCCGGTGTGCTCGGCCCAGAGCCATTCGGCGTACGTGGCCAGGCCCTCGTTGAGCCAGATGTCCTGCCACTTCTGCAGCGCCACGCTGTTGCCGAACCACTGGTGGGCCAGCTCGTGCGCGACCACCCCGGTGTTGTCGCCCTGCCGGAAGAAGCTGGCCGAGTAGACCGGGCGGCTCTGCGTCTCCAGCGCGTACCGGATCCGGTCGTCGGCGACCACCACCCCGCCGTACGCGTCGAACGGGTACGGCCCGAAGACGCTCTCCAGGTAGTCGGCGACCTCGGTGGTCCGGGCGATCGACCGGTCCGGCGCGCCCTCGGCCACCTTCGTGGTGACCGCGCTGTACACCGGCCGTCCCCGGTGCTCCCCGGTGGTCACCCGGAACTTCCCGATCGCCACCGTGGCCAGATAGCTGGCCATCGGCGACCCCTCCGACCAGCGCCAGGTGGTCCAGTCGCCCCGGGTGGTCCGTCCCTTCGGGACACCGTTGCTGACCGCGGTGAGCCCCTTCGGCACGGTGATCTCGAAGTCGTAGGTGGCCTTGTCGGAGGGGTGGTCGTTGACCGGGAACCAGGTGCTCGCCGACTCCGGCTGGCCGAGCGCGATCGCCCCGTCGGCGGTGTGCAGCCAGCCGCCCTCGCCGAGCGCGTCGTTGGGCAGGGCGGCCGGCTCGCCGTCGTACCTGATCTGGACGACGAAGCCGTTGCCGGAGGTCAGGCCGGTGGCCGGGGTGACCACCAGCTCGTCGTCGGTGCGGGCGTGGGCGGCCTGCGCCCCGTCCACGGTCACCGACCGCACGGTCAGCCCGGCCAGGTCCAGGTTGAACGCGGATAGGTTCGCCGTCGCGGTGGCCCGCACCTCGGTGGTGCCGGTGAGCTGGTCCTTGGCCGGGTCGTAGCGCACCCGCACGGTGTAGTGGGTGACGTCGTAGCCGCCGTTGCCGTAGCTCGGGAAGTAGGCGTCGCCAGCCCCGGCCGCACCCGGCCCGGAGGTCCGCGCGGCCGTCGCGCTGGGCGGCCCGACGGTCGGCGTCGCGGCCGGGTCGGCCGAGCCACAGCCGGCGAGCAGCAGCGTGCCGCAGGCCAGCAGCCCGAGGCGTCGTCGTCCGCTCCGCCGTGCCCGCGTCATCGCCCTCGATCCCTCCTCGGCCCGTCTTCGCCTGCCCGGGCCGCTCCGCCCGCGGCAGCCTACCGATCGATGATCACGCCCGCGTCACGGCAGGGCCGGCGCGGTGGCACCGACCAGCCAGGCGTCGAAGAGCGGGCGCAGCGACCGGCCGGCGACGCGCTCCGCGTAGCCGATGAAGTCGGCGGTGGTGGCGGTGCCGTTCCGCCGCTCGGCCAACCAGCCGCGCAGCATGCGGAAGAAGGTCTCGTCGCCGACCGCGCGGCGCAGCGCGTGCACGGCCAGCGCGCCGCGCTGGTAGACCGCGTCGCCGAACATCGCCGCCCGGCCCGGGTCCACCGTCGGTTTCGTCCAGTCGGTCACCGCGTACCGGTCGGCGACGGCCTGCGCCACGGTGCGGACGCCGTCGTGCTCGTTCCAGAGCCACTCGGCGTACGTGGCGAAGCCCTCGTTGAGCCAGATGTCGCTCCACCGCGACAGCGAGACACTGTCGCCGAACCACTGGTGGGCCAGCTCGTGCGCCACCACCTCGGTGTTCGGCCGGCCGCCCCGGAAGAAGCCCGGCCCGTAGACCGGCCGGGTCTGGGTCTCCAGCGCGTACCGGATGCGCTCGTCGGCAACCGCGATGCCGCCGTACGCGTCGAACGGGTACGGCCCGAACCGCCCGGCCAGGAAGTCGGCGACCTCGCCGGTCCGGGCCAGCGCCCGGGCAGCCGGCCCGTCCGCCGGCAACCCGGCGGCGACCGCGGTGACCAGCGGCTTCCCGGCGTGCGTGCCGGTCGACACCCGGTAGTTCCCGATCACCAGGGTGGTCAGGTAGCTGGCCATCGGCGACCCCTCGGACCAGCGCCAGGTGGTCCAGCCGTCCTTGCTGGACTGTCCCTTGGGCACCCCGTTGCTCAGCGCGGCGAGCCCGTCCGGGACGGTCACCTCGAGGTCGTAGGTGGCCTTGTCGGAGGGGTGGTCGTTGACCGGAAACCAGGTGCTCGCCGACTCCGGCTGGCCGAGCGCGATCGCCCCGTCGCCGGTGGCGTGGAAGCCGCCGTCGCCCAGCTCGCCGCTGGGCAGCGGCTGCGGCACCCCGCCGTACGCCACCTCGACGGTGAACCGCTTCCCGGCCGGCAGCCCGTGCGCCGGGGTGACCACCAGCTCGTTGCCGTCCCGCCGGTGGGTGGCCGGGGCGCCGTCGACGCGTACCCGGTCGACGGTGAGGCCGGCGAGGTCGAACTGGAACCGGGACAGCCCGGCGGTCGCGGTGGCGGTGACGGTGGCCTGGCCGGTGAGCCGGTCGCTGGCCGGGTCGTAGCGGACCTGCAGCGCGTAGTGGGCGACGTCGTAGCCGCCGTTGCCGGCCCCCGGCACGTACGGGTCGCCGAGGTCGGCCGCCCCTGGTCTGAACCGCGCGTTTGCGTCCTCGTCGGTGCACCCGCCCGCCAGCAGCGCGACCGCCAGCACCGCCGCCGACCAGCGCCGCCCCCGTGTCATCCGCCGAGCCTAGACGCGCGACGGCGCGGGTGAGACCGAATCCACACCCGCGCCGTCGCCGGTCGAGTCAGCGGTCGAGGACCAGGCCGACCTTCTGGAACTCCTTGAGGTCGCGGTAGCCGCACTTGGCCATCGCCCGGCGCAGGCCGCCGAAGAGGTTGAGCTGGCCGTCCGGCTCGTCGGCCGGGCCGAAGAGCAGCTTCTCCATCGCGCCCAGCGGCTCGCCGGCCACCTCGAACGCACCGCGCGGCAGCGACGGGTGGCTGGCCGCCGAGTGCCACCAGGCACCGCCGGCCGGGGCCTCCGCGCAGCGGGAGAGCGGCTCGCCCAGCATCACCGCGTCCGCGCCGCAGCCGAGCGCCTTGGCGATGTCGCCGGAGGTCTGGATGTCGCCGTCGGCGATCAGGTGCACGTACCGGCCGCCGGTCTCGTCCAGGTAGTCCCGGCGGGCCGCGGCGGCGTCGGCGATGGCGGTGGCCATCGGCACCCGGATGCCGAGCACCGACTCCGTGGTCGACCAGTCGTCGCCGCCGATGCCGACGATCACGCCGGCCGCGCCGGTACGCATCAGGTGCAGCGCGGTCTTGTAGTCGGTGCAGCCGCCGACGATGACCGGCAGGTCGAGGTCGGCGATGAACTCCTTGAGGTTCAGCGGCTCGTCGGTGGTGGAGACGTGCTCGGCGGAGACGATCGTGCCCTGGATGACCAGGATGTCCACGCCGGCGTCCAGGATCACCGGGGCGAGCGCGAGGGTGTGCTGCGGGGACACCCGGACGGCCACCGTGCCGCCCCCGGCCCGCAGCTCGCGGACCCGCTCGGCGATCAGGTCCGGACGGATCGGCTCGGCGTACACCTCCTGGAGCCGCTTGGTCGCCCGCGCCTCCTCGTCCAGGCCGGCCAGCTCCTCCAGCACCTTGGTCGGGTTCTCGTACCGGGTCCACAGGCCCTCGACGTTGAGCACGCCCAGGCCGCCGAGCTGGCCGAGCTGCACTGCCGAGGAGGGGCTCATGGTCGCGTCGGACGGGTGCCCGACGCAGGGGATGCCGAACTGGTAGGCGTCGAGCTGCCAGGCCGTGGAGACGTCGTCGACGTCCCGGGTGCGGCGGCTCGGCACGATGGCGATTTCGTCCAGGTGGTAGCCGCGCTGCGCGGTCTTGCCCAGCCCGATCTCGACCACGTCACGCATGGGGACTCCAGGTGGTTGGGGGTGATGGTCAGCGGGTGTGGTAGTTGGGCGCCTCGACCGTCATCTGGATGTCGTGCGGGTGGCTCTCCTTGAGCCCGGCCGCGGTGATCCGGATGAGCTGGCCACGCTCGTGCAACTCCGGGATGCTCTCGGCACCGGCGTACCCCATCGCCAGCCGCAGCCCGCCGACGAGCTGGTGGGCGACCTGGGCGAGCGGGCCCCGGTAGGGCACCTGGCCCTCGACGCCCTCCGGGACCAGCTTCTCGTCGCTGGTCACGTCCTGCTGGAAGTAGCGGTCCTTGGAGTACGACTTGGCCTGGCCGCGGGACTGCATCGCGCCGAGCGAGCCCATCCCCCGGTACGCCTTGTACTGCTTGCCGTTGATGAAGAGCAGCTCGCCCGGGCTCTCCTCGCTGCCTGCCAGCAGGCCGCCGAGCATCACCGTGTCGGCGCCGGCCACCAGGGCCTTGGCGATGTCGCCCGAGTATTGGATGCCGCCGTCGCCGATCACCGGCACGCCGGCCGGGCGGGCCGCCCGGGCGGCCTCCATGATCGCGGTGATCTGCGGTACGCCCACCCCGGCCACGATCCGGGTGGTGCAGATGGCGCCGGGGCCGACGCCCACCTTGACGCCGTCCGCGCCCGCGTCGACCAGCGCCTTCGCACCGGCGTACGTGGCCACGTTGCCGCCGACGATGTCGATGGCGACGTCCTTCTTGAGCCGGGCGACCATCTCCAGCACGGCGCGCTGGTGGCCGTGCGCGGTGTCCACGATCAGCACGTCGACGCCCGCGTCGACCAGGGTGCGGGCCCGCTTGTACGCGTCCTCGCCCACGCCGATCGCGGCGGCGACCCGGAGCCGGCCGGCGGAGTCCTTGGTGGCGTTCGGGTACTGCTCGCTCTTGGTGAAGTCCTTGACCGTGATCAGGCCACGCAGCTTGCCCGAGTCGTCGACGATCGGCAGCTTCTCCACCTTGTGCTGCCGGAGCAGCGCCAGCGCCTCGTCCTTGCTCACCCCGACCGGGGCGGTGACCAGCGGGGTGCGGGTCATGATCTCGCGGACCGGGGTGGACGGGTCGGAGACGAAGCGCATGTCGCGGTTGGTGACGATGCCGACGAGCTCGCCCTGCCCGTCGACCACCGGCACGCCGGAGATGCGGTAGCGGCCACAGAGCGAGTCGACCTCGCGGAGGGTGTCGTCCGGGCTGGCGGTCACCGGGTTGGTGATCATGCCGGACTCGGAGCGCTTCACCAGGTCGACCTGGAGCGCCTGGTCCTCGACGGAGAGGTTGCGGTGCAGCACACCGATGCCGCCCTGGCGGGCCATGGCGATCGCCATCCGCGCCTCGGTGACGGTGTCCATCGCGCTGGACAGCAGCGGGATGTTGAGCTCGACGGTGCGGGTGAGCTTGGTGCGGGTGTTCACCCGGCTCGGGACGACGTCCGACTCGCCGGGCTGGAGCAGCACGTCGTCGAAGGTCAGCCCGAGCGGCACCACCCGCGCCGAGCCGGCCGGCAGTTCGGGCAGGTGACCGCCCAGCTCGCCGCCGTCGACGCCGGCAGTAAGGTCGGTGCTGGGCGAATTCTCCACGATTGCTCCCCTGAGCTGTTTCGGACGGGCTTCAGCGAGGCGGCGCGCGCCTGGACCGGCGCACGCCGAGATGACGGCGCGTCGCTTCATCGTACCCACCAACCAGCGCGGGTCCCGGCAGCGGCGGGCCAGGGTAGGCGGCGCCACAGGGAGTCCCGGGGGCGGACTTTTCGGTGTGGCGGGGACTACGGTGAGGGGGTGCACGACGAGCCCATCGACCCGTTCAACGGCGACCCGGCCGATCCGGCTGCCAGCCTGCACGACCCGCGCGCGGACGACCCGCTCGACCCGCTGACCGAGGTCGAGCGGCAGGATGTCCTGGAGGACCTCGCCGACCTGGAGATCTACCAGGCCCTGCTCCAGCCGATCGGGGTGCGTGGCCTGGTCATCGAGTGCGAGGACTGCCGCGAGCCGCACTACTTCGACTGGGACCTGCTCCGGGGCAACCTGCGCCACCTGCTCAACTCCGGGCGCCCGCGGGTGCACGAGCCGGCCTACGACCCGGACCCGGACCACTACGTCAGCTGGGACTACGCCCGGGGCTACGCGGACGGCGTGCACGACACCCTGACCGAGGGCACCGAGGACGACCCGTCCGCCGAGGACTGACCGCCCGGCCGGTGCCGCTCAGGCGACCAGGCCGGCGCGGAAGCCCGCGGCCACGGCGTGCGCCCGGTCCCGGGCGCCCAGCTTGCGGAACAGCCGGCGGGCGTGCGTCTTGACGGTGTCCTCCGAGACGAACAACTCCCGCCCGATCTCCGCGTTGCTCTTCCCCTCGGCCATGCCGAGCAGCACCTGAAGCTCCCGCTCGGTCAGCCCGATGGCGCTGCGGGCGTTGGGCGTGGCACGCTGCGGACCGCCCGCCGGCGCCGGCTCGGCATCGGCCGGATCGGGGGCGTCCTCGCCCCGCTGCACCGGCACCACCGTGGGCGCGCCGCCCGGCACCTCCGGCGGGCCCGCCGACCAGGCCGGCGCCGGTCCGGCGGGGGTACGCCCCGGCGCGGCCGAGCGGGCCGTCCCGCCGACCGCCGCGGTGTCCCGGGCCGGGTCGGTCACCCGGTGCTTGGCCGCCCGTCCGGGAGCGGCGAGCAGCAGCAGGGCCTTCGCCACCGCGCTGGTCAGATCATGGTCGGCACCCTGGATGAGCCCACGCGCTCCGGCGCTGATGGTGGCCGCCGCCGCCTCCGACTCCTCGGTTCCGAGCAGCAGCACCGCGGCCTGGGGCGCCCGGGCGAGCACCCGCCGGACGAAGCCCGCGCTGTCCGGCCGGGTGAGGGCGGTGTCGGCGAGCACCACGTCGACGGGGCGTTCGGCGAGCCGCAACATCACCTCGGGATCGGAGACCGCCGTCCGGACGACGCCGGACAGCCCGAGCCGCGCCGCCGCGGAGGCCAGGTGCTGGGCCGCGATTGGTGTCCGAACGCATACGAGAACGCTACGCACAGTCGTCTCCTCTCCGACTCAGAGCAGACCACGGCGGGGCCGGGTCAGGAGGAGGTTCCGGGCAATCATCAGAACTTTTCCGACAGATGGGGCATATGCCACCAACCGTCCGAGGTTTTCGATCAAAGATGTGTGAGCGCTGGACAGCCCGGGTACGAGGGGTCAGGCCGGAAACGGGTGTCCCGCGCGGACCGCCGACCGGTAGCTGGCCACGAAGGATTCTCCGCGGTGCCGCGCGGGAGGAGGGGTGCTGATGTCGAACGTACGCAGACTGCCTGGACCCATTGTCGACCTGTGGGACTGGCAGCGGCTCGGTGCCTGCCGGGGGAGGGACAGCGCTCAGTTCTTCCACCCCGACGGCGAGCGCGGCTCCTCGCGGCTGCGCCGCGAGTCCGGCGCCAAGGCCGTCTGCCGGGCCTGCCCGGTACGGGCCGAGTGCGCCGCCCACGCCCTGTCGGTCCGCGAGCCGTACGGCGTGTGGGGCGGGTTCAGCGAGGCGGAGCGGCTCCGGCTGCTCGCCCTCGGCTGGGAGGACCTCGCCGACCGCCGGCACACCCGGGTCGACGTGGCCCGGCTGGAGGCCCGGCTCGGCCAGCCGCACAGGTCCACCGTGCCGGAACAGCGCAAGGTCGCCTGACCGGCCGACACCGGCCATCCCGACGCCGCGTCCCGAACTCCGGGGCGCGGCGTCGTGTGTGCGCCGTCGGGCCGGACCCGCCAGGCGACGCCGGCTCCGCGCGGGGAGACAGGTTCTCGCTCCCTTTCGAGCTGACATCACGAACGACTCGGCACGCGCATGAGTCGTTCACGACATCAGCTCCACAGCGAGCGAGCAGGGCCTCTCCGGCCCCGCGCCGCCAGCCACCCGCGGCGGCCACCCTCGCCGCGCACGTGCCCGTCGTGGAGATCGACCCGGCGTCCGCCGGCCGGTTCAGCCGACGGTCACCCGCACCGTGTGCCAGCCGGTGGCCCCGTCCGGCGCGACCGGCCGCCGCTCCCCCGGCTGGGTCTCGCCGTCGGCGTCGGTGGCGCGTACCCGGAGGGTGTGCTCGCCCGGGGTGGCGGCCCAGCGCCACGACCACTGCACCCAGGTGTCCACCGAGACCGTCGGGGCGAGCGTCGCCTGCTGCCAGGGGCCGCCGTCGACGCGTACCTCGACGGTCCGGATGCCCCGGTGCTGAGCCCAGGCCACCCCGGCGACCGTGACCGGGCCGGCGGTGAGCCGGTTGCGCGGGCGCGGCGTGTCGATCCGCGACTGGGTCTTGATCGGCGCCTGCGCCGACCACCCGCGCGGCACCCAGTACGCGTCGAAGTCGGCGAAGCGGGTCAGCTCCAGCTCGGTCACCCACTTGCACGCCGAGACGTACCCGTAGAGCCCGGGCACCACCATGCGCACCGGGAAGCCGTGCTCGACCGGCAGCGGCTCGCCGTTCATGCCGACCGCGAGCAGCGCGTCGCGACCGTCCCGCAGCACCGCCGTCGGGGTGCCGCAGGTCCAGCCGTCGACCGAGCGCCCGACCACCTGGTCCGCGCCCTCCTCCGGCTCGGCCTCGTCCAGCAACTCCTTGATCGGTACGCCGAGCCACCGGGCATTGCCGATCAGGTCCCCGCCCACCTCGTTCGAGACGCAGGCCAGCGTCACGTAGCGCTCGACCATCGGCCGGGCGAGCAGGTCGGCGAAGCTCAACTCGATCGGCTTGCGTACCCGGCCGTGGATGCGCAGCCGCCAGGTCGCCGGGTCCACCTGCGGCACCACCAGGGCGGTGTCGATCCGGTAGAACTCCTGGTTCGGGGTCACGTAGGGGGCAAGCCGGCTCACCGACAGGTCCGCGCCGGCCGGCACCGGCGGGGCGGGCGCCACCGGGGCGGGCAGGGCCACCGCCTGCCGGGCCGCCGAGACGCCCCGCCGGCCGGCCAGCCAGTGCCCGCCGAGCCCCGCCACCGCCGCCGTCCCGGCCAGCAGGCCGACGTCGCGCAGGAACCGCCGCCGCGGCCCCGGATCCCCGCTCTCCAGCGGCTCCCACCCCGCGACGGGCTCCTCCCGCGCGAGCGCGGCGACGGCCGGGGGTGGGGTGGGCCCGGGTGAGGTGGCCCGGTGTGGTGTGGCCGGGCCCGCCGGCCCCGGATCCACCCGCAGCGGGCCGGCGACGAAGGCCCAGAGCGTCAGCGCCCCCAGCCCGCCGCCGACCAGCGAGGGCAGCGCGTCGGCGGCGTCCGCGCCGGCCCGGGTCAGCGCGGCGGCCACCCCGAGGGCGGCGAACCCGGCGATGCCGGCCGGGCCGGCCCAGCGTCGCCGGGCCGCGAGCACGCCGAGCAGCGCGGCGAACGCGGCCAGCAGCACCGCCGTCCCGACCAGCAGGGCGATCTTGTCGTACCGGCCGAAGAGCGCGATGGCGAACTGCTTGAGCGGCTCGGGCACCAGGTCGACCACCAGGCCGCCGACCGCGATCAGCGGCGCCGAGCGGGGCCCGGTGAGGACGGCCACCGGCTCGGCGGAGCCGATCGCCACGGCCGCGGCGGTGACCCCGGCCAGCGCCGCCCGGCGGCGGGACATGCTGCTCACGCCGACCAGTGTGGGCGCGCCCAGCGGCCGACCGCCAGCCACGTCAGCGTTCCGTAAGCAGATACGGATCAGGGCACACCGCGTGGGCGGTGTGCCCTGACTCAGGCCGTACGGGGATCAGAAGCCCGGGCCGTGCTGGTGGCCGTGACCGTGGCCGTGGCCGTGGCCACCGCCGGCGGCCGGCTCGGCCTTCTCCGGCTTCTCCACCACCAGGCTCTCGGTGGTGAGCAGCAGGCCGGCGATCGAGGCGGCGTTGGTGACCGCGTTGCGGGTCACCTTCACCGGGTCGATGATGCCGGACTTGACCAGGTCCACGTACTCGCCCTTGGCGGCGTCGAGGCCGTGGCCCCACTCCTTGCCGGCGACCTTCTGCACCACCACGTAGCCGTCGTGGCCGGCGTTCTGGGCGATCCAGCGCAGCGGCTCGACCAGCGCCTTGCGCACGATCGAGACGCCGACCTTCTCGTCACCGGTGAAGCCGAGGTCGTCGTCGAGCGCCGGCAGGATCTGGGCCAGGGCGGCGCCGCCGCCCGGAACCGTACCCTCCTCCACCGCGGCCTTGGTCGCCGCGATGGCGTCCTCGATGCGGTGCTTGCGCTCCTTCATCTCGACCTCGGTGGCCGCGCCCGCCTTGATGACCGCGACGCCACCGGAGAGCTTCGCCAGCCGCTCGGCCAGCTTCTCCCGGTCCCACTCGGAGTCCGAGGCCTCGATCTCCTTGCGGATCTGGGCGACCCGGTCGGCGACCTCGGAGGCCCGACCACCACCGTCGACGACGGTGGTGGTCTCCTTGTCGACCACCACGCGGCGGGCGGTGCCGAGCACCTCCACGCCGACCTGGTCGAGCTTGTAGCCCAGCTCCGGGGCGACCAGCTCGGCACCGGTCAGGATCGCCATGTCCTGCAGCATCGCCTTGCGGCGGTCGCCGAAGCCGGGAGCCTTCACCGCGCAGACCTTGAGGGTCTTGCGGATCGCGTTGACCACCAGGGTGGACAGCGCCTGGCCCTCGACGTCCTCGGCGATGATCAGCAGCGGCTTGTTCTGCTGGAGGACCTTCTCCAGCAGCGGCAGCAGCTCCTCGATCGCCGAGATCTTCTGGGTGGTGATCAGGATGTACGGGTCCTCCAGGACCGACTCCTGCCCCTCCACGTCGGTGACGAAGTTGGGCGAGATGAAGCCCTTGTCGAACTGGAGGCCCTCGGTCACCTCCAGCTCCGTGGTGAGCGCGGAGCCCTCCTCGACGGTGATGACACCGTCGCGGCCGACCTTCTCCATCGCCTCGGCGATCAGCTCGCCGATGGTGGCGTCCTGTGCGGAGATCGTCGCGACGTGCGCGATCGACTCCTTGTCGGCCACCTCGACGGCCCGGCCGAGCAGGGCCTCGGAGACCTTGTTCGCCGCCGCGTCGATGCCCCGCTTGAGGCCGGCCGGGTTGGCGCCGGCCGCGACGTTGCGCAGGCCCTCGCGGACCATCGCCTGGGCCAGCACGGTCGCGGTGGTGGTCCCGTCGCCGGCGACGTCGTTGGTCTTGGTCGCCACCTCCTTGACCAGCTGCGCGCCGAGGTTCTCGTACGGGTTGGTGAGCTCGATCTCCTTGGCGATGGTCACGCCGTCGTTGGTGATCGTCGGTGCACCGAACTTCTTGTCCAGGACGACGTTGCGCCCGCGCGGGCCGAGGGTGACCTTGACCGCGTCCGCGAGAGCGTTGACACCGTGCTCGAGCAGGTGCCGGGCGTCGTCCGAGAAGCTGAGGATCTTCGCCATCGGTATCCCTTCGAAGCGACGCTGCCCCGGCCCGGCGAGCCGGACCGGGGCAACGACACTGATCGGTTGCTTACTTCTCGATGACCGCGAGGACGTCGCGGGCGGAGAGCACCAGGTACTCCTCGCCGGCGTACTTGACCTCGGTGCCGCCGTACTTCGAGTACAGGACGGTGTCGCCGACCTTCACGTCGATCGGAACGCGGTTGCCCTTGTCGTCGATCCGGCCCGGGCCGACAGCGAGGACGGTGCCCTCCTGCGGCTTCTCCTTGGCGGTGTCGGGGATCACGATGCCCGACGCCGTGGTGGTCTCAGCCTCGTTCGCCTGGACCACGATCCGGTCCTCGAGCGGCTTGATCGCAACCTTGGTCGCGGTAGTCACGGGCATACCCTCCTGGGGTACTGGTTTCGTTGCCGGTCGGCACGCCGACCGGCGTCAATCTGCCACATGCCACCGGGCGGGGCCGTCGTCGCGGGTGCCGGTCCGCCTGGCGTTCAACCCCCGGACACCAGGGCCCGGGCGTTGGCACCCTCAGGGTGAGAGTGCTAATCGCAGGTTATTCCTCGGCTAGCACTCCGTCAAGGAGAGTGCCAACGCAATGGCCCCCGTGTCGCCCACACCTTCGCCCCCGGCGAGCTGGCAACCCTTCGTCGCCGCCACCGCCGCCCTCCGGGTGGCCCGGCACGCCGCCCTCGCCGGCTCGGCGAGGTGGCGGGGTCCCGGCCCACCAAACCCGCCACGTCGGCGACGTCGCGGGATCCCGCCCCGCCGGCCCCCGCCAGGTCGGCGACCGGGCGCCGACCAGGGCCGGGAGAATGGGCGGATGGATCTCGACCAGCTCGCCGCGCTGCGTACCCCCGAGGGGTCGGCCGCCCTCGCGGCGGCCGCCGAGGTGGCCGGCGGCGACCCGCTGGCCGCGGCGGCCCGGCTCCGCTCGGCGGGGTTCCCGGCCGGGCTGGCCGCCGCCGCGCTCACCCAGGCCGAGCTGCGCCGCCGAGCGGTCGGCAAGTTCGGGCCCGGGGCCGCCGGCATGTTCCTCACCCGCCCCGGGCTGGAGCAGGCCACCCGCCGGGTGGTCGCCGACCGGCGGGCCGCGCGGCTGCGCGCCGCCGGCGTGCGCACCCTCGCCGACCTGGGGTGCGGTCTCGGCGCCGACGCACTCGCCGCCGCCCGCGCCGGCATCCGGGTGTACGGGGTGGAGGCCGATCCGGTGACCGCCGCGATGGCCGCCGCGAACGCCGAGGTGGCCGGGCTGGCCGACCTGTTCACCGTGGAATGCGGGGACGCGACGGCGTTCGACGTGACCCGGGTGGACGCGGTCTTCTGCGACCCGGCGCGACGGGCGACCGGCACCGGGCGGCGGATCTTCGACCCGAACGCCTACTCGCCGCCCTGGGATTTCGTCACCGGGCTGGCCGAACGGGTGCCGCGGACCGTGGTGAAGGTTGCCCCGGGGCTGGACCACGCGCTGATCCCGGCGGGCGCCGAGGCGGAGTGGGTCAGCGTGGCCGGCGACCTGGTCGAGGCCGCCCTCTGGTGCGGCGAGCTGGCCGAGGTGCCCCGCCGCGCGACCGTGCTGGAGGAAGGGCCCCCGCACAACGGCGCCGGCAGCGGAACGGCCCCCTGCCATCAGCTCACCGGCTCCGGCGACGCCGAGGCGCCGGTGGGCGCGGTCCGGCGGTACGTGTACGACCCCGACCCGGCGGTGGTCCGCGCGCACCTGGTCGCCGAGCTGGCCGCGGAGCTGTCCGCGACCCTCGCCGACCCGAGCATCGCCTACCTGTACGCCGACGCGCCGGTGGCCACCCCGTACGCCCGCTGCCTGACGGTCACCGACGTGCTGCCGTTCTCCCTGAAGCGGCTGCGCGCCCTGCTGCGCGAGCGCCGGGTGGGCCGGGTCGAGATCCTCAAGCGTGGCTCGGCGCTGGAGCCGGAGCAGCTGCGCCGGGACCTGAAGCTCGCCGGCAAGGCGGCGGCCAGCCTGATGCTCACCCGGGTGGGCGGCGCGCCGACCGTGCTGATCTGCCAGCCGGTGCCGGGCTGAGCCCGGATTTCGACTCGCCCCGCCGGGCCGGGCGGGGTTAGCTTGTCGGGCATGGCGGGACAGGGCACTCCGGCGACAGCGCTGCTGACGAAGCGCAAGATCAGCCACAGCACCCACCCGTACCAGGTCTCCCCGGACGCGCCGAACTACGGCGCGCTGGTCGCGGCGGCCCTCGGGGTGCCGCCGGAGCGGGTGTTCAAGTCCCTGGTCACCGAGGTCGACGGCGGGCTGACCGTGGCGGTCGTGCCGGTCACCGGGGAGCTGGACCTCAAGGCCCTGGCCGCCGCGGTGGGCGGCAAGCGGGCGACCATGGCGGACCGGGCCGTGGCCGAGCGGGCCACCGGCTACGTGCGCGGCGGGATCAGCCCGCTGGGCCAGCGCAATCGGCTGCCCACGGTGGTCGACGCGTCCGCCCTGGACCACCCGACGGTCTACGTCTCGGCGGGTCGCCGCGGCCTGCAACTGCAGCTCGCCCCGGCTGATCTGGTCGCGCTGACCGACGCCGTCACCGCGCCGATCGCCGCCGCCTGATCCACCCGGGAGTCGCTCCGCGGGCCTTCCCGCACCTCGCGCGGGGAGCGCTCTCAGCCTGGTGACAGCGGCGTTGCTGAATTGTTACCGCCGCCAACAAACTACCGACCTCGGCAGTCTTGCGCTCGTCACACGCACGGGAATACGTTGCCGGACACAACAAACCACCGACCACTCCCCCACCCCCGGAAAGGACCCGTGCACATGCGCAAGGGCTTCCTCACCTTCGCCGCCGTCGGCCTGCTGGCCACCGGCAGCATGGCCGCCTGTGGTGACAACGGCGGTTCCGACCAGGCCGGCAGCGCCAAGAAGCCGAAGATCGGCGTCATCCTCCCGGACAGCAAGTCCTCCGCGCGGTGGGAAGGCGCGGACCGCAAGTTCCTGGAGGAGGCGTTCAAGGCCGCCGGCGTCGACTACACGATCCAGAACGCCCAGGGCGACAAGTCCGCCTTCTCCACCATCGCGGACGGCATGCTCACCAGCGGCGTGACCGCCCTGATGATCGTCAACCTGGACTCCGGCACCGGCAAGGCGGTGCTCGAGAAGGCGAAGTCGCAGGGCGTCGCCACCATCGACTACGACCGGCTGACCCTGGGCGGCTCCGCCCTGTACTACGTCAGCTTCGACAACGAGGCAGTCGGCAAGCTCCAGGGTGAGGGCCTGAGCAAGTGCCTGACCGACAAGGGCGCCAAGAGCCCGGTCATCGCCTACCTGAACGGCTCCCCGACCGACAACAACGCCACCCTGTTCAAGAACGGGTACGACTCGGTGCTCAAGCCGAAGTTCGACGCCAAGGAGTACGTGAAGGGCCCGGACCAGTCCGTTCCGGACTGGGACAACGCGCAGGCCGGCGTGATCTTCGAGCAGATGCTCACCCAGACCAAGGGCAAGATCGACGGCGTGCTCGCGGCCAACGACGGTCTCGGCAACGCGGCCATCTCGGTGCTCAAGAAGAACCAGCTCAACGGCAAGGTCCCGGTGACCGGCCAGGACGCCACGCCGCAGGGCCTGCAGAACATCCTCGCCGGTGACCAGTGCATGACGGTCTACAAGGCGATCAAGAAGGAGGCGGACGCGGCCGCCGATCTCGCCATCTCGCTCGCCAAGGGCCAGCGGAAGGACACCGGCCAGTCGGTGAAGGACCCGGAGAGCGGTCGGGACGTCGCCGCCGTGCTGCTCGAGCCGAAGGCCATCTACAAGGACAACGTCAAGGACGTCGTGGCCGACGGCTTCGTGACCAAGGAAGAGCTCTGCACCGGGGCGTACGCGAAGCTCTGCACCGACGCCGGCATCAGCTGACCCGTACGCGCACCATCCCGCTCCGGCGACGCCGCCCGGCACGGTGCCCACCGTGCCGGGCGGGCGCGCCACCGGACGGGTTCCGAGATCTCCCCTCCGCGCAAAGGAGACCCCCGTGTCCGCAACCCCCCTGCTGGAGCTACGCGGGATCGACAAGAGCTTCGGTCCCGTCCAGGTCCTGCGCGACGTCGCCTTCTCCGCCCATCCCGGCGAAGTGACCGCGCTGGTCGGCGACAACGGCGCCGGCAAGTCCACGCTGGTCAAGTGCATCAGCGGCATCTACCCCACCGATGCGGGTGAGTTCCTCTTCCAGGGCAAGCCGGTGCACATCAACAACCCCCGGGACGCCGCCGGGCTCGGCATCGAGGTCGTCTACCAGGACCTCGCGCTCTGCGACAACCTCGACATCGTGCAGAACATGTTCCTCGGCCGGGAGAAGCGCAGCGGGATCGTGCTCGACGAGCCGACCATGGAGCAGCTGGCCGCCGAGACGCTGGCCGGGCTGAGCGTCCGCACCGTCAAGTCGCTGCGCCAGCACGTCTCCAGCCTCTCCGGCGGTCAGCGCCAGACCGTGGCGATCGCCAAGGCGGTGCTCTGGAACAGCAAGCTGGTCATCCTCGACGAGCCGACCGCCGCGCTCGGCGTCGCGCAGACCGCACAGGTGCTGGAGCTGGTCCGCCGGCTGGCGGACAAGGGCCTGGCCGTGGTGCTCATCTCGCACAACATGAACGACGTCTTCGCCGTCTCCGATCGGATCGCCGCGCTCTACCTCGGCCAGATGGTCGCCCAGGTGAAGACCACCGAAATCACCCACTCGCAGGTGGTCGAGCTGATCACCGCCGGCCGCTCCGGCAACCTCGGCCTCGCCACCGAGTCGGGCAACGGCCACGAGCCCGCCGACGCGACCCCAGGAGCCCTCCGATGACCACCACCGTCGTCCAGCAGGAAGGGCCCGCGGCCGTCACGCCGGCGCCCACCGTCGGCGACCACGTCCGCAGCTACCTCGCCCGGGTACGCGGCGGCGACCTCGGTTCCCTGCCCGCGGTCATCGGCCTCGTCGTGCTCTGCGTGGTCTTCGCGATCGTCCGCCCGGTCTTCTTCTCCGCGGCGAACTTCGCGAACCTGTTCACCCAGGGCGCCGCGGTCACCGTGATCGCAATGGGCCTGATCTTCGTGCTGCTGCTCGGCGAGATCGACCTCTCCGCCGGCTTCGCCAGCGGCGTCTGCGCGGCGATCCTGGCCAACGTGGTCAGCGTCCTGGGCTACCCCTGGTACGTGGCGGTGCTCGCCGCGCTGGCCACCGGCGTGGTGATCGGCCTGACCCTGGGCTTCCTGGTGGCCAAGGTGGGCATCCCCTCCTTCGTGGTCACCCTGGCCGGCTTCCTCGCCTTCCAGGGCGTGGTGCTGCTGCTCATGAAGGAGGGCACCAACATCTCGATCAGCGACGGGGTCATCGTCGGCATCGAGAACGACCGGATCCCGCCCGCCATCGGCTGGGTGCTGGCCGCCGTCGCGGTCCTCGGGTACGCCGCCGCGCAGCTGCTGCGGCACCGGAACCGGGCCGCCCGCGGCCTGGTCACCGACCCGATCGCGGTGGTGCTCGCCCGGATCGCCGGGCTCGCCGTGCTGATCGGCCTCGCCGTCCTCGTGCTCAACCAGGAGCGCAGCATCAACCCGCTGATCACCTCGAACAAGGGCATGCCGGTGGTCGTGCCGATCATCGGGGTGCTGCTGGTCTTCTGGACCTTCGTGCTCAACCGCACCGCGTACGGCCGGCACCTCTACGCCGTCGGCGGCAATCAGGAAGCCGCCCGCCGGGCCGGCATCAACGTGGACCGCATCAAGATCTCCGCCTTCGTGATCTGCTCCGGCATGGCGGCGATCGGCGGCATCATCGCGGCGAGCAAGGACCGGTCCGTCGACCCGAACACCGGCGGCAGCAACGTGCTGCTGTACGCGGTCGGCGCGGCGGTGATCGGCGGCACCAGCCTCTTCGGTGGCAAGGGCCGGATGATCAACGCGGTGCTGGGCGGCGCGGTGGTGGCTGTCATCATCAACGGCATGGGACTGCTGGACCTGAGCTCCGGCCTGAAGTACATCTTCACCGGCCTGGTGCTGCTGCTCGCCGCCGGCGTCGACGCGCTGTCGCGGCGGCGCTCCGCCGCCACCGGCACCCGCTGAACTACTCCGGAATGGTCGTAGCAATGCGCACAGGTCCCAGCCAGGACGAGATCCGTCGGCAGAACCTGGGCGCACTGCTGCGTTACGTACACGTGCACGGCGCCACCACCCGCGCCGAGCTGACCACCGCCCTCGGGTTGAACCGCAGCACCATCGGCGCGCTGACCGCCGACCTGGCCGGCGCCGGTCTCGTCAGCGAGGGGGCGCCGAAGGAGACCGGCCGGGCCGGGCGACCCTCGCTGGTCGTCCGGCCCGAGTCGGCCCGGGTCTACGCGTACGCGTACAGCGTGGAGGTGGACCGGCTGCGGGCCGCGCGGATCGGTCTCGGCGGTGTGGTGCTCGACCGCCGGGAGCTGGACCGGCCCCGCAACCTGGTCGCCGGCGAGGCCGCGCCGCTGCTGGCCGGCGCGGTCAAGGAGATGCACCAGTCGGTGCCGGCGGGCTCCATCTGCATCGGGGCCGGTGTCGCCGTCTGCGGCATGGTCCGCCGGGAGGACGGGCTGGTCCGGCTGAGCCCGACCACCGGCTGGGTGGACGAGCCGATCGGCGCGGCACTCGCCGCCGAACTGGGCACCGACGTACCGATCGCCGTCGGCAACGTGGCGGACGTGGCCGCCTTCGCCGAGCACGCCCGAGGCGTCGCGGCCGGCTGCGACAACGTCATCTACCTGTACGGGGACGTCGGCGTCGGGGCCGGCATCATCGCCGGCGGCCGGCGGCTCACCGGGCACGGCGGCTACAGCGGCGAGGTCGGCCACATGGTGGTGGTCCGCGACGGGGCCCGCTGCGAGTGCGGCCGCCGGGGCTGCTGGGAGACCGAGATCGGCGAGCACGGGCTGCTCCGGACCGCCGGCCGCTCCGACGCCCGGGGCCGGGACGCGATGCTGGCCGTCTTCGACGCGGCCGACCGGGGTGACGCCCGCGCCCAGGCCGCCGTCCGGCAGGCCGGTGACTGGCTCGGCTTCGGCGTGGCCAACCTGGTCAACATCTTCAACCCGGAGATGGTCATCTTCGGCGGCACCATGCGCGACCTCTACCTGGCCGCCGCCGCCCAGGTCCGCAGCCGGCTCAACTCCAACGGGCTGCCCGCCTGCCTGGAGCACGTGCGGCTGCGTACGCCCAAGCTCGGCGCGGACGCGGCGCTGATCGGGGCCGCCGAACTGGCCTTCGACCGCCTCCTCGCCGACCCCCTCGACGTCGGCTGACCGATCCGATCACCCCGGCGGGTGAACTTCCGCGTGCCAGGAGGGGCCCTCCGGCAGCCCTCAGCCGTGCCAGGAGCGCCAGAGCGCGGCGTACGAGCCGCCGGCGGCGACCAGTTCGTCGTGCGAGCCCAGCTCGGTGATCCGGCCGTCCTCCACCACCGCCACCCGGTCGGCGTCGTGCGCGGAGAAGAGCCGGTGCGCGATGGCGATGACCGTCCGCCCCGCCAGCACGGCAGCCAGGGAGCGCTCCAGCGCCCGGGCGGCGCGCGGATCGATCAGCGAGGTGGCCTCGTCCAGCACCAGCGTGTGCGGGTCGGCGAGCACCAGCCGGGCCAGCGCGAGCTGCTGCGCCTGGGCGGGCGAGAGCTGGTGCCCGCCCGCCCCGACCAGGGTGTCCAGCCCGTCCGGCAACGCCTCCGCCCAGCCCAGCGCGTCGACGGCGGCCAGTGCGGCGCGTACCTGGGCGGGCTCCGCGTCCGGCCGGACCATCGCCACGTTCTCGGCCAGGGTGCCGATGAAGACGTGGTGCTCCTGGCTGACCAGTGCGACGTGGCTGCGCAGCTCGGCCAGGGGCAGGCCGGTGAGCGGACGGCCGTCCACGGTGACCGAGCCGGAGCGGGGTGGGTGCACCCCGGCCAGCAGCCGCCCCAACGTGGACTTCCCCGCGCCGGACGGGCCCACCATGGCCAGCTTCTCCCCCGGCCGGGGCACCAGGGTCACGCCGTGCAGCACGTCGTGTCCCGTCCGGTAGGCGTACCGGACGTCGTGGGCGGCCACCCGACCGGCACCCCGCCCCGGCCCGCGACCGGTGGGCGCCGCTGGCGCGTCGGCCGGCTCGGCGGTGGGGTCGGCCGCCACCCCGAGCAGCCGGGCCAGTGAGGCGCCGCCGACCTGCAGCTCGTCCAGCCAGGCGAGGAGCCGGTCGACCGGATCCACCAGTTGCTGGGCGTAGAGGGTGGCGGCGGTGACCTGCCCGAGGCTCACCCAGCCCTTGAGATAGAACCAGCCGCCGATGAGCAGGGTGGCCACCACCGGTACGACGTACCCGAACTCGGCCACCGGCCAGAAGACCGTGCGCAGGTAGAGGGTGTACTTCTCGGCCGCGTACGACCGGCGGATGTCCGCGTCGGTGCGGGCCCGGCGGCGGGCCTGCTGCCGCAGCGCCTCGGTGGTCCGGGAGCCCTCCACCACCTCGTTGATCCCGTCGGTGATGTCCGAGTACGCCGCGTTCTCCCGCAGGTAGCCCTCCGGCGCGCGGCGCAGGTACCACCGGGTGCCGGCGACCAGCACCGGGACCGCGAGCAGCGCGGGCAGCACCAGCAGCGGGCCGGTCAGCAGCAACGCGCCGAGGATCAGCAGCACGGTGACCGCCGAGATCAGCGTCTCCGGCACGGCGAACCGCACCGTCCGGGAGAGCGCGGCGACGTCCCGGGAGGTGCGGGTGAGCAGGTCGCCGGTGCCGGCGCGCTCCACCGTGGCCAGCGGCAGGGCGAGCACCCGCTCGACGAACTCCTCGCGCAGCTCGGCGAGGACCCGCTCGCCGAGCCGGGCCGAGGCCAGGTGGGCGAAGCGGACCAGCACCGACTGGGCGACGATGAAACCGGCGATGGCCAGCGCGATCCGGTCGACGGTGACGCTGCCGACGCCCCGCGAGATCCCCTCCACCAGGTCGCCGAGGAGCCGGGGCGCGACCAGGCCGGCGGCCGCGGCGAGCGCGTGCAGGCCGAGCGCGGCGGCCAGCCCGCGCGGATGGCGGCGGACCAGGGTACGCGCGTACCGGCGGACCTGGCCGGCGTCGGCGACGGGCAGGGCGGCGCTCACCGGTCCTCCTCCCGGCTCACCGTGGCCGCGTAGCGCGGCTCGGCGGCGAGCAGTTCGTCGTGGCGGCCCTCCGCGACCACCTTGCCGTCCTCCACGAACACCACGTGCTCGGCACGGCCCAGCACCAGGGGACTGGTGGTGCAGACGAGGGTGGTCCGGCCGGGGCGCGCGGCGCACAGCCGGTCGGCGATCCGCGCCTCGGTGTGCGCGTCCACCGCGCTGGTCGGCTCGACCAGGATCAGCGTCTCCGGGTCCGCGACCAGGGCCCGCGCCAGCCGCAGCCGCTGTCGCTGCCCGCCGGAGAACTCCCGGCCGCGTTCGGCCACCTGGCTGTCCAGCCCGCCGGGCAGCGCGTCGACGATGTCGGTCGCGCCGGCCACGCCCAGCGCCGCCTCGACCGCGGCCCGGTCGCCCCGGTCGTGCGGGTCCAGCTCCACCCACAGCGGGCCGGTGAAGAGCTGCGCGTCATTGTCGACCACCAGGATCCGCTCGCGCACCGTGGCCAGCGCCACGTCCCGCAGCGGTACGCCGTGCAGCGTCACGTCCGCGTCGACGTACCGGCCGAGCCGGTCGGCGATCTCGGCCGCGTCCTCGGGGACGCTGGCCACCAGCGCGGTGAGCCGACCCGGTCGCAGCACCAGCCCCGACCCGACGTCCACCAGCTCGCCGGGCCCGTCGGGCAGCGGCCGGGGGCGGGCCGGGTCGGTGAACTCCGGGGCGAGGCGGAGCAACCGGACCACCCGGCGGGCGGCCACGTGCCCCCGGGTCAGCTTGTCCGCGGCCTCGGTGAGGTTGCGCAGCGGGCTGACCAGGAAGGCGGTGTAGCCGTAGAACGCGACGAGCTGACCGGCGCTGATCTCGCCGGCCAGCGCGAACCGGGCCCCCAGCCAGGTCACCAGCACCAGGAAGACGCCGGGCAGCAGAATCTGCGCCGCCTGGAGCAGTGACTCCACCCGGGCCACCCGCAGGCCGTCGGCGCGCAGCGCCTGGGACTGCTCCCGGTAGCGGGCGCCGAGCACCGGTTCCCCGCCCACGCCGCGCAGCACCCGCAGCCCGGAGACGATGTCGGCGGCGCGGGCGGTGAGCCGGCCGGTCGAGTCCCGGTAGGCCGCCTGCTGCCGGTGCAGCGGCCGGATCAGCAGCGCCACCAGCCCCATGAGCAGCGGCACGCCGAGCACCACGACCAGCCCGAGCGGCACGGACGCGGTGAGCAGGATCATCGCCACGGTGACAATCGCCACCACCGACCCGGCGCCCCGGGCGGTGATGTCGATGGCGCTGCCGATGTGCTCGATGTCGGCCGTACCGATGCTGACCACCTCGCCGGCGGCGACCCGGCGGGGCAGCGCGGCACCGAGCCGGTTGGTGGCGTCCACGGCGACCTGCACGGTCCGGTACGCGGCGCCGAGCCAGTTGTGCACCGCGCAGCGGTGCCGGAGGATGCCGGCGGTGGCCTGGAGGAGGCCCAGCCCCAGCAGCACGAGCCCCCAGCGCAGCAGGGCGTCCGGGTCGCGGTGGGTGAGGCCGGCGTCGACGGCCTGCCCGACCGCGGCCGGCATCAGCGCCTGCGCCACCATCCAGACGACGCCGAGCGTCAGGCCGGCACTGAAGATCAGCGGGTGTCGACCGGCCAGCCAGACCAGGTAACGGGTGGCGGACCGGGCGTCGGGGGTGCCGGGATCGCCGGCCGGTGAGAAACGCATGACACTCCGACGCTAGGTGGCCGGCACCGGGCCACGCCAACCAATTCCCGCCGCTCGCCGGGCAGTGCCGGATCAGCGATCGACCTGCGTGAGGTCCCACACGTGCGGCGGCTCACCGGGTGCCGCGCGCCAGCCTCCGCCGAGCCAGTCAGCTCGACCTCCACAGTGGTCGGTGACGCCCGATCCCTGGGCCTTGCCGTCGGCCGCTAGGCTTCGCCGAGGGCGCGCCTCGGGCGCCTTGCCGCACTCGACCGGAACGGAGTGGCGCGTGACCGACCAGCACGACCGACCGGACGGCCTGATGGGTCGCTTCACCACCGCCCGGGGTGCCGCACATGCGGCGGGCGGTCTGGTGCACGTCGAGGTCGACGGGACCGGCGACCTGCTCGCCCTCGACCTCGACCCCCGCGCCATGCGGCTACCAGCGGTCGATCTGTCGGCCGCGATCCGGGAGGCGTTCCGCGATGCCCGGACGCAGGTGCAGGCGCAACTCCAGGAACGACTGGCCGCTCAGCCGCCTACCCTGCCCCAGGGCCTGGGGCCGCTCCTGAACGACCTCGGCTTCACCGCGCAGCGCCGGCTGGACGACATGGCCGCCGCCGCCCAACAGATCGCCGACCGGCTCGGCAGGATGGACGGGACGACGCGATGACCCAGCCGATGCACACCGAGCCGGAGGTGCTGGCCGGCGCGGCACAGGCGATCGCCGGGGTCGCGGTGGAACTGGAGACCGGCCTCGGCGCGCTGGAGGCCACGGTCACCAGCGAAAACCCGTGGGGCGCGGACGAGCCCGGCTCGGTCTTCGGCGCCGCGTACACCGAGGTGCTGTCGCAGGCCCTGGAGGCCTACGGCTCGCACGTGCAGCTGCTGCTCACCGCTGCCGAGGGGCTGGCCGACTGGGCGCAGCAGGTGGTCGACACGGACCAGCAGGCGGACCAGCTCTTCGCGGCCCTGCATGGGCGGCTGGGGGGCTGAGGGTGGGTCTCGAACTTCCCGCCGAGCTGACCGAGCCGCTGAGTTGGATCGGTCTGGAGTGGCCGGAGGCGGACGAGGAGCTGCTCTTCGCCGCCGGCCAGCACTGGTTCTCCTTCGGGCTGACGTTGCAGTCCGCGGCGATGCAGGCTGACGGCGCGGCGGCGGCGGTCTGGCAGCAGAACTCGGGCGACACGGTCGACGCGTTCAAGGGATGGTGGACGCGGGCCGACGGGCCGCAGCTGCGGCTGCTGGAGGACGCCATCGCGGCACAGCTCATCGGTGCCGTGCTGATGATCTTCGCGGCGATGACGCTGGCCATGAAGATCGCCTTCATCGTCCAGCTGATCATCCTGCTGGTCCAGGTGACCATGGCGATCGCCGCCGCGGTCGCCACCTTCGGTGCCTCCACCGGTGCCGTCCCCGGCTTCGTGGCAGTCACCCGGATGATCTGCCAACGGCTGATCCGGATGATCGTGCAGCAGGTCCGCACCGTGCTCAAGCACATCCTGGAACAGGCCAAGCGGCTGCTCAAACTGGTCCGCAAGGTGGGCGAGAAGCGGGCCGCCCGCAAGATCGAGAAGCAGATCGCGGACGCACTCAAGCGGGTCAACCCGCGGTTCAAGCCGCCGCACCCGGACTACTCGGCGAACTGCACACACTGTGTGCAGACGTACGAGTTGCGGCGGCGGGGCATCGACGTCGAAGCGACGGCTCTGCCGCAGAAGTTCCACCCGTGGGGTGGCCGACCCCTTGGCGACATCGAGCAGACCTGGGGACGGAGGTTCACCTCCGGCGGCCAGGCCGACATCGAGCAGGCGTTCCAGAACTTCGGTCCCGGTTCACGCGGCGTGGTCGCCATCCGCTGGAACAACGGCGGTGGCCACGTGTTCAATGTGGAGAACGTCGGCGGCAAGGTGCGCTTCATCGACGGCCAGAACGCCGGGCGTGACGTGGCCGACTACTTCACCAAAGGACACGGCACCTCGTTCGTCCGGCTGGACGACATCCCCATGCCCGGCGGGCTCACCGAGTTCGTCCGGCCGCCCGGTTAGGATCCCCCGTCATGGCTGTCACCTACGAGCAGGCCCGCGACATCGTCCGCCACGCCACCGAGCCCGACTGGCCGTTCGGCACCTACTGCCTCGACGACCGTCGGATCGTGGAGAACGACGACTTCTTCGTCTTCGAGGTCGGGGCGCGGGAGTTCCTGGTGGACGGCGACATGTCGTACGCCATGGCCGGCTCGGTGCCGGTGGTGCACAAGGCGGACGGGCGACTGGAGTACGTGCCCTCCTTCCAGATCGGCACCGACTCGTCGATCCGCAACCGGCCCAACCCCGCGCCCACCCTGCGCGCCTGACCCACCCCGGTCGACCGCCGGCTCGTTCAACAGTTGTCAGCGATCGACCTGGGTGAAGTCCCAGGCGTGCGGCGGGCGGGCGACCAGGGTCGGCGGCGGGTCCGGCAGGTCCCGCGGGCTGCTCCGCCACTTGGAGATGACCACGAGGCGGTGGTCGGTGGAGGAGAACACCTCGCTGGACAGGTGCAGCGGGTCGTGCTCGAACTCGGGCAGCACCGTCTCGCAGACCCAGGTGATCAGATCGGCGAAGCCGTACGGCTCGGCCCTCGCCTCCCACATCCGGACGATCACGTCAGCCCCTCCCGCTCACACGCTGACCACGGTCAGCGGCATCGCGGAGTCGGCGGGCAGGTCGAGGCGGCTCGGGGCGACGCCCGAGGCGACCAGGTGCGAGCCCAGCGCGGCCACCATGGCGCCGTTGTCGGTGCAGAGGTTCGGGCGGGGCGTACGCACCCGGATGCCGTGCCGGGCCGCCCGGTCCTCGGCCATCGCCCGCAGCCGCGAGTTGGCCGCCACCCCGCCGCCGATCACCAGCGTCTCGATGCCACTGCTCCGGCAGGCGTCCAGCGCCTTGCCGACCAGCACGTCGCAGACCGCCTCCTGAAAGGACGCGGCCACGTCGGCGACCGGGACCGGCTCGCCGGCCCGCTGCCGCGCCTCCACCCAGCGGGCCACCGCGGTCTTCAGCCCGGAGAAGGAGAAGTCGTAGCGGTGGCCGGCCAGGTCCTTGGGCGCGGTCAGGCCACGCGGGAAGGCGATCGCCGCCGGGTCACCGGCCCGCGCCTCCCGGTCGATCCACGGGCCGCCCGGGAACGGCAACCCGAGCAGCCGGGCCACCTTGTCGAACGCCTCGCCGGCGGCGTCGTCGATGGTCGAGCCGAGCGGGGTCACCCCCCGGGCCAGGTCGTCGACGCGCAGCAGCGAGGAGTGCCCGCCCGAGACCAGCAGCGCGATCGCCGGCTCGGGCAGCGGTCCGTGCTCGAGCGTGTCCACCGCGACGTGTGCGGCGAGGTGGTTCACCCCGTACACCGGCTTCTCGGCGGCGACCGCGTACCCCTTGGCGGCGGCGACCCCGACGAGCAGCGCGCCCGCCAGGCCCGGCCCGGAGGTGACGGCGATGGCGTCGATGTCCGCGATCGTCACCCCGGCCTGCTTCAGCGCCCGGTCCATGGTCGGCACGATGGCCTCCAGGTGAGCGCGGCTGGCCACCTCGGGCACCACGCCGCCGAACCGGGCGTGCTGCTCGACGCTGGAGGCCAGCGCGTCAGCGAGCAGGGTGTGCCCGCGGACGATGCCGACGCCGGTCTCGTCGCAGGAGGTCTCGATGCCGAGGATCAGGGGTTCGTCAGCCATGCTCGTCAGTCCTCGTTGCGCTGCATGACCAGCGCGTCGGTGTTGCTCGGTTGGTAGTAGCCGCGGCGCACGCCGATCGGCTCGAAGCCGTATGTCGCGTAGAGGCGCTGCGCGGGGCCGTTGTCCGCGGCGACCTCCAGCAGCGTGCTGCGCACGCCGCGCCGGGCCGCCTCGGCGAGCAGCGCCTCCAGCAGCGCCCGGCCGATCCCCCGGCGCTGCGCGTCGCGGCGGACCGCGATGTTCTGCACCCACGCCTCGTCGGGCGGCGCCACCAGCAGCCCGGCGTAGCCGAGCACGGTCCCGTCGGCGTCGGTGGCCACCAGGTAGCAGTGCCCGTTGGCCAACTCGTTCCAGAACATCGCCGGGGACCACTGCTCGGCGCCGAACAGGTCCGCCTCGAGCGGAAGCACCTGGTCGATGTGCCACCAACGGAACCGGCCGAGCCGTACCCCGGTCACGGCAGGACCGGCTTGTGGCCGGTCGCCGCGACGGCGTCCGGGCGGCGCAGGTAGAGCGGGGTGAGCGGCTCGCTCGGGGCGCCCGCGCGGATCCGCTCGGCGGCGAGCCGGGCCAGCGCCGTCGCGTCCGGATAGCGCGGCTCGCCGCGCACCGGCAGGCCGAGGACGTCCGCGTACCGGTGGGCGCCGTCGCCGACCGCGACGGTGACGGCCAGGCCCCGGGCATGCTCCGCGGCGACCGCCGGGGCGTCCACGTTCGGCCCGGCGATCCGCTGACCGGCGCCGTCGTAGACGGCCCAGTAGACCTCACGGCGCCGCGCGTCGCTGGCTGCCAGGACCGGCTCGCCGGCGGCCACCGGGTGGCCGATCCCGTCCAGCGAGCAGACCCCGTACGTGGGGATGCCGAGCACCTGGCCCATGGTGGCGGCGGTGACCAGGCCCACCCGCAGCCCGGTGAACGGCCCGGGGCCGAGCCCGGCGACGATCGCGGCCAGGTCGGCGGCGCGAGCGCCGGCGTCGGCCAGCACCGCGTCGACCTGCGGGGCGAGCAGTTCCCCGTGCGCCCGAGCGTCGACCGTGCACCGCTGCGTGCGGGCCGCGACCGCGTCCGCCGAGACCTCGACCAGGGCCGCGGTCACCGCGGGCGTCGAGGAGTCCACCACGAGTACGAGCACAATGTGCCAGCGTAGCCGCCGCTGCGGTTACCGGCGGTGACGCCCCTCCCCGCCGGACGGCACGCGGGTGGGCCGGCGGGCTCAGCTCGGCGTGCGGAAGATCCGGAGGAACGACGGCAGCAGCCAGGGTCGCGGGCCGCCGATCCGGACCCGGCCGGTGAGCACCGCGCGGGCCCGGCTGACCCGGCCGAACATCATCAAATTGAACGTCGGCGGATGGAAACGGATGGCCACGTCCGGCCGCTCCGCCGGCTCGGCGAACCGCACCCGCCCGTGGTCCAGGACGAGCGTCAGGGGCGTCGACCAGGCGGAGGTGAACCGCACGACGATCCGGGGCCGCCGGGGCGGGTCGACGCCGTCGAGCAGCCGGCCGTAGCCGTGCCGGACCACCCCGGCCATGAACAGCTCCAGGAACAGCGCGGCGTCCCGCGGTGGCAGGGTCCACGGCCGGTGCGCCGCGCGGGCGATGTCGTGGCCGTGCACGAGCAGCTCGTTGACCAGGTGGGCGAGCAGGCCGGCAAGCGGCACCCGGGCGTCGCCGAGCCAGGGCACCACCTCGTCCGGCCCGCGGCCCGCGCAGCGCGCCAGCAGCCGGTCGACGTCCCCGCGCAGCCGGTCGAGCAGACGCGCGGGGTCACGGTCGGCCAGGTGCCGGAGCACCAGGTCGTTGGCGTCGGCCACCGTGTCGACGGTGACCAGCGGAAGCTGCTCGTCGAGGCCGGGAATCGGCAGTGGTTCGGTGGCCGGGTCGACCAGCCGGACGTAGTACCAGGCCAGCGACACCAGATGGGCCAGGGTGTCGGTGACCGTCCAGTCGGCGGTCACCATGGCGTCGGGCCGGACGGAGCCGGCCAGCGCGAGGAACCGGTCGGCGTTCGCCGCCAGCGCGGCCGGGGCCGTCGACCAGCCGCCCGGGGTGATGGTCGTCGACACCGCTTCCTCCCCGTTTGTCGCAACCGGGGCCGAGCCTACTACCGTACGCCACGAAGCGATAGCCCTACGTCGATGACGGTCCGGGTCCGGGCCGCGCTGGCGGCCCAGGCCCGGACCGTCAGCCGGCGGAGCGTTCCCAGTCGATGGTGGGTAGGCCGGCGTCGGCGAGGGCCTTGTTCGCCGCGCTGAACGGCCGGCTGCCCAGGAAGCCGCGCGGGTTCATCGGGCTCGGGTGGCCGGCCTCCAGCACCACGTGCCGTGGGTTGGTGACCAGGGCCGCCTTCTTGCGGGCGTAGCCGCCCCACAGCAGGAACACCACCCGCTGGTCGAGGGCGTCCAGGGCCCGGATGGTGGCGTCGGTGAACTCCTCCCAGCCCCGGTTGGCGTGCGAGCCGGGGGTGGCCTGCCGGACGGTGAGCACCGAGTTGAGCAGCAGCACGCCCTGCGCCGCCCAGCCGGTCAGGTTGCCGCTGCTCGGCTTCGGCACGCCGAGGTCCTCGCCGAGCTCCTTGAAGACGTTGCGCAGCGACGGCGGCACCGCCACCCCCTCGCGCACGCTGAAGCTGAGCCCGTGCGCCTGCCCCGCCCTGTGGTAGGGGTCCTGCCCGAGGATCAGCACCCGGCACTCGGCCGGCCCGCACAGCCGGTAGGCGGAGAACAGGTCCTCGACCGGCGGGAAGACGGTCTGGGTCGCGTATTCCCCGGCGACGAACTCGGCCAGCGTGGCGGTGCGGGCCGGATCGAGGTGCGGGGTGAGCGCTGCCCGCCACGGGTCGGGGAGGCGCGCCAGCAGGTCGAGGGTGGGGGCGTCCTGGGGCATGGCAACCTTTCGCCGGATTGATCGGTCCCGGGCACTGTAGGAGCCGGGTGTGACAGTCCTCAGTCGAGGGTGGCGAGACGCTGCGCCCAGTCGCCGTCGACCGGCTCGCACGTCACCACCCGGGTGTCGTCCTCCCGCCGGTCGATCCGGACCCGCAGGTGCGCGTCGGCCAGCTGCTCGACCATCCCCTCGCCCCACTCGACCACGGTGACCGCCTCGTCCACCGAGGCGTCCAGGTCCAGGTCGTCGATCTCGGCCCGCGGGTCGGCGGACTCCCCCAGCCGGTACGCGTCGGCGTGCACCAGGGTCACCCGCCCGCCGCGGGCCGGGTCCGGCCGGTGCACCCGGGCGATCACGAAGGTCGGCGAGGTGATGTCGCCGCGTACGCCGAGGCCGGCGCCGATGCCCTGGGTCAACGCGGTCTTGCCGGCACCCAGCGGGCCGCTGAGCAGCAGCAGGTCACCGGCGCGCAGCACGCCGGCCAGCCGGCGGCCGAACTCGTGGGTGTCGTCGACCGTCTTCAGCTCCACGACGACGGTCACCGCGCCTCCAGGATCAGAGTTCGGCAAGGAACTGTTCCAGTGCCGTGTTCACTTCATCGGCGTGCTCCAGCATCACCACGTGCCCACTGTCGTGGATCTTCACGAACTTGGCGTGCGGCAGCCGCCGGACGATCTCCTCGGAGTGGGTCACCGGGGTGATCATGTCCTTGTCCCCCACGATCACCAGCACCGGCGTGCCGGCCAGCGCGGCCAGCGCCGGGAAGCGCGAGTGGGTGGCCAGCGTGCGCAGGTAGCGGGTGACCGTGTCGGCCGAAGTCCGCGAGTTCATCTTCTCGACGTACGACACCAGGGCCGGGCTGGGCTTCGCGGTGCCGAAGCCGTACCGGCGGGTCAGCAGCCAGGCGACGTTGGACGTCGACTTCCGGGCCTTGTCGATCATCGTGCCGCCGTACCGGGTGGCGTTGCTCATCATGTAGAGCATCGGGGCACCGACCCGGCCGAGCAGCGCGGGCGCCACCAGCTTGGTCTCGGCGAGCAGGCCGCCCGAGGTGGCCATCAGCACCGTGCCGACCACCCGTTCGCCGAACAGCTCCGGGTAGAGCTCGGCCAGCGCCATGATCGTCATGCCGCCCATCGAGTGCCCGACCAGCACCAGCGGCCCCTCCGGGGCCACCTCGTCGAGCACCCGGCGCAGGGTCCGGCCCAACCTGGCCAGGTCGTACTCGCCGGTCTCCAGCTTCCCGGAGCGGCCGTGCCCGGGCTGGTCGTACGCGACGACCCGGTAGTCGCCCCGGGCGGCGAGCAGCTGGCGCTGGAAGTGGAAGGTCCCCATGTCCAGGCAGAAGCCGTGCACCAGCACGACGGTCGGGTGCCCGGCGACCGGCCGGGTCGGCTCGACCACCTCCACCTGGATGTCGGTGCCGTCCGGCATCTCCAGCAGGAACGACTCGTCGCACCGCTGCTGGCCGAAGTCCTCCTGCGCGTACCGGTCGGTGGGGTCGGCCTTGAGGCGGCGGGTCAGGACCCGCTCGCTCACCACGCCCGCGGCGAGCCCCGCGGCGGCGACACCGACGGCGGCGCCGACCACTCCGGCGACCCGCCCGGCGGCGGTCCGCGGCCGCGGGACACGGAAGCGTCCGCTCACGGTGCTGTCTCGGTTCGCGACTGCGGGGCTCGCAACCCCGGCTCATGCGCGCATTCCGGCTCGGCCGCGTCCCACGCGAGCCGCCCCGGAACGCGCGTCCTCGCGCTCACGGTCGTTCGCCGTCGTAGACGCGGGGCACCCGGACCCCGCCGAACCGGGTCACGATCTCGTAGTTGATCGTGCCGACCGCCTCGGCCCAGTCGTCGGCGGTGGGCTCGCCGGCCGCGCCGCTGCCGAAGAGGGTCGCCACATCGCCGGCCGCCACCTCGTCGTCGCCGCAGTCCAGCACGAACTGGTCCATGCAGACCCGGCCGGAGATGGTCCGCCGCCTGCCGCCGAGCTGCACCGGACCGGTGTTCGAGGCGTGCCGGGGCACCCCGTCGGCGTACCCGAGCGGGATGACGGCCAGGTTGGCCTCCCGCTCGGTGAGGTAGGTGTGGCCGTACGACACGCCGGTGCCGGCCGGGACCCGCTTGGTCAGCATCACCCGGGCCCGGGCGGTCATCGCCGGGCGCAGCCCGAACTGCTCGCCGGCCACCGGGGACAGGCCGTAGACCGCCAGACCGGGGCGGACCAGGTCGAAGTGGGTGTCCTGGCGGGTCAGGGTGGCGGCCGAGTTGGCCAGGTGCCGGTAACGGGGGCGCAGCCCCGCCTTCTCGACCATGGCCAGCCCCTCGTGGAAGACGGCAAGCTGCCGGTCGATGGTGGGGTGGCCGGGCGAGTCGGCGTACGCGAAGTGGCTCCACACCCCGACCACCTCGACCAGGCCGTCGGCCTCGGCCTTCGCGGCGGCCTCCAGCAGGGCGGGCCAGTCGGCGACGGTAGCCCCGCCGCGCGCCAGGCCGGTGTCGATCTTCAGGTGCACCTGGGCCGGGCGCTCCGCCCGGCCGCTCGCCTCGATCATCTCGTCGAGCTGGGCGAGGCTGGCGCAGCCCAGGTCGACGCCGACCGCGACGCCGTCGTGCAACGGCAGCCCCGGCGCGAGCAGCCAGGCCAGCACGGGCGCGGTGATCCCCGCCTGGCGCAGGTTGAGCGCCTCGTCGAGAGTGCAGACCCCGAGCCAGTCCGCGCCGGCGTCGAGCGCGGCGCGGGCGGCCGGCACCATGCCGTGGCCATACCCGTCGGCCTTCACCACCGCCATCAGCTCGGCGCTGGTGCCCGCCCTCAGGTGGGCCACGTTCTCCCGGATCGCGTCCAGGTCGACGCGCACCTCCGACTGCCACATGCCCCCAGCCTACTTCCGCCGGTGATCACCCTGGCCCGGAGCCGCGTGGTCCGCCCGCTGGCACGCCCGCGGACACACCCGTCCGCCGGCCGCGCCGGTGGGCCGCCGCGGTCAGCCCAGGCGGGCGATCACCGGGCGGAGCGCGGTGGCCACGTCGGGTGCGGTCACCGGACCACCCCGGGCCGCCTCCCGGCCAGCCAGCCCATGCAGGTACGCCGCCGCGGCGGCCGCCCGCTCGGCGGGCAGCCCGGCCGCGAGCAACGCGCCGAGCAGCCCGGCCAGCACGTCGCCGGTGCCCCCGGTGGCCAGCACCGGGGTGCCGGTCGGGTTGACGTACGCCCGGCCGGCCGGGGTGCCGATGATCGTCCGGTCGCCCTTGAGCAGCACCACCGCGTTCATCCAGGCGGCCAGCCGCAGCGCGGCCGACACCCGGTCCGCGCCCGGGGTCTCTCCGCAGAGCCGGGCGTACTCGCGGTCGTGCGGAGTCACCACGATCGGCGCGTCCCGCTTGCGCAGCAGGTCCGCCATCGCGCCGTCGACCAGCAGGGTGAGCGCGTCGGCGTCGAGCACCGCCGGCACCGGCGCGCTGAGCACGGCCCGCAGCTCCGTGGCGGCCTCCTCGCCGGTGCCCAACCCGGAGCCGCAGACCCAGGCCTGCACGCGGCCGGCATCGGCGACCCGGCCGGTGGCGATCACCGACGGGTGGTGGTGCAGCACCTCCGCGCGGGCCCCGCCCGCGTACCGGACCATGCCGGTCGGACCGGCCAGTGCGCCGCCCACCGAGAGCACCGCCGCCCCGGGGTACGTGGCCGAGCCGGTCGCCACGCCGACCACGCCCCGGCTGTACTTCTCCGAGGACGGGCCGAGCCGCGGCCACCAGTCGACCACGTCCGACCACTCGGTGACCCGCAGCGCGGGGGTCCCGCGCAGCCACGGCCCCAGCCCGATGTCGACCAGGTCCACGTGCCCGGCGAGCGCGGCGGCCGGGCCGACCACCAGGGCCGGCTTCAACGCCCCGAAGGCGACCGTCACGTCGGCGCGCACCGCGCACGGGCGGCCGGAGGCGGTGAGCGGCACGTAGCCGGTGTCCACCGCGACGCCGCTCGGCACGTCCACCGCCACCACGGTGGCCCGGGCACCGTCCCGCCCGGAGCGCCCCGCCAGGCTCGCCGCGAGCTGCTCGGCGGTCTCCCGCAGCCCGCCGGTGCCGCCGATCCCGACGATGCCGTCCAGCACCAGGTCCACCACGGCCGGCGGCCGGTCCACCAGCCGCCCGCCGGCGGCCCGCAGCGCGGCCAGCCCCTCGGCGTGCGCCCGGCCGGGACTGAGCAGCAGAGTCGAAACCGCGGCGCCCCGGCGGGCCAGGTGCGCGCCCGCGTACAGGGCGTCGCCGCCGTTGTCGCCGGAGCCGACCAGCAGCAGCACCTGGGCACCGTAGACGCCGCCCCGATCGGAGAGCAGCAGGGCGCAGCGGCGGGCCAGCCCGGCGGCGGCCCGCTGCATCAGCGCCCCGGGCGGCAGGGTGGCCAGCAGGCCGGCCTCCGCCGCGCGTACGTCCGCGACCCGCCACACCGGTCTCATGCCACCCCGTCCCGTCCGTTGTTTCGCCAGGCGGGCCGGCCAGCCCGCCGGTCGCCTCACCGCTCCGCGACCACCATCGCCGACGCGATCCCGCCGTCGTGCGACAACGACAGATGCCAGCGGTTGATCCCGCGGTCGGCCGAGGCGGCGGCCACCGTGCCGGAGACGGTCAGCCAGGGCCGGCCGTCCGGATCCGGCACGATCTCGCAGTCGTGCCAGCGCAGCCCGCCCGGCGCGCCGAGCGCCTTGGCCACCGCCTCCTTGGCCGCGAACCGGGCGGCCATCGACTCGGGCGAGCGCGGGTTGCCGGAGCGGGTGAACCGCTCGGCCTCGGTGAACAGGCGGTCGGCGAGCAGCGGGGTCCGTGCCAGGGCCCGGGCGAACCGGTCCACCAGCACGACGTCGATGCCGACAGCCACGATCACGGACCTCACCCTACCGGCGGTCGCGGCCGCACATTAGCCGCCGGCTGCGCGGTGGACAACGCCTGTGGACAACCCGGGGGTACGGCCGCCGCCGGCTGTCCACAGGGCCGGTGGGGGTGCGCGGACGACGCCTAGCGTCCCGGTTGCCTGGTCCTGCAGGCGACCGTTGGTTCCGCCGCCGGTGAGCCCCGCCGGCGGCCCGTTGTCCGGGGGAGTCCGCCGATGACCGAGGAGCCGTTCACCGTCGAGCCGGAGCTGCTGCGCGGGGTCGCCCGGCAGTTGGGCGACGACGCGTACCGGCTGGCACACGGGCTGGCCGGCACGCCGGGGCTGGTGGTGCCGGCCGACGGCTGGCGGGCCGGGGCCGCGCTGGCCGAGCTGGAGGCAGCGGTGCACCGGTGGTCCGGGGCGCTCGCCGCCCGGGTGGCGAGCACCGCCGACGCGGTCCGCGGCGCCGCCGACGGCTACCAGGCGACCGACGAGCGGGCCGCCCGCCGGCTGGCCGGGATCCCCCGGTGACGGGCCCCGCCAGCACCTCGGCAGCCCGCTCCACGCCCGCCCGACCCGGTCCGGCCGGCCCGGGCGACGCGCCGACCCTGCGCCGGGAGGCCGCGCGGCCGGGGTCCGCATCCGGCGCGCGGGTTCCGGCCGGTGATACCTCCGCTCCGGTCGGATACGCCCAGCTCTGGGCAGCCGACCCGGGTGCCTGGACCCGGGGCGGGGCGGCCTGGCGGGGGCTGGTCGGCCCGGTCCGGCAGCGGGCGGACGGGCTGGACGCCCGAGTGGCCGCGCTGCGGCCCGGCTGGTCCGGCGGGGCCGCCGGCGCGGCGCAGGGCCGGATCGGGGCGCTGCGCGGCGCACTGACCGACGTGCTGCCCGCGCTGGTCGAGGTCGACCAGGTGCTCGCCGAGTTCGCCGCCCGGCTCGCCACGGCGAAGGCCCGGCTCGCCGCCGCCGTGGCGCACGCCGACGCGGGCGGCCTGCTGGTGGACCGGGTGGGTGCGGTCCGGCCCGATCCGGCCCACCCGCGCCGCGCCCCGGCCGGGCCGGGGGTCGCCCAGGTGGCGGCCGAGCTGCGGGCCGCACTGGCGCTGGCCGGTGGCGCGGACCGGGAGGCCGCCGCCCGGCTGGGCGAGCTCAGCACGGCGGCGGCCACCGGCTGGGTGAGCGTCCCGCCCGGCGCGCGACCGGCACCCGGCGCCGGGCCGGCTGAGGTGAGCCGCTGGTGGGCGGGGCTCACCCCGGCCGAGCGCCGCTGGCTGGTCGGCCACGAGCCGGCCCGCATCGGTCACCTCGACGGGGTGCCGGTGGCAGCCCGGGATCAGGCCAACCGGCTGCTGCTGGGCGAACGGCGGGCGGGGCTGGTCGCTGCCCGCGTGGGGCTGCTGCGTCCGCTGCCGCTGGGGCCGCCCGAGCTGGCCCGGCTGGCCCGGCTCGCCCGGCTGGAGGCGGCCCTGCGCGGCCTCGACGGGCTCACCGAGCGGCTGGACGAGGCGAGGGCGCCCCGGGCGTACCTGCTCGGGCTCGATCCGGCCGGGGACGGGCGCGCGGTGGTGGCGCTGGGCAACCCGGACCGGGCGGCAGCCGTGCTGACGTACGTCCCTGGAATGACCGCGGACCTCGCCGACGCCCCCGGCGAGCTGGGCCGGGCCGCGCGGGTGTTGGAGCGGTGCACGGCGCTCGGCCCGGGCGAGGAGACGGCGGCCGTGCTCTGGCTGGACTACGACGCGCCGGACCACCTGCTCGAGGCGGCCGGGGCCCGGCAGGCGGAGGACGCCGGGCCGGCGCTGCACCGGTTCCAGGAAGGGCTGCGCGCCTCGCACGACGGCCCGCCGGCCCGGCAGACCGTGCTCGGCCACAGCTACGGCTCGCTGGTGGTCGGCACCGCCGCCCGCGACCACGGGCTGAGCGCCGATGCGCTGGTCTTCGTCGGCTCCCCCGGTGCCGGGGTCGACCACGCGAGCGAGCTGCGGATGCCGCCCGGGCAGGTCTGGGCCAGCACCGCGCCGGACGACGTGATCCGGCTGGCCCGGCCGCCGGACGAGCTGGCCCGCCGGGCGGTGCTGGCGGGGACGCCCCTCGGCCCGGTGGCGGCGGTGCTCGACCGGCACGATCCCGGGCTGTGGTTCGGGCGCGACCCGAGCGACCCCGGCTTCGGCGGCCGGCGCTTCCCCAGCGGCCGGTACGGCCACACCGGCTACTGGGAGCCCGGCAACCCGGCGCTGGACGGGATGGCCCGGATCGTGCTGGGCCGATGAGCGCGGCGGGTACGGAGACGACGCGGCCCCTCCACCCGGGAGCGGAGGGGCCTGGCCGGGGTGGACTACTCGACCGTGACCGACTTGGCCAGGTTGCGCGGCTGGTCGACATCGTGCCCGCGCGCGGCGGCGATCTCGGCGGCGAGCACCTGGAGCGGCACCGTGGTCACCAGCGGCGCCAGCAGCGTCGGCACCCGCGGCACGTAGATCAGGTGGTCGGCGTAGCGGACGACCGCCTGGTCGCCCTCCTCCGCGATCACGATGGTGCGGGCGCCCCGGGCGCGTACCTCCTGGATGTTGGAGACGACCTTGTCGTGCAGCATGCCCCGGCCGATCGGCGACGGCACGATGCAGATGACCGGGGTGCCCTTGTCGATCAGTGCGATCGGGCCGTGCTTCAGCTCGCCGGCGGCGAAGCCCTCGGCGTGCATGTACGCCAGTTCCTTGAGCTTCAGCGCGCCCTCCAGCGCCACCGGGTAGCCGACGTGCCGGCCGATGAAGAGCACCGTCGGCTCGGACTTCAGGTCACGGGCGAGCTCCCGGACGGGCTCGATCCGGTCGAGCAGCTCGCGCAGCTTGCCCGGCACCTCCTGGAGTTGCTCGACGACCGCGCCCACCTCGTCGGCGAACTTGATCCCGCGTACCTGGGCCAGGTGCAGGCCGATCAGGTAGCAGGCGACGAGCTGGGTGAGGAATGCCTTGGTCGAGGCGACCGCGATCTCCGGGCCGCCGTGGGTGTAGAGGACGGCGTCGGACTCGCGCGGGATGGTGGAGCCGTTGGTGTTGCAGATGGCGAGCACCCGGGCCTTCTGCTCCTTGGCGTGGCGCAGGGCCATCAGGGTGTCCATGGTCTCACCGGACTGCGAGATGACCACGATCAGCGTGGAGCGGTCCAGCACCGGGTCGCGGTAGCGGAACTCGCTGGCCAGCTCCACCTCGCAGGGGATCCGGGTCCAGTGCTCGATGGCGTACTTGGCGACCAGGCCGGAGTGGTAGGCGGTGCCGCAGGCGACGATGAAGATCTTGTCGACGTCGCGCAGGTCCTGCTCGCTGAGCCGGACCTCGTCGAGGGCGATCTCACCGGTCTCGGTGAGCCGGCCGAGCAGCGTGTCGGCGATGGCCTGCGGCTGCTCCTCGATCTCCTTGAGCATGAACCAGTCGTAGCCGCCCTTCTCGGCGGCGGAGGAGTCCCAGTCGATGTGGAAGTCCTTGCCGGTGGCGGGCTGGCCGGCGAAGTCGGTGATCTCGATGTCGTCCGGGGTGATCAGGACGATCTGGTCCTGGCCCAGCTCGACCGCGTCGCGGGTGTGCTCGATGAACGCGGCCACGTCGCTGGCCAGGTAGTTCTCGCCGTCACCACGGCCGACGACCAGGGGCGAGTTGCGCCGGGCGCCGACCACCGCGCCGGGGATCCCGGCGTCGACGGCGAGCAGGGTGAACGCGCCCTCCAGCCGCTGGCAGACCAGCCGCATGGCGGAGGCGAGCAGCTGCGGGCTGTCGACCTCGCCCGCCGCGCGCAGGCCGGCCAGCGACCGGGCGAGCAGGTGGGCGGCGCACTCGGTGTCGGTGTCGCTGGCGAACTCGACGCCCTCGGCCTCCAGTTCGGCGCGGAGCCGGGCGAAGTTCTCGATGATGCCGTTGTGGATCACGGCGACTCGGCCGTCGGGGGACAGGTGTGGGTGGGCGTTGCGGTCGGTCGGCCCGCCGTGGGTGGCCCAGCGGGTGTGGCCGATGCTGGTGGTGCCGTCGCCGATGCCGATCGGGCTGGCCGCGCAGGACTCCGGATCGGTGGCCGCGCGCTCGGCCAGGACCTTCTCCAGGTTGGCCAGCTTGCCGGCCTTCTTCTCGATCAGCAGCTCGTCGTCGCAGACGACGGCCACCCCGGCCGAGTCGTAGCCGCGGTACTCCAGCCGCCGCAGTCCGTCCAGCACGATGCCGAGCGCCGGGCGCGCGCCGGCGTAACCCACGATTCCACACATGGTCCGCAGCCTAACCCAGTTTCGCTCACCACGCGTGCTCGGAAGCCGGGTAAACAATCACTGAATCTGAGCGAACTGATGGTCAGAGGGCAAGGATCGGACAAATCCCCACCAACGAGCGACGCATGGGAGGGCCCACCCGCCAGCCCCCCGCTTCGGGCGCCACGGCCAGTGGCCGGAAACAAAAGGGCTCCGGCCCGGCGGAGCCGCCGGGCCGGAGCTGTCGTGCCTTGAGTGTGCCGGTGGGTCAGCTCGTCTTCACCGATCCGGTGACCGCGCTGTCCCGCACGGTGCCGCCGATGGCGTCCACCGAGCCGTTCACCTTGCTCTCCACGATCGACACCACGGAGGCGCCGGTCGCGGCGACCGAGCCGTTGAGGGTCGAGTTGAAGGCGATCAGACCGGCGCCCGGCGCGACCTTGGTGGCGCCGTTGACGGTCACCCCGTCGAGGCAGGTGATGCCGGACTTGATGTCGAGCCCACCGTTCTGCCTGTTGGTCAGGACGGTGGTGCAGGCCGGGTAGCTGGGCTGGGTCTGCACGTTCAGCTCCTCGAACGCGACCGCCCGGGCGTTGTTCGTCCGCGGGTCGTCCAGCTTGAGGACGTCGAGGCCCTTCTGGATGTCGTTCGAGTAGATGTATCCGTTGTGGTAGTACGTCGACCAGGCCCCACCGAGGATGTTGCGGGTCTCCGAGAGCGGGCCCCGCTCCCAGTAGGCGAGCTCGACCGGGTTGGCCGAGTCAGTGAAGTCGATCACCGAGATGCCGCCCTGGTACCACGCCTGGACCATGATGTCGCGGCCCATGGCCGGGATCAGCGAGCCGTTGTGCGCAACGCAGTTCTCTCGGGTGGTGTTCAGCCGCGGGATCTTGAAGTAGCTCTTGAAGACCAGCTTGCGGTCGGCACCGGAGCCGACGATGTCGTAGATCGCGTCCGCGCCCTGGTTGGTCCGGTAGCTGCTGGTGCAGATCGCGCTGCTGCCGCCGCCGAGCTCATCGGTAAAGATGACCTTGTTGCCGGCGTTGTTGAACGTGGCCGAGTGCCAGAACGCGAAGTTCGTGTCCCGGACCTGGCTGATGATCCGCGGCGCCTCCCGGTCGGAGATGTCCATCAGGACGCCATCGCCCATGCAGGCGCCGGCGGCCAGGTCAAGCTCCGGGTAGGCGGTGATGTCGTGGCAGCCGCTGGTGGAGTTGGCGCCGGTGGCTCCCGGGAAGAGAACCGGGGTGGCCACCACCGCGGCAGCGGTCGGGTTGTCCAGCGGCACCTTGATGATCGAGATCTTGTCGTGCGGCGGCTTGCAGTACGCCCCGCTGCCGTTCGAGGGCGGGCCGTACGACTGGACGTAGATGTAGGCGTTCTTGCCGTCCTTGCTCGGCACCAGCGTCTGCGTGTGGGAACCGCAGTCGGTCCGGACCGACTTGATGTACCGCGGGTTCGCCTTGTCGCTGATGTCGAAGATCCGGACGCCCTCCCAGGAGCTTTCCTGACTCACCGAACCGACCGCGCTGCTGCACGAGTCGTCGGTCCTCGGCTGGTCGACCGCGAAGAACAGCAGGTTGCCGATGACCGACGGGTCGCCCTGCGAGCCGGGGCAGACCACCTGGCTGACCACCTGAGGCGAGCTGGGGTTGCTGACGTCGAAGACGTTGAAGCCCGCGTAGTTGCCGGCGAAGACGTAGTTGCCCTGGAACGCCAGGTCCGAGTTGTACGTCCCCTCGCTGGCGAACCCGCCGAACTTCGGGATGTTGGCGATCTGCCGGAGGTTCGCGGTGCTGGCGATCTCGTCGACGCCCGGGATGGTGTTGGTGGCGGCCACGTCGTTGGCCGCCTCCTCGCCGATGCAGTACTCGGCGAAGTTGTCCCCGGCCGCCCGGAACGATTCGCAGATGTCGGTGTTCTCGGTGGAATCGGTGGCGCCGCTCGCCGGCGCCGCAGCCACCACGGTGGTCAGGAAAAGGGCGCCTGTGGCGGCAAGGCTGACGGTCAGCCTTCGGCTCCCTCGTGGGGTTGCTTGGAACATATGGACACCCTTCGTCATCGGGTTGAGCAGGGTGTCGGGACGATAACCTGGCGTTCGAGACAAGATTGTGACCCAGCTCACACTAAACGCTCGCTTGTGGTCACGGTTCAGTGAATGTGGTGGCGGTGCGACGGCACGAATAACCGCAGGTGGGACCAATCGAACCTTTTCGCTGCCCGCGATCTTCCCGGTGCAGGTCAACGCCGCGTTACGATCCCGGCCATCCTCGGGCGGACGGCGGGAGTCGAGTTGTGCTAGGTGTACGGTTCCGATCTCTTTTTGGACGGTCGCGGGCGATTGTGCTGGTCGAGTTGGCCGTGCTCGCCATGGTGGCCGCCGGGGCCGCGGCGGTCGTCTGGTGGCCCGACGACCAGCCGAAACCGGCGGCGAAGGCGAGCCCGCCCGAATCGCTCGCCCTGCCCGGCCTGCCGAAGGCAACCGCACCGGTGCTGCTGCCCGGGGCTCCCGGCGAGCCGGCGAAGACCCTCCCGGCAAATGAGATGCCGCCCGTGCCGCGCCCGTCGTACAACAACGCCGACGTCCGGTTCGTGACGATGATGATTCCGCACCACGAGCAGGCGCTCGTGATGGCCAAGCTGGTGGCGGACCGGGGAAAGAACCCGCAGCTCAAGATCATTGCGGACCGGATCCTGGCGGCCCAGGAACCGGAGATCAAGACACTGGAGACCTGGCTGACGGACCGGGGTTTGAACCGGAACTCCGGCCCCGGCCACCAGCACGGCATGGCCGGCATGCAGTCAGCGGAGGCATTGGATCAGCTCACCGCCGCCCGGGGCGCCGAGTTCGACCGGATGTTCGTCACCATGATGGTCGAGCACCATCAGGGCGCGATCGACATGGCGGGCGAGGTGCTGGCGCTCGGAGTCGACGGCGTCCTCAACGAGATGGCCAGCAGTGTCACCGTGGAGCAGGGCGCTGAGATCAAGCGGATGCGCGAGGCGCTGGGCACCCGTCCCCCTGCGAGCTGACCTGATGTCCGAGCCAACGCCGACCCCCCAGCCGTCGGCCGACGGGGGCCACACCGATCCCACCACCCCACCGGCGCCCGCGCCCTGGACACCACCCGATCCGCTCGCCGGCCCCCAGCCCTGGGTGCCGCAGGCGCCGTGGTCGCCGACCCCCTGGTCGCCCGGCTCGACCGGCACACCCGGCCCGACGGGCGGGGCGGGCACGGCGGGCGGCATCGGGACGCCGGGCAACACCGGCCAGCCGGACGCGACCGCCGACCCGGCCCGCACCGGGCCGCCGGGTTCCGCCGACGCGCCGCGACCGGCCGTCCCGCCCGTCACCCCGGTCCCGCCGCCGGCTCACCCCTGGCCCGGGTACGCCGCACCCGGCTGGCCCCCGGCCGGCTACCCGCCGCCGTACGCGTACCCGGGGATGCCGCCGACCCGGACGAACGGCGGCAAGATCGCGGCGATCATCGTCGGGGTGGCAACCGTCCTGGTGCTGCTCTTCTGCGGCTGTGTCGGCCTGGGCGTGCTCGGCAACTCGTTCGGTGATCCGGTGACGTCCGGGGAGCCCTACGGCGACCCGGGCTACGGCGAGCCGGAGGAGGACGCCACCGCCGGGCAACCGAGCCCCGCCACCACCCCGTCGGGCGGGCCGGGCCGGTTCGAGGTGGTGTACGAGGTGACCGGCACCGAAGCGGTGAACGTCCAGTTCTACGACGCCAACGGCGACTTCCTCCAGGTCGACGAGGTGCAGTCGCCGTGGCGGCTGGCATTCACCGCCAACGACCGGCAGCGGGTGCAGATCGTCGCCTTGCCCGCCAACCGGGGCGGCGACCCGATCACCTGCCAGATCACCATCGACGGGAAGGTCGTCTCCCGGGATTCGAGCTCGTCGGGAGCGATAGCGACCTGCTTCGGGTGGTGAGACCGGCGAGTCGTGCGACGCGGGCGCCGGGCCGTAGGCTGGCCCGCGTGACGACGACCGATCCGCTGGTGGCCCGGATGCGGCCGTTCGGCACCACCATCTTCGCCGAGATGTCCGCGCTGGCCGTGCGCACCGGGGCGGTCAACCTCGGCCAGGGCTTCCCGGACACCGACGGCCCGCCGGAAATGCTCGCGGCGGCCGCCGAGGCACTCCGCTCCGGCCACAACCAGTACCCGCCGGGCCCGGGGATCCCGGCGCTGCGCGCAGCCGTCGCGGCCCACCAGCGCCGCTTCTGGGATCTGACGTACGACCCGGACGGCGAGATCGTGGTGACCGCCGGCGCCACCGAGGCGATCGCCGCCAGCATCCTCGCCCTCTGCGAGCCGGGTGACGAGGTGGTCTGCTTCGAGCCGTACTACGACTCGTACGCGGCCTCGATCGCGCTGGCCGGTGCCGTCCGCCGCCCGGTCACGCTCCGTCCCGCCGCCGACGGCCGGTACGCCGTCGACCCGGCGGAGCTGCGCGCCGCGTTCGGGCCGCGTACCCGGCTGGTGCTGCTGAACACCCCGCACAACCCGACCGGCAAGGTGTTCACCCGCGACGAGCTGGCCCTGGTCGCCGAGCTGTGCCAGGAGCACGGCGCGTACGCGGTCACCGACGAGGTGTACGAGCACCTGGTCTTCACCGACGCCGCCGCCCCGCACGTACCGCTGGCGACGCTTCCCGGGATGCGGGAGCGGACGCTGCGCATCTCCTCGGCCGGCAAGACCTTCTCCTGCACCGGCTGGAAGGTCGGCTGGGTGAGCGGGCCCGCCCCACTGGTCTCCGCGGTGCTGCGGGTGAAGCAGTTCCTCACCTTCGTCAACGCCGGGCCGCTGCAACCGGCCGTCGCGCTGGCGCTCGGCCTGCCCGACGCCTACTTCACCGACTTCCGGGACGGCCTGCAGCGACGGCGGGACCAGCTCGTCGCCGGGCTCACCGACGCCGGGTTCGACGTGCTCGCCCCCGAGGGCACATACTTCGTCACCGCCGACGTCTCCCCGCTCGGCGGCCGGGACGGGGTCGAGTTCTGCCGATCGCTGCCGGAGCGCTGCGGTGTGGTGGCCGTGCCGAACCAGGTCTTCTACGACGATGCCGAGGCGGGGCGGCGGCTGGTCCGGTTCGCCTTCTGCAAGCGCCCGGAGGTGCTGACCGAGGCGGTGGACCGGCTGCGCCAACTGAAGGGGAACCGATGACCGACCCGAACGCCGGCCGGCTACGCCGGATGGCGGCGCAGCGCAGCTGCGACACGGTGCTCTCCGGCAGGCCGCCGGCCTCCGTGGCCGAGCAGCTGGAGGCGCTCCGGGCGATCACGACCGACGACCTGTTGCCCGACTTCTACGGCGAGGGCGGGGCGGTCGAGGAGCTGGAACGCCGCGTCGGTGAACTGCTCGGCGCCGAGGCCGTCGCCTTCTTCCCCACCGGCACGCTGGCCCAGCAGGTCGCCATGCGGTACGGCGCCGAGCTGACCGGACGCAACGGCGTCGGCCTGCACCCGCTCAGTCACCCGATGCTGCACGAGCGGGACGCGCCCGCCGTGCTCGGCGGTCTGCGGCCGGTACGCACCACGGACGCGCCGCGCAACCCGACCGCCGAGGAGATCGCCGGGCTCGACGAGCCGATCGGCACGCTGCTGCTGGAGCTGCCGCTGCGTGACGCCGGGTTCGTCCTGCCGACCTGGGACGAGCTGGTCGCGGTGGTCGAGGCGGCCCGGCGACGGGGCGCCCGGGTGCACCTGGACGGTGCCCGGCTCTGGGAGTCCACCGTCCACCTGGGACGCTCACCGGCCGAGGTCGCCGCCCTGGCCGACAGCACGTACGTCTCGTTCTACAAGTCCCTCGGCGGGCACTCCGGTGCGGCGTTGGCCGGCTCCGCCGAGCTGGTCCGCTACGCCCGGGCCTGGCGGCACCGCTACGGCGGAAACCTCTTCCAGCAGTCGCCGGCCGCCCTGGCCGCGCTCGCCGGCCTCACCCACGAGCTGCCCCGGCTCGCCGGCTACGTGGCGCACGCAGAGGTGGTCGCGACGGCGCTGGCCACCCTGCCCGGCGCCCGGGTGCACCCGGCGCCCCCGCACACGCACCAGTTCCGGCTCTGGTTGCCGCACCCGGCGGACGCGCTCAACGCCGCCAACCTCGCGCTCGCCGAGGAGGAGAAGGCCTGGTTCGTCGGCGGCTGGCGGGACACCGAGGTGCCCGGCATCGCGCTGGCCGAGGTGACGGTGGCCGCCCCGGCGCTGGAACTGGACGCCGACCAGGTGGTCGACCTGGCCGACCGCTTCCTGCGCCGGCTGCCGCCGCGCTGACCACCGGGCGTCCCGGGCGCGGCGGGGGCACCTGCTCGCCGCCCGGCTGGAGCTGGTCGCCAGGATGGCCCGAGCCGCCGGGACCATCGCCCCTCTCTCCCTTTGGAGCTGATGTCGTCAACGACTCGGCTCCACAGGAGACAGACAGCGGTGTCAGCCGGCGCCCGCCCGGCCCCCTGAGCGAGGCCGGAACGGCGGTCAGCCGGCCGGGCTGGCGGTGCGTACCTGCTCGGCGATCCGCTCCGCCACGGACCGGGCGGTGGTCTCGGTGGCCGCCTCGACCATGACCCGGACCAGCGGCTCGGTGCCGGAGGGGCGCAGCAGCACGCGGCCGGTCTCGCCCAGCTCGGCCTCGGCCCGCTCCACCTCGGCCCGGACGGCTGGCGCGGCGGAGCCCACGGTCCGGTCGCCCACCGGCACGTTGATCAGGACCTGCGGCAGCTTGGTGACCACGGCGGCCAGCTCGGCGAGCGACTTGCCGGTGGCCGCCATCCGGGACATCAGGTGCAGCCCGGTGAGCACCCCGTCGCCGGTGGTGGCGTACGCGGGCATGACGATGTGGCCGCTCTGCTCGCCGCCCAGGGCCAGCCCGGAGGCGCGCAGCTCCTCCAGCACGTACCGGTCGCCGACCTTGGTCTCGAGCAGCCGGATGCCCTCGGCGGACATGGCGAGCTTCAGGCCGAGGTTGCTCATCACGGTGGCGACCAGGGTGTCCTCGGTCAGCGCGCCGGCCTCCCGCATGGCCAGGGCGAGGATCGCCATCACCTGGTCGCCGTCGACCTCGTCGCCGTCGGCGGTGACCGCCACGCACCGGTCGGCGTCGCCGTCGTGGGCGATGCCCAGGTGCGCGCCGTGCTCCACCACGGCGGCCCGCAGCGCGTCCAGGTGGTTGGAGCCGCAGTCGTCGTTGATGTTGAGCCCGTCCGGCTCGGCGCAGATCGCGATCACCTCGGCGCCGGCCTCCTGGTACGCCACCGGGGCGACCTCGGCGGCCGCGCCGTTGGCGCAGTCGACCACCACCTTGATCCCGTCCAGCCGATGCGGCACGGTGCCGACCAGGTGCTGGACGTAGTGGTCGGCGCCGTCGAGCAGGTCGTGCACGCGGCCCACCCCGGCGCCGATCGGCCGCTCCCAGGCGGTGGTGGCGTTCGCCTCGACCGCCGCCTCGATCCGCATCTCGATCTCGTCGGGCAGCTTGTGCCCGCCGGCGGCGAAGAGCTTGATCCCGTTGTCCGGCATCGGGTTGTGTGAGGCGGAGAGCATGACGCCCAGGTCGGCCTTGGCCTCCGCGGTGAGGAACGCCACCGCCGGGGTGGGCAGCACGCCGACGCGTACCACGTTGGCGCCGGCGCTGGTGAGCCCGGCCACCACCGCGGCCTCCAGCATCTCGCCGCTGGCCCGGGTGTCCCGGCCGACCACGGCGAGCGGCGGATGGCTCTTGTCCGACTCGGCGAGTGTGTGCGCGGCGGCGACCGCCACCGCGAGCGCCAACTCCGGGGTGAGATCCGCGTTCGCCCGCCCGCGTACGCCGTCCGTGCCGAACAACCGACCCATACCCGCCAACCTCCGAAGGAACTGCCGTTGCGAGGAGAGGAAAAGCGAACGGCCGGGCCACCTCCCCGTAGAGGAGGCGGACCCGGCCGTCCGTCAGAAGTACAAGGCGCTGCTGATGATCAGCGCTTCGAGTACTGAGGAGCCTTACGGGCCTTCTTGAGGCCGTACTTCTTGCTCTCCTTGACCCGGGCGTCACGGGTCAGGAAGCCGGCCTTCTTCAGGGCCGGGCGGTCGTCCGGCTCGCTGACGATCAGCGCCCGGGCGATGGCGAGGCGCAGCGCGCCGGCCTGGCCGGTGGTGCCGCCACCCCGCAGGTTGGCGATCACGTCGAACGCCTCGGCCTTCTCGGCGGTCACCAGCGGGTCCTTGATCAGCTGCTGGTGCACCTTGCTCGGGAAGTAGGCCTCGAGGTCACGGCCGTTGCAGGTGATCTTGCCGCTGCCGGGGACGATGCGAACCCGGACGATGGCCTCCTTGCGCCGACCCACGGTCTGGATCGGGCGGTCGCCACGAGGCGCGCGGGCGACGGGCGCCGGCGCCTCGGTGGCCTCAGGGGCAACCTCGGTGGCGGTGATGTCGGTCATGCTGCTTCCTTCGCCCGCGCTCACTGCGCGATCTGCTTGATCTCGAACGGCACCGGCTGCTGCGCGCCGTGCGGGTGCTCGGCACCGGCGTAGACCTTCAGCTTCTTGAGAATCTGACGGCCGAGCTTGTTGTGCGGGAGCATCCCCTTCACGGCCAGCTCGATGGCCCGCTCGGGACGCTTGGTGAGCAGCTCCTCGTAGCCGACCTGCTTCAGACCACCCGGGTAACCGGAGTGGCGGTAAGCGATCTTCTGCTGGCGCTTGTTGCCGGTCAGCGCGACCTTGCCCGCGTTCACGATGACGACGAAGTCGCCCGTGTCGACGTGCGGCGCGAAAGTCGGCTTGTGCTTGCCACGCAGCAGCGTGGCGGCGTGGGTCGCGAGGCGGCCCAGCACGACATCAGAGGCGTCGATGACGTGCCACTGACGCTCGATCTCACCCGGCTTCGGGCTGTACGTACGCACAGGTCTACCTTGTCTCGTCGTCGGTCTGGGGTCGCGCGCCGAGGTGACCAGGCGCGCACGAACGACCAAGCGTACCTGATGCGGCACGCCTCTGAATGTCGTACAACAGCAGGCAACGATACCCGGCCGCCCGGCGGCAGGTCAAAACGGGGTGCTCCCCGCGCGGCCCGCGCTTCCACCATGGCGCAGGTCACACGCCGGACAGCTTACGTGGCCCCGGCCGCAGGTACACCACCCAGGTCACCGCGAAGCAGAGCGCGTACCAGCCGATGAAGGCCAGGTAGGCCGCGTCCGCGGTCCCGGCGGCGAGGAAGGACTGCCGGAAGGCCACGTTGACCAGCACCCCGCCCGAGGCGCCGACCGCCCCGGCGATGCCGATCAGCGCCCCGGACCGCCGCCGGCTGCGGCGCTCGGCCGCCGCCCGTTCTCCGGTCCGCTCCGCCTCGGCGGCGGCCCGGGCCCGGAAGATCGCCGGGATCATCTTGTACGTCGACCCGTTGCCGATCCCGGAGAACACGAAGAGCGCCAGGAACCCGACCAGGTAGAGCGGGAACGACCGCTCGCGCGCGGCGTACAGCACCAGCGTGGCGCCCACGGCCATCGCCGCGAAGTTCCAGAAGGTGACCCGGGCTCCGCCGAGCCGGTCGGCGAGCTGGCCGCCGACCGGCCGGATCAGCGAGCCGATCAGCGGCCCGAGGAAGGTCAGCCAGGCGGCGTCGACCGGAGTCGGGAACCGGTCGTGGAACTGGAGCTGGAGCACCTGGCCGAAGGCGAACCCGAAGCCGATGAACGAGCCGAAGGTGCCCACGTAGAGCAGCGACATCACCCAGGTGTGCGGGTCGCGGGCGGCGGCGCGCAGCGCCCCCGGCTCGTTGCGCGCCCCGGGGACGTTGTCCAGCCAGCGCGCCGCGGCGAGCGCCGCGAGCACGATCAGCGGCAGGTAGACCGCCGGCACCAGCCGGGGGTACGCGGCCCCGGCGGTGGCCAGCACGGCCAGCCCGACGAGCTGCACCGCCGGCACGCCGAGGTTCCCGCCGCCGGCGTTGAGCCCGAGCGCCCGGCCCTTGAGCCGGTCCGGGAAGAACAGGTTGATGTTCGCCATCGACGAGGCGAAGTTGCCCCCGCCGACCCCGCTCAGGCAGGCCAGCACCATCAGTGTCGAGTACGACACCCCCGGCTCGATCAGCAGCGCCATCGGCACCGCCGGCACCAGCAACAGCAGCGCGCTGACGACGGTCCAGTTCCGCCCGCCGAACCGGGCCACCGCCAGCGTGTACGGCAGCCGCAGCACCGCGCCCAGCGCGGCCGGCACGGCGGTGAGCAGGAACTTCCCGGCCGGGTCGATACCGTACTCCGGGCCGAGGAAGAGCACCGTCACCGACCAGAGGCTCCACACGGAGAAGCCGACGTGCTCGGCGAAGATCGAGACGTACAGGTTGCGGCGGGCGATCGGGGCCCCGGCGGTGTCCCAGAACCCGGGGTCCTCGGGGCGCCAGTCGGTGATCGACCGCCGGCGCCCGGCGTCGGGGGCCGGGGCCCGGGGGGAAGCGAGCGTGCTCACGGCGACTCCTCCTCGTCGATGACGAGGGGGACGCTAGGAACGCCTGGTTTCCCGGCCGTGCCCGTCCCGGGTCGGGCCGGAAACGGAGACCGCACGTCCGCCGGGAGCCGGCGGTGAGCCGGTCAGAGCTCCTGGAGGATGCGCAGCGCCCGGCCGACCCGTTGCATGGTCTCGGTGTCGGCGACGTCCACGCACTCGGTGAACCACTTCTTCATGGGCGACGAGAGCCGGTCGGGCATCACCACGTAACCGCCCATGGCCACCGCGAGGGGCGAGTCCCGCAGCAACGATTCCTCGACCACCTCGGCCACGATCACGATCGGTACGTCGGTGGAGTTGTAGACGTCGGAGCTGATCACCAGTCCGAGCCGTTCCCGGGCGCCGGAGATGCGCCAGATCTCTCCCCTACGCAGCACGCGGACGTCCGCCGCCGAAGAGGGCGTCGTCGACCATCGCGGCCTCCTGGGCGTCGGCCAGGGCCGCGGACTCCAGATCCAGGCCGGCGCGGCCGACGGCGGCGGCGTGCGCGGTGAAGACCTCGCGCAGCGCCTTCTCCCGGGCGGCCTGGTCCATCCAGGCGGAGAGGGAGAGCCCTTCCCGCTTGGCGAACCGGCGCGCCTCCTCGATCGTCTCGTCCGAGAACGACAACGTCACCTTGGCGGTCATGCCGGACAGATTACCCACTGGTATGACCAGCAGTCATCCCCACTCGCGCCCGTCGGCGAACCGGACACCGGGGCACGGGCGGGGCGGACGGGACACCCCCCGTGGGCACTCAGGCTGGCCGGCCTCGACGCGGCGGTCGAGCCGCGCCGACCGTCACGGGCGGCGGCCGCCGAAGACGGCGAACCGCCACTCCTTGAAGAAGCAGTCCACGTCGGCCAGGCCGGCGTCGGTGAGCCAGCGGCACTGGTCGGTCACCGGCGCCGGCCGGTCGTGCCGCATCCGCTCCCGGGCCGCGGCGATCTCCTCGGCGTCCGAGCCCAGCTCGGTGATCCGGGCCGTCCAGACCTCGTCGTAGCGCCGGTCCAGCGCCGGGGTCGGGCCGGCGACCTGCTCGGCGTTGACGAACACCCCACCGGGCACCAGCGTCTCGGCCGCCCGCCGGTAGAGCGCCCGCTTGCCGTCGTCGGCTAGGTGGTGGATGGCCAGGGCCGAGACCACCGCGTCGTAGCGGCCGGCGGGCAGCGGGTCGGTCAGATCGGCGAGCACCGTCCGGTGCGGCACCCCCCGGGCGGCCAGGTGGCCGGCGGCCACCGCGAGCATGCCCGGGGCGGCGTCGACCAGGGTCAGCCGGACGCCCGGCACCGCCGCGGCGACCAACAGGGAGAGCAGGCCGGTGCCCGCGCCCAGGTCCAGCACCTCGGGGGTACGCCCCGACGCGTGCGCCGCCCGCAGCGGCGGTGCGGCGACCTGGACCGCGGTGCCGTAGAAGGCGTCGAAGCAGGGCACCAGCCGGCGCCGGGCCTCGTCGTAGCTCCCCGCCACCGCGTCGAACGCGTCCGCCACACTCATCGCGCCTCCCATTATTCAGGATTTCCGTCTCATATTCTAAACCTGACCATCCGGTCCGTCACTCCCGTGCGGTGTGAGGCGCTCTTGACAGGACCGAAACAGACGGGACCCGGACCGGAAACCGCCCGCCGGCACGCTTTCCCGGCATGACACAGGGTGCCCGCGTGACGACGCGACCGGGGGTTCATCGCCGGGAGGTCGCCACGCACTGCCCGTACTGCGCGCTCCAGTGCGGCATGGTGCTGCGCGAGGCCGAGGGGCGGATCGAGGTCGTGCCCCGCGACTTCCCCACCAACCGGGGCGGGCTGTGCCAGAAGGGCTGGACCGCCGCCGAACTGCTCGACCACCCCGACCGACTGGCCACCCCGCTGCTGCGGGACCGGCCCGGCGCGCCGCTGCGCCCGGCGAGTTGGGACGAGGCCCTCGACCGGGTGGCCGCCGGGATCCGCGCCGTCCAGGACCGGCACGGGCCGGACGCGGTCGCGGTCTTCGGCGGTGGCGGGCTGACCAACGAGAAGGCGTACGCGCTCGGCAAGTTCGCCCGGGTGGCGCTGCGTACCCGGCACATCGACTACAACGGCCGCTGGTGCATGTCCTCGGCCGCGGCGGCCGGGCTGCGCACCTTCGGCGTCGACCGGGGGCTGCCCTTCCCCCTCGCCGACCTCGGCCGGGCGGACACCCTGCTGCTGGTCGGCGCGAACCCGGCCGAGACCATGCCGCCGCTGCTGCGGCACCTCGCCGACCAGCGCGCCCGGGGCGGCCAACTGATCGTGGTCGACCCCCGGCTCACCGCCACCGCCCGGCAGGCCGACCGGCACCTGCAGCCGTTGCCCGGCACCGACCTGGCGGTGGCCAACGCACTGCTGCACGTGGCGCTCACCGAGGGCTGGCTCGACCGGACGTACGTGACCGACCGGACCAGCGGCTTCGACGAGGTCCGGCGGACCGTGGCCGGGTACTGGCCGGCCGAGGTGGAACGCCTCTCCGGGGTACCGGTGGCCGACCTGGAGGCGACCGCTCGGGCGCTCGCCACCGTGGACCGCGCGATCATCCTCACCGCGCGGGGCGCGGAACAGCACGCCAAGGGCGTCGACACGGTCAGCGCGTTCATCAACCTGGCGCTCGCCCTGGGCCTGCCCGGCCGCCCCGGCTCCGGGTACGGCTGCCTCACCGGGCAGGGCAACGGCCAGGGTGGGCGGGAACACGGGCAGAAGGCCGACCAGCTCCCCGGGTACCGGCGGATCGACGACCCGGCGGCCCGAGAGCACGTGGCGCGGGTCTGGGGCGTACCCGCCGACGACCTGCCCGGGCCCGGGGTGCCCGCGTACGCCCTGCTGGACTCGCTCGGCACCGCGACCGGCCCCCGGGCGCTGCTGGTCTTCGGCTCCAACCCGGTGGTGTCGGCGCCCCGGGCGGCCCGGGTCGAGTCCCGGCTGCGCGCCCTCGACCTGCTCGTGGTGGCCGACTTCGTGCGCTCCGAGACGGCCGACCTGGCCGACGTGGTGCTGCCCGTCGCGCAGTGGGCCGAGGAGGACGGCACGATGACCAACCTGGAGGGTCGAGTGCTCCGCCGGCGGGCGCTGCGCGAGCCGCCGCCCGGGGTCCGCACCGACCTGGCCGTCCTCGCCGGCCTGGCCGCCCGACTGCACGCTGGGGCCCTTCGTCATCGCACTCCGCACCGCACTGACCCCTTCCCAACGCCCGGGCCCGCTGCCAGCGGCGGGGGCAACGCGGCCGGCGGGCACGGCTTCCCGGCCGATCCGCGCGCCGTTTTCGAGGAACTGCGCCGGGCTTCGGCCGGCGGGCCGGCGGACTACGCCGGGGTGACCTGGGAGCGGGTCGAACGGGACGAGGGTGTCTTCTGGCCCTGCCCCGACCCGGACGGGCCGGACACCCCCCGGCTCTTCACCGAGTCCTTCCCGACCCCGGACGGGCGGGCCCGGTTCCACCCGGTGACGCACCGACCGGCCGCGGAGGAGGTGTGCGCGGAGTACCCGCTGCACTTCACCACCGGCCGGGTGCTCGCCCACTATCAGTCCGGCGCGCAGACCCGGCGGGTCGACGCGCTGCGCCGGGCCGCCCCGGAGGGCTTCGTCGAGCTGCACCCGGACCTGGCCGACCGGCTTGGCGTGGCCGGGGGCGACGAGGTGCGCGTCGTCTCCCGCCGGGGCGAGCTGCGGGCGCCGGCCCGGCTCAGCCCAACGATCCGGCCGGACACCGTCTTCGCGCCGTTCCACTGGCCGGGCGCGGCCCGCGCCAACTCGGTCACCAACGACGCCGTCGACCCGGTCTCCGGTATGCCGGAATTCAAGATCTGCGCGGTCCGGGTGGAGAAGGCATGAGCGAGCGAATCATCCGGCACAGCGCGGCGGAGTCGCCGTGAGAGTGGTCATCGTCGGCTACGGGATGGCGGGCGCGCGGCTCGCCGCCGAGCTGCACGCGCGGGCAGGCGACCGGAAGGTCACCGTGCTCGGGGCGGAGCAGCACCGGGCGTACAACCGGATCATGCTCTCCGCCCTGCTGGCCGGGAAGATCGACGAGCCGGACGTGGAGCTGGCCGAGGTCGCCGGGCAGGGCGTGGACGTCCGGACCGGGCTGGCGGTCACCGCGATCGACCGGGCCGCCCGGGAGGTACGCACCGCCGACGGCGATCGCCACGGCTACGACCATCTGGTCCTCGCCACCGGCAGCCGGGCCGTGGTGCCGCCGCTGCCCGGGCTCGACCCGCTGCCCGACCGGGTGGTCCCGTTCCGCACCCTGGACGACTGCCGGCGGATCCTCGCCGCCGCCCGGGGCGCCCGCCGCGCCCTGGTGCTCGGCGGCGGGCTGCTCGGGCTGGAAGCCGCGCGCGGGCTCGCCGCCCGGGGGCTGGACGTGACCGTGGTCCACCCGACCGGATGGCTGATGGAACGACAGCTCGACCCGACCGCCGGGGCGGTGCTCGCCGGCACCCTCGCCGGGCTGGGCGTACGGACCGCGTTGGCCGTCCCGGCGACCGGGGTGGCCGCCGACGCCGACGGGGTCCGCCTCGACCTCGCCGACGGCCGCTCGCTCCACGCCGACCTGCTGGTGCTCTCCTGCGGCGTACGCCCGGACACCGCCCTGGCCGCCGCGGCCGGGCTGGCCGTGGATCGGGGCGTGCTGGTGGACGACCGGCTGCGGAGCAGCGACCGGCACATCTCGGCGATCGGCGACTGCGCCCAGCACGCCGGGGCGCTGACCGGGCTGGTCGCCCCGGCCTGGGCGCAGGCCCGGGTGGTGGCCGAGGTGCTGGGCGGCGAGGACCCGCTCGCCCGGTACCGGCCGCGGCCGGTGGTGACCCGGCTCAAGGCGGCCGGCATCGACCTCGCCGCGATGGGTGACACCGCCGACGGCACACCGCCCGCCGGCACCGCCCCGGATGACGGCGGACCGGTCGAGGAGCTGACCTTCGCCGACCCGACCCGCGGCACGTACGCCCGGCTGCGGATCCGCGACGGCCGGTTGACCGGGGCGATCCTGCTCGGCGACAACCCGGCCGTCGGCACGGTGGTGCAGCTCTTCGACCGGGGTGACCCGGTGCCCGCGGACCGCCGGGCGCTACTGCTCGGGCGGGCGTTCGGCGCCACCCCGGCCACCCCCGCCGCGTCCCCGGCGCTGATGCCGGACGCGGCCACGGTGTGCCAGTGCAACGACGTCCACAAGGGTGCGCTGGTGGCGTGCTGGCGTGCCGGCGCCCGGACCGTCGAGGAGCTGTCGGCGGCGACCCGGGCGGCGACGGGCTGCGGCGGCTGCCGGGACGCGGTGGCCGGCATCGCCGACTGGCTCGCCGAGGCGGACCCGGTGGCGGTGACGCGATGAACGGAGTGCGGGGACGGGAAAGCGGAGGTGATGGCATGCGGGGCGGCAATCTGGTGGTCGTCGGCAACGGCATGGTCGGGCAACGCTTCGTCGAGGCGTTGCGGGCCCGGGACCACGACCGGCGCTGGCGAGTGACGGTGCTCGCCGAGGAGCGGCGGCCGGCGTACGACCGGGTCCGGCTCTCGGCCTTCTTCGACGGGGTCGGCGCGGCGGAGCTGAACCTGCACACTCCCGACGAGGGGGTGGTGCTGCACCTGGACGAGCCGGCCACCGGGATCGACCGGACGCGGCGGGTGGTGACCACGGCGACCGGCAGCCACCCGTACGACGCCCTGGTGCTGGCCACCGGGTCGTACGCCTTCGTGCCGCCCGTCGGCGGCGCCGACCTGCCCGGGGTGTTCGGCTACCGGACGCTGGACGACCTGGCCGCGATCCGGGAGCACGCCCGGGGCCGGCGGACCGGGGCGGTGATCGGCGGCGGCCTGCTCGGCCTGGAGGCGGCGAACGCCCTACGCCTGCTGGGCCTGTCCACCAGCGTGGTCGAGTTCGCACCCCGGCTGATGCCGGTACAGGTGGACGAGGCAGGCGGGGCGATGCTCCGCCGTTACGTCGAGGAGCTCGGCGTCACCCCGTACCTCGGGGTGGCCACCACCGCGCTGCGCCCGGGCCCGGACGGCGCGGTCGCCACGCTGGAGCTCTCCGACGGCCGTACGGTCGACGCCGAGTTGGTCGTGGTGGCCGCCGGCATCCGGCCGCGGGACGAGCTGGCCCGGACGGCGGGCCTGCCGCTCGGGCCCCGGGGCGGGGTGCTGGTCGACGCCACCTGCCGGACGGCGGACGAACGCATCTGGGCGGTCGGCGAGTGCGCGGCGGTGGACGGCACCTGCCACGGCCTGGTCGCTCCCGGGTACGCGACCGCCGAGGTGGTCGCCGACCGTCTGCTCGGCGGGGCGGCCACCTTCCCCGGCGCGGACACCGCGACCAAGCTCAAGCTGCTCGGGGTGGACGTGGCCTCGTTCGGTGACGCGCACGGCACCACCCCGGGCTGCCTCGACGTCACCTTCACCGACCCGGCCACCCGCACGTACGCCAAGCTGGTCCTCTCCGACGACGCGCGCACGCTGCTCGGCGGCGTCCTGGTGGGCGACGCCAGCGCGTACCCGACATTGCGGGCGAGTGTCGGCGGGCCGTTGCCCGCTCCCCCGCTGGCCCTGCTGGCGCCGGCCGGCGGCGCGCCCGCCGGGGTCGGCGCGCTGCCGGCCGCGGCCCAGGTCTGCTCCTGCAACGCGGTGACCCGGGCGGACATCGACGCGGCGATCGCGGGCGGGGCGGGGGACGTGCCAGCGCTGAAGGCGTGCACCCGGGCCGGTACGAGCTGCGGTTCCTGCCTACCGATGCTCAAGCAGCTCCTCGACGCGGCCGGGGTGCGGCAGTCCACCGCGCTCTGCGAGCACTTCGACGCCAGCCGGCAGGAGCTGTTCGACATCGTCCGGGTCCGCGGCATCCGCACCTTCTCGCAGCTGATCGCCGAGCACGGGCGGGGGCGCGGCTGCGACATCTGCAAGCCGGTGGTGGCCTCGATCCTCGCCTCCCTCGGCACCGGGCACGTGCTCGACGGCGAGCAGGCGTCCCTCCAGGACACCAACGACCACTTCCTGGCCAACCTGCAACGGGACGGCAGCTACTCGGTGGTGCCCCGGATCCCGGGCGGGGAGATCACCCCGGAGAAGCTGATCGTGATCGGCGAGGTGGCCCGGGACTTCCGGCTGTACACCAAGATCACCGGCGGGCAGCGGATCGACCTGTTCGGGGCCCGGGTCGAGCAGCTCCCGCAGATCTGGCGCCGGCTGATCGACGCCGGCTTCGAGTCCGGCCACGCGTACGGCAAGGCCCTGCGCACGGTGAAGTCCTGCGTCGGTGAGACCTGGTGCCGGTACGGGGTGCAGGACTCGGTCGGGCTGGCCGTGGCGCTGGAGCTGCGCTACCGGGGACTACGCGCCCCGCACAAGCTCAAGGCGGCGGTCTCCGGCTGCGCCCGGGAGTGCGCCGAGGCGCGCGGCAAGGACTTCGGCGTCATCGCCACCGAGACGGGCTGGAACCTCTATCTCGGCGGCAACGGCGGCTTCCGGCCCCGGCACGCCGACCTGTTCGCCACCGACCTGAGCACCGACGAGCTGGTCACGCTGATCGACCGCTTCCTGATCTATTACATCCGGACCGCCGACCGGTTGCAGCGCACCGCCGCCTGGCTCGAGGCGATGGAGGGCGGGCTCGATCACCTGCGCTCGGTGCTGGTGGACGACTCGCTCGGGCTCTGCGCCGAACTGGACGCGGCGATGGCGCGGCACGTCGCGTCGTACTCGGACGAGTGGCGGGACGTGCTGGCGGACCCGGAGCGGCTGCGCCGGTTCACCTCGTTCGTCAACGCCCCCGACGTGCCCGATCCGTCCATCACGTTCACCGTCGAACGCGGCCAGCCGGTGCCCGCGCGCGGCGCACCACCGGCGGCCGGCGCCGACCGCCGCCGCCAGCCCGTGGCGCTCGGCCTTCCGGAGGTACGCCGATGAGCCAGCGCAGCGAGCGAATTGGTCCGCCCAGCCTCTTGACCTCGTCGCGACGCCGGGCGCAGCGAGGTGACGCGACCAGGAGGCTCGACTGGACGTCGGTCTGCCCGCTCGACCGGTTGGACCCCGATCGCGGGATGGCCGCGCTGGTCGACGGCGTGCAGGTGGCGCTCGTCCGGACCGGCGGCGAGCTGTACGCGGTCGACAACCTCGATCCGGTCGGCGGCGCGTACGTGATGTCCCGGGGGATCGTCGGCAGCCGCGGCGGCGTGCCGACGCTGGCCTCCCCGCTGCACAAGCAGGTCTACGACCTACGGACCGGGTGGTGCCTGGACCTCCCGGACGTGGCGCTGCGGCGACACGAGGTGCGCTGCCGGGACGGGCAGGTCGAGGTGCGGCTGCGGCAGGAGGAGTGATGCGGGAGGAACTGGCCGGCTTCACCATCGGGGTCACCGCCGACCGGCGACGCGACGAGCTGGCCGCGCTGTTGCAGCGGCGCGGCGCGCGGGTGGTGCTCGCCCCGGCCCTGCGGATCGTGCCGCTGGCCGACGACACCGACCTGCGCGAGGCCACCCGGGCCTGCCTCGACCGCCCGCCGGACGTGCTGATGGCCAACACCGGCATCGGGATGCGCGGCTGGCTGGAGGCGGCCGAGGGGTGGGGCCTGGGCGAGCCCCTGCGTGCCGCGCTCGCCCAGTCCTACGTGGTCTCCCGCGGCCCGAAGGCGACCGGCGCGATCCGGGCCGCCGGGCTGCGCGAGCACTGGTCCCCGGCCTCGGAGAGCTGCGACGAGGTGATCGACCACCTGGTCCGGCGCGGCGTGGCCGGCCAGGTCGTCGCTCTCCAACTGCACGGCGAGCGGCAGCCGGAGTGCACCGAAGCGCTGGAAGCGGCCGGTGCCACGGTGCTCGAGGTACCGGTCTACCGGTGGGCGCCGCCGACCGACCCGGCTCCGCTGCACCGGCTGATCGACCTGGTCGCGGGGCGGATGGTCGACGCGGTCACGTTCACCTCCGCCCCGGCGGCGGAGGCGCTGCTGCGGGCGGCCGGGGACCGCACCGAGACGGTGCTGGCGGCGCTGCGGGGGGACGTGCTGGCCGGTTGCGTCGGCGCGGTCACCGCCGAACCGCTGGTCCGGCGGGGGGTGCCGGTGGCCGCCCCGAGCCGGGCCCGGCTGGGCGCCCTGGTGCGGACGATCGTGGACGAGCTGCCCCGCCGGACGGTGACCGTGCGGGCCGGCGGGCACCAGCTGACGCTGCGCGGGCACGCCGCCGTGGTCGACGGGGAGTTGCGGCCGCTCGCGCCGGCCCCGATGGCGGTGCTGCGGGCGCTCGCCGCGTCGCCCGGCAAGGTGCTGTCCCGCACCGCCCTGCTGCGTACCCTGCCCCGGGGCGCGGACGAGCATGCGGTGGAGATGGCGGTCGCCCGGCTGCGGGTCGGACTGACGGCGCCCCGGGTGGTGCAGACCGTGGTCAAGCGCGGCTACCGCCTCCGCGTGGACTGACGGCAGCGGGGGCTGCCTTCGGCGCACCGACCCGGCCGAGCCGCCCGTCCGGTCCGGCTACGGACGGGACGGGCGGGCGGTCAGCCGACCGAGGCCGGGTAGCCCCGGTCGTGCTCGGCCTGCAGCCGGAGCATGGCGTGCTCGACCACGGTCACCAGCACCTGCTTGACCGACTCGCGCTGCCGGGCGTCGCACATCACCAGCGGCACGTCGGGCGAGATGGCCAGCGACTCGCGGACCTCCTCGAGCTCGTACTGCGCGGCGCCGTCGAACCGGTTCAGCGCCACCACGTACGGCAGGTTGCGGTTCTCGAAGTAGTCCAGCGGGGCGAACGCGTCGCTGATCCGCCGGGTGTCCACCAGCACCGTGGCGCCCACCGCACCCCGGATGATCTCGTCCCACATGAACCAGAAACGGGTCTGGCCCGGCGTGCCGAAGAGATACAGGATCAGGTCCTGGGCCATGGTGATCCGGCCGAAGTCCATGGCGACCGTGGTGGTCTCCTTGCCGGGCACCTTCGACGGATCGTCGATGCCCACCCCGGCCGCGGTCATCAGCGCCTCGGTGGTCAGCGGCGTGATCTCGGAGATCGCGCCGACCAGGGTGGTCTTGCCCACCCCGAAGCCACCCGCGACCACGATCTTCGCGGAGATGATCTCCCGGCTGCGGCTCGCCCCGGCGGGGTCATAGTTCGCGAAGTCCACTTAGCACCCTTCCCAGCAAGTTCATCCGCTCCTGGAACCCCGTCGCGGGAGCGGCAGTGTGTAGCGTCAGCAGGCCCTCGGCCACCAGGTCGGCGACCAGCACCCGGGTGACGCCCAGCGGCATCCGGGTGTACGCGGCGATCTCCGCGAGCGACTGCGCCCGGCCCTCGCAGACCAGCGCGATGCGGTACTTGTCGTGCCCGGCGAACCGCGCCTCGGCCGACTGTGTGGGCGTGCAGGAGAGCACCGCCTCCAACGCGATGTTCTGCAACGGCTCGGTGCGGCCGCGGGTGACCGCGTACGGTCGCACCAGCGCCCCACGCGGATCCCGCCGTGGTTCCATCTCGCGATCACCTCCCTCCGTACGGAGCCGGTCGGCTCCCGGTCACCAGGTCACATCGAACGCCGGTCAGGACCGGACAGCATCCCGCGGCAGCGGGACCAGCGCCTGGCCGACCCGCTCCACCAGCAGCGCCATCTCGTAGCCCACCTGGCCCACGTCGCAGCTCCGGGCGGCCAGCACCGCCATCGAGGAGCCGTCGCTGATCGACATGAGGAACAGGTATCCGCTGTCCATCTCGATGACCGTCTGGAGCACCCCGCCGGCGCTGAACATCCGCGCGGCGCCCTCGGTCAGACTCACCACGCCGGAGGTGATCGCGGCGAGCTGGTCGGCTCGGTCCGCCGGCAGGTCGCGGGAGGAGGCGAGCAGCAGCCCGTCCGCGGACACCGCCACCACGTGGGCGATGCCCGCCACGCTGTCGGCGAAGTTGGTGAGCAGCCAACCCATGTCCTGCATGGCCGCTGGCCTGTTCATCGGTTCGTCTCCTTGGTCGAGTTGCTGTTCAGGTCCGCGCCGGCCGTCCGCCCCCGCTGCACACCACGGTGGTAGGCCGACAGCAGACCGCGTACTTCATCCGGCGTGCGCTTGGCGCGGGACCGGCCGCCCTTCGGCTCGATGCCACCGGGAACGAGCTGGGCCTGCGGCACGCGCTTCGGCAGGCCGGAGCGGGTGATCCCGCCGGTGCTGGGCTCCGCGGCCTGGCTGGCCCGCGCCCAACCGTCGTCGGCCGCCGTCCGCCAGGCGTCCGGGTCGATCGCCGGCGGCGCGGGCGGGGGCACGGCGGCGGGCGGCGGGGTGTACGGCGGTGGCGAGGCCATCGCCGACGCCTGGGCGCCCGGGGTACGGGTCGGCAGCGGCGGCGCGGTGGCGGATCGCTTCGGGGCGGCCGGCGGGTCGTCGTCGAACCGGGGCCGGGCGAAGATCGTGGTCTCGTCCTCGCCGTGCGAGCGGAACCAGACCGCCTCCATCTCCCGGAAGATCGGCGCCTCGGTCGGGTGGGCCGCCAGTGGCGCGGCCGGGGCCGGCTTGGCGATGTCAACCGGCGGGGCCGACGCGAGCGGCTGGTACGCCGACACGGCGGGGTACGCCGGCGGCGCGGAGGTGGGGCCGGGAGGCGTGGCCGGCGCGCTGGTTGCGGCCACCTCCCCGCCCGGGGTCCGCTTCGGCAGCGGGGCGAGCGCGGGGTACCCGAGGGTGGGTCCACCCACCGCGTAGCCGGCACCGGAGACGGGGGTCGCCGGGGCGGGCGGCAGCACGGGCGGCAGCGCGCCCGTCACGCCCCCGACCTGCACGGCGGGGCCGGTGTCCCGCGCCTCGTCCAGCGACTGCCAGCGGGCAGGCGGCGTGGGGGTCCGCCACTGGTCGGTGAGCGTGGCCGTGGTGGTCCGCCCCGCGCCGGCCAGCGGTTCCGCGGCGTGGCCCACCGGATTCAGCGGGGCCTGCTCGACGGCGAGCGGCTGGCGCGGCCGGCTCAGCTGGGCCGGGCCGCGGTTCGCCGGCAGCACCACGGTGGAGTTCGGCAGGGTCACCTGGGCGACGGTGCCGCCCTCGACGTTGCGGCGCAGCTCGACCCGGATGCCGTAGCGGGCGCCGAGCCGGCTGACCACGGCCAGGCCCATCAGCCGGAACGCGGCCACGTCGACCGTGGGCGGAGCGGCCAGCCGCCGGTTCAGCGAGTCGAGCTGCTCGTCGCTGAGGCCGAGGCCGCGGTCCTCGACCTGGATCAGCACGTAGTCCCGGATCCGTCGGCCGTCCGCGACCACCGTGGTGTTCGGCGGCGAGAACCGGGTGGCGTTGTCCAGCAGCTCGGCGACCAGGCGGACCACGTCGTTGACCGCGTGCGCGGCGACCGAGATGTCGGTGTCGACGGTGCCGAACTCGATCCGGTTGTAGAGCTCCACCTCGGACTGGGCGGCCCGCAGCACGTCGACCAGGAGCGCGTCGTCCCGGCGCGGCACGGCCGAGTCGGCGCCGGCCAGCACCAGCAGGTTCTCGTCGTTGCGGCGCATCCGGGTGGCCAGGTGGTCGAGTTCGAAGAGCTGGGCCAGCCGCTTCGGGTCCTCCTCGCCCCGCTCGATCGCGTCCAGCTCGCCGATCATCCGGTCGACCAGGTTCTGCGAGCGCCGGGCCAGGTTGAGGAACATCGCCGAGACACTGGTCCGCAGCGCCGCCTGCTCGGCCGCCACCCGGACCGCTTCCCGGTGGACCACGTTGAAGGCCGCCGCCACCTGGCCGACCTCGTCGCGGTTGGTCAGCTGGATCGGGTCCCGGACCTGCTGGACGATCTCGTCCACGCCACCGTCGCCGATGGCGTTGACGTTCTGCAGCCGGTTGACCGCGTCCGGCAGGTCGTGGTTCGCCACCGCCAGGGCGCCCTCGCGCAGCCGGCGCAGCGACTCGTTCAGCGAACGGGCCAGGACCACCGCCAGGGTCACCGCGATGAACAGGGTGAGCAGGACGATCAGGCTCTCCACGACGGCCTGCCGGATGACGGCCGACAGGACCCCGTCGGCGTCGGCGAGCAGCTGGTTCTGGAGCTGGATCTCGGCCCACCGCATCAGGTCGTTGACCGCACCCATGGCGGCCGAGGCGTCGTCCCGACCGACCAGCGGGGCCTTGTTGACCGAACGGGACACGTCGTTCGCGACCCGGTCGGCGAGCTGCACCGCGTCACCGGAGACCGTGCTGTCCACCAGGGCACGCTGTGCCGGCTCGGCGGCCTGGGAGAAGGCGATCAGCGCCTCCTGCTGGGCGGTCAGGGTGCCGACGAAGGAGGAGAACTGTTCCTCGTCGATCCGGCCGGCGGCGAGCGCGGTGAAGACCACCGCCTGCTCCTCGGCGACCTCCGCCTTGGCGTGGGCGAACGCGGCCACCGCCCGCCGGGCATCGGCGATGCCCTCCGCGCCGGGCTGCTGGGCGAGGGTGTCGCCGTACGCGACCAGGTCGCCGAGGATGATGCCGTAGCGCAGGGTCGCCTTTGCCACCGGCATCTGTTGCCGGTCCAGGACCTCCTGCCGGGTGCCGTTCAGGGCGGCCAGGTGGTCGTCGATGACCTTGAGCCGGCTGCGGACCGAGGCCGGCACGTCGCCGAGCCCGATCCGCTCCTCCTGGTACGCCGCGATCCGCTCGTCGGTGCTCCGTACCCGCAGGTTGTAGTCGTCCGGCTTCTGCTCCGCCCCGGCCAGGTACGCGGCCGCCGCCATCCGCTCCTTGTGCAGGTCCTGGGCCAGCGCCGACACGTCGATCGACAGCGCGGTCAGCGACCGGATCCGGGTGGCGTCGTACGCGCCCTCGCCGATCGAGACGAGTCGGATGGTCGCCAGTGCGATGACGGCTGCCACCGGAACAACCAGGATGAGAGCGAGCTTGGAACGGATCCGCGCGTCTCGCAGCCGAGGCAGCCTCCGTCGCCGGTTCCGCTGATCGGCGTCAGTGCTCTCGGGCAGGGTCGTAGGTCCGGTGCTCACGACATCGCCTCCGTCGTTTCTTCCACGCTTGACCCGCCGACCCGTGCCTGGTGCAGCGGCCAGCGCCACGCGCGGCACGGGCGGAATTTCATCAGAAGAGATCCGACTTGGGAAGCCGCAGTGAGACAGGAAACGGTCGGCGGCGGCCCAACCCCTGATCCGGTCAACTATTACCTTCATTTCCTCAAGCCCCTGAACAGGGCATGTAACTCCAAGGTGGTCATTCGTATCTGCGCAGTAATTACCGGTTAACGGTCCGTGCCCCCAGCATGTGGGACGACCGTCCCACGCAACTCCCGGCAGCGCGCTTGACCACAGGGCCTGGCATTGGCAAGGTTTTGCAGGCTTCGCGCACACCGTACGGCAGACCAATCCCGTTTCTCCACTGAGGACGGACAAGCGGCGGTGATCGGGCCCGCGCCCACGCCGCACCTGGAGGACTGAGTTGAGCCCCATCCGCTCCGCGAGCATCGCGGCGCTCGCATCGGCCGTGCTGGCCACCACGCTCACCGGCTGCCAGTTCGGCGGGGAGCAGCAGGACATCGGCCCCATCGTCATCGCGGCGGACCTCGAACTGTCCGGCGGCTCCGCGCCGGTGGGCAAGGTGTACCAACGCGCGCTGAAACTGAAGGTGGACCAGCTGAACTCCTCCGGCGCACTCGGCGGCCGAAAGATCGAGCTCCAGGTGAAGGACAACCGCTCGGACGCCGCCGAATCCTTGCGCAACATCAACGATTTCGCCAATGACTCGCGGATCAGCGCTGTCATCATGGGCGGTTGCAACGATTGCGCGGTCGGCGCCGCCCGGACGATCGGCGAGAAGCGCATTCCCACGATCGCGCTGGCGTCCGCCAGCGCCGTCACCGAACCGGTCGCCGAGCGCAAATACGTCTTCAAGCTGGCGCCGAACGCCGGCGACAGCGCTGCCGCGCTCACCGCCGAACTGGCCCGGAAGGGCCTCCGCAAGGTGGCCGTGCTGCACAGCGCCGACCAGTCCGGCCAGGAAGGGTTGACCGCGCTGCGCCGCGAGTTCGGCAAGGCCGGCATCCGGCTGCTCCGTGCCGAGGCGGTACGGCCCACCGACACCGACGTCAGCGGCCAGGTCTCGCAACTGGTTGCGAAGAAGCCGCAGGCACTGGTCATCTGGACGTCACCGGAGCAGGCCTCGCTCGCGGCCGACAACGCCCGGGAGAACCGCTACCCCGGGTCGCTCTTCTTCGACGCCGCGGCGGCGGGCGACCTCTTCCTCGGCGCCTCGGCCAAGTCGACGGAACAGGCGACGCTGATCTTCACCCAGACCATGGTGATCGACGACGTCATCGCCACCACCCCCGCCAAGGCGGCCCGGCGACAGTGGTTCCAGGGCTACACCGCCCTTTACGGCGGCTACCACGGCATCTCCTCGTTCGCGGCCGACGCCGTGCAGCTCATCGCGGACGCCGAGCTGCGCTCCGGCAGCGCGGCCGGCAAGGTGAACCGGGACGCCCTGCGCGACGTCCTGGAGACCTCGCAGCTCGACGGCCTCTCCGGCCCGATCCGGATGACGCCGGACAACCACTCCGGGCTGATGCCGCAGGCGCTGACGACGCTGGTGGCTCGGGGTGGGCGTTGGCGGCTCGCTGGTTAGTCGCTCTGGTGGGTGTGGCCCCAGCACAACCGGCTCCGGGCGGTCAGGCTTGATCCCTCCGCCGGTTGCGCTGGGGCCACACCGTCGCTGGTTCCGCGCCGTCCGCCCCCGCTTGGTTGATCTCGGGTGTCTACGGTCGGCGTCCGGTCCACTGTCGGCGTTGTGAATCGCGTGCGTGCCTTGTGGTGGTTACCTGGCGGAGGTGGTGGCTCTGACCCAGGGGAGGGCCAGGCGCTCGAGCAGGGTGAGGGCGGAGTAGAGCACGATGCTCATCAGCGCCACCAGCACGATCGCCGCCCATGCCGTCGGGTAGTCGCCGGTGCCGTTGTACTGGATGATCTGCTGGCCCAGCCCGGGTTGGTCCGAGTAGAACTCCCCGATCACGGCGCCGATCGCGGCGAGCGGCATGGCCACCTTGAGCCCGACGAAGATCTGCGGCAGCGCGGCCGGGAAGCGCACCTTCCGGAACGCCTGCCACCACGACGCGTTGAGCGACCGGCCCAGCTCGGCGAGGTCCGCCGGAGTGGTGGTCAGCCCGGTCGCGGTGGACAGCACGATCGGGAAGAAGCAGAGCAGGAACACCATGGTCAGGATGGGTTTCTCCCCCCAGCCCACGGCGACCACGAGCAGCGGCCCGAAGGCGATCTTCGGCACCGCGTTGACCGCCACCAGCAGCGGCGCGAACATCCGCTCCACCCGGCGGGAGGCGGCCAGGGCCATGCCGATCAATACCCCGACGGCCGACGAGAGCAGAAAGCCGAGCAGGGTCATCCAGGTGGTGATCCCCAGCGCCGGCAGCAGCACGTGCGCCGACCCGGTCAGCGAGCGCCACACCGACTGCGGCGGGGGAAGCACCGCCTGGTGGATCAGGTGCAGCGAGGTGACCAGCCACCAGGCGGCCAGCGTGATCACCAGCCCGAGCGCGGGCAGCAGCACCATGGTCGGGCGTACGGCCGACCGGCGCGGGACGGGCGGGGTCTGCGCTGGCGCCCCCGGCCCTGCCTCCGTCAACTGCGTCAAGGTGTCCTCCTCTCTCGGCCGGTCAGCCGACCGGCACGCGAAGGGGGTGCGCCTCGCCGGAACCCCGGCGAGGCGCACCCCCGTAGTCCGAGCTGGCCCGGTCAGGCCTTCGGCGCGAGGTTGAAGTCGATGATCTGGTCGGGGGTCATGTTCTGCTTGAGCGCGCCCGCGCCCTGGAGCAGCGCGATGGACTTGGCCACCCGGCCACTGTCCAGGGTGCCGATCGCGGTGCCGGAGTTGCTGGACCGGACGTACGCGGCCATCAGCTCAAGCTCGGCCTTGGCCGCGGCCGGGTTGGTGGCGTCCACGTTCCTCTTCAGGATGTCCGCCGCCTCCTGCGGGTTGGCGAGGGCGTACTCGAGGCCCTTGAGCAGCGCCGCGGTGAACTTCTTGACCATCTCCGGCTTCTCCTTGGCGATCTTCGCCGAGGTGATCAGCGCGTTGCCGTAGAGGTCCTGCATGACGTTGCTGTACGGCAGCACGACCGGCGTCTTCTTGGTCACCGCCGCGACGGTCGGCTGGCCGACGACGAACTGCCCGATGCCGTCGACCGAGCCGGAGCCCAGCATGCCGATCAGCGCCTGCGCGTCATTGTTGACCCAGGTCACCTTGCTGGCGTCGATCCCGGCCAGCTTGGCGTACGTCGGGAAGAGGTTGTACACGACGGAGAACTTGGTGTCGGCGAGCCGCTTGCCCTCCAGGTCCTTCGGCGTGGCGATGTTCTTGCCCTCGACCGAGACGATGGCGGCCATGGTGCGCTGCTGGATCGCCGCCACCGCGACGAAGTCCTTGGCCTCGCCGTTGCCCATCTGGAGGATGCCGCCGGTCAGGTCGATCGGGCCGAAGTCGGCCTGGCCGCCGGTGATGGTCTGGATGACCTGGCCGGTGCCCTGGCCGGGCTTGATGTCCACGTCGAAGCCGGCCTCCTTGAAGAAGCCCTTCTCCTTCGCCACCCAGGCGTACGAGTCACGCCCGAAGTTGCCGAACGAGGTGAGGTAGGTCACCTTCTGCAGGGTGCCGCTGGCCGCGTTCTTGGTGTCCGCGGACTTGTCCGAGTCGCCGCTGCAGCCGGCGACGAGGGCGAGGGCGGTGGCCAGCGCGGCGGCGGCGACCGTACGGGTCAGCCTTCTCATTTATGCACCATGTCCTTTCCGACCAGGCCATATCTGCCTGGGCGGGTCGTGGTTCGACGGTGCCGGCCGGAGGGGACAGCCGACCGGTCCGTCGTGAGGGGACTATTCGCGCGCAACAGCGTACGAGAAGCTGGTTGACCTCAGTCGGGCGTCCGGGTTGCGGAACGGAAACGAAGTTGCCTGACGGAAAGCGGACTGCCGTCTACCCCGGACGGTGCTACGCGAAGTCGATCCCGCTACGCTTGCCCGGCTCACGTTCGCGACGTGGAAGGGAGCCGGCGGGAGATGATCCGACTGTCCGGGGTGTCCCGCACCTTCGACGGCCGCTCGGGACGGGTCGAAGCCCTGCGCGGCATCGACCTCGACGTCGCGGAAGGCGAGTTCGTCGCCATCCTCGGCCGCTCCGGTTGCGGCAAGTCGACACTGCTCCGCATGATCGCCGGCCTGCTCCCGGCCACCGCGGGCGAGATCACCGTGGCCGGGACGCCCATCACCAAGCCCCGCCGGGACATCGCCATGCTGTTCCAGCGGCCCGCGCTGCTGCCCTGGCGTTCGGTGCTGGACAACGTCCTGCTGCCGGTGGAGATCTTCGGCTGGAGCCGGACGAAGCACCGGGACCGGGCCCGCGAGCTGCTGGCGATGGCCGGGCTCGGCGGTTTCGAGAAGCGCCTGCCGCACGAACTCTCCGGCGGCATGCAGCAGCGGGTCTCGCTGTGCCGGTCGCTGATCGGCGAACCGCGCGTGATGCTCATGGACGAGCCCTTCTCGGCGCTCGACGCGCTCACCCGGGAGGAACTCTCCGGCGAACTCCAGCGGGTGCACATGGAGACGAAGGCGACCATCGTCTTCGTCACCCACTCCATCGACGAGGCGGTGCTGCTCGCCGATCGGGTGGTCGTGCTCAGCCCGCGCCCCGGCCGGATCCGCAAGGTGGTCGAGGTGGACGTCCCCCGGCCGCGCACCCTCGGCCGGCACGCGCACCTGGCCGACGTGGCCCGGATCAGCGCCGACCTGCACGAGCTGCTGATGGAGCGGGACGCGCCCGCGCAGCCGGAGCCGGCCGGGACGGCCCGGCAGTGACCATGCGGGTGTCGGTGTTCACCGAGCCGCACCGCGGAGCCAGCTACGACGACCAGCTCCGCTTCGCCCGGCGGGTGGAGGAGACCGGTTTCGAGGGCTTCTTCCGGGCCGACCACTACCGGTCGATGGGCGACGACCCGGGCCTGCCCGGCCCCACGGACGCCTGGCTGACGCTGGCCGCGCTGGCCCGGGAGACCTCCCGGATCCGGCTCGGCACGCTGGTCAGCTCGGCCACCTTCCGGCTGCCCGGGCCGCTGGCCGTGCTGGTCGCCCAGGTCGACCAGATGAGCGGCGGCCGGGTCGAGCTGGGCCTCGGCGCGGGCTGGTACGAGCGGGAGCACACCGCGTACGGCATCCCGTTCCCCCCGGTCGCGGAGCGGTTCGACCGGCTGGCCGAGCAGCTGGAGATCATCACCGGGCTGTGGCGTACCCCGGCGGGCGAGACGTTCAGCTTCGCCGGCCAGCACTACCAGCTCCTCGACGCGCCCGCGCTGCCCAAGCCGGTGCAGCGGCCCGGCCCGCCGGTGATCGTCGGTGGGCGCGGCCCCAAGCGCACCCCGGAGCTGGCCGCCCGGTACGCCGACGAGTTCAACCTGCCGTTCAAGTCCGTCGCCGAGACGGCCGCCGCATACGACCGGGTACGCGAGGCGTGCGACCGGACCGGGCGCGCCGAGTCGGGGCGGTCGCCGCTGGTGCTCTCCGCCGGGGTGGTGGTGGCCATCGGCCGTACCGACGCGCAGGCGCAGCGCCGGGCGGCGCCGCTGCACGTCAAGAGCGCCCTCCCCCCGGAGGATCCGGTGATCGGCTCCCCCGCCCAACTCGTCGACCGGCTCGGCGAGTTCGCCGCCGTCGGCGCCACCCGGGTGCACCTGCGCCTGATCGACTTCGACGACCTCGACCACCTGGAGCTCATCGCCGCCGAGGTGCTCCCCCAACTGGACGGAACCCGATGACCGACCTCTCCGCCGACCTCGAACTCGGCCCCGTGGGCCAGGAGATCGTCTTCGAGAACGACAAGGTGCGGGTCTGGCACATCCGCCTGGAGCCGGGCGAGCGGCAGCCGCTGCACCGGCACGACCACCCGTACCTGGTGGTCGCGATCCAGGGCGCGAAGAACGTGGTGCAGACCATCGACGGCACCACCATCGATGCCGACGAGCCGACCGGCGGGGTGGTCTATCGCGACCCCGGCGCCGTGCACATGCTGACCAACGTCGGCGACACCACCTACCTGGCCCGCCTCGTCGAGCTGAAGTAACCACCCCGACACCAGCGCGCCGCACCCAGAGTGGTAAGTGGCGATCGACCCCACCTGCCCGTAACGTGCCGGACATGGCCTTTCGGACGTGGGGCAGGCTGCTGCTCACGGCGCTCGTGGTGAGCTTGCTGGCCGGGGCCGGCCAGCTCGGCATCGCATACGGGTTCGGCGTCGTACGCCTCAACGGCGCGTTCATCGACGGCTCGGTCAACCGGTGGCCGGCCCAGCTCGTCTGGGTCGCCTGGTTCGCGGCGATCGCCGCGGTGACCGGCGCCGTCCTCACCGAACGGTTCGCCCGGCGGGACGGGCTGCCCGGCGGCACCAGCGAACAGCTCGCCGTCGCCGGTGCCGCCGCCCTGGGCGCGATCGTCGTCGCACCACTGTGCATGCAGCCGGCCCGCGCGGCCGAACTCGGCGGCACCATCGAGCCGGTGTGGGCGGTCGGCATCTGCGCGATCCTCGGCGCGGTGGTCGGGGCGGGCGCCGCGATCGCCGTCCTGCTCAAGCCGCCGCTGGGCTGGAACATCGCGCTTTCCGCGGGGGCCGTCTGGCTGCTCGCGCTGGTCTCCGCCGCGCCGTCGGTGGCCTCGACCGGGCCGCTGCTCAGCGTACGCCTGGGGGTCCTCGAACCGTCCTGGCTGGACCCCGCGCCGGCGCAACGCCTGGCCGCGCTGATCATGCCCACGGTGGCCCTGCTGGCCGGCGCGGCGGTCGGGGCGCTGGCCCGCCGGCGCGGGCACTCCCCGCTCGTCGGCGGGGCGGCCGGGGCGGCCGGCCCGGTCCTGCTGGCCTTCGCGTACCTAACCGCCGGCCCCGGCGTCGCGACCGACCACTACCAGCTCGCCCCCTACTACGGGGCGCTGGTCGCGGTGGCCGCCGGCGCGCTCGGCTCGGCCGCCACGACGGTGCTGCGCCGGCCGGTCGCGGAGACCGAAACCACCGCGATCGAGCCGACCGACATCCTCCAGCCCCTGCCGTCGTCGCCCGCCGGTCCCGGCGACCCGGGCTTCGCTGCGGAGCCGGCCACCGACTCCCTGGCGGCTGCCGAAGGTACGGCCGTCCAGTCGAGCCTTCGCGAGGCCGGACGGGAGCCGACCCCCCGGAGTGCCGGCGCCCCCACGCCCGCCCACTGGGACTGGCCGCGGGCCTCCGCTCTCACGCCGTCGCCCCGGCCGGCCCACCGGCTCCGGGCCGACCGGACGACCCCCGACCGCACCGGCCCGGACGACCGCACGGTTTCTGCCGAGCACACCGCGTTCGAGGACCGCCCGGCCCCGGCCGGGCCCATCGAGATCGAGGGCTCCAGCACCTCCGCCGACCGCGCCGGCGTTGGCCACCACACCGTTGCCGCCGACCACGCCGCCTCCGTTGAGCCCGCCACCCCGGCCGGCCGGAGTGGCGCCGACGAGCGCAGCTCCGCTGACGAGCCGGGTTCCCTCGCCGGGGCCGCCGCTGCCGGGCCGGAGCCGGAGGCTTCGCCGAGCCCGGCCGGCGACGCCGGCAGTGATGTGCCCGGGGCTGTGCGGGACGCCGACGACCTGACGCAGACTCTGCCGGTGCCCGGGCTGCTGCCCCCGCGGCGGCGCACCGCCGCCATCGACGTGCTCGCCGCCGGCCGCCCGGCACCGGACCAGGCGGTCAAGCCGCACGAGTCGACCGCCGCCGCCCCAGCCCCAGCCCCAGCCCAGACCCCGGCCCCGGCCCCGGCCCCGGCCCCGGCGACGCTTCCGGAGCGGGTGCCGTCGCCGGACGTCGCGGCGCTCGCGGGCGCGGCGCCGTCGCCGCGGGCCGAAACGCCGGCCGAGCCGCAGCCGGACCACAGCACGCCACTCGGGGAGGCAGCCACGACGTCGCCCACCGTTCCACCGGGCGGCGGCCGGCCCGACCACGAGGCGCCGGCGCGGGCGGACGGAGACGACTCGGCGACCCCCGCACCCGCCGCGCGACCGACTGCCGGCCGCCGGTCCCGCCGGCAACCGCCACCGGCGCCGGCCGCGGCCAAGGCGGTCCCAGCCGAAGCGGTCAGCGGCAGGCTGGCCGACGCCCAAACGGGCCCGCGAACGGGTTCGCCTGCCGTGGACGCCGCCGCGCCGGTCCAGGTCGGGCAGGAGCCGGCCGCAGCCGCGCCGGCGAACCCCTCGGCGGCGGAGGAGGCGGCCGGTGCCGGCGATCCGGGCTCGACGAGCACCCGCCCGGGCAGCCGATCCAGGCGCGGACGCAAGACCCGTACCGGCCCGGCAACCGCAACGTCCCCGGCCGGCGCGGCGAGCCCCGTCCCGGCCCCGTCGACCGGGGCGACCCCAGCCGAGGCGGCACCCAGCTCGGCGGCCTCCACCGAGGCGAAGCCGACCGAAGGCACGCCCGCCGCGGCGGCCTCGACGGAGGCGAAACCGGCCGAAGGCACGCCCGGCGCGGCGACCCCCACCGAGGCGAAGCCGGCCCAAGCGACCCGGGCCCACCGGAGGCCAGCCCGGACGGCCTCGCCCGAGGCGGCCCCGGACCGCGCGCCCCGGATCGAGGCGGACCCGGCCCAGCCGGCCCCGATCGAGGCGCCGCACGCCCGGGCGACGCCGGAGGTGCCCCCGGCCGACCCGCACCCGGCTGCGCCGGCGGTCGACGTACCGGCGCGCTCGGCGTCTCCGGCGGCGCCGCCGGCCCCCCGGGCGGCCGGCGACGTCGACCAGCTGCCCGGCGGCCGGACGCCGCTGTTCGGTGCCGAGCCGGCCGACGCCACGGCGGATCCCCAGACCAACGAGGGTGGACGCCGGACCCGGAGTTACTTCTTCTCCGACGACGAGCCTGCGGCGACCGGCCTGCCCGGGCCGGCCGACGCACCGGCGTCGCCGCGCCCGCGCTTCCCGATCTTCGAGGACGTGACGGATCGGCCGGACGAAGCCCTGCCGACCGGCCCGGTGGCAGTCCCGCCCAGCCAACCGGTCGGCCCACGGGACGGTGCCGGGCCGGGCAGCGGCGGCGGCGACCCGACCGGTGCCACCGGCAGCACGACGGGCACTCCGGACCGGACGGAGGCGCCGACCGGGGCAACCCGGATCGAGCCGATGCCGCGTCCCCGCCACCGGGCCCTGCCGGACCTGGGCCGGGACGCCCGGTGGGACGCCTTCGCCAACGCCCGGCAGGCGACCCCCGTCCTGCCGAACGCCCCGCAGGCCGGCGGCCGGCACGCCGACACCACCGGATCCCCGACCGCAGGCGAGGAGGGCGGGGAGCCGGGTGACGGACGGTCGAAGCTCCGTGGCCTGTTCCGGCGTAACCGGGCCAAGGGCACGCCGGGTGACGTGGGCCGCGAGTCCGAGTCGCTGGCGCAGGACGAGGAGTACGTCGACTGGGTCGCCGGACTCGCCTCGGACGACGGGCAGGACATCCCTACGCTACGCGGCGGCCGCCACCACCGCGACTGACCCTCCGGTCCGGGCCGGCCACCTGGCGGGTCCGGACCGGGGGCGCTCAGGCCAGCGGCAGGTAGACCCGGGAACCGGCCGAACGGAACTCGGCGGACTTGTCCTGCATGCCGCGCGCCGCGTAGTCCGCCAGTTCCTGGGTGATCTTCATGGAGCAGAACTTCGGCCCGCACATCGAGCAGAAGTGCGCGGTCTTCGCCGGCTCGGCGGGGAGCGTCGCGTCGTGGTATGACCGCGCTGTCTCCGGATCGAGCGCGAGGTTGAACTGGTCCTCCCAGCGGAACTCGAACCGGGCTCGGGACAGCGCGTCGGCCCAGGCCTGCGCCCCTCCTCGACGTAGACCTTGGGTCGTGCCAGCATGGCAGCCTCCTGTCGGCTCAAGCGGACCAGCCGAAGTGGTCCAGCGGGCCGGACCCCGCGCCCAGTTCCCAGTCCCGCGCGCCGGCCAGCGCGCGGGCGACGTACTCCTTGGCGGCGGTGACCGCGACCGGGACCGGATCGCCGGCCGCCCGCCGGACGGCGATCGCCGCCGAGAACGAGCAGCCGGTGCCGTGGGTGTGCCGGGTGGGCACCCGGGGCCCCCGCAGCAGCCTGGTCGCCCCGCCGCCGACCAGCACGTCCACCGACTCACCCGCGGCGTCCACGTCGCCGCCGGTCACCACCACGTGCGCCGGGCCGGCGGCCGCGAGGGCCTCGGCCGCCGTGACCATCTCCTCGACCGTGGTCACCGGGCGTCCGGTGAGGGCCGCGGCCTCCGCGCAGTTCGGTGTCGCCACCTCGGCGTACGGCAGCAGCCGCTGCACCGCCTCCACCACCCCGAGCGGGTGTCCACTGGTGGCGACCAGCACCGGATCGACGACGAGCCGGGGCAGTCGCCCCGCCTCCGCCGCCTCGGCGATCGCATCGGCGACCGCCGGGGTGCCGAGCATGCCGGTCTTCACCGCGCGCACGGCGAAGTCCCCGAGCACGCTGTCGAGCTGGTCCCGGACGGTCTGCGGGGGCAGCGGCAGGACGGCGTCGACGCCCCCGGTGTTCTGCGCGGTGATCGCGGTGATCACGCTGGTGCCGTACGCGCCGAGGGCGGCGAAGACCTTGAGGTCGGCCTGGATGCCCGCGCCGGCGCCGGAGTCTGATCCGGCGATGGTGAGGACTGTCCGCGGTGTCACGTCTCCCCCAGGGTGGTTGCTGTTGAGGGCTGCGGCCGACCGTGCCCACTCCGGGCGGTCAGGCTTGATCCCTCCGTGGGCACGGTCGGCCGCAGCCCCGTCGTGGAGACCTCCGTCGGGGCGTGCCAGCTTTGCGGCACGGGGGTGACTGTCTCGCGATAGTTCTCGGTCGGCCGGGTGACCGCCTCGTGGAAGCTCTCGGTCAGCGTGGCGGCCGCCACGCCGGGATCCTCGGCGCGCATGACGCCACCCAGCACCGCCACCCCGACGGCGCCCGCCTCGAGGCACGCGGTGACCTGCTCGGGCGTCTCGATGCCGCCGAGGGCCAGGGCCGGCACCGGGCTGAGCTCAATCAGGTCGGCGAGTCGCCCCGGGAGCAGGGGTGGGCCGTAGCCCGGCTTGGTTCTGGTCGCCCAGACCGGCGACAGCGTCACGTAGTCCTCTGTGGTGAGTCGGCGCAGCTCCGCCTCGTCGTGGCAGGAGCGGCCGACGAGGCCGACGACCGGCGGTGGATACGGGCCGGCGGCGGGGAGGTGGATGGCGTCGCCGTCGAGCGGGTCGGAGCCGGCGACGACCAGGGTGCCGCCCGCCTCGGCGAGGATCGCCCGCAGCTCGCCGGCGAGGGCGGCCCGCTCGGCGCGGGGCAGGTCCTGCTCCCGTAGCACCACCCAGCGCACTCCCCCGCCCACGGCCGCTGCGATCACCTCGGGCAGCGGCTTCCGCGCCACCCGCCGGTCCGTCAGCACCACCAGGCCGGACGGTGCGGTCACAGGTCCGGCCTTCCCTCGTCGGGGGTGGAGGCGAGGGCGTGGAAGCGGCGGGCGATCCGGCCCGCCCCGCACGCGAGCCGCCCGGCTTCCACCGCGTACCGCATGGCGGTGGCCATCGCCACCGGGTCGGCGGCCCGGGTGACCGCGCTGGCCAGCAGCACCGCGTCGCAGCCCAGTTCCATGGCGAGCGCGGCGTCCGAGGCGGTGCCGATGCCGGCGTCGAGGATCACCGGCACGTCGACGCTCTGCCGGATCAGCCGGATGTGGTGCGGGTTGCTCACGCCCAGGCCGGAGCCGATCGGCGCGCCGGCCGGCATCACCGCCGCGCAGCCCACGTCGGCCAGCCGCCGGGCCAGGACCGGGTCGTCCGAGGTGTAGGGCAGCACGGTGAACCCGTCCGCCACCAGCTCCTCGGCGGCGCGCAGCAGCTCCACCCCGTCGGGCAGCAGCGTGCGTTCGTCGCCGATCACCTCCAGCTTCACCCAGTCGGTGTCGAACGCCTCCCGGGCCAGCTGGGCCACCTTCACCGCCTCCGACGCGGTGTGGCAGCCGGCCGTGTTCGGCAACACCCGTACGCCGCACCGGTCGAGCAGGTCGAGCAGGCCGCCGCCGCTGCCCGGTGCGGTGTCGACCCGGCGGAGCGCCACGGTGACCAGCTCGGTGCCGGAGGCGCGGATCGCCTGCTCCAGCACGTGCAGGTTGGCCGCCCCGCCGGTACCGAGGATGAGCCGGGAGCCGAACGCGGTCCCGCCGATCTCAAGGGCCATGGCGCTCACCCGCCCTGGGCGGCGCTGAGCACCTCGACCCGGTCGCCGTCGTGCAGGGCGGTCGCCGACCAGCCGCCGCGCGGCACCACCTCGCCGTTGACCGCGACCGCCAGGCCGCGCCGCTGGTCGGTGACCTCCCGGACCACGTCGGCGACAGTCGCTCCGCCGGGCACGCTCCGCCCGGCGCCGTTGACGATCAGTTCCATCTGGGCTCCTCCTCGGGTACGAACCGGTCCGGGATGAACGGGGCGAGCAGCGGGTCCGGCTCGCCGGTGACGATCAGCTCGGTGATCAGGTCGGCGGTGACCGGGGTGAGCACGATGCCGTGCCGGTGATGGCCGGTGGCGACGAGCACGCCCGGCCGGCCGGGCAGCGGCCCGATGATCGGCGCGTTGTCCGGCGTACCGGGGCGCAGCCCGGCGGACGCCTCGACCAGGTCGTACTCGGCCAGCTCGGGAACCAGGTCGACGGCGGCGCGGAGCAGCCGGAGCACCGCCCCGGCGGTCACCTCGGTGTCGGTGCGCTCCTCGACGGTCGCCCCGATCACCACCTCGCCGCTGTCCCGGGGCACCAGATAGATCGACTCGCCGTCGGCGTACCCCCGGATCACGTGCCGGAAGCCCGGCGCGCCGCCACCGGGCGCGCGGAGCCGGAGCACCTGCCCCTTCACCGGCCGGACCGGCAGCCCGGTGAGCGCCGCCGCGCCGCACCCGGCGGCGACCACGGTGAACCGGGCGTCCACGTCGGAGAGCCGGGCGACCGGGGCGGGGCGGAGCGCGACGCCGGCCAGCTCGGCCGCCGCGCGCAGCGCCGCCACCAGCCGGCGCGGGTCGACCTGATGGTCGCCGGGGGCGACCGCGCCGCCGCGCACCCGGGGGGCCAGCGCCGGCTCGCGGTCCCGCAGCGCGGAGGGACGCAGCGGCGTGATCGGCAGCTCCAACCCCTGCTGGTACGACCAGAGCCGGCGCGCCTCGGCCAGGTCGTCGGCGGTCAACCCGACCACCAGCGTGCCGTCGGTGCGGTACCCGACGTCGGTGCCGGCGTCCTCGGTCAGCTCGGCGGCGAAGGCCGGCCAGCGGGCGGCGGAGTCGGCGAGCAGCCTGGTCAGCTCGTGCTCGCCGAAGTACGCCTCGGCCACCGGCGACAGCATCCCGGCCGCCACGTGCGACGCCCCGGAGCCCGGTGCCGGATCGTGGACGACCACCCGCAGCCCGCGCTGCGCGCACCGCCACGCGATCGCCAGCCCGACCGGTCCCGCCCCCACGATGGCGACGTCCGGCCGGGTCAGCACGCCAGTGCCCCGAGCAGTTCGGCGGTGGTCCGGGCCGGGTCGGCGGCCTCGGACAGCGCCCCGACCACCGCCACCCCGTACGCCCCGGCGGCCCGCAGCGCCGGCACCCGCGCGGCGGTCACCCCGCCGATCGCGATCACCGGTACGTCCACCGCCCCGGCGACCGCGCGTACCCCCTGGGGGCCGATCGGGTCGGGCAGCCCTGGCTTGGTGGCGGTGGCGTGGCAGGGGCCCACGCCCAGGTAGCTGGCTCCGGCGGCGACCGCCGCGACGGCGGCCCCCGGTTCCCGAGCGGTGGCGCCGAGCACGGCGGTGGAGCCGAGCACGTGGCGGGCGGCTGCCACGGGCAGGTCGTCCGCGCCGACGTGGCCACCGGCCGCGTCCACCGCGAGCGCCACGTGCAGCCGGTCGTTGACCAGGCAGGTCGCCCCGTGCAGCCGGCACAGCGCGACCACCCGGGCGGCCAGTTCGTACGCCTCCCGGTCGGTGGCGCCGTCCGCCACCCGGACCTGGACGACCAGTTCGGCGCGGGCCACCGGCAGGGCGGCGCGCAGCACGGCGAGCGGATCCCGGCCCGGCCGGGTGTCGGTGATCAGATGCAGACGTCCCAGGGACGGCACGGCAACACTCCTCCCTGCGCCGGCATTACCCGGATCAGGTTCGACGGTCGGGGGCTGCAGCCCCCCTCTCAGCCCGGTGCACCGGGCTCCCGTGGGTCACTTGTGGCCTACCGTACGACGTCCGCCGCGGGCACGCCAAGGCCGGGTGGCACTTTTCCCACCCACCGCCGCCACGGGTGCCGCCAGCAGGCCGGAGCGGACAGCACGCTGCCCCGGTGCCGTGGGACGGCGCCGGGGCAGCGGAAAGCCGGGTCAGAGGATGGCGTCGAGGGCGGCCAGGTCCTCGTCGGTGGGCTGCCAGGCACCCGCCTCGGCGTTGGCGCGTACCTGCTCGGGCGTGGTGGCACCGGCGATCACCGAGGTCACCGCCGGGCGGGCGGCGAGTCCACCGATGGCCACCTGAAGCATCGAGATCCGACGCTTCGCCGCGTACGCCTCGATCGCCTCGATGGTGTCCCAGTCCGCCGCGGCCAGCCGCTCGGCGTACCGGCCGCCGCCGGAGAGCCGGCTGCCGGCGGGCGGCGCCTCGCCCCGGTGGTACTTGCCGGTGAGCAGGCCGTTGGCCAGCGGGAAGAACGGCAGCATGCCCAGGCCGAACCGCTCGCAGGCCGGGATGACCTCGGCCTCGACGCTCCGCTCCAGCAGACTGTAGTGGTTCTGCGCGGAGATGAAGCGGGTGCGGCCCTGCGACGACGCGGTCCAGTCGGCGTCGGCGATCTGCCAGCCGGCGAAGTTCGAGTTGCCGAGGTAGCGGACCTTGCCGGCACGGACCAGGTCGTCCAGGGCAGCAAGTGTCTCGTCGATCGGGGTGTCCGGGTCGGGTTCGTGCATCTGGTACAGGTCGATGTGGTCGGTGCCGAGCCGGCGCAGCGACGCCTCGACCGCGCGGGCGATGTAGCGGCGGGCACCCCGGGCACCGAAGTCCGGCCCGTTCAGGCCGTGCATGTCCATGCCGAACTTGGTGGCGACCACCACGTCGTCGCGGTGGCCCTTGAGCGCCTGCCCGAGCAGCTCCTCGGAGCTGCCCTGCGGCTCGCCGTAGATGTCGGCGGTGTCGAAGAAGTTGATCCCGGCGTCGAGGGCGGCCTCGACCACCGCCCGGGTGCCGTCGAGGTCGAGCTTGCGGCCGAAGTTGTTGCAGCCGATGCCGACCACGGACACCACGAGCCCGGAGTCGCCCAGCCGGCGGTACGTCATCTCACTCACGAGATCCACCCTATGCCCGGGCGGGGAACGCAACTGGTCGAGCCCCGAGGTCGGGGACGACCCGGTGAGTCGGTCACGACATCAGCTCCACAGCGGCGCTCACCCGGGTCCGCCGCGCCGAACTCGCGGCGGACCCGGGGCGAAGGCACGGCCCGGTCAGCCGACGTCCCAGACCGGCTCGGGGGTCTCCACCACCTCGCCGTCGCCGCGGAACAGCACGAACCGGTCGAAGGAGCGGGTGAACCACCGGTCGTGGGTCACCGCGATCACCGTCCCCTCGAACGCGGCCAACCCCGCTTCGAGCGCCTCGGCGGAGGCCAGGTCGAGGTTGTCGGTCGGCTCGTCGAGCAGCAGCAGGGTGGCCCCGGAGAGCTCCAGCAGCAGCACCAGGAAGCGGGCCTGCTGGCCACCGGAGAGGGTGCCGAAACGCTGGTCGCCCTGCCCGGCCAGCTCATACCGGGACAGCGCCGCCATCGCCGCGTGCCGGTCCATCCCGGCCCGGTGCTCGTCGCCCCGCCAGAGGATGTCGACCAGCGTCTTCTCCAGCAGCTCCGGCCGGTCGTGGGTCTGCGAGAAGTGCCCGGGCCGGACCCGGGCGCCGAGTCGTACCACCCCGCCGTGGGCGACGGGGGCGAGCGCGGCCGCGCCGTCGACCGGCGCGTTGGCCGGGTCCGGGTCGCTCCCGCCGCGGGCCAGCAGGCGGAGGAAATGCGACTTGCCCGTCCCGTTCGCGCCCAGCACGGCGACCCGGTCGCCGTACCAGAGCTCCAGGTCGAAGGGGTAGGTCAGGCCGTCGAGCTCGAGCTGCTCGCAGACCACGGCCCGCTTGCCGGTCCGCCCGCCGGTCAGCCGCATCCGGATGTCCTGGTCCTTCGGGGGTACGGGCGGCGGCCCGGCCTCCTCGAACTTGCGCAACCGGGTCTGCGCCGACTGGTAACGCGAGGCCATGTCGGAGTTGTACGCGGCCTTCTGCTTGTACATCAGCACCAGCTCGCGCAGCTTCTGGTGTTCCTCGTCCCAGCGCTTGCGCAGCTCGTCGAGGCGGGCGTGCCGGGCCACCCGCGCCTCGTGCCAGCTCGCGAAGCTGCCCGGGTGCACCCAGGCGCTGCCACCTTCGACGGCGACCACCCGGTCGGCGGTCTGCGCCAGCAGCTCCCGGTCGTGCGAGACGTAGAGCACCGACTTGCCGGACTCGCGCAGCCGTGCCTCCAGCCACCGCTTGCCCGGCACGTCGAGGAAGTTGTCCGGCTCGTCGAGGAGGAGCACCTCGTCGGTGCCCCGGAGCAGCAGTTCGAGGGCGAAGCGCTTCTGCTGGCCGCCGGAGAGGGTCCGCACCGGGCGGTCCCGGGCGGCATCCCACGGCAGGTCGAGGACGATGGTGGTGACGGTGTCGAAGAGCACCTCGGCGTCGTACCCGCCGACCTCACCCCAGGCCGCGAGCGCGTCCGCGTACGCGAGCTGGGCCTTGCCGGCGGCGGTGCTGTACTTGCCGCGGACCTCGGCCGCCCGCATGGCCGCCTCGGTCTCGGCGAGCCGGCGGCCGGCGTCGCGCAACGCCGGCGGGGCGAGCGCGAGGGCCAGGTCGGCGAGCGCCGAGTCGTCACCGATCATGCCGATGAACTGCCGCATCACGCCGAGACCGCCGGAGCGGGCGATCGCGCCGGTCTTCACCGGCAGGTCGCCGGCGACCATCCGGAGCAGGGTGGTCTTGCCGGCGCCGTTGGGCCCGACGAGGGCCACCTTGGCGCCCTCACCGACCCGGAACGACACCTCGGCGAAGAGCTCCCGGCCGTCCGGGAGGAAGTGCCCGACCCCTGCCACGTCCACGTATCCCACGCGGGCATCCTGCCCGAGGGGACGGCACGGGCGACACTCGATTATCGGGTGACCCGCAGCACCCGGTAGCCCTTCTGGCTGGCGTGCCGCTCGACCTGCCAGCCCTGCTCGACGAGCCAGCGGTGCAGCGAGTCGCCGCCGAGGTGCCGGGCGACCACCAGCCACGCCACCCCGTCCGGGGCGAGCCGGGGCAGCCAGCGCAGCAGCAGCCCGTGCAGCTCCGACTTGCCGATGTGGATCGGAGGGTTGGACCAGATCTGGGCGAAGGAGACGTCGGCTGGTACCCCGTCCGGCGCGGCGACCCGGACCCGATCGGCGGCCCCGACCCGGGCGGCGTTGGCGGCGGTGAGCTCACGCGCGCGCTGGTTGACGTCGACCGCCCAGACGGTGGCGGCCGGCGCGCTGGTGGCGAGTACGCAGGTGATCGGCCCGAACCCGCAGCCGACGTCGAGCAGCGGGCCGGTGGTGGCGGCGGTGGGCAGCTCCGCCTTGCGCAACAGGACGGCAGTGCCGGGGTCGAGCCGGTCGGCGGAGAAGACCCCGCCGGCCGAGGCGAGGGTGTAGTCGCGCCCGGCGACGGAGAACTGGACCTCGCGCGGCTGGGCGGCGCTCGTGGGTTCAGCGGTGAAGTAGTGGTCGCCGGTCACGTCCGGCATTGTCGCACCGGCCCCGGACGGCACCGCCGACGGTGTGGGCGAAGTAGATGCGACACCACTTCGCTTGATTTTCCCGATATTACCCCCGAAAGGGACAATGGGTCCTAGGGTAACGCACATGGTGTATCGGTACGAGTCCGATGAGGACGGCTTCCTGGAGTACCCGAGGCCCGGGTCGGAGCCGTCCGTACCCGCGGCACCTTCACCCGCGGGCCCCTCGCCGTCCCGCTTCCCCACTCCGTCGCTGCCCCCGCCGGTGCGGCGCACCCGACCGCCCGTCGACGTCACCCCGGCCCCGGCCCCGGCGGCGGCCCGGCAGGCGACCGCTCCGGTCGCCACCCGGGCCACCGGGCCGACGCCGCCGCCGACGTCCACCGCCGCACCGCATCGGGAGGCAGCGCCGCCGGTGTCCACCACCCCGGGCCGCCCATCCGCGCCGGCCGCGGAGCCCCCCGTCACCCACCCGGCCGACGAGCTGGACCTGGCCGAGCCCGCCAGGCCCATCCGCAGGCGCGGCGGCGGCCGGACCTGGCAGGTGCTGATCGGCGGCGCCGCCGTGCTGGTGCTGCTCGCGCTCTGCGGCCTGGCCGTCGCCGCCCTGCTGCAGGAGCGGACCGGCAACCCGCGGGCCGGCCAGCAGACCGGGCAGCCCGTGGTGGAGCAGTCGGCCGCGGCCGACGGGAAGGACCTGGACTCCCGGGACACCGACCAGTCGGCGCTCACCGCCAAGGAGGTCTTCCCGGGCCGGCAGCTCGTGGTAGCCAGCGGCCAGCCGGCCTACCAGGTGCTCAAGTCGCAGTCCAGCGGCAGCTGCGCGGTCGCGGCGACCGGTGAGATCGCCGACCTGCTCGTCCGCCTCGGCTGCAACCAGGTGGTCCGGGCGACCCTCCGCTCCCCTGACGGGGACTACCTGATCACCGCCGGCCTGTTCAACCTGACCGACGTGGCCAGCGCCCAGCGGGCCCGGGACCGGATGCGGCAGCTGCTCGACGAACGGCAGGGCCGGCTGCAGGGCATGTCGGTCGACAACAGCACCGAAGCCGTGGCGAAGGCCGCCGCCCGGGTGGGCTGGCAGGTACGCGGGCACTACCTCGCCTACTGCCTGGTCACCCGCGCGGACGGGCAGCGGATCAGCTCCACCGACGCCAACGCGCGCGACATCCTGTACGACCTGATCGAGGTCCACCTGAACCGCGGCGTGCTGGAGCGCCGGGCGAACGGCGGGGTGGCCAGCCAGCCCACCCAGCCGCAGACCGACGACAGCGCCGGCCAGAACGCGACCGACCAGCGGAGTCCCCGCAACAACTGACCGGCGGCCCGGCGCCGGAAGGACGTCAGCCCTCGGCGACCGGGACCCGGAGCCGGCGGGTGAGATCGGCGCGGCGGGCGTACTCGGCGGGGTCGTCCGGATAGCCGACGGCGACCAGGGTCAGCCCGTGCGCCGGGGCCACGGTCACCTCGCTGGACCGTTCTCGCCGGCTCAGCAGGCTGGCCGGCCACTCCACCGGCCGGCGACCGTCCCCGGCGACCAGCATGGCGCCGACCAGGCTACGCACCATCGCCTGGCAGAACGCGTCGGCCTGCACCGTGGCGACCAGGATCCCGTCCGGGTCGCGCCGCCAGTCCAGCCGGGTCACCTCGCGCAGCGTGGTGGCGTTCTCCTTGCGCCGGCAGTACGCGGCGAAGTCGTGCTCCCCCACCAGGCCGGCGGCGGCGGCGTTCAGCGCCGCCAGGTCCAGCGCCTTCGGCCAGGCGAGGGTGTCGGTGCGGCGCAACGGCTCGGCACCCCACGGAGCGTCGGTGACGCGGTACTCGTAGCGGCGGAAGGTGGCCGAGAAGCGGGCGTCGAAGTCGGCCGGAACCTCGGTCATGGCGCGTACCCGCACGTCGGGCGGGAGCAGCCGGGCCAGGCGGCGCAGCAGGCCCCCCTCGTGCTGCCGCCACCCGGCGGTCGGCAGGTCGAGGTGGCAGACCTGCCCGGTGGCGTGCACGCCGGCGTCGGTGCGGCCGGCCACGGTCAACCCGGTCGCGGTGCCCGCGCCGAGGATCAGGTCCAGCGTCTCGACCAGCACCCCGGCGACGGTGCGCCGGGTGGGCTGGGCGGCCCAGCCGGAGAAGCCGGTGCCGTCGTACGAGACGTCCAGCCGCAGCCGGGTCCGCTCGTCCACCTCGTACCTCCCGTTGACGGCGTCGGGCCCGGCACCCCACGAAGGGATGCCGGGCCCGACGATGCTGCCTCTGCTCAGGCCTTGTTCTCGTTGGCCTCGTCGCTGTCCTCGCGGGCGGCAGCGGTGTCACCGGAGACGTGCACCGGCGGCTCGGAGTCCTGGTCGGCCGGGGCCGACGCCGGGGTCTCCTCGGCCGGGGCCAGGGCCTCGACCTTGTCCTGCTGCGCGGCCTTGCGGGCGGCGGTCTTCTTGTTCGCCTTCGGCTCGGCGACCTGAAGCTCCTCCACCAGCTCGATGATCGCCATCGGAGCGGCGTCACCCTTGCGCGGGCCGGTCTTCACGATCCGGGTGTAGCCACCGTTGCGGTTGGCGTACCGGGGCGCGATCTGGTCGAACAGGGTGTAGACCACGTCCTTGTCCTTGACGACGGCCAGCACCCGCCGACGCGAGGCGAGGTCGCCCCGCTTGGCCTTGGTGATCAGCTGCTCGGCCAGCGGACGCAGCCGCCGGGCCTTCGTCTCGGTGGTCTGGATCTTGCCGTGCTGGAACAGCGAGGTGGCCAGGTTGGCCAGCATCAGCCGCTCGTGCGCGGGGCTGCCGCCGAGGCGGGGGCCCTTGGTGGGCGTGGGCATTGTTGGTGCTCCTCAGATGTGGCGGCAGCCGGACTTAGAGCTGCTCGGTCTCGCGGTAGTCGTCGGTGTCGTAGTCGGCTTCGCCGAAGGCGTCCACGACGTGCGCCGGGTCGAAGTTCGGGGCGGAGTCCTTCAGCCCCAGGCCCATCCCGGCGAGCTTCATCTTGACCTCGTCGATCGACTTCTGACCGAAGTTCCGGATGTCGAGGAGGTCCGCCTCGGTACGCCCGATCAGCTCACCAACGGAGTTGATGCCCTCGCGCTTGAGGCAGTTGTAGGAGCGGACGGTGAGGTCCAGCTCCTCGATCGGCAGAGCCAGGTCGGCCGCCAGCTGGGCGTCCTGCGGGGACGGCCCGATGTCGATGCCCTCAGCGGTCTCGTCCAGCTCCCGGGCCAGCCCGAACAGCTCCACCAGCGTCGAACCGGCCGAGGCCAGCGCGGTACGCGGGCCCATCGACGGCTTGGTCTCGACGTCGATGATCAGCCGGTCGAAGTCAGTCCGCTGCTCGACCCGGGTCGCCTCGACCCGGTAGGTCACCTTGAGCACCGGCGAGTAGATCGAGTCGACCGGGATCCGGCCGATCTCCGCGCCCGCCTGCTTGTTCTGCGCCGCCGTGACGTAGCCCCGGCCCCGCTCGACGGTCAGCTCCATGTCGAGCCGGCCCTTGCCGTTCAGGGTGGCGAGCTTCAGGTCCGGGTTGTGCACGGAGACACCGGCCGGGGGCTGGATGTCACCGGCGGTCACGTCGCCCGGGCCCTGCTTGCGCAGGTACATGCTGACCGGCTCGTCGTGCTCGGAGCTGACGCAGAGCTCCTTGATGTTCATGACGAGCTCGACCACGTCCTCCTTGACCCCGGGGATCGTGGTGAACTCGTGCAGCACGCCGTCGATCTTGATCGAGGTGACGGCCGCACCCGGGATGGACGACAGCAGCGTACGCCGCAGCGAGTTGCCCAGGGTGTAGCCGAAGCCCGGCTCCAGCGGCTCGATGGTGAACCGGGACCGGGTCTCGTTGATCGACTCCTCGGAGAGGGTCGGTCGCTGGCTGATGAGCATCTTTTCTCTTCTCTTCCGGGGCGCCCGCCATATGACGCCCACGACACAAACTGTTCCGGTGGCCCGCCCCGAGGGGGCGGGCCACCGCAACGAGCCCTTACTTCGAGTAGAGCTCGACGATCAACTGCTCCTGGACCTGGGTGTCGATCACCTGGCGGGCCGGGAGCGAGTGCACGAGGATCTTCAGCTGGCTCGGGATGGCCTCCAGCCACGCCGGGACGGTCCGCGAGCCGGCCTCACCCTGCGCCACCAGGAACGGGGTGAGCTCCTTGCTCTTCGCACGCACCTCGATGATGTCGTGCTCCTTGACCCGGAACGACGGGATGTCGACCTTCTTGCCGTTCACCGTGAAGTGACCGTGCTTGACCAGCTGACGGGCCATGTCCCGGGACTTGGCGTAGCCGGCCCGGTAGACCACGTTGTCCAGCCGCGACTCGAGGATCTGCAGGAGGACCTCACCGGTCTTGGCCTGCTTGCCCACGGCCTCCTCGTAGTAGCCGCGGAACTGCTTCTCCAGCACGCCGTAGACCCGGCGGGCCTTCTGCTTCTCACGGAGCTGGAGCAGGTACTCCGTCTCCTTGGTGCGGCCGCGGCCGTGCTGCCCGGGCGGGAACGGCCGGGACTCGAACGGGCACTTCGGACCATCGCACTTGCTGCCCTTGAGGAACAGCTTCATCTTCTCCCGCCGGCAACGGCGGCAGTCAGCACCGGTGTAACGAGCCATCTCTCTCTAACCTCTCAGACCCGGCGACGCTTCGGCGGACGGCATCCGTTGTGCGGCTGCGGGGTGACGTCGGAGATCTGACCGACCTCGAGGCCCACGGCCTGCAGCGAGCGGATGGCGGTCTCCCGGCCGGAGCCGGGGCCCTTGACGAACACGTCGACCTTGCGCATGCCGTGCTCCATGGCCCGACGCGCGGCGGCCTCGGCGGCCAGCTGCGCGGCGAACGGGGTCGACTTGCGCGAGCCCTTGAAGCCGACCTGGCCCGCGGAAGCCCAGGAGATGACCGCACCGGTCGGGTCCGTGATGGACACGATGGTGTTGTTGAAGGTGCTCTTGATGTGCGCCTGCCCGTGGGCGACGTTCTTGCGTTCCTTGCGCCGGACCTTCTTGACGGCGGCTCCGGCACGAGCCTTCGGTGGCATAAGTCTGTGCGCTCCTAGTTACTTCTTGCCGGGCTTCTTCTTGCCGGCGACGGTCCGCTTCGGGCCCTTCCGGGTCCGCGCGTTGGTCTTGGTCCGCTGGCCACGCACGGGCAGGCCCCGGCGGTGCCGGATGCCCTCGTAGCAGCCGATCTCGACCTTGCGGCGGATGTCAGCGGCGACCTCGCGGCGCAGGTCACCTTCAACCTTGTAGTTGCCCTCGATGTGATTACGGAGCTGGACCAGCTCCTCATCCGTGAGGTCCCGAGCGCGCTTGTCCGGCGAGATGCCGGTGGCGGCGAGCGTCTCCAGGGCGCGGGTACGGCCGACCCCGAAGATGTAGGTGAGCGCGATCTCCATCCGCTTCTCGCGGGGGAGGTCCACGCCGACTAGACGTGCCATGTGCGGGCGTACTCCTCGTGATGTTGTGGCGGAGGTGTGGACCCGTCCCACCCCGCTACCGACCGTCCCTGTCCTTCCGGCGTCACGCGCCGGCGACCGGGATCGGTCGCTGCCCGAGCGGGCCCCGGCCTCCGACCGGGGGTCCACCACGAGGGGGTACGCGCTGCGTACCGCTCGCGGCTGGGACGAGCTGGTGATGTGTTTGTCGGGATCTGCCGCCCGGGCCTGTTCCGCCGCCGCTCGTCACGGTCGGCGGGAACGGCTCAGCCCTGGCGCTGCTTGTGGCGCGGGTCCTGGCAGATGACCATGACCCGGCCGTGCCGGCGGATCACCCGGCACTTGTTGCAGATCCTCTTGACGCTCGGCTTGACCTTCACGGTTGCCTTACTTCCCATCTGGCCCGGAGACGCGACGGTGCGCGACGCCGGACGTCGAAGACGGACACGGGGACTTCCCGGCCGTCGTCAGGCTTACTTGTAGCGGTAGACGATGCGCCCGCGGGTCAGGTCGTACGGCGAGAGTTCGACGACGACCCGGTCCTCCGGCAGGATGCGGATGTAGTGCTGCCGCATCTTGCCGCTGATGTGAGCCAGCACCTTGTGGCCGTTCGCGAGCTCCACGCGGAACATGGCGTTCGGCAGGGGCTCGATGACCCGACCCTCGATCTCGATGGCTCCGTCTTTTTTCGGCATGTCCTCCGCTGTCCTGACGTCGGTTGCTCCGGACGGCCCACAACGTCTTACACGGGTGAACTGACCAAGATCAGGAAACCCGCGCCAGCCGCGGCTCCAGCTCCCACCGAAGCGCTGGGTGGGCATGCCGGAGTGGACGCTGTGCGCCGATCAGAAAGTGTACGCCCGCCTGCGCGCCGTCGCCAAACCGGCCGCGCATCCGGCCACTCGACGGTGGAAATCCATCCGGCCTCGGCGACGTGCTGTGGCGCTGGCCACAGCACGTCGGTCACCGGCCCCGCCGCCGTTCCCGCCGTGCCTGGCGGCGCTGGGTCGGGTGCGGCCCGCCGTCGGACACGCCCACCGTCCGCAACAGCAGGAGGGCGCCCCAAGGGCCGAGCACCCAGGCCGGCCAGTAGCCGGAGAAGTTGCCGGAGCCGATCGAGACGATCAGCCAGATCGGGATCAGCACGGCGGCCACCCGCAACCAGGGCGACCAGATCCCGAGCAGCCAGCCGGACGGGCGTGCCGCCGCGGCGGCCCCTCCCTCGCTCGCCGGCAGGGGGCCGGGCGGTGCGGGCGCCAGGGCGGATCGCTGCGCTGGCGCCGGACCCGGCAGGTCGGCCACGATCTCGGCCAGTTCGGCGTACGTCTTCGCGCCGTACGTCCGGCCCAACCGCTCGTCGTACTCGTGCAGGTCGAGCCGGCCCTCTTCCAGGGCCGTCCGGAGCCGTTCCGCCGTCGCCTGCCGGTCGGTGTCGGCCGCCCGCATCTCCCTCTCCCCGTCCATGAAGGCAAGCATGACAGCGCCGGGCCACTTCGCAGTAACGCCCCTGCCCGAACGATCGGCGCAGGCGGCCTGCGATCGACCGAGAACGCCCAATCGGCACGCTGGGAACCGGATGCCGCGAACGGATCGGACTCCCCGCCGGCCGGCGTCACCCCGCCTGGGCAACCGCCAGCAGCCCGAGGTGTCGCCGGCGCCACCGCCCGGCCGCCGACTCGTTCACACGTGCCTAGCGAAGGCAGGGTCGGCGCGGCCGACACCCGGAAACCGTCAGACCGCAGGCGAGTCGGCCGGCTGGCGGGCGGTGACCAGGTCGCCGAGCCGGGCCCGGCCGCCGTCCTCCGCGGTCAGCACCCACACACCGTCGTTCAGCAGGGCCATCGAGTGCTCGACGTGCGCCGCCACGGAGCCGTCCCGGGTGACCACCGTCCAGCCGTCGGCCTGCTCGACCGTACGCGGCGAGCCCATGGTGATCATCGGCTCGATCGCCAGCGCCATGCCGGGCACCAGCCGGGGGCCCTTGCCGGGGCGCCCGTGGTTGAGCACGTGCGGGTCCTGGTGCATCTCGGTGCCGATGCCGTGCCCGCCGTACCCGTCGACGATGCCGTAGCGGCCGGCCTTGCGGACCGCGTGCTCCACCGCGTGGGAGATGTCGGTGAGCCGGCCCTTCCCGCCGGCGGCACCCCGGGCGGCGGCGGCGATCCCGGCCCACATCGCGTCCTCGGCCACGGCCGCCATCTTCAGCAGGGCCGGGTCGGCCTCGCCGACGCCGAGGGTGATCGCGGCGTCGCCGTGCCACCCGTTGAGCACCGCGCCGCAGTCGATCGAGATCAGGTCACCCTCGCGGAGCACCTGCTTGGACGACGGGATGGCGTGCACCACCTGCTCGTTGACCGAGGAACAGATCGACGCCGGGTAGCCGTGGTAGCCCTTGAACGACGGCACGGCACCGGCCTCCCGGATGGTGGCCTCGGCGATCGCGTCCAGGTCGGCCGTGCTCACACCGGGGGCAACCGCCTCCCGCATCCGACGCAGCGCGCGGGCCACCACCAGACCGGCAGCCCGCATCATCTCGATCTGGTCGGGGGTCTTCAGCTGGATGTCCAGCTGGGGACGACGCATGGAGGCGTTACCTTTCGTTGCGCGGAACAGCGGGGCACGTCGCACGTACCCCGCTGTTCGCACTCTATCCGCCAGAGGCCGGCGGGACGTCAGCCGCCGTAGGAACGGAGGGCGTCGATGGCGCGGACGGTGACGTCCTCCACCGGCCCGGTCGCGTCGATGCCGACGAGCTTGCCCTGGGCGCCGTAGTAGTCGACCAGCGGCGCGGTCTTCTCGGCGTACTCCCGGAGCCGGGCGGCGATGGTCTCCGGCTTGTCGTCGTCCCGCTGGAACAGCTCGGCGCCGCAGCGGTCGCAGATCCCCTCGCGGGTGGTGGCGTCGAACTCGACGTGCCAGATCTTGCCGCAGCCCCGGCAGGTACGCCGGCCGGACAGCCTCCGGATCACCTCGTCGTCGTCGACGACCAGCTCCAGCACCAGGTCCAGCGCGGTGCCGAGGTCGGCGAGGAGCTTGTCCAGCGCGGCGGCCTGCGGGGTGGTACGGGGGAAGCCGTCGAGCAGGAAGCCCTCACTGGCGTCCGGCTCGGCGAGCCGGTCCCGCACCATGTTGATGGTGACCTCGTCCGGGACCAGCTTGCCGGCGTCCATGTATCGCTTGGCCTCGACGCCGAGCGGGGTGCCCTGGGAGACGTTCGCCCGGAAGATGTCCCCGGTCGAGATCTTCGGCACCGACAGGTGAGCGGCGATGAACTCCGCCTGTGTGCCCTTGCCCGCGCCCGGCGGGCCAACCAGAACGAGTCGCATCTACCGCAGGAACCCTTCGTAGTTCCGCTGCATGAGTTGGCTCTCGATCTGCTTCACGGTCTCCAGACCGACGCCGACCATGATGAGCACAGCGGTGCCGCCGAACGGGAAGTTCTGGAACTGCTGGTTGTCGAGCCAGATGAAGAAGAAGTTCGGCAGGATCGCGATGATGCCCAGGTAGAGCGCACCCGGCAGGGTGATCCGGCTGAGGATGAAGTCGAGGTACTCGGCGGTCGGCTTGCCGGGGCGGATGCCCGGTACGAAGCCGCCGTACTTCTTCATGTTGTCCGCGACCTCGGTCGGGTTGAACGTGATCGACACGTAGAAGTACGTGAAGAAGATGATCAGCAGGAAGTAGATCGCGATGTGCTCCGGCGCGCTCGCCTTCACGATGTGGTTCTGGATCCAGGCCTGGGTCTTGCCCGGGTTGGTCTGGTCGAAGAACTGGAGCGCGAGCGTCGGCAGGTAGAGCAGCGACGAGGCGAAGATGACCGGGATGACGCCGGCCTGGTTCACCTTCAGCGGGATGTAGGTGGAGGTGCCGCCGTACATCCGCCGGCCGATCATGCGCTTGGCGTACTGCACCGGGATCCGGCGCTGGGCCTGCTCGATGAAGGTGACCGCGCAGATGACCACCAGCACCAGGGCGATGACGAGGAGGAACATCCCCCAGCCCTTGGTGGTCTTGATCTTCCAGCCCTCGCTGGGGAGCCGGGCGGCGATCGAGGTGAAGATCAGCACGGACATGCCGTTGCCGACGCCGCGGTCGGTGATCAGCTCGCCGAGCCACATCACCACACCGGTGCCGGCGGTCATGGTCATGACCAGGATGCCCAGGGTCAGCCAGTCCGGGATGCCGGTGTCCCGGGGGACGATCGGCCACTGGTCGCAGCGGTTCTGGAAGAGCTGCCCGGAGCGGGCCAGCGCCACGAACGCCGAGGACTGGAGGATGCCCAGACCCAGGGTCAGGTAGCGGGTGTACTGGGTGATCTTCGCCTGGCCGGCCTGGCCCTCCTTGCGGAGCTGCTCCAGCCGCGGGATGACCACGGTCAGCAGCTGCAGGATGATCGACGCGGTGATGTAGGGCATGATGCCCAGCGCGAAGACCGAGAGCTGCAGCAGCGCGCCACCGCTGAAGAGGTCCAGCAGGTTCAGCACGCCGGTGCCGCCGCCCTGGATGGCGTCGAGGCACTTCTGGACGTTGCCGTACGAGACGCCGGGGCTGGGCAGAGTGGCGCCGAGCCGGTAGACCGCGATGATGCCTACTGTGAACAGCAGCTTCTTGCGCAGGTCAGGCGTACGGAACGCACTGAGAAAGGCGGACAGCAACTTCTTCCTCCTGCGCGACGCGGGCCGCCGGTCTGATTCCTGGCGGATCCGGGGTGGGTGCCGGGCGAGTGCCCGATATCCATAGCTGGGATGGGACTCTAACAGCCCGATCCCGGTCGGGGCAGATGCGCCCGGCTACATAAAACGAATCCGATGTTACCCGGCGCACATTCGCCAGGTAGACCATGGCGCCCGCCCAGTCACGCGGACCTGAGCGGGCGCCATGTGTCGTGCCTTACAGCTCGGTGACCGAGCCACCGGCAGCGGTGATCTTCTCCTTGGCCGACGCGCTGAACGCGTGCGCCGACACCTGGAGGGCCACACCGCCGAGGTCGCCGGTGCCGAGCACCTTGACCGGCTGGCCCTTGCGGACCGCGCCGGCCTCGACCAGCTCGACCGGGCCGACCTGGCCGCCGTTCGGGAAGAGCTCGGCGAGCCGGTCCAGGTTGACCACCTGGAAGACGACCTTGAACTTGTTCTTGAAGCCCTTCATCTTCGGCAGGCGCATGTGGATGGGCATCTGCCCACCCTCGAACGCCGGCGAGATGTTCTTCCGGGCCTTCGAACCCTTGGTACCGCGGCCGGCGGTCTTGCCCTTGGAGCCCTCACCGCGACCCACCCGGGTCTTCTCGGTCTTGGCCCCCGGCGCCGGACGCAGGTGGTGGACCTTGATCGTCATTACTCGACCTCCTCGACCTTCACGAGGTGGTTGACCGCGAAGATCATGCCGCGGATCTCCGGCCGGTCCTCCTTGACCACCACGTCGTTGATCCGCTTGAGACCGAGCGAACGCAGCGAGTCACGCTGGTTCTTCTTGGTCCCGATCTCGGACCGGACCTGGGTGACCTTCAGGCGCGCCATCAGGAAGCCACCCCCGCCCGGGACGCCAGCATCGCGGCCGGCGCGACGTCCTCGACCGGCAGACCACGACGGGCCGCGACCGCCTCCGGCGACTCGAGCGCCTTCAGGGCCGCCACCGTGGCGTGCACGATGTTGATCGGGTTGGACGAGCCGAGGCTCTTGGAGAGCACGTCGTGGATGCCCGCGCACTCCAGCACGGCGCGCACCGGACCACCGGCGATGACGCCCGTACCGGCCGAGGCCGGCTTGAGCAGCACCACGCCGGCCGCGTCCTCGCCCTGCACCGGGTGCGGGATCGAGGCGCCGATCCGCGGCACCTTGAAGAAGTGCTTCTTGGCCTCCTCGACACCCTTGGCGATCGCCGCGGGCACCTCCTTGGCCTTTCCGTAGCCCACGCCGACGGTGCCGTCGCCGTCGCCCACGATCACCAGGGCGGTGAAGCTGAAGCGACGACCACCCTTCACGACCTTGGCGACGCGGTTGATCGCGACGACCCGCTCAAGGTGCGGGGTCTTCTCGACGGGCGCGTTTCCGCGGCCGCCCTCACGGCGGTTGTCGCGGCGACCACCCTCGTTGCCACCGGACCCGCCGCCACGGCGCTGTTGACCTGGCATCAGCAGCCTTCCTTCTCTCTCGTGACGGGGTTTCTAGAACTCGAGCCCGGCTTCGCGGGCGGCGTCGGCAAGCGCGGCGACCCGCCCCGCGTACCGGTTGCCACCGCGGTCGAAGACGACCTTCGAGATGCCGGCGGCCTTGGCCCGCTCGGCGAGCAGGGCGCCGACCTTGCCGGCCAGGGCGCTCTTGTCGCCCTCGGCGCCGCGCAGCGAGGCGTCCAGGGTCGAGGCCGACGCCAGGGTGTGACCCTTGGTGTCGTCCACGATCTGGGCGACGATGTGCCGCAGGGAGCGGGTGACGACCAGGCGGGGACGCTCGGCGGTGCCGCTGATGTTCTTGCGGACCCGGAAGTGCCGACGCGCACGCCCGACGGCACGCTTGGCGGCGACGCCGCGGCGGCGCTTGAGCAGCGTGGCGCTCACTTCTTACCTGCCTTTCCAGCCTTGCGGCGGATGACCTCGCCCTGGTACTTGACGCCCTTGCCCTTGTAGGGCTCCGGCGGGCGGATCTTCCGGATGTTGGCGGCGATCTCACCGACCTGCTGCTTGTCGATGCCGGCCACGTGGAACAGCGTCGGCTTCTCCACCGTGAAGGTGATGCCCTCCGGCGCCGGCACGAGCACCGGGTGCGAGAACCCGAGCGCGAACTCGAGGTCCTTGCCCTTGGCGGTGACGCGGTAACCGGTGCCGGCGATCTCGAGGCTCTTGCGGTAGCCCTCGGTCACGCCGACGATCATGTTGGCGACCAGCGTACGGCTCAGGCCGTGCAGCTCCTTGGCCTTGCGCTCGTCGTTCGGCCGGTTGACGTGCAGCGCGCCGTCCTCGCCCCGCTCCGCCGTGATCGGCTCGGCGAGGACGTGGGTCAGCTCGCCCTTCGGGCCCTTGACCTTGACGGTCTGGCCGTCGATCGTGATGTCGACGCCGGCTGGCACCGGGATCGACTTACGTCCAATACGCGACATTTCTACCTGTCTCCCGTTACCAGACGAAGGCGAGGACTTCCCCGCCAACGCTCCGCTTGCGGGCCTGCCGGTCGGTGAGCAGCCCCTGGGACGTCGAAATGATCGCCACGCCCAGCCCGCCGAGCACCCGCGGGAGCCCGTCCGACTTGGCGTAAACCCGCAGACCGGGCTTGGACACGCGCTTGATGCCGGCCAGGCTCCGCTCCCGGTTCTGGCCGTACTTCAGCTCGACGACCAGTCGCTTGCCGACGGCGCCCTCCTCGGGCTCCTCGACCGACCAGGTGGCGATGTAACCCTCGGCCTTGAGGACCTCGGCGATGTTCGCCTTGATCTTCGAGTAGGGCATCGTCACCCGGTCGTGGTACGCCTGGTTGGCGTTACGCAGACGCGTGAGCATGTCTGCGATCGGGTCGGTCATCGTCATGGAATTCGTCAGCCTTTCTCGCCGCGGTTCCCCGGGCACGCCCGGGGCCTACGGCGAAGAGCAATAGCTATTACCAGGAAGCCTTGGACACGCCGGGCAGCTCACCGCGGTGGGCCATCTCCCGGATGCACACCCGGCAGAGACCGAACTTGCGGTAGACCGCCTTCGGACGCCCGCACCGCTGGCAGCGGGTGTACGCGCGAACCGAGAACTTCGGCTTCGCGGCCGCCTTGAGGATCAGCGCCTTCTTGGCCATCTCAGTTCTCCTTGAACGGGAAGCCCAGGAGCTTGAGCAGCGCCCGGCCCTCGTCGTCGGTCGTGGCGGTCGTGACCACCGTGATGTCCATGCCCCGCTGGCGATCGATCTTGTCCTGGTCGATCTCGTGGAACACCGACTGCTCGGTCAGACCGAACGTGTAGTTGCCGTGCCCGTCGAGCTTGCGCCCGTCGAGGCCGCGGAAGTCGCGGATACGCGGCAGCGCGATGGACAGCAGCCGGTCCAGGAACTCCCACATCCGGTCGCCGCGCAGGGTCACCTTCGCGCCGATCGGCATGCCCTCACGGAGCTTGAACTGCGCGATGGACTTGGTCGCCCGCCGCACCTGCGGCTTCTGGCCGGTGATGGTGGCCAGGTCGCGAACCGCGCCGTCGATCAGCTTGGCGTCCCGAGCGGCCTCGCCGACACCCATGTTGACGACGATCTTGACCAACCGCGGCACCTGCATGGGGTTGCCGTAGTTGTGCTGCTTCTGCAGCTCGGCCACGATCTCGTTGCGGTACCGCTCCTTGAGGCGCGGCATGGTCTTGGTTTCGGTAGCCGTGGTCATCACAGGTCCTTACCGGTGCTACGCGCGATGCGGACCTTCTGGCCGTTCTCGTCGATCCGGTAACCGACGCGGGTCGGCTTGCCGTCGGAGTCCAGGACCTGCACGTTCGAGACGTGGATCGGGGCCTCCTGGGTGACGATGCCACCGGTCTTGGCGCCACGCTGGGTGGTGCTGATGCGGGTGTGCTTCTTGACCCGGTTCACGCCCTCGACCAGGACCTTGTCCTGCCGCGGGTAGGCCGCGATGACCTTGCCCTTGGCGCCCTTGTCCTTGCCGGCGATGACGACGACCGTGTCGCCCTTCTTGACCTTCACGGTCACAACACCTCCGGCGCGAGAGAGATGATCTTCATGAACCGCTTGTCCCGCAGCTCCCGGCCCACCGGGCCGAAGATACGGGTACCGCGCGGGTCCCCACCGTCCTTGATGATGACGGCGGCGTTCTCGTCGAAGCGGATGTACGAGCCGTCCGGCCGCCGCTTCTCCTTGGCGGTGCGAACGACGACGGCCTTGACGACGTCGCCCTTCTTCACACCGGCACCGGGGATCGCGTCCTTGACCGTGGCCACGATGACGTCGCCGATGCTCGCGTAGCGCCGACCGGAGCCACCGAGAACCCGGATGCACAGGATCTCCCGGGCACCCGTGTTGTCGGCGACGCGCAGTCGCGACTCCTGCTGAATCACGTCTATCTCCTATGTCTGCCGGTTCTCCGGCCGCCCAGAGGCGGCCGGAGCCTGGCGGAACCTGCGCCCGACCGATGCCGGCCGAGCTCGAGCCTTCGCTACTTGGCCTTCTCGAGGATCTCCACGAGCCGCCACCGCTTGGTGGCGGACAGCGGCCGGGTCTCCATGATCAGGACCCGGTCGCCGATCCCGGCGGAGTTCTGCTCGTCGTGGACCTTGAGCTTGCTGGTCCGGCGCATGATCTTGCCGTACAGCGCGTGCTTGACCCGGTCCTCGACCTCGACCACGACGGTCTTTTCCATCTTGTCGCTGACCACGAGGCCCTCACGCACCTTGCGGCGGGCCCGCGCGGCGGCGGTGGTGGTGTTCTCACTCATGATGCAGTCACCTCAGTCGGCGCGGCCGAGAGACCCAGCTCACGCTCACGCATGATCGTGTAGATCCGGGCGATCTCCCGACGGATGACCTGCAGCCGCCGGTTGTTGTCCAGCTGCCCGGTTGCGGCCTGCACGCGGAGGTTGAACAGCTCCGCCTTCGCCTCACGCAGCTTCGTGACCAGCTCCTCCTCGGAGAGCTCACGCAGCTCGGAGGCCTTGACGCCCGCTGCCATCAGGATTCACCCACTTCGCGCGTAACAATGCGGCACTTCATCGGGAGCTTGTGGATCGCGCGACGCATCGCCTCTCGCGCGATCTGCTCGTTGGGGAAGGACATCTCGAAGAGGACCCGCCCCGGCTTGACGTTGGCGACCCACCACTCGGGCGAACCCTTACCGGAACCCATCCGGGTTTCCGCCGGCTTCTTGGTGAGGGCCTGGTCCGGGAAGATCGTGATCCAGACCTTGCCACCACGCTTGATGTGCCGGGTCATCGCGATACGCGCCGACTCGATCTGGCGGTTGGTCACGTACGCCGGCTCGAGAGCCTGGATCCCGAACTCGCCGAACACCACCCGGTTACCACCCTTGGACGCGCCGTGGCGGTCCGGGTGGTGCGGCTTGCGGAAGCCCTTCGGGGGCTTGCGCGGCATCAGCATCTGTCAGCCCTCCTGCTGCGTTTCTGCCGGAGTCGACGCGGCCGCGGCGACAGCACCGCTGTCGATCGGCTCGCCGCTCGGCGTCTCGGCCTGCTGCGCGATGGTGGTCGCGGCAGCCCGGCCGGCCTCGGTGCCGCCGGCGGTCGTGCCGGACGAACCCGACCGGCCACGGCGCGGCCGCTCGGGACGCTCGCCGCGCTCACGGCGCGGGCGGGACGGACCGGCCTCGGCCGGAGCCTCCCGGCCCGGGACGGCGTCGCCCTTGTAGATCCAGACCTTCACGCCGATCCGGCCGAAGGTGGTACGGGCCTCGAAGAAGCCGTACTCGATGTTGGCCCGCAGCGTGTGCAGCGGAACCCGGCCCTCGCGGTAGAACTCGGTCCGGCTCATCTCGGCGCCGCCGAGACGGCCCGAGACCTGCACCCGGATGCCCTTGCAGACCGGGTTCTTCATCGCGGACTGCATCGCCTTGCGCATGGCCCGACGGAAGCTGACCCGGCTGGACAGCTGCTCGGCGACGCCCTGGGCGACCAGCTGCGCGTCCGACTCGGGGCTCTTCACCTCGATGATGTTCAGCTGAACCTGCTTGCCGGTGAGCTTCTCCAGCTCGCCCCGGATCCGGTCGGCCTCCGCACCCTTACGGCCGATGACGATGCCCGGCCGGGCGGTGTGGATGTCGACGCGGACCCGGTCCCGGGTGCGCTCGATGTCTACCTTGGAGATGCCGGCGCGCTCCAGCCCCTTGGACATCATCCGGCGGATCTTGACGTCCTCGCCGATGTAGTCCTTGTAGAGCTTGTCCGCGAACCAGCGGGACTTCCAGTCGGTCGAGATGCCGAGCCGGAATCCGGTCGGGTGAACCTTCTGACCCATTACTCGGCACCCTCCGTCGTGCTCTGCCCCTCGGCGGCCGCGGCCTGCTTGGCCGGAGCGGCCTTCTTCGCCGACTTCTTCGGCGCGGCCGGCGCCACCGCCTCGACCGCCACGGTGATGTGGCAGGTGCGCTTGCGGATCCGGTACGCCCGGCCCTGCGCCCGCGGTCGGAACCGCTTCATGGTCGGGCCCTCGTCGACGAACGCCTCGCTGACGAGCAGCGCGTCGGGGTCCAGCCGCTCGTTGTTCTCCGCGTTGGCGATCGCGCTCGCGAGCACCTTGTACACCTGCTCGCTCGCAGCCTGCGGCGCGAACTGCAGCACCGTGAGCGCCTCCTTCGCGGGCAGGCCGCGGACGAGGTTGACCACCCGGCGCGCCTTCATCGGCGAGATGCGCACGTGCCGCGCAACCGCCCGCGCGCCCGGAAGCACCGGAGCGTCGCCCTTTCCTGGCATCGCTGTAACCCCTTGTTCCTCTATCCGTATGCCCGCGGCGTCAGCGCCGGCGGCTCTTCCGGTCGTCCTTCTCGTGACCCTTGAACGTGCGGGTCAGCGCGAACTCGCCGAGCTTGTGCCCGACCATGGCCTCGGTCACGAACACCGGGACGTGCTTGCGTCCGTCGTGCACGGCGATCGTGTGCCCGAGCATCTCGGGGATGATCGTCGAGCGCCGCGACCAGGTCTTGATGACGTTCTTCGAGCCCTTGTCGTTCTGCGTCTCCACCTTCTTGAGCAGGTGGTCGTCGACGAACGGGCCCTTCTTCAGGCTGCGAGGCATCTGTCAGCTCTCCTGTTAGCCGCGCTTGCGGGTGGCGTAGCGGCGGCGGACGATCAGCCGGTCGCTCGGCTGGCCCTTACGACGGGTGCGGCCCTCGGGCTTACCCTGCGGGTTGACCGGGTGGCGACCACCGGAGGTCTTACCCTCACCACCACCGTGCGGGTGGTCGACCGGGTTCATCGCGACACCACGGACAGTCGGGCGCTTGCCCTTCCACCGCATCCGGCCGGCCTTACCCCAGTTGATGTTCGACTGGTCGGCGTTGCCGATCTCGCCGATGCTGGCCCGGCAGCGCACGTCGACCCGCCGGATCTCACCGGACGGCATGCGGAGGGTCGCGTACGCGCCCTCACGGCCGAGCAGCTGGATACCGACGCCGGCCGAGCGGGCCAGCTTGGCGCCACCGCCCGGACGCAGCTCCACGTTGTGGATCGTGGTACCGACCGGGATGTTGCGCAGCGGCAGGTTGTTGCCCGGCTTGATGTCGGCGCTCGGGCCCGACTCCACCGCGTCGCCCTGCTTCAGGTCCTTCGGCGCGATGATGTAACGCTTCTCGCCGTCGGCGTAGTGCAGCAGCGCGATCCGCGCGGTGCGGTTCGGGTCGTACTCGATGTGCGCGACCTTCGCCGGCACGCCGTCCTTGTCGACCCGCTTGAAGTCGATCAGACGGTACTGGCGCTTGTGGCCGCCACCGTGGTGCCGCGTGGTGATCCGGCCGTGGGCGTTGCGACCGCCCTTCTTCGGCAGCGGGGCCAGCAGCGACTTCTCGGGCGTCGACCGGGTGATCTCGGCGAAGTCGGCGACGCTCGAGCCACGCCGGCCCGGCGTCGTCGGCTTGTACTTACGGATAGCCATTGTCTACACCCCTCAGCTGACCGGGCCGCCGAAGGCCTCGATACGGTCACCGTCAGCCAGCTTCACGATCGCCCGCTTGGTGGCCTTGCGCTGACCGAAGCCGGTCTTGGTGCGCTTGCGCTTGCCCTCGCGGTTGAGCGTGTTGACCGTCAGGACGCGGACGTTGAAGATCTGCTGGATAGCGATCTTGATCTCGGTCTTGTTCGCGTCCGGGTGCACCAGGAAGGTGTACCAGTTGCGGTTCAGCTCGCTGTAGCTCTTCTCCGAGACGACCGGCGCGACGATGATGTCGCGCGGATCGGCGATCGTGCTCACTTGCCACCCTCCTCGGTGGTCTCGGCGGGAACGCCCAGGAACTCGTCCAGGGCCTCCTTGGTGAAGACCACGTCGTCGGCGACCAGCACGTCGTACGTGTTGAGCTGGCCGGCCTCGATCAGGTGCACCCGCGGCTCGTTGCGCAGCGACACCCAGTTCAGCTCGTCGGTGCTGCTCAGCACGACCAGGACGCGACGGGCGTCGGTCAGCTTCGCGAGCGTGGCCAGCGCGGCCTTGGTCGACGGCTTCTCGCCCGAGACGAACGCCTCGACGACGTGCACCTGGCCGGCGCGGGCCCGGTCGGAGAGGGCGCCACGCAGGGCGGCGGCCTTCATCTTCTTCGGGGTGCGCTGGCTGTAGTCGCGCGGCACCGGGCCGTGGACCACGCCACCGCCGGCGAACTGCGGCGCGCGGGTCGAGCCCTGGCGGGCACGACCGGTGCCCTTCTGCTTGTACGGCTTCTTGCCTCCACCGGAGACCTCGCCGCGGGTCTTGGCCTTGTGCGTGCCCTGCCGGGCCGCCGCGAGCTGAGCCACCACGACCTGGTGCATCAGCGCGATGTTGGCCTGGGCGTCGAAGATGTCGGCCGGCAGCTCGACGGAGCCGCTCTTGGTGCCTTCGACGCTGAGGACGTCAACGGTGGTCACTTGGCCGCACCGCCCTTCTTCGCCTTGCTCTTGGCCGCGGTACGGACCAGGACCAGCGCGCCCTTGGGGCCGGGGATGGCGCCACGGACGAGCAGGAGGTTGTTCTCGGTGTCGACCGCCTGGACGGTCAGGTTCTGGACGGTGTAGCGCACGCCACCCATCCGACCCGCCATCCGGGTGCCCTTGAAGACGCGACCCGGGGTCGCGCACGCGCCGATGGAGCCCGGCGAGCGGTGCTTGCGCTCGACACCGTGGCTGGCGCGCAGACCGTGGAAGCCGTGCCGCTTCATCGGGCCGGCGTAGCCCTTGCCCTTGGTCTTGCCGGTGACGTCGATGGTGACGCCGGCCGGGAACTCCTCGACCGTGACCTCCTGGCCCAGCGAGTAGTCCGCGGCGTCGACGGTGCGCAGCTCGACGATGTGCCGGCGCGGCGCGACGTCCGCCTTGGCGTAGTGCCCGGCGATCGGCTTCTTGACCTTGCGCGGGTCGATGGCCCCGTACGCCAGCTGGACCGCGGAGTAGCCGTCCTTGTCGGCGCTACGAACCTGGCTCACGACGCACGGGCCGGCCTGAACCACGGTCACCGGGACAACGCGGTTGTTGTCCCAGACCTGGGTCATGCCGAGCTTGGCGCCCAGGATCCCCTTGACTTGCCTGTCCATTTGTCCGGTCCCTACAGCTTGATCTCGATGTCGACGCCAGCCGGCAGGTCGAGGCGCATGAGCGAGTCGACCGTCTTCGGGGTCGGGTCGATGATGTCGATCAGCCGCTTGTGCGTGCGCATCTCGAAGTGCTCGCGCGAGTCCTTGTACTTGTGCGGCGAGCGGATAACGCAGAAACGGTTGATCTCCGTGGGCAGCGGCACCGGGCCAGCGACCTGCGCCCCGGTACGCGTCACCGTCTCGACGATCTTCCGAGCCGAGGAGTCGACGACCTCGTGGTCATAGGCCTTGAGCCGGATGCGGATCTTCTGTCCCGCCATGGTGGCTTCTGTTCCTTCTCTCGATGCCGCTGTGTTGCGGGCGCCTGTACCGGCTGGCACAGGCCCACTTCCGCCGACCCCCGCGGTCGGGCGTGTCGCGCCCGTGGGCCGGGCTCCGCCCCGGGACTCCGGACCGGTTCTCCGACCACGCGGTGGGTCATGGCGCCGATCGCGTTACCGCGACCTGGACGCCGCGCGAGGGTGGTTGACCGCCAGGGGCGATCAACCACCCTACGCGAGACTGTCGGTCACCCGGAGGTCCAGCAGACACCGGACGCAGGCGACTGACCGTCGTTACGCAACCTGACTAGTATGCCGCACGACCGGCGGCGACGCTAATCGGGGTTACCCAGCTCACTTGATGATCTTGGTGACGCGACCCGCGCCGACCGTACGGCCACCCTCCCGGATCGCGAACTTGAGGTTCTCCTCCATCGCGATGGGCTGGATCAGCTTCACGGTCATCGTGGTGTTGTCGCCCGGCATGACCATCTCGGTACCCTCGGGCAGCGTGACGACGCCGGTGACGTCCGTGGTCCGGAAGTAGAACTGCGGACGGTAGTTCTGGAAGAACGGGGTGTGGCGGCCACCCTCCTCCTTGGAGAGGATGTAGACCGTCGCCTCGAACTCCGTGTGCGGGGTCGTGGTGCCCGGCTTGATGACGACCATGCCGCGCTCGACGTCCTCGCGCTTGATGCCGCGGAGCAGCAGACCGACGTTCTCGCCCGCGCGGGCCTCGTCGAGCAGCTTGCGGAACATCTCGATGCCGGTGCAGGTGGTCTTCATCGACTTCTCGCGGATGCCGACGATCTCCACCTCCTCGTTCGGCTTGAGGATGCCGCGCTCGGCGCGACCCGTGACCACGGTGCCGCGGCCGGTGATGGTGAAGACGTCCTCGATCGGCATGAGGAACGGCTTCTCGGTCTCGCGCTCCGGCTGCGGGATCGCGGTGTCGACGGCGTTCATCAGGTCCAGGAGCTTCCCGGTCCACTCCGGGTCGCCCTCGAGGGCCTTCAGCGCCGAGACCCGGACGACCGGCAGGTCGTCACCCGGGTACTCCTGCGAGGAGAGCAGCTCGCGGACCTCGAGCTCGACGAGCTCCAGGAGCTCCTCGTCGTCGACCATGTCGCTCTTGTTGAGCGCCACGACGATGTACGGCACGCCGACCTGACGGGCCAGCAGCACGTGCTCGCGGGTCTGCGGCATCGGGCCGTCGGTCGCCGCCACCACCAGGATCGCGCCGTCCATCTGGGCGGCACCGGTGATCATGTTCTTGATGTAGTCGGCGTGACCGGGGCAGTCGACGTGCGCGTAGTGACGCGCCTCGGTCTGGTACTCGACGTGCGCGATCGAGATCGTGATGCCGCGGGCCTTCTCCTCCGGCGCCTTGTCGATCTCGTCGAACGGCGTGTACGGGTTCAGGTCCGGGTACTGGTCGTGCAGGACCTTGGTGATGGCCGCCGTCAGCGTCGTCTTACCGTGGTCGATGTGACCAATGGTGCCGATGTTGACGTGCGGCTTAGTCCGCTCGAACTTCGCCTTCGCCACTGGTGTCCTCCTGTGGACTTTCTTGGTTCGTTCGCCCCGGTGCGCCGGGTCGGCGCTTAGGACTCTGTCGACAGCCTTTCCGACCTGACGGCCGGAGAGCCTTTGTGGGTTCTGCGGCGATGAAGCCTACAGGCCCGGATTCACACAACTCGCCCGAGGTGGCCGCGGGCGGGAGATCCCTCCCGCGACCAGCCCCGGCTCATCGGATCAGCTCAGGTGAGCGTCACTCACCAGTCGCCTTGGCGATGATCTCCTTCGCCACGCTCTGCGGAACCTCGGCGTAGGAGTCGAACTGCATGCTGTAGCTAGCCCGGCCCTGGGTCTTCGACCGCAGGTCGCCGACGTAGCCGAACATCTCCGACAACGGCACCAGGGCCCGGACGATGCGGGCGCCGTGACGCTCCTCCATCGCCTGGATGATGCCGCGCCGGGAGTTGAGGTCGCCGATGACGTCACCCATGTTCTCCTCCGGAGTGGTGACCTCAACAGCCATCATCGGCTCGAGCAGCGCGGGGTCGGCCTTGCGGGCCGCCTCCTTCATCACCATCGAACCGGCGATCTTGAATGCCATTTCCGACGAGTCGACCTCGTGGTACTGGCCGTCCAGCAGCGTCAGCTTGACACCCACCAGCGGGAAGCCGGCGAGAATGCCGTACTGCATCGCGTCCTGGGCACCCGCGTCCACCGAGGGGATGAACTCCCGCGGGATGCGGCCACCGGTGACGGCGTTGGCGAACTCGTAGGTCGGCGAGTCGTTGTCCAGCGGCAGCGGCTCGATGCTCACGATCACGCGGGCGTACTGGCCGGAACCACCGGTCTGCTTCTTGTGGGTGTACTCGACCTTCTCCACCGTGCGGCGGATGGTCTCGCGGTACGCCACCTGCGGCTTACCGATGTTCGCCTCGACGTTGAACTCGCGGCGCATCCGGTCGACCAGGATGTCCAGGTGCAGCTCACCCATGCCGGAGATGACCGTCTGGCCGGTCTCCTCATCCAGCTTGACGCGGAAGGTCGGGTCCTCCTCGGCCAGCCGCTGGATGGCGGTGCTGAGCTTCTCCTGGTCGGCCTTGGTCTTCGGCTCGATGGCGACCTCGATGACCGGCTCCGGGAAGGTCATCGACTCCAGGATGACCGGGTTCGCCGGGTCGCACAGCGTGTCACCGGTGGTGGTCTGCTTGAGACCCTGCACCGCGATGATGTCGCCAGCCTTGGCGGAGCTGCGCTCCTCCCGCTTGTTGGCGTGCATCTGGTAGATCTTGCCGATCCGCTCCTTGCGGTCCTTGGTGGAGTTGACCACCTGGGTCCCGGACTCGACCACGCCGGAGTAGACCCGGACGTAGGTGAGCTTGCCAAGGTGCTTGTCGGTCTGGATCTTGAAGGCCAGGCCCGAGAACGGCTCCGAGGTGGACGGCTTCCGCTGCATCGGGGTCTCGCCGTCGGTCGCGGTGCCCTCGATGGCCGGGATGTCCAGCGGCGACGGCAGGTACGCGACGACCGCGTCGAGCATGGGCTGGATGCCCTTGTTCTTGAAGGCGGTGCCGGTGAAGACGGGGTTGGCCTTGCCGGCGATGGTGGCCCGGCGGATGGCGGCCTTGATCTCCTCGACGGAGATCTCCTCGCCCTCCAGGTACTTCTCCATCACCGCGTCGTCGACGTCGGCGAGGGTCTCCATCAGCTTCTCGCGCCACTCCGCGGCGGAGTCGGCGAGGTCGGCCGGGATCTCCTCGATCGCGTAGTCCTCACCCTTCTGGGTCTCCCCGCGCCAGGTGAGGGCGCGCATCTCGATCAGGTCGACCACACCGATGAAGTCGGCCTCGGCGCCGATCGGGATCTGGAGGACCAGCGGGGTGGCGTTGAGCCGGTCGATCATCATCTGCACGCAGCGGAAGAAGTCGGCACCGGTCCGGTCCAGCTTGTTGACGAAGCACATCCGGGGGACGTTGTACTTGTCCGCCTGGCGCCAGACGTTCTCCGTCTGCGGCTCCACGCCGGCGACGCCGTCGTAGACCGCGACCGCACCGTCCAGGACCCGCAGCGACCGCTCCACCTCGACCGTGAAGTCGACGTGGCCGGGCGTGTCGATGATCTGGATCGTGTGGCCCTTCCACTCGCACTTCGTGGCGGCGGAAGTGATGGTGATACCGCGCTCCTGCTCCTGCTCCATCCAGTCCATGACGGCAGCGCCCTCGTGGACTTCACCGATCTTGTAGGTGATACCGGTGTAGAACAGGATCCGCTCGGTGGTAGTGGTCTTACCGGCATCGATGTGCGCCATGATGCCGATGTTGCGTACGTTGGCGAGCGCGTCTGCGGCGGCCACTTCAATCCCTACTTATCGTCGTCTCGACACAACTGGTGGCGGTTCCGGCGCCTCGTGGGCGCCGGAACCAAGGTGTTACCAGCGGTAGTGCGCGAAGGCCTTGTTGGACTCGGCCATCTTGTGCGTGTCCTCGCGCCGCTTGACGGCGGCACCAAGGCCGTTGCTCGCGTCCAGCAGCTCGTTCATCAGCCGCTCGACCATGGTCTTCTCGCGCCGGGCGCGGGAGTAGGTGACCAGCCAGCGCAGGCCCAGGGTGGTCGCCCGGGCGGGCCGGACCTCGACCGGGACCTGGTAGGTGGCGCCACCGACGCGGCGGCTGCGCACCTCGAGGGTCGGCTTGACGTTGTCCATCGCCCGCTTCAGGGTGACGACCGGGTCGGTGCCGGACTTCTCGCGGCAGCCCTCGAGGGCGGCGTACACGATGCTCTCGGCGAGCTGGCGCTTGCCGCGCAGCAGGATCTTGTTCACCAGCTGGGTGACCAGCGGCGAGTTGTACACCGGGTCAGCGACCAGCGGCTTCCGCGGAGCGGGTCCCTTACGCGGCATGTCAGCTCTTCTCCTTCTTCGCGCCGTAGCGGCTGCGCGCCTGCTTGCGGTTGCGGACACCCTGGGTGTCCAGCGAACCGCGAACGATCTTGTACCGCACGCCGGGGAGGTCCTTCACCCGGCCACCGCGGACGAGCACGATCGAGTGCTCCTGCAGGTTGTGGCCGACGCCCGGGATGTAGGCGGTCACCTCGATCTGGCTGCTGAGCTTGACACGAGCGACCTTGCGCAGCGCCGAGTTCGGCTTCTTCGGGGTGGTGGTGTACACGCGGGTGCACACGCCGCGCCGCTGGGGGGACCCCTTCAGCGCCGGGGTCTTGGTCTTGGTCGTCTTGGCCTGGCGGCCCTTTCGGACCAGCTGCTGGATGGTGGGCACCGGGTTTCTCCGCTCCCTTCGGCCGCTGCGAGGCGACCGCGCTGTCTGCTCGTTAGCCGACCTGATGGACGGCTCTCCTACATTCCAACCAGGGCCACCTGACGGGGGTCCCAGCACCCGCGGTCGGGCGTGTCGCCCGGGTCACGGCCCCGGTGCGCCGCTCGCGCGTCGTACCGGGTTTCTGTCACCGGCACAGGAAATTCCAAACACCGGATCTTGGACTTGGTCGTGCCGCCGCACGATCACCGGAATCCCGGTGCCAGCGCACGCACGCATTGCCCGGGCATGCCCGGGCACAAGGGGAAAGGGTACCTACCACAGCCGCGCAGGTCAAAACGGAGCGGTCCGGTTCAACCGCCTCGCGGTCCGCCGGCCGATCGTCTCTTCCCTGCCCGCCCACGACGGGCACCACGGCGACAAGTGTACCGGCTTCGCCCCGCATCGACCCGGGGGCCCCGGTTCCGCCCGGCCGGCGGACCCCCCACCGCGGCGGTCTTCCCTCGTCGGCCGGCGGACCGGTCGCCGGACTCGGCGCCATCGTGTCCTGGCGGCGGCTGTTCGACCCGTCCGCCTACCGGATCACGTGAGCTGCACCACCAGCGCCACCCCGAGCCCGAGCAGGCTGAGCAGCAGCCCGACTCCCCCGCAGCTGAGACCGGCCACGGCCAGTCCCCGCCCGGTGAACCGGACCCCCGGCGGCGGTGCCGGGCGCCGGATCTGCCGGCGGGCCAGCAACCCGGTCACGATGGCGGCGCCGCCGGCGAGCGCGCCGAGCACCGTGAACGCCCCGGCCGCCCAGGCGCCGCCGAGGTTCGGCCCGGCGATGCCGAAGCAGAAGACCAGCAGCGAGACCAGGATCGAGGCGATCCCGGAGACCAACGAGCCGATGGCGAGCCCCGAGGTCACCGGGGGCACGTCCAGGTGGACCACGCCGAACGGGGTGCCGGGGACCGGGTCGACCCGCTTCGGCGGGCGCGGGGCCTCCTGCGGGGGCGGCGGCAGCACCCCCGGCCGCGGACCGGCTGCCTGCGGCGTCGGGGCCCAGGCGCCGCCGGGCGGCACGCTGCCCGGGCCCGCCCACCCGCGGGCGGGCACCGGCGGGGTTCCCGGGTACGCTCCGGGCCCCGTCCAGCTGGCGGGGGCGGGCGGCGGCCCGTGGTGCGGTCCGGGGCCGGTCGGAAGGGGGTGTCCGACATGGGGCGGAGCCGGCCGCTGGCCGGGCGAGGCACCCGGGGCCGACGCCCCGACCGGCGGGTACGGGCCGTCGGGCGGCCACGGCCCCGGCGGGGAGGACTGCGGGGCGGCCGGCGGCGGAGCGTACCCCGGGCTGGCGACCTCCGGCGACGCGCTCGGCCCCTCGTCCGGCCCGACCCTCGGCGCGGCCCACGGGCTGGTGGGGTCCGGGCCCGGCGTCGGCGCGGCGGCCGCTGGCCCGGCGACGGACCGGGTCGGGTCGTCTCCCGGCGGTGGGGCCGGCTCCGTCACGTGGTCCTCCTGTCGACATGGCTCACCCGCCGCGCGGCGGACACCGGCCAGGCTACCGTCGCGGGTCCCGCCGCCGGGCCCGGGCGCGGAGCCGCTCCCCCGCCCGGTCAGTCGACGTTCTGGGGGTAGTCGTGCCCGAAGGGACTGTCCGCGAGCCGGACCACTCCGATCACCACGGCCACCACCACCGCGACCGCACACAGCACCAGGCCCGTCCAGGCCAGCCGCTCCCCGCGCCGTAGCCAGTCCGCACCGGTGAGGAACCCGCCCGAGGCGTACGCCTCCCGCCGGGCCTGGCGGGCGAGCCACAGGGCGATGGTCGACGGCACCACCCCGCCGATGAACAGCCCGGTCAGCCCACCGATCAGCCCCAGGGCGAAGACGGCGCGGGCCTTCGTCGAGCGGACCGGCTCAGGATCGAGCGGATGGCGCGGCCCCTGCTGGGCGACGGGCACCTGCCCGGGCGCGGTCGTCATGCCGTCCATCATGCCCCGGCCCGCCGCACCCGACACTCAGGAGGAGCAGACCGTCAACCGGTCGCCGGCGGGTCGCGGGCACCGGCACCACGCCCGACGGGAGACCTGGCCGCGGACGCGACGAGGCCCCCGGCGGGTGCCGGGGGCCTCGTCGTTGCTGGTGCTTAGCGGTACGACCCGAAGTCGAAGTCGTCCAGCGGCACCGCCTGGCCGCTGGCCGGCCCGAAGCCGTAGTCGGTCTCCGGGTAGCCGGTCATCGAGTAGACCTTGGCCTTCGCCTCCTCGGTCGGCTCGACCCGGACGTTGCGGTACTTGCTGATGCCCGTACCGGCCGGGATGAGCTTACCGATAATCACGTTCTCCTTGAGGCCGATCAGCGAGTCGCTGCGGGCGTGGATCGCCGCGTCCGTCAGCACCCGGGTGGTCTCCTGGAAGGAGGCCGCCGACAGCCAGGAGTCCGTGGCCAGCGAGGCCTTGGTGATACCCATCAGCACCGGGCGACCCGCCGCGGGCTCGCCGCCCTCGGAGACGAGCCGGCGGTTCTCCGACTCGAAGAGCGCCCGGTCGACCAGCACACCCGGCAGGAACTCGGTCGAGCCGGAGTCGATGACCGTCACCCGCTTGAGCATCTGGCGGATGATGATCTCGATGTGCTTGTCGTGGATGAGCACACCCTGCGAGCGGTAGACCTCCTGAACCTCCTGGGTCAGGTGGACCTGGACCGCGCGCGGGCCGAGGATGCGCAGCAGCTCGTGCGGGTCGATGGTGCCCTCGGTGAGCTTCTCGCCGACCTCGACGTGGTCGCCGTCGTGGGCTCGCAGCCGGACCCGCTTGGAGATCTTGTCGTAGACGATCTCGTCGCTGCCGTCGTCCGGTACCACGATGATCTTCCGCGACCGCTCGCCGTCCTCGATCCGGATCCGACCCGGGGTGTCGGCGATGGGCGCCTTACCCTTCGGGACCCGGGCCTCGAAGATCTCCTGGACCCGGGGCAGACCCTGGGTGATGTCCTCACCCGCGACACCACCGGTGTGGAAGGTACGCATCGTCAGCTGCGTACCCGGCTCACCGATCGACTGGGCGGCGATGATGCCGACCGCCTCGCCGACGTCCACCGTCTTGCCGGTCGGCAGCGAGCGGCCGTAGCACGCACCGCAGACGCCCAGCTTCGACTCGCAGGTGAGCACGCTGCGCACCCGGACGCTCTCCACCCCGGCCGCGACGATCCGGTCGACCAGGATCGAGTTGATGTCCTGACCCCGCTCGGCCACCACGGTGCCGTCCGGCCCCTTGATGTCGTCGGCCAGGGTACGGGCGTGCACGCTGGTCTCGGCGTGCTCGTGCACGACCAGCTTGCCGTCGATCCGCTCGCCGATCTGCATCGGGATGGCGCGGTCGGTGCCGCAGTCCTCCTCGCGGATGATGACGTCCTGCGAGACGTCCACCAGACGCCGGGTCAGGTAACCCGAGTCGGCGGTACGCAGGGCGGTGTCCGCGAGACCCTTACGGGCACCGTGCGTGGAGATGAAGTACTCCAGCACGGACAGACCCTCCCGGTACGAGGCCTTGATGGGCCGCGGGATGATCTCGCCCTTCGGGTTGGCCACCAGACCACGGATCGCCGCGATCTGCCGGAGCTGGAGCAGGTTACCGCGGGCACCCGAGTTGATCATCTTCCACAGCGGGTTCTCCTGCGGCAGCGCGGTGTCCATCTCCTTGGCGACCTCGTTGGTCGCCTTGGTCCAGATCTCGATGAGCTCGCCGCGGCGCTCCTCGGCGGTCATCAGACCACGCTGGTACTGCTTGTCGATCCGGTCGGCTTCCTTCTCGTACCGCTCCAGGATCTCCCGCTTGCGCGGCGGAGCGATGACGTCCTCCATGCCGATGGTGACGCCGGACCAGGTGGCCCAGTGGAAACCGGCCTCCTTGAGTCCGTCGAGGGTGGCCGCGAGAGCCACCTTCGGGAAGCGCTCCGCGAGGTCGTTGACGATCGCGGAGAGCTGGCCCTTGCGGATCTCGTAGTTCACGAAGCGGTAGCCCGGCGGCAGCGTCTCGTTGAACAGGACCCGGCCCAGGGTGGTCTCCACCGTCACCGGCTCGCCCTCGACCCAGCCCTCGGGCGCGACCCACGGCTCGGCGCCGGCGCCGTTGTCGACCCCGACGACGTCCCGCAGCCGGATCTTGACCGGAGCCTGCAGGTGCAGCTCGCCGTTGTCGAACGCCATCCGCGCCTCGGCGTCCGAGCTGAACGCCCGGCCCTCACCCTGGCCACCCGGAGTCAGGTGGGTGAGGTGGTAGAGGCCGATGACCATGTCCTGGGTGGGCATGGTGACCGGCTTGCCGTCGGCCGGCTTGAGGATGTTGTTCGACGACAGCATCAGGATCCGCGCCTCGGCCTGGGCCTCGGCGGACAGCGGCACGTGCACCGCCATCTGGTCACCGTCGAAGTCGGCGTTGAACGCGGTGCAGACCAGCGGGTGGATCTGGATGGCCTTGCCCTCGACCAGCTGCGGCTCGAAGGCCTGGATGCCCAGCCGGTGCAGGGTCGGCGCCCGGTTCAGCAGGACCGGGTGCTCGCCGATGACCTCTTCCAGCACGTCCCACACGACCGGCCGCTGCCGCTCGACCATCCGCTTGGCGGACTTGATGTTCTGCGCGTGGTTGAGGTCGACCAGCCGCTTCATCACGAACGGCTTGAACAGCTCCAGCGCCATCTGCTTGGGCAGGCCGCACTGGTGCAGCTTGAGCTTCGGGCCGACCACGATGACCGAACGGCCGGAGTAGTCGACGCGCTTGCCCAGCAGGTTCTGGCGGAACCGGCCCTGCTTGCCCTTGAGCATGTCGGACAGCGACTTCAGCGGGCGGTTACCCGGACCGGTGACCGGCCGGCCGCGGCGGCCGTTGTCGAACAGCGCGTCGACGGCCTCCTGGAGCATCCGCTTCTCGTTGTTGACGATGATCTCGGGCGCGCCGAGGTCGATCAGCCGCTTGAGGCGATTGTTCCGGTTGATCACCCGGCGGTACAGGTCGTTCAGGTCGGAGGTCGCGAAGCGGCCACCGTCCAGCTGCACCATCGGACGCAGGTCCGGCGGGATGACCGGGACGCAGTCCAGCACCATGCCGAGCGGCGAGTTGCGGGTGTTCTGGAACGCCGCGACGACCTTCAGCCGCTTGAGCGCCCGGATCTTCCGCTGGCCCTTGCCGGTGCGGATGGTCTCGCGCAGGCTCTCGGCCTCGGCGTCGAGGTCCATGTTCTGGACCAGCGCCTTGATGGCCTCGGCGCCCATGGCACCGGTGAAGTACTCGCCGAAGCGGTCGCGCAGCTCGCGGTAGAGCAGCTCGTCGGTGACCAGCTGCTTGGGCTCGAGCTTGCGGAAGGTGTCGAGGACCTCGTCGAGGCGGTCGATCTCGCGCTGGGCCCGGTCGCGGATCTGGCGCATCTCGCGCTCGCCGCCCTCCTTGACCTTGCGCCGGACGTCCGCCTTCGCGCCCTCGGCCTCCAGCTCGGCCAGGTCGGCCTCGAGCTTGGCGGCCCGCTTCTCGATCTCCGAGTCGCGGCTGTTCTCGGCCTGCCGCTTCTCGGCCAGGATCTCGTTCTCGATCGTCGAGAGGTCACGGTGACGCGCCTCGGCGTCCACGCTCGTCACGACGTACGAGGCGAAGTAGATGATCTTCTCGAGGTCCTTCGGGGCGAGGTCCAGCAGGTAGCCCAGCCGGCTCGGCACGCCCTTGAAGTACCAGATGTGGGTCACCGGAGCGGCCAGCTCGATGTGACCCATCCGCTCCCGGCGAACCTTGGAGCGGGTCACCTCGACGCCGCAGCGCTCGCAGATGATGCCCTTGAAGCGGACCCGCTTGTACTTACCGCAGTAGCACTCCCAGTCCCGCTGCGGACCGAAGATCTTCTCGCAGAAGAGCCCGTCCTTCTCCGGCTTCAGGGTGCGGTAGTTGATGGTCTCGGGCTTCTTGACCTCGCCGTGGGACCACTGACGGATGTCGTCGGCGGTGGCGAGGCCGATGCGCAGCTCGTCGAAGAAGTTGACGTCGAGCACTATGTCCCCTATGTCGTCGTCTGTACTGCCTAGCTAACGGGCGGGTTCGGGGGCCGGCGAACCGGCCCCCGAACCATCACCTCAGACCTCTTCGACCGAGCTCGGCTCGCGCCGGGACAGGTCGATGCCCAGCTCCTCCGCGGCCCGGAACACCTCGTCGTCGGTCTCGCGCATCTCCAGGGCCACGCCGTCGCTGGACAGCACCTCGACGTTGAGGCACAGCGACTGCAGCTCCTTGAGCAGCACCTTGAACGACTCGGGGATGCCCGGCTCGGGGATGTTCTCGCCCTTGACGATCGCCTCGTAGACCTTCACCCGGCCGAGGACGTCGTCGGACTTGATCGTCAACAGCTCCTGCAGGGCGTACGCGGCGCCGTACGCCTGCATCGCCCAGCACTCCATCTCACCGAAGCGCTGGCCACCGAACTGCGCCTTACCACCCAGCGGCTGCTGCGTGATCATCGAGTACGGGCCGGTCGACCGGGCGTGGATCTTGTCGTCGACCAGGTGGTTGAGCTTCAGGATGTAGATGTAGCCGACCGCGATCGGGTCCGGCAGCGGCTCGCCGGAGCGACCGTCGAACAGCCGCGCCTTGCCCGTACGCCCGATCAGCTGGTCGCCGTCCCGGTTGGGCAGGGTCGACGCGAGCAGGCCGGCGATCTCCTCCTCGCGGGCACCGTCGAAGACCGGAGTGGCCACGTTGGTGTCCGGCTCGGACTCGTGCGCGTCGATCGAACGGAGCTGGCGCTTCCACTCCTCGTCGTCGCCCTGGACGCTCCAGCCGGTCTTGGCCACCCACCCGAGGTGGGTCTCCAGGACCTGGCCGATGTTCATCCGGGACGGCACGCCGAGCGGGTTCAGCACGATGTCGACCGGGGTGCCGTCCTCCAGGAACGGCATGTCCTCGATCGGCAGGATCTTGGAGATGACGCCCTTGTTGCCGTGGCGGCCCGCGAGCTTGTCACCGTCCTGGATCTTGCGCTTCTGGGCCACGTAGACCCGGACCAGCTCGTTGACGCCCGGGGGCAGCTCGTCGCCGTCCTCCCGCGAGAAGGTACGCACGCCGATGACCGTGCCGGTCTCACCGTGCGGCACCTTCAGCGAGGTGTCCCGGACCTCACGCGCCTTCTCGCCGAAGATCGCGCGGAGCAGCCGCTCCTCCGGGGTCAGCTCGGTCTCACCCTTCGGGGTGACCTTGCCGACCAGGATGTCGCCGGGGACGACCTCGGCACCGATCCGGATGATGCCGCGCTCGTCGAGGTCGGCGAGCATCTCCTCGCTGACGTTCGGGATGTCGCGGGTGATCTCCTCCGGACCCAGCTTGGTGTCCCGGGCGTCGACCTCGTGCTCCTCGATGTGGATCGAGGTGAGCACGTCCTGCTGCACGAGGCGCTGCGACAGGATGATCGCGTCCTCGTAGTTGTGGCCCTCCCAGGTCATGAACGCCACGAGCAGGTTGCGCCCGAGCGCCATCTCGCCCTCGTCGGTGCACGGACCGTCGGCGATGACCTGACCGGCCTCGACGCGGTCGCCCTCGAAGACGACCGGCTTCTGGTTGACGCAGGAGCCGGCGTTGGAGCGGCGGAACTTGTGCAGCAGGTACGTCCGGCGGTGGCCGTCGTCCTGGTGGACGGTGATGTAGTCGGCGCAGAGGTCCTCGATCACACCGCCGACCTCGGCGACGACGACGTCACCGGCGTCCACGGCCGCGCGGTACTCCATGCCCGTACCGACCAGCGGCGACTCGGCCTTGACCAGCGGCACCGCCTGGCGCTGCATGTTCGCGCCCATGAGCGCGCGGTTGGCGTCGTCGTGCTCGAGGAACGGGATCATCGCGGTGGCGACCGAGGTCATCTGCCGCGGCGACACGTCCATGTAGTCCACGGCCTCCGGCGGCACGTCCTCGGTCTCGCCGCCCTTACGGCGGACCAGGACGCGGTCCTCGGCGAACGACCCGTCGGACTTCAGCGGGGCGTTGGCCTGCGCCTTGACGAACCGGTCCTCCTCGTCCGCGGTCAGGTAGTCGATCTGGTCGGTGACCCGACCGTTGACGACCTTCCGGTACGGCGTCTCGATGAAGCCGAACGGGTTGACCCGGGCGAAGGTGGACAGGGCGCCGATCAGACCGATGTTCGGGCCTTCCGGCGTCTCGATCGGGCACATCCGGCCGTAGTGGGACGGGTGCACGTCGCGGACCTCGAAGCCGGCCCGCTCCCGGGACAGACCACCCGGGCCGAGCGCGCTCAGCCGGCGCCGGTGGGTCAGGCCCGCCAGCGGGTTGGTCTGGTCCATGAACTGGGACAGCTGCGACGTACCGAAGAACTCCTTGATCGCCGCCACCACCGGGCGGATGTTGATCAGGGTCTGCGGCGTGATCGCCTCGACGTCCTGGGTGGTCATCCGCTCACGGACGACGCGTTCCATCCGGGACAGGCCGACCCGGACCTGGTTCTGGATCAGCTCGCCCACAGTACGCAGGCGACGGTTGCCGAAGTGGTCGATGTCGTCGGCCTCGTAGCCCTCCTCACCGGCGTGCAGCCGGCAGAGGTATTCCACGGTGGCGACGATGTCGTCCTCGGTCAGCGTGCCGGTGGTGATCGGCACGTCCACTTCGAGCTTCTTGTTGAACTTGTAACGACCGACCTTGGCGACGTCGTACCGCTTCGGATTGAAGAAGAGGTTGTCGAGCAGGGTCTGGGCGTTCTCGCGGGTCGGCGGCTCGCCCGGGCGGAGCTTCCGGTAGATGTCCAGCAGCGCCTCGTCCTGGCCGCCGATGTGGTCCTTCTCGAGCGTGGTCATCATCAGCTCGGACCAGCCGAACTTCTCGCGGATCTGCTCCGCCGACCACCCGATGGCCTTGAGCAGGACGGTGACGGCCTGCCGGCGCTTGCGGTCGATGCGGACGCCGACCGTGTCGCGCTTGTCGATGTCGAACTCCAGCCAGGCACCCCGGCTCGGGATGACCTTGACGCTGGAGAGGTCGCGGTCGGAGGTCTTGTCCGGCTGCTTGTCGAAGTAGACGCCCGGCGAGCGGACGAGCTGGCTGACCACGACGCGCTCGGTGCCGTTGATGATGAAGGTGCCCTTCGGCGTCATCATCGGGAAGTCACCCATGAACACCGTCTGGCTCTTGATCTCGCCGGTGGTGTTGTTGGTGAACTCCGCGGTCACGAACAGCGGGGCGCAGTAGGTCAGGTCCTTCTCTTTGCACTCCTCGATCGAGGCCTTGACCTCGTCGAAGCGCGGAGCCGAGAAGGAAAGCGACATGGTGCCGGAGAAGTCCTCAATGGGACTGATCTCGTCGAGGATCTCCGCGAGACCCGAGCGTGCGTGCGGGTCGTCCGCCGACCGGCCCTGCCAAGCCTCGTTGCCGACGAGCCAGTCGAAGGACTCGTTCTGGATGGCGAGGAGGTTGGGGACCTCGAGGTGTTCGGTGATCCTGCCGAAAGAAACTCGGCGGGGCGCAAAAGCGCTCGACGTACGACTGGTCTTCGCAGGGCGGGAAGCTGCCAAGATGCGTCCTTCCGAGGACCGGTGCTGCAGAACGGCTGGTACGCGTGCACTCCAATGACCCCACCAGAAATATCCGCAAACGGACATTTCCGAGCAGGGGTCAAGTCGGAAGGCAGCGCAAACTAGCAGTGTAGCCGAGAGGCTAACCGCTGTCCAGCCCACCCCGCAGGATCGTCGCGGAACTTGCCTCGGGACCTCGAAAACCAGGTCTACCGGGCCGCTCGGAACGCGACGCTCCTGCCGGGCCGCTCGGGTGTCACGGCGATGGTGCTGCCGCTGCCATACCCGAGAGGTGGCCGTTGCAAGCGCGGAAGGTCTTGCTGGTGTCAGCGTGCCTGGCAGCCCGGTGCCGCGTCAAGGGCCGGTTACCGTTCGGGGTGTCTTTCCCACCGACGGGCTACCGGCAGGCGCCGCTGTGAACCCGGTGCGAACGACCTGGACGCCCTGCTCACGCCGCTCCCACCGGATGCCACCAACCACAGCGGGCGGCGATCCGTTCCCGGATCACCGCCCGCCGCGACGCGGTGTGCCCCGGCTCACGTGAGCCGGACGCGCGTCAGGTCAACGCAAGGTCACTTGAGGGTGACCTTGGCGCCCTCGCCCTCGAGCTTGGCCTTGGCCTTCTCGGCGGTCTCCTTGTTGACCTTCTCCAGGACCGCCTTCGGCGCGGCCTCGACCAGGTCCTTGGCCTCCTTCAGGCCCAGGCCGGTCAGCTCACGCACGACCTTGATGACCTGGATCTTCTTGCCACCGTCGGCGTCGAGGATGACGTCGAACTCGTCCTTCTCCTCCTCGGCCGGGGCGGCCGGGCCACCGGCGGCCGGGCCCGCGGCCACGGCGACCGGAGCGGCGGCGGTGACCTCGAAGGTCTCCTCGAACTGCTTCACGAACTCGGAGAGCTCGATCAGCGTCATCTCCTTGAACGCGTCGAGCAGCTCGTCGGTGCTGAGCTTCGCCATGTCTGGCGTCCTTTCCTGAATGGTTTAACTAAGAACGTGGGTGCGCCGCGGGGCCTCAGGCCGCCTCGGCGCCCTCCTTCTCGCGCTTGTCCTGCAGGGCGGCCGCCAGACGCGCGGTCTTGGCGAGCGGAGCCTGGAACAGGGCCGCGGCCTTGCTCAGGTTGCCCTTCATGGCGCCGGCCAGCTTCGCCAGCAGCACCTCGCGGGACTCCAGGTCGGCGAGCTTCGTGACCTCGGCCGCGGAAATGGCCTTGCCCTCGAAGACACCGCCCTTGATGACGAGCTTCGGGTTGGCCTTCGCGAAGTCGCGAAGCCCCTTCGCCGCCTCGACGACGTCGCCCGAAACGAAAGTCAGCGCGGTAGGACCGGAGAACAGCTCGTCGAGGCCGGAGATGCCCGCCTCGGTCGCCGCACGCTTGGCCAGCGTGTTCTTCGCGACCGTGTAGCTGGTCTCCTTGCCGAGCGAGCGCCGCAGCTGGGTGAGCTGCGAAACCGTGAGTCCGCGGTACTCGGTCAGCACGGTCGCCCCCGCGTTGCGGAAGCTCTCGGTCAGCTCGGCGACGGCCGTGGCCTTGTCGGCCCGGATCGGCTTGTCCGCCATGTCCCTCCTCTCTCGTTACTCGGAGCTGGTACGCCGGCGACGAGCGGACGCTCGCGACGGCGGCGGAGGCATCACGACAACGAGAAAAGCCCCGGCGCAGGGCGCACGGGGCGAGGGCCGGAGCAACGCGCATGGTCGGCGGACCACGCACAGCGCCGATTTTCGCTTGCCGCCCTACGCGGGTCGCCCGTCATCGCGGGACCTTCGACCGTGCCAGGGCACGGTGACCAGCGGTCTCTGGGTGGAACTACGGGACAAGGTTACGCGACGTGTCCCGCTACTTCCAAATCGCCCCCGGAGTGCCCCCGGTCACCCTCACCCCGGGTTGATGACCCACCCCGGGGTACGGCCCGTTGCGCCATCGCCCGGGCGGGACAGGCCGGTGTGCGGCACACCGAGTGATCAGGGCGAGCATGCCCGCTCGGGGCTCGGACCGGCGGGCGGGTCAGGCGCGGGTACGGCGGCCCCAGGCGTAGCCGGCCAGGGCCACCACCGCCCAGACCAGCGCCCAGGCGCTCAGGAGCAGCGCCGCCGAGGCGGTCAGGTCGCCGGTCAGCGCCCGGGCGGTCGGCATCACCGGCGGCGCCAGCCACGGCAGCACCGAGTCGCTCAGCCCCAGCACCAGGGCACCCACCGCGCCGACCGAGAGCACCGCCACGCCGTACCCGGCGCTGCGGGTGATCGCCCGGCTGGCCAGGGCGCCCAGCGCCACGGCCGCCGGCAGGGCGAGCAGGTGGGCCCAGAGGCCGAGGGCCACTCCGGCGGCCACTGACCGGTCCCCCGGCCCGGTCTCGCCGGTCACCCCGCCGACCAACCAGGGGAAGACCAGCGCGACGGCCACCGTGCCGAGCCCGGCCACGGCCGCCGCCAGCAGGCCGGCGGCCCGCTCCCGGACCGGGCCCATCACCACCCGGGCCAGCCGGCGCTGCACGTCCGGCTCGACGTCCAGCAGGATCTTGGTCTGCCAGGCCAGCACCGGGAACAGCACCACCGCCGAGACGCCGTACGCCTCCGCCGGCCGGGCCCGGCCGCCGCCGTAGAGGACGCCGAGGGCCAGCAGGCCGGCCAGCACCGGTGCCAGCGCCCGTCCGGTACGCAGGAAGCCGGCCAGCCGCAGTCGGACCAGCGCGGTCACCGGGCCACCTCCGGGGCGGGACCGGCATCGTCAGTCCCGCCGCCGGGCGTCGCCATGGCGTCGACCGGCGCACCGGGGCCGGCGACCCGGTCGGGTCGTGCACCCGCGCCGTCGCACGCTGGTTCGGCCGGGGCGGATGGGGAGTCGTGACCGGGCCGCGCGGCGGGAGGCGGGGCGGCGTGGTCGCGTACCCGGAGAACGTGGTGGCCGGCGGCGCGCAACCGGGCGACGGCGTCCGCCACCCCCGCGGCCGGTACCGCCAGCTCGACCACCACCATGGCCGCACCCTCGGTCGGCGCCTGCGCGGTGACGGCGCCGTCGGCGACCGTCCAGCGCGCTGCGCCGGGCAGCCGCACCGTCTCGCCGCGGTGGTCACTGACCAGCACCGCGCCGCCGCCGGCCAGCACCTCGCCGATCAGCTCCGGCACCAGCTCGCGGGCGGCGGCATCCAGCCCCTCCCAGGGCTCGTCGAGGACGAGCAGGCCGGGCGGGCGCAGCATCGCCTGGGCCAGCCCGACCTTCTGGGCGGTGCCCTTCGACAGCTCGGGCAGCCTGACCCCGTGGAACCGGGCCAGGCCGAGCCGGTCGACCCAGTGCCGCACCGCCCGGTCGGCCGCCGGACCGGAGAGACCGGCCAGCCGCCCCATCCCGGTGAGGTACCCACCCACGGTGAACGGCTGGTCGGCGGGGAACCGCTCCGGGACCCAGCCGACGGCCGCAGGACGGTCGACCACCCGACCCCGGGTCGGCCGGAGCACGCCTGCGGCGAGCTGGAGCAGGGTGGACTTGCCGACGCCGTTGCGCCCGAGCACCACCGCCACCTCGCCCGGGCCGATCCGCATCTCCGCGCCGCGCAGCACCCACGGACCGCGCCGGTGGTAGCGCAACCAGACGTCCTCCAGCCGCATGCGGCGAGCCTGCCATACGGGAATGACGAACGGGGCCCCGCCAGGTGAGTGGCGGGGCCCCGTCAGGGCTGTCGTGCTCAGGCCTCGGCCGGAGCCTCGGTCAGGTTCTTCACCGCGTTCGGGTCGACCGGGACGCCCGGGCCCATGGTGGTGGTGAGGGTGACCTTCTTCAGGTACTTGCCCTTGGCCGCGGACGGCTTCGACCGCAGCACCTCGTCCAGCACCGCCGCGTAGTTGTCGATCAGCTGAGACTCGGTGAACGAGGCCTTGCCGATGATCAGGTGCAGGTTGGAGTGCTTGTCCACCCGGAAGGTGATCTTACCGCCCTTGATGTCCGAGACGGCCTTGGCGACGTCCATGGTCACCGTGCCGGTCTTCGGGTTCGGCATCAGGCCGCGCGGGCCCAGGATCCGCGCGATCCGGCCGATCTTGGCCATCTGGTCCGGGGTGGCGATCGCCGCGTCGAAGTCCAGCCAACCGCCCTGGATACGGGCGACCAGCTCGTCGGTGCCCACCTCGTCCGCGCCCGCGGCGGCGGCCTCCTCGGCCTTCGCGCCGGCGGCGAAGACGATCACGCGGGCGGTCTTACCGGTGCCGTGGGGCAGGTTGACCGTGCCGCGGACCATCTGGTCCGCCTTGCGGGGGTCGACGCCGAGGCGCATCGCGACCTCGACCGTGGCGTCGAACTTGACGGAGGTGGACTCCTTGGCCAGCTTGACGGCCTCGGCGGGAGAGTAGAGCTTCGACCGGTCGATGACCTCGGCGGCCTTGCGGTAGCTCTTGCTGCGCTGCATTTCTCGTAACTCCTGTGGTCTATGGCGGGCCGCGGCGTCCGCAGGCCCTCCCACGAACTGATCGGGTGGGGCGGTGACCGAGGTCAGTCGGTGACGTTCAGGCCCATCGACCGGGCGGTGCCGGCGATGATCTTCTCAGCCTGGTCGAGGTCGTTGGCGTTGAGGTCCGCCATCTTCTTCTCCGCGATCTCCCGCACCTGGGCGCGGGTCACGCTGCCGACCTTCTCCTTGTGCGGGACGCCCGAGCCCTTGGGCACGCCGGCAGCCTTGATCAGCAGCCGGGCGGCGGGCGGGGTCTTCAGCACGAAGGTGAAGGTCCGGTCCTCGTAGACGCTGATCTCGGCGGGGACGATGTCGCCCCGCTGCGACTCGGTCTGCGCGTTGTAGGACTTGCAGAACTCCATGATGTTCACGCCGTGCTGGCCGAGCGCGGGGCCGACCGGCGGCGCCGGGGTGGCCTGGCCCGCCGGCAGCTGAAGCGTGAACGTCTTGACGAGCTTCTTCTTCGGAGGCATGTCTCTTCCTGGGGCTTGGAACTGGGATTCTCGCCGGCCGCGGGCGCGCACGGTCAGCACGGTGCGACAACGGCGACGTTCTAGGGTAGCGCAGACGTCCGTCGCCCCTCCGCCGAGGTGCGGCGGGGCGGCGAAACGACGCACCGGCGGCAGGCCCAGGGGCCCCCGCCGGTGCCGACGTACGTCAGATCTTGGCGACCTGGTTGAAGTTGAGCTCGACCGGAGTCTCCCGGCCGAAGATCGACACCAGCACCTTGAGCTTCTGCTGGTCGGCGTTGATCTCGCTGATCGTCGCCGGCAGCGAAGCGAAGGCGCCGTCGGTGACGGTGACCGAGTCACCGACCTCGAAGTCGAGGACCTTGACCTCGGGCTTGGCCTTCTTCTGCTCGGTCTCGACCGCCGGGGCCAGCCACTTCAGCACCTCGTCGAGGCTCAGCGGCGCCGGCCGGTCGGCCCGGTCGGTCGCGCCGACGAAGCCGGTCACACCCGGAGTGTTCCGGACGCAGGAGTAGGACTCCGCGGTCAGCTCCATCCGGACCAGGATGTAGCCCGGGAAGACCTTCGCCTGGACCTGGGACCGCTTGCCGTTCTTGACCTCGACCTCTTCCCGGGTCGGCACCTCGACCTGGTAGATGTAGTCCTCCATGTCGAGGGACGTGATCCGGGTCTCGAGGTTGGTCTTGACCTTGTTCTCGTAGCCGGCGTACGAGTGCACCACGTACCAGTCGCCGGGGGCGTAGCGCAGCTTCTGGCGCAGCTCGGCGACCGGGTCGAACTCCTGCTCCGGCTCGGTGGTCGGGAATTCCGGCGCGCTGGCGGCCTCGACCGACTCATCGTTGGCCGCCGTCGCCACCGGAGACTGCTCGTCCCGGGTCTCGGCGGTCTCGTCGTACTCAGGCACGCTCGCTCACTTCCGTCTGTCTCGCTGGTAGCCGGTCAGCTGGGGTTGCCGAAGACCCACAGCACCGCCTTCGCGAAGCCGTAGTCCAGGCCGGCCACGATCGCCAGCATCACCGCGACGAAGGTGACCACCACAGCCGTGTAGGTCAGCAGCTCCTTGCGGGTCGGCCAGATGACCTTACGCAGCTCGGCCACGACCTCGCGGAAGAACCGCGCGATGCGGGCGAAGAGCCCGATCCGCTCGGTGTCCTTCCGGGTCTTCCGGCCCTCGGTCGACTCGGCGCGGGCCCGCTTGCGGGTGGCGGTGCCGCCCCTGGAGACCGGCTCGTCCGCGTCGGTGGCGTCGTCCTCGGCCTCGCCGTCGGCCTCGTCGACGACCGCGTCGTCACGCAGACGCTCGTCGTCGGCGTCCTCGCCGCGCCGCTTGTTCTCGGCCACTTCGCCCTCCGTGCGGGATGTCGGGTCGCACGCCGATGGGCGTGCGCGGCGTGTGGTCACGCCGGCCGGACCAACCGTCCCGCGACGGGCCGCGGCCGGCGGACCGACCGGGAGGGCCCCGAATGCCTCGGAACCAACCCCGCCGATGCCACCACCACGGGCCGGACGCCGCCCTGCGGACGGCGCGACCCACGGGAACGGTCAGGCCTGAGGCGCAGGGGTGACAGGACTTGAACCTGCAGCCTGCGGTTTTGGAGACCGCTGCTCTGCCAATTGAGCTACACCCCTGTGCGGCAACTCACCCCACCCGGACACGCAGTGCCGGGCAGGGGTCACTTGCCCCACGGCGGACCAGTGTACGGGTAGTCGTGCGACTTTCCCAACCGGTCTGCCCCTCGCGCGTCGACAGACCCCTCAGCGGGGCGTCCGGACGGTCGCCCGAGCCTGCGACAGGACCTTCTCCCCCAGGCACGTCGCGGTGACTTCGAGCCTGGTCAGGCCGTCCTCGGTGACCTCCTTGACGACCGCGCTGACCTCGATCTCGGTGCCCTCGTCGGTGTCCGGCACGACCACCGGCCGGGTGAACCGGACGCCGAAGTCGACCACCGCGTCCGGCGCGCCGGCCCAGGTGGTGACCGCCCGGCCGACCAGCGCCATGGTGAACATGCCGTGGGCGATCACGCCGGGCAGGCCCACCTTGGTGGCGGTCCGGTCGCTCCAGTGGATCGGGTTGAAGTCGCCCGAGGCGCCCGCGTAGCGGACCAGGTCCGCACGGGTCACCCGGAACGTCTGGGTGGGCAGCTCCACGGTTCAGGCCTCCCCGCGTACGACGATCTTGGACCAGGCGGCGACCACCGGCTCGCCGTCGGCGGTGCTCACGTCGGTACGGGTGGTCAGGAAGCCGTGCCCGCCCCGGTTGGTGATCTCCTCGATGGTGTTCACGCAGACCAGCTCGTCGCCGGCCACCACCGGCCGGGTGTACGCGAACCGCTGGTCCCCGTGCACGACCCGGCTGTAGTCGACGCCCAGCGCCGGGTCCTCGATGATCTGCCGGCTGGCGGCCATGGTCACGAGCACCGGGAAGGTCGGCGGCGCCACCACGTCGGGGTGGCCGAGCGCCCGGGCGGCCTCGGGGTCGTGGTACGCCGGGTCGGTGGCACCGATGGCGGTGGCGAACTCGCGGATCTTTTCTCGGCCCACCTGATAGGGGGCGGTCGGCGGGTAGGTCCGGCCGACGAAGGACGGGTCCAGAGACATGTCGCGAACCTACACGGAAAGCACGAACGCCGATCCGCGCGGGCTGGCGGCTCGGGGCCGCCGTCCGTCCGTGCGGATCGGCGTTTCGGAGATGCTGCGGGACCGGGCCGGCGGAGCCGGCCGTGGGTCAGCGGGTCTCGCGGTGGACCGTGTGCTTGCCGTCCCGGGGGCAGAACTTCTTCAGCTCGATGCGGTCCGGGTCGTTACGACGGTTCTTGCGCGTGATGTAGTTGCGCTCCTTGCACTCCACACACGCCAAAGTGATCTTCGGCCGGACATCGGTCGCCTTCGCCACGGCGGAGTGCCTTCCTCGCTAACGGGTAACAACTACGGCGCATGAGCCTACGCGTTGACGGCGCAGACATGCAAAGTGGGCGCCTGTGGCGCCCATCCCACCGACCACCGGGTGACCCGGAGGACGAGAGTAGCGGTGGCCGGACTTGAACCGGCGACACAGCGATTATGAGCCGCTTGCTCTGCCATCTGAGCTACACCGCCGTGGCGGGTCCAGCCGGACCCTTTGAGCCCCCTTACGGAATCGAACCGTAGACCTTCTCCTTACCATGGAGACGCTCTGCCGACTGAGCTAAGGGGGCCTACCCGAGCACCCCGTGGGGTGCCGCGCAGGGGAAACAGTACACGACCTCGCCCGCGAGGTGAAATCGGATCCCCCGTTGCCGCGTTTCCACAGCTCAGGGCACCGCTCGCAGGCGCGGCAGGTCACCGACGGAGATCGTCTCGGGCTCGACCTGGGCACCGAACCAGGCCTCCAGCCGCTCGTACGGCAGGGGCCGGCTGAACAGGAAGCCCTGGCCGATCTCGCAGCCGATGTCCTGGAGCAGCTCCAGGGTCAGCTCGCTCTCCACCCCCTCGGCCACCACGGCCAGGCCGAACTGCTGGGAGAGCGTCACCACGGCGTTCACGATCGCCAGGTCACCCGGATCGGTCGCCATCCCCTGCACGAAGGAACGGTCGACCTTCACCTCGTGCACCGGCAGCCGGCGCAGTTGGGCCAGGGACGAGTTGCCGGTGCCGAAGTCGTCCACCGAGAGCCGGACGCCGAGATCACGTAGCCGCCGCAGGGTGGGTATCGGACGTTCCGTGCCGTCCAGCACCCCGGCCTCGGTGATCTCCAGGGTGAGTCGCTGCGGCGGCACGCCGTACTCGTCCAGCAGCTCGCGTACCAGGGTGGGGAAATGCTGGTCGGTGAGGGTACGGGCGGCGAGGTTGACCGACACGGCGAGCGCCCGCTCGCCGTGGCTCCAGTCCCGGCTGCGGCGCAGGCTCTCCCGGAGCACGAACTCGGTGAGCCGGCCCAGCTGGCCGGTGTGCTCGGCCACCGCCACGAAGTCGTCCGGCGCCACCGTGCCGTGCGCCGGGTGCTCCCAGCGGGCCAGGCACTCCACCCCGACCAGGCGCCGGTCCCGCAGCGTCACCTTGGGCTGGAAATAGACCTCCAGCGCACCGGCGTCCAGTGCGCGACGCAGGTCGCTGGCGAGACCGAGCCGGCGCAACGACCGGGACTCCAGCGCCGGGCTGTAGAGCTGCACGCTGCCTGGCACGGACTTCGCCGCCGTCGCCGCCAGGTCCACCCGCTGGAGCAGGGTCACCGCGTCGCTGCCGTGGTCCGGGTGCACGGCCACCCCGACCGCGGTGTCCACGTCCAGGGTGAGCGCGTCGAAGACCATCTCGTCGCGGATCTGCTCCCGCAACTGCCCGGCCAGCTCCAACGCCGCCTCGGCGCTCTCCAGCCGCAGGGTCACCAGGAACTCGTCGCCGCCGGCGCGACCGACCAGGGCCGACGAGGGCGCGCAGGCGCGCAGCCGCTCGGCGACCTCGACGAGGACCTTGTCGCCGGCCGCGTGGCCGAGCGACTCGTTGACCTGGCGCAGCCGGTCGACGTCGAACAGCAGCAGCGCCACCACCTCGCCCGGTGCGGCGATCTTGACCGCCTCGGCCACCGCCGCGGTGACCCGGCGCCGGTTGGCGAGCTTGGTCAGCGCGTCGTGGTTGGCGTCGTGCCGCAGCCGGTCGACCAGGCGGGAGTTTTCCAGGGCGACCGCGGCGTGCGCGGCGACCGTCTCGAAGACCGGTATGTCGCTCTGGGTGAAGTGGCCCACGTCGCTCAGCCGGTTGACGACCTCAAGCGTGCCGATGACCGCCTGACCAGAACGCAGTGGCACCACGATGACGTCCTTGACGTTGGCGTCACTTGCCGCCCGGCGGGCCTCTTGCTCCGCACCGAAGGCACGGCCGACCGCCACCGTGCGGCCTTCCGTCGCGGCCCGCTCCCGCAGCACCGCGGGCGTGTAGACCACGTCGAGCAGACCCTGGTCGTCGACCCGGGCGGTGAGCAGCAACTCGGGATGCCGACCCTGCGCGGGCAACCAGAGCGTGGCGTACTCGGCCTGCATCAGTGCTCGCACCCGGCCGAGGAGGGCGTCCGCAAGCGTGCCGTCCTGACCGCGCTCGGCGGTGGCCCGGGTCAGGTCGTACATCTGGGCGAGGGTGCGGTGCTGCCGGAAGAACCGCGCGTAGGACCGGTATACCAGGACCAGCGCCGCCGCCAGCGCCGCCTGCAACAGCACCGACCACCACGTGGTTCTGACCGCGATCAGGATCATCAGACCCATCGAGGTGTTGATCGCGGCGGTGAGCAACGGGGCCGGGGCGCTGCGGAGCGCGTCTCGCCCGGCCTGCCACCCCTGGAGAAGGGTGTGCACACCGGCGACGGCGGCGAAGCTGACGACGATGACCGAGGCGACGGCGGTGAACAGGATCATCCACGTGCCAGGCCCCACCCCCCGCATGGGCGGTAGGGCCTGGAGGACGAGCACGGCCAGGGAGGTGCCGGCGGCCGCCTTGGCCACGTTGAACCAGAACTTTGCCGGCGGCAGGCGATGCCGCGTCTGGGTGACCATCGACGCGACGGTGTAGATCACCACAACCGTCAGGGGCGGCAGCAGGAAGAGCGCCACGACGAGTGGGATCTCGGTCAGCGTCATGCCGAACGACTGGCGCCGGACCACGAAGTTGAGCACCGGAATGCCAACTGCGATCATGATCGCCAGCAATGCGGCAGCCAGCCCCCACTCGCCGGAAGGCTCGTCTGAAACCAACCCGGTGATCGTGGCGCAGACGACGGCGAACAGAGCCAGCGGTCCGGTGATGAGCCAGGCGTGATCGATGGATCTCCGTCGCGACCGTTCACGGCCAGCCATGGCGCTCCCTACGGGCTTCGGGCTGCTCAGGCTCCTTGCCCGTCAGATGTTTCCCGTGTCAGTCAGTAACCACCGTCGGTGGGGGCGACGGTCCAGATGATGTCCGCATTCGCGCGGTCGCCAGCGGTGTCGCTGTAGTGCCCGAAGCTGAACCCGATGGCCGCGGCGGCGGCGATCGCGAGGACCGAGCCAAGCAGTCGGCCCAACCGTTGACCAGACATGATTACTCCTGTCGGGGGGGCGTCACAGGGGTTAGGGTTCCACGATCGTGCCACAGGGCTCGCACATAGGAAAGCGCCGGCAGCCGGGCGGGCCCGTGCGGTGGACTCCTTCCACCGTTCGGCCCACGCCCTGCGGCACACCCGGCCAGATCAGGGCGGCCCCGGACCGGTGAAACGCTTCGCTCACTGTGGATTCCGACCTAACCCGCAAATCGATCATCGGCCCCCGGGGTCATCGTCCGTAGCCTCCCCCGGCAGGTCGGCAGCCCCTTCCCCCTGGCGCCACCCCGGACCGCCGGCCATAGGTCACCATACATGCGTGGAGTCGAAATCCAGACCCCTGACGTCATCTTTCCGTCACCCCGCTCGACCCGGCGAGAGTTGCGCCGGCAGGCCACGATGATCGGGTGATCGCGCAACGCCCCTCGTCGGTGTGGCCGGCCCTCGGCGCCGTCCTGCTGGTCGTGGCCGGCGGCGCGCTGCTCTGGCTGCCGTTCCACACCCAGCACGCGCTCGACGACTGGGAGAAGGAACTGCGGGGCAGCGGCACACCGGCAAACGCAAAGGTCTACGACCGGGTCACCAAGTCCGGCGGCAACCGGACGAGCGCATCAACCACCATGTACTTCCGATACGAGCTGGCCGGCCGGACGTACGAACAGGAGGTCGGCTGCGTCGAGGTGTGCTGGTCGCCCGGCGACGAGGTGAGGATCTGGGTGAATCCCGATGATCCGGGAGACTTCGTCACCGACTTCGACCAACTCAGCGGACACCGGGGCCGCATTCAGGGCGGGCTGGGCGTGGTCGGGTTCGGGATCCTGGTCGTGGCGGTGCCGCTGCTGCTCTCCCGCCTCCCGTTCGACCACTGGTTCCCGCGGCGTACGCCGCCACGCCGGTCCAGTGCCCGGATCGGGGGCAGTGGCAGGTTCACCAGCCGTTCCAAGCACAAGCGGAGCAGCCGACGCTGACCGGCCCCGGCACGGGTGGCGCCACGGCCTCGGCAGGTCACCGACCCGACGAAGGCCCTTGACCTGCGTTTCCGCAGGAGTGCTTCCGGCCCGGATGCCCGTCCCGTCTGCCAACCTCAGGCGCGGCGGAACTCCGCGCGCCAACGGATCCCACCGTCGGGGGCGACGATCTCCTCGACCCGGGCCGGGGTCAGCGGGCCGGCCGCGAAGGCGTCGACCTCGGCCCGGGCCAGCGGCCAGGGCGGGCCCTCGACGACCTCGTCGTTCCGCCGGCCGGCCGCGATCACCAGCAGCGTCCCGCCCGGCGCGACCAGCCGGCCGACCGCCGGGATCGCCCGCTTCCGCAGCTCGACCGGCAGTGCCTGCACGTTCATGCTCTCCAGCACGAAATCGAACCCGCCCAGCCAGTCGTGCGGCGGGTCGAGCAGGTCGGCGGTCTCGTACCGGACCGGGGAGTCCGGGTGGCGGCGGCGGGCTTCCCGTACCGCCGTGGGAGAGATGTCGAAGGCGACGGTGGCGAAGCCGAGGCGGGCCAGATGTTCGGCGTCGCGGCCGAAGCCGCACCCGACGACCACGGCGCGCCGACCAGATCCGTCCGGCCGGGTCCGGTCGGTCCACTCGCTGAGCAGGGAATGCGCCCGGTCGAGGTCCCACGGGACGACCGCCTCGCCCCGCTCGGCGTCGGCGTAGAGCCGCTCGAACCAGCCGGCCGGATCGCCCTCGGTGGTGGCCGCAGAAGACAACCGGTCGGTCAGCTCGTTGTCGTGCACGGACGCCTCCTCGCCTCCGGGAAGACCTGGACCCGTGGCTCCGAGTCGGCGCGAAGGGCCTGTTGGTCGCCCCACCCCAGCCTCCGTACGTGCCCGACGGATGACCAAGGGCGACAACGATCATCACGGGTAGGAGACGACGAAGGCCCCCAACCGACGTTTCCGTAGGTTGAGGGCCTTGCCGATCCCTGGTGGCGGGTAGAGGATTCGAACCTCTGTAGCTTTCGCGACGGATTTACAGTCCGCTCCCATTGGCCGCTCGGGCAACCCGCCAGGGCGTTACCACCACGCTATCGCGCGGCAGCGGTAGCAAGGATAGCGGTTGCCCCCCGGGCCGCCGCAACCGGGTACCGTCAGGGGGTCCCACCGCTGGTCAGCGGGGGACGGAACAGGACAGAACGCCGGACAGCAGGAGCATGAGCATGGCAGCGAACCCGTCCTTCGACATCGTGAGCAAGGTCGACCGGCAGGAGGTCGACAACGCCCTCCGCCAGGCGGAGAAGGAGCTCGCGACGCGGTTCGACTTCCGCGGCACCGGCGCGGAGGTCTCCTGGTCGGGGGAGGAGGCGATCAGCCTCCAGGCGGAGACCGAGGAGCGGGTCCGGGCCGCCCTGGACGTCTTCAAGGAGAAGCTGGTCAAGCGGAACATCTCGCTCAAGTCGCTGGACGCCGGCGATCCGCGTTCCTCAGGCAAGGTCTTCAAGATCGACGCCAAGGTGATCCAGGGCATCGACTCGGACAAGGCCAAGGCGATCAGCAAGAAGATCCGGGAGGACGGCCCGAAGGGCGTCCAGGCGCAGATCCAGGGCGACCAACTGCGGGTCACCGGCAAGAAGAAGGACGACCTCCAGGCCGTCATCGCGCTGCTCAAGGGCGAGGACTTCGGGGTCGCCCTTCAGTTCACCAACTACCGCTGAGCATCCCGGCCGGCCCCGCTCCGGGGCCGGCCGGCCCGCCGTACACCGCCGCGCCCGAATCGGCGGCCGCCAGCGGCACCAGATCCCGGATGTCGCGCCGTCCGACCCGCCGGAATGCCGCAACCTGTCCAATATCAGGCGAGCAATAGCGGAGCGGATCCGCTCAGCGGGTGAAGATCAGCAGCAGGATCACCGTCACGATCGCGCTGATCAGGATCGAGCCGACGCAGCCGATCCGGTTCGAGAAGAAGACGAACATGCCAGCGCTGTACCCGCCTGGCGCCGCTTCGATCCCCGCGAGGGTCGACCGCTCAGGCGGCGACCGCCGCGTGCTCGGCGCGTACGGCCGTGGCCTCGGCGCGGGCGATGGGGCCGGCGGGCAGTGCGGCGACGGCGGCCCCGACGGCGACGGCTGCCCCGGCGAACAGGAAGGCCCAGGGCACGCCGCCGGCGTGGTCGACGATCAGCCCGGCCACCGATCCCCCGGCCGCGCTCGCCGCCACCGACATGGTGACCACCCAGGTGTACGCCTCGTTCAGCATGCCGGCCGGGGCGATCCGGCCGACCAGGGTGTTCTCCAGGGTCAGCGCCGGGGCGATGGTGGCCCCGCCGAGCACCAGCGCGATGCCGAGCGCCAGCGGGGCCGGCATCACCGCGTACACGGCGAAGCTGGCCGCCACCGCGCCGAGCAGCCAGGCGAACTGGCGGGTCATGTTGACTGCCGGTCGGCGTACCCCGAACCAGAAACCCCCGACCGCGCTGCCGATGCCCCAGACGGCGAGCAGCACCCCGGCCAGGCTCTCCGGGTCGTCGGCGGTGGCCTGCCCGGCGAAGGCCGGGACGATCACGCCGGCGGCGCCGAAGGCGATGCCCAGGCTGGCGACGCAGAGCAGCAGGGCCGGGAAGCCACCGACCCGCAGCGGGCCGAGGCCCTTCGCCTGGTGCTCCTGCGGGTGCGGACGCCAGCCGCGCATCACCCGGCCGAGTGCGACGGCGGTGGTGCCGACCAGGGTGACCACGGCGGACCCGACCAGCGCGGCGGCGGCGTCGGCGGCCAGCACGAAGCCGGCCACCAGCAGCGGGCCGAGCACGAAGACGATCTCGAAGAGTGAGGTCTCCGCGGCGAGCGCGGTGTTGCGCAGGTGGGCCCGGCCGGTGGCGGGGGCGGTGAGGTCGTTCCAGGCGCCCCGGATGGCAGCGGTCAGCGGCGGGTAGGTGGCCCCCGCAGTGCCGGCGGCCAGGTAGATCAGGGCGAGGTTGCCTGCCCCGGACCGGCTGGCCGCGAGCAGGCCGAAGAGGGCGAGCGGGTGGGCGACCGCGGTGGCCAGCAGCACCGGCGTGGGGCCGACCCGGTCGGCGATCCGCCCGGCGATCGGGCTGAGCGCGGCGCCGGCGAGCGCGTAGATGCCGCCGGCGACCGCGGCGAGGGAGTAACGGTGGGTCACCGCCTCGACCACGAGCAGCAGCGCGAGCGGGGTCATGCCGATCCCGAGGCGGCCGATGATGCCGAGGATCAGCAGCATCGGTGCACCGGGGACCCGCCAGACGCCCAGGTACTGGCGCAGTGCGGCCAAGGAGGCACCTCCGGGGGGAGACAGGTAATGAGCGGAAGCCCCTTTGACCCTAACGCCGCGACTCGCGGTGGGGATGGTCGGTTCGCTCACATCGCCCGGCAGGGCGGGGCCGAAGACGGCTCCGCCCGCGTCCCGGCGGGGACGCGGGCGGAGACGAGCGCGGTCAGCGCTGGAACTGCACCGGCCCGGCGCTGCGGGCCATCTGCTCCAGGCGGGCCACCCGCTGCTCCATCGGCGGGTGGGTGGCGAACATGGCGGCGATGCCGCCACCCCGCTTGAACGGGTTGTCGATCATCAGGTGGGCGGTGCTGGTGAGCTGGCCCTGCGGCGGCAGCGGGCGCATCTGCGTACCCATGTGGATCTTGCGCAGGGCGCTGGCCAGGGCCAGCGGGTCCCGGCTCAGCTCCGCGCCGGACTGGTCGGCCTGGTACTCGCGGCTCCGGCTGATCGCCAACTGGATCAGGGTGGCCGCGATCGGGCCGAGGATCAGGGTGAGCAGCAGCACCGCCGGGTTCGGGCCGTCCTCGTCGTCGGAGGAGCCCAGCGGGATGAACCAGGCGATGTTGGCCAGCATGGTGATGATGCCGGCCAGACCGGCCGCCACGCTGGAGATCAGGATGTCCCGGTTGTAGACGTGGGACAGCTCGTGCCCGATCACGCCGCGCAGCTCGCGGTAATCGAGGATCTCGACGATCCCCTGGGTCACGCAGACCGCCGCGTTCTGCGGGTTACGCCCGGTCGCGAAGGCGTTGGGCTGGGCGGTGGGGCTGACGTACAGGCGGGGCATCGGCTGGCCCGCCTGGGTGGACAGCTCACGGACCATCCGGTACAGCTCGGGGAACTGTGCCTCGCTGACCGGTTGCGCCCCCATCGAGCGCAGTGCGAGCTTGTCCGAGTAGAAGTAGGTCACGCCGTTCATCAGCAACGAGACGACGACGGCGATGACGAGGCCACCGCTCCCGCCGAACCAATAGCCGACCGCGAGGATCAGCGAGGTCAACAGGCCGAGCAGTGCTGCGGTCTTGAGACGGTTGTGATGCACGATCGCTCCTTCGGTGCGCGGATCCACGCGGGGCCCGCTGACCGGTTCAACACCACCGGTACCCGTCAACCATCCCGCCCATTACTGAAAGTTGGCTGAGGATTCCTGTGCGACGGCTGTGCCGGCTGGGCACCGAGGGACAAACCGCCGCTCAGCGGGCGGCCAGGTCCAGCACGAGCTGCGGCGCGAAGCCCACCATCACGGCGAGGGCGGTGGCCACCCCGAGGGCCGCGACCACCGTCCGGGCCGGCCGGGCGGTGGCCGCGCCGGGTGCCGCGTAGAGGGTGGCCACCAGGCGCAGGTAGTAGGCCAGGCCGAGCACCGCGTTCACCGCCACCACCAGAGCCAGCCAACCGGCGTGCCCGGCCAGCAGGGCCCGGACCACGGTCACCTTGGCGAACAGGCCGGCCAGCCCCGGCGGCAGCCCGGCCAGCCCGACCAGCGCGAGCGCGAACGCCCCGCCCACCCACGGGTGGCGGCGAGCCAACCCGCGCAGGTCGGCGAGGGTGCCGCCGTCGCCGTCCGCCGGCCGCAGCGCGACCACCGCCGCGAAGGCGGCCAGCTCCAGCAGCACGAAGAAGACGAGATAGGCGACGGCCGCCGCGTACGCCGCGGTGCGGGCGTCGGCGGTGCGGCCGGCGGCCAGCGCCAACGCGCCCAGCGGGGCGAGGACGTAGCCGGCCTGGGCCACCGAGGACCAGGCGAGCAGCCGGACCGTGCGCCGCTGGCGCAGCGCCACCAGGTTGCCCACGGTCATGGTGAGCACGGCGAGCAGGGCGAGCACCGGCCCGGTGACGGTGGCCGGCAGGGCGCGCTGCACCACCGCGAGCAGGGCCACCACCCCGCCCAGCTTCGACGCCGTCGACAGGTACGCGGCGACCGGCAGCGGCGCGCCGTCGTAGGTGGCCGGGGCCCAGGCGTGGAACGGCACCGCGGCGACCTTGAACGCCAACCCGACCACCACCAGCGCCACGGCCACCGTGGTGAGCGGCAGATCGCGGACCTCGGCGCTGGCGGTGAGGGTGGCGCCGAGCCGGTCCAGGTGCAGGCTGCCGGTCACCGCGTAGAGCAGCGCCGCGCCGAGCAGGGTCAGGGCGGTCGCCACCACGCTGACCACGAAGAAGGTGACCGCCGCCTCGGCACCGGCCAAGCTGCCCCGGCGCAGCCCGACCAGGACGTAGAGCGGCAGAGTGAGCGTCTCCAGCGCCACCACCAGGGTGATCAGGTCGCCGGCCGCGCCGAGCAGCACGCCGCCGGTCATCGCGCAGGCGAGCAGGAAGCAGTATTCCCCCACCGGAATCCGGCCGGCCCGCAGCAGCGGACCCGACAACGCCAGCACGCCGAGGGTGAGCAGGGCGACGACCGCCGCGACCAGGGCCGCCCGCCCGCCGAACACGTACGAGCAGTCAGGGCCGACGCAGAAGGTGCGCCGCTCGTCCCCCGTACCGACCAGGGCCGCGCCGAGCGCGGTGGCCGCCGCGCCGGTGGCGGCGACGGCCACGGTGACGGCGGCCCGCGCCACCAGCAGGTCGGCCAGGAGCACGAGTACGGCGGTGCCGGCGGCCAGGTACGCCGGCAGCAGCGCCACGTGATCCACGCTCTGCACCAGACTCATCCGGGCTCACCTTCGTTCGCGACTGCGGGGCTCCGCTCCGCCGCACTCCCCGCGCTCAATCGAAGACCGCCAGCAGGGCGTTGACCGGGCCGGTGGCGTAGGACAGCACGAGGGCCGGGGCCAGGCCGACGGCGAGGGCGAGCAGCACCAGCGGTGCCCAGGCGGTCAGCTCCGCCCCGGCCAGCCCCGGCGCGAGCCGCCCCACCGCCGGACTGGGCCGCCCGTGGCTGACCCGGCGCAGCAGCCGCAGGAAGTACGCGGCGGTCAGCGCCCCGCCGAGCGCGGCCAGCACCGCGAGCGTGGTCCAGAGCCCGCCACCGCGCCGGACCGCGGCGATCACGGCGAACGCCTCGCCCCAGAATCCGGCCAGTCCGGGCAGCCCCAGCGAGGCGACCGCCGCGAAGCCGAGCAGCCCGGCCAGCCGGGGCGCCGTCTCGCGCAGCCCGGACAGGTCCGCGAGCGACCCGGTGTGGGTACGGTCCTTGATCGCCCCGGCCAGGAAGAAGAGCAGCCCGGTGATCACGCCGTGCGCGATGTTGCCGATCAGCGCGGCCTGCAGGCCGGTGGCGGTGAGCGTGGCCACCCCGAGCAGCACGAAGCCCATGTGCCCCACGCTGGAGTACGCGATCAGCCGCTTCAACTCGTCCTGCGCGAGGCAGACCAGGGACCCGACGAGGATCGCCGCCACGGCGAGCACCCCGAGCACCGGGGCGGCCCAACGGGCGCCCTCCGGGGCCACCCCGACCGCCACCCGGATCAGGCCGTACGTGCCCATCTTGAGCAGCACCCCGGCGAGGATCACGCTGCCGACGGTGGGCGCCTGGGTGTGCGCATCGGGCAGCCAGGAGTGCAGCGGCCAGAGCGGGCTCTTCACCGCGAACGCCAGTGCCAGCAGAGTGAACGCGGCGAGCTGGGTGCCCCGGGAGAGCCCGGACCCGCCGGTCAGCGCCACCAGGTCGGCGGTGCCCGCGGCGGCGACCACCACGTAGACGCCGACCAGCAGCAGCACCGAACCGAAGAGGGTGTAGAGGACGAACTTGCGGGCCGCCCGCCGCCGGTCCTCGCCACCCCAACCGGCGATGATCGCGTACATCGGGAGGAGGACGACCTCGAAGAAGAGGAAGAAGAGCACCAGGTCGAGGGCGAGGAAGGTGCCCAGGATGCCCACCTCGACCACCAGCAGCAGCGCGACCAGGGCCCGGCCGCTGCCACCGCCCTCGGGCACCCGCCACAGCGTGTAGCCGCAGCAGAGCAGGGTGAGCAGCGCGGTCAGCACCACCAGCGGCCAGGAGATCCCGTCCACCCCGAGGTGGAAGCGCAGGTCCAGGCCGGGCACCCAGGGCAGGTCGAGCTGATGCCAGGGCTGCACCGCGGGCGACGGCCCGTAGCCGAACCAGCCGTGGTCCCCACCGAGGAGCGGCAGCGCGGCGAGCAGGGTCAGCGCCGCGGCGGCGGTGCCGACCAGGCGCCCGGCCCGGTCGCCGGGGGTGGCGGCCGCCGCGACCGCGCCCAGCGCGGGCAGCGCGAGGACCGCGACCAGCAGGAACTCTCCGAAACTCATGCCGGCGGCCTCTCCGCTCGCGACTGCGGGGCTCGCAAACCCGGCTCACTCCTCGCGCTCACCGACGCCCCCTCAGTTCGCGACTGCGGGGCTCGCAAACCCGGCTCACTCCTCGCGCTCACGGCAACACCCCGATCAGTGCCACGGCGAGGCCGATGAGCAGGGCGCCGGCCAGCACGCCGGCCGCCGCGCGCGGCAGCGCCGCCCGGTGCAGGGCGGCCAGCCCGCCGCCCAACTCGACGGCGGCCCGGCCGCTCCCCTCCACCAGGCCGTCCACCCCGACCTCGTCACCGGTACGCACAGCCCGGGCGAGCGCGGTCGTCGGGCGTACCACGAGGGCGTGCTGGACGTCGTCGAGCCGGAACGCCCGGGCGAAGGCCGGCCGCAGCGGACCCAGGAAGCGGGCCGGGTCGGCGGCCGGGTCGCGACGCCAGCCGGCCCAGGCGACGCCCGCCCCGACCAGCAGCAACACCAGCGGCAGCAGCAGGTTCGGCGCGAGGTGGACCAGCTCGACGGCCTCCCCGGTGCGGTCGGCCGGCTCGCGGAGGCGGTCGGCGAACCACGGCGCGAAGGCGGCCAGCCCGAGCAGTGCGGCGGGAACCGCGAGCAGCAGCACCGGCCAGCGCAGCACCGCCGGCGGGTCGTGCGGATGGGCCAGCGGGAGTCGGGACGTACCGAGGAAGGCGCGCAGCAGCAGGCGGGTGGCGTACCAGGCGGTGACGGCGACGCCGAGCAGCCCGGCCAGCCAGACGAGCCAGCCGACCCAGGCGTAGCTCGGGCCGCCGCCCTCCAGCGCGGCGGCTTCGGCGGCGGCGAGCACGCCGTCCTTGCTCCAGAAGCCGGACAGCGGCGGCAGCCCGGCGAGCGCGCCGAGGCCGATCACCGTGCACCAGAAGGTCACCGGCATGGCCGTCCGGAGGCCGCCCATCCGGGACATCAGGGTGGTGCCGACGGCGTGGATCACCGCGCCGGCCGCGAGGAAGAGCAGCGCCTTGAACGCGGCGTGGGTGAGCAGGTGGAACAGCGCCGCCGCGGGCGCGCCGACGGCGAGCGCCCCGGTCATGTAGCCGATCTGGGAGACCGTCGACCAGGCCAGCACCCGCTTGATGTCGTCCTGGGCGGTGGCCGCGAACGCGCCGAGCAGCAGCGTGATCGCCGCCATCACCCCGAGCACGGCCAGCGCGATCGGGGCCCGCTCGAACAGCGGGAAGAGCCGGGCGACCGCGTACACGCCGGCGGCGACCATGGTGGCGGCGTGGATCAGCGCGGAGATCGGGGTGGGACCGGCCATCGCATCCGGCAGCCAGGTGTGCAGCGGGAACTGGGCGCTCTTGCCCGCCACCCCGGCGAGCAGCAGCAGGCACGCGGCGGTGAGCGTCGCGGTGGAGTAGTCGTGGGCCAGCACGTCCGCGATCCGGAAGCTGCCCGCGCCGACGCCCAGCAGCGCGATGCCGAGCAGGAAGCCGACGTCCCCCACCCGGGTGACCAGGAACGCCTTCACCGCGGCGGCCGGCGCCTCGGGCAGCCGCCGGTCGTGGGCGATGAGCAGGTAGGAGCAGAGGCCCATCACCTCCCAGCCGACCAGCAGCAGGATCAGGTCCCCGGAGACCACCACGGTCAGCATCGCGGCGGTGAACAGGCTGATCTGCGCCGCGTACGGCGGGTAGCGGTGGTCCACCTCGACGTCGTCGTGCGGCCCGCGCTTCAGGTAGCCGATCGAGTAGACCTGCACGGCCAGGGCCACCGCGGCCACCGCCGTGGCGACCAGCACCGCCACCCCGTCCAGCCGGTAGCCGAGGGTGACCGTCAGTCCGCCGAGGTCGATCCAGGTGGTGGCGCCCTCGACCGGGCGGTCCACCCGGACCAGCAGGGCCACCGCCGCCAGCAGCGCCAGCGCCGCGCCGGTCACGCCGAGCGCGATCGCCACCCGCCGGGCCCGGTCCTCTCCGGTCGCCGCGCCCCTGGGCGACGGCGGCAGCAGCAACCCGACCAGACCCACCAGCAGGGGTACGCCCGGCAGCGCCGCCGCGAGCAGTCCGGTCACTTCTCCCCCTCCGGGGCGTCGGTGGCCGGCCCGCCCGACGGCGGGCCCGCCGGGCCGGTGGGCCGCTCGACCGTCGCGCCGGCAGGCACGGGCACCGACACCTCGGTCAACGGCACGTCGTCGACGGTCACGCTGGCCCGCAGCCGGTAGAGCTGAAGCACGATGGCCAGCCCCACGCCGATCTCGGCGGCGGCGAGCACGATCACGAAGAGCGCGAAGACCTGGCCGGAGTGCGGCAGCTGGGCCCGGACCGTGGTGTCGGCGGTGACCAGGATCAGGTTCACCGCGTTCAGCATCAGCTCGACGGCCATCAGCACGAGGACGGCGTTGCGGCGGCGCAGCACGCCGTAGACGCCGAGGCCGAACAGCAGCGCGGCGGTGACGTACGGGATGACCGGCCTCACGCGCGCCCGCCCTCGTCAGCCACCACACCGGCCGGCTCGGGCCGGGCCGGCGGGCCGTCCGCCGGTCGGCGTTGGGCGCCGGGCGCGCCGGGCCGGCCGATGTCGGTGCGGGACAGCACGATCGCGCCCACCAGGGCGGCGAGCAGCAGCACCGAGAGCAGCTCGAAGGGCAGCACCCACGAGCGGAAGACCTGCTCGCCCAGGCGGTCGGCGGTGCCCGCGGCGGGCAGGTCGACCCGGGACCAGCGGAACGCGTGGACCAGCAGCACGGCCAGCCCCAACCCGCTGCCGCCGCCGATCAGCGCGGCCGGCCAGCCCGGCCGGTCCAGGTCGTCGGAGGCGCCGATCGGGGCCCTGGTCAGCATCACCGCGAAGAGCAGCAGCACCACCACCGCGCCGACGTAGATCAGCACCTGCACCCAGGCCACCAGCTCGGCGGTGAGCACCAGGTAGTCGCCGGCCAGCGCGCCCAGGCAGACCACCAGCCAGAGGCCGGCCCGGACCAGGTGCCGGGTGCCCACCACCAGCGCGCCGGCGCCGACCGCCACCGCGCCGAGGGCCACCAGCAGCACGTCCGCACCGGTCATGACGCGGCGCCTCCGCCCTGCTCGGTGCCGGGCTCCGGGCGTACCCGGGACGGGGCCGGACGCGGGGCGGGGCCGGCGGCCTTGCGGGCGGCGGTGGTCTCCTCCTTCGAGGGTTCGCCGCGCGGGTCGTGGGCCGGCGGGGGCGGGACGGTGCCCATCCACTCGCCGAGGTGGTCCTTGTCGTGCAGCAGGTCCTTGATGTCGTACTCGGCGTACTCGAACTCGGGCGACCAGTAGAGCGCGTCGAACGGGCAGACCTCGACGCAGATGCCGCAGTACATGCAGAGCGAGAAGTCGATGTCGAACCGGTCGAGCACGTTGCGCTGGCGGGGACGGGCGGCGCCGGGGACCGCCACCTCCTCCTTGTGCGAGTCGATGTAGATGCACCAGTCCGGGCACTCCCGGGCGCAGAGCATGCAGACCGTGCAGTTCTCCTCGAGCAGCGCGATCACCCCGCGCGAGCGGGGTGGCAGCTCGGGGGCGACGTCCGGGTACTGCTGGGTGGTCGAGCGGCGGGTCATCGTCCGCAGGGTGACCGCCAACCCCTTCGCCAGCCCCTCGCCGGGAACACCGGTCCGCTCGCTCATGCCGCCCATCCTGCCCTGTGCCCACGCCCCGCGCGACCACCACCCGGCTCTTGGCTGCGCCGGGGGTGACCGGCGCGGCGTCGACCGGTCGGGTGACGTGCCGCTCCCGCCGATCAGGTGGACCTGTCCGCCAATCGGCTCGACCGCCCGCACGGCAGCTCAACGGGAACATCGAGGACTTTGTTGATCATCTATGCTGCTCCGGCGGACCAGCATTGGGGGACCACGGGGAATGAAACTGAGCAAGAGGTGGACGCGGGCCCTGGCCGCGACCGCCGTCGTCGCCGCCGTTCTGGCAGGCGCGCCGGCCGCGCAGGCCGTGCCGACCTACACCGTCACCGGTACGGTGACCGACCGGGCCACGGGAACACCACTGCAGGGCGCCTGCCTCGACCTGTACCAGACGCCCGACCGGTTGCTCGCCACCCGCTGCGCCGACGAGCAGGGGCGCTACACGTTCTCCGGCCTGACTCGCACAATCCAGCCGCGCCTGCGAGGGCAGGCGGCGGGGCACGCGGAGCTGTGGTGGCCCGCTGAGCCTGATTACTACAACGCGGATCAGCTGCGCTACCCGACCGACGGCAGCACCACCATCAAGGCGGACCTGGCGCTGACGGTGGCGGTCGGTGGCTTCGCCGGTCGGATCACCCAGCCGGACGGCAGCCCGGCATACGCCTCCGAAGTCACCGCCATCGCGGTCGGGACTGCCTACTGGGCGGCGAAGGCGCCGACCGACAGCGACGGCCGCTACCGGCTCGACAATCTCCCGGTCGGGTCATACCGGCTCGCCATCGGTCCGCGGGGCTGGGCGTCGACCCAGTGGCTGCCCGGCACTGGTAACCCGCCCGTCGCCACTGTCTTCGACGTCACCCCGGGCGCCACGACCACGGTGGACGGGCGGTACCTGACGGCGAACACCGCGTACGAGGGCGGCACGCTGACCGGCGTGGTGACCAGGGCCGCGACCGGCGCGCCGGTCGCGGCCGCCTGCGTGACCGCGGTCTCGGTCTACAGCGGCCAGGACGCCGCGACGGCGTGCACCGACGCCACCGGCCGCTATCGGCTCGCCAGTCTGTCCACCAACCTCGGCTACAAGCTGCGGGTACGCGCCGACGGCTTCCCCGCGCACTGGGCGCCGAACGCCGTGGACAGCCGCAACGGCTCCACGTACTTCCCGCAGTGGAACACCGACAAGATCGTCGACATCGCCCTACGGGCGGGCGGCGGCACGGTACGCGGCCAGCTCACCGACTACCCGGGCGCGACCCCCGCGCTGACCAACTCGGTCCGGGTGTTCGCCGTCGACAACTCCTGGTCCGCCTGGACCGAGGCCGTCGACGGGCGGTACCAGTTCGACCACGTGCCGCCGGGCGACTACCGGATCGCGGTCAAGCCGCTGGAACGTACCCTCCAGTACCACCCGGGCAAGGCGACCGCGGCCGAGGGCAAGATCGTGCACGTCGCCGACGGCGCGGTCACCACGGTCGACGAGCAGCTCGTGCCCCCCGGTGCCGTCGAGCTCAGGCTGGTGGACGCGGTCACCGGATCGCCGGTCAAGGCCTGCGCCCGGCTGGTCACCGCGCAGGAGGTGGCCTGTGGTGACGCCGGTACGGTCATCTTCCCGAAGGTGTGGGCCACCGGCGACACCCCCGACCGGATCCTTGTCGATCCCAAGCCGACCCACTGGAGCAAGGACGTCAACCCGGTCGCGGTGGTCAGCGGTGAGACGACCCGGCTGACCGTGTCGCTGGAGCCGGGCGCCGCCCTGGAGACCAGCGTCGTGGACGCCAAGGACGGCTCCGTGCCCCCGAAGACCTGTGTCCGCCCGGTCAGCACCTCGAAGCTGCTGGTCAGCCCCACCCAGCAGGAGCCAACGTCCGGCGGCGGCTACTGCTCCGACAGCAGCGGCAAGATCCGAATCGGGCCGCTGCCGTCCGGTCCGGTGCAGCTGCTGGTCATCCCGCCCGCCCCGTACGGCGCCCAGTGGTACACCGAGCAGGGGGGCACCGGTGACCAGCGGGCCGCGAAGGCGTACCCGCTGCGGGTCGGGCAGACGATGACCGCGCCGCCGATCCGACTCGACCGGGGCGGTGCGCTGACGGGCCGGATCACCGACCGGTCCGGCAAGGCCGTCAGCAGCTGCCTCCAGCCGTTCGGCCGGAGCGCGGATCTCAACTATCCCCCGCTGCGGACCTGCGCCGGCAGCTCCGGCAGCTACACCCTGGAGCGTCTCGGCCCGTACCGCTGGCCGTTGAACGTGGACCGGCAGGCTCTCAGCGAGACGAACATCCTCGCCCCGGCCTGGTCGGGCAACGCCACCAACCGCTTCGACGCGACCCTCGTGCAGGTGACCGCCGGCACCACCACGGCCGTCCCGGCCATCGTGCTGCCACCCGCCGCCCGGATTCGAAGCATGGACGTCGGCACCACCGCCAAGCAGATCGGCCAGGTGGAGGTGTACCAGCCGACCACCGGTGACCGGATCGACTATGGTGCCGTCCTCGGTGCCGGCAGCACGCTCACCGGCCTCCCGGCCGGACCGATCGTGCTACGCGCGGTCCTCACCAACGGCACCCCGTGCTGGTACGTCGGGCCACCCATCGGGCCGCGGACGCACGGGGGCCTGGGACCGACCCCGATCGTCCTCACCGCCGGGCAGGTGGTCGAAACCCTCCGCCTGGTGCCCGGGGAGACCTGCAAGCCGGTCCGGACCGACATCCGTACCGGTCCGGCCGTGGTGGCGGGCACCCGCTGACCGGCCCCGGCGGGCCGGACCGACACCACCGGCCCGCCGGGCACCAAGCTTCTCTTGATCATCAATTCTGCTCCGGCCGACGAGCCCAGGAGGACCACGGCCCAATGAGACTCACCAAGAGGTGGACGCGGGCCCTGGCCGCGACCGCCGTCGTCGCTGCCGTCCTGGCGGGCGCACCGGCCGCGCAGGCCGTGCCGACCTACACCGTCACCGGTACGGTGACCGACCGGGCCACGGGAGCACCGCTGCCCGGTGCCTGCCTCGACCTGTACCAGACGCCCGACCGGCTGCTCGCCACCCGCTGCGCGGACGAGAGCGGCCGGTACGCCTTCGCCGGCCTGACCAGCGGCGTGAGCCCCCGGCTGCGGGCGCGGGCGACGGGCCACGCGGAGCTGTGGTGGCGGTCCGCGCCCGACTACTACAACGCCACCTTCATCTTCGCCTCCCAGGCCACGAACGGCGTCTTCATGGCGGACCTCGCGCTGCCCGTCGCGGCGGGCGGCTTCAGTGGCCGGATCACCCAGCCCGACGGCAGCCCGGCGTACGCCACCGAGGTGACCGCCAGCACAGCGGACGGCAGCTGGACGGCCAAGGCCCCGACGGACAGCGACGGCCGCTACCGGCTCGGGAATCTGCCGGTCGGCACCTACCGGCTCGGGATCGCCCCTCGGGGTTACCCTCCGAAGCAGTGGGTGCCCGGCAAGACCGACCCCGCCGCTGCCACGGTCTTCGAGGTGACCGCCGGCTCGACGACCACCGTCGACGAGCGCTACCTGGTGGGGAACAGCACGTTCCAGGGTGGCGTGCTGACCGGGAAGGTGACCGCGGCGGCGACCGGTGCGCCGGTCGCCGGGGCCTGCGTCACCGCCTTCTCCGGCCTCAAGGGGAATGAGGCCGGGCAGGCGTGCGCCGACGCCACCGGCCGCTACCGGCTCACGGTCGCCACCAACGATCCGTACAAGCTGCGGATCCGCGCAGACGGCTTCCCGGAGCAGTGGGCGCCGAACGCGGTGGACAGCCGCAACGCCCAAGCGTATGCCGCGCAGTTCGGCAAGGAGGTGGTGGTCGACGTCGCCCTGCGGACGGGCGGCGGCACGGTACGCGGCCAGCTCACCGACTACCCGGGCGCGACCCCCGCGCTGACCAACTCGGTCCGGGTGGTCGCCGTCGACAACTCCTGGTCCGCCTGGACCGAGGCCGTCGACGGGCGGTACCAGTTCGACCGGGTGCCGCCCGGCGACTACCGGGTGGCAGTCAAGCCGCTCGACCGCAACATCCAGTACCACCCGGGGAAGACGGTCCTGGACGAAGGCGCCATCGTGCACGTCGCCGACGGCGAGGTCACCACGGTCGACGAGCAGCTCCTCGCGCCGGGGGCGATCGAGGTCACCCTGATGGACGCGGTGACCGGCGCGCCGGTGTCCGGCTGCGCCCGGCTCTCACTGGCTGCGGAGCGGGCGTGCGCCGACAGCTCTGGCCGGATCACCTTCCCGAAGGTGTGGGCCACCGGCACGAGCCTGGAGGGAGTCACCGCCCAGCCCGGCCCCACCCACTGGCAGAAGGGGGTCGGATCGGTGCGGGTGGTCAGCGGCGAGACGACGCGGCTCACCATCCCGCTGGAGCCGGCCGCCGTGCTGGAGACCACGGTGGTGGACGCGACCAGCGGCTCGACGGTGCCGCAGGCCTGCGTCCGGCCGGTCCAGTCGGCCAAGCTGGTCACCTCCGCGCTGCGGCAGGAGGTCAGCCAGTCCACCGGCTACTGCTCCGACGCGAGCGGCCAGGTGCGGATCGGGCCGCTCCCGGACGGACCGGTGCAGCTGCTGGTCCTGCCGCCGTCACCGTACGGGGCGCAGTGGTACACCGAGACCGGCGGCACCGGCGACCGGCGTCTGGCGAAGGCGTACGCACTGCGGGCCGGGCGGATCCTGACCGCGCCGCCGATCAAGCTCGACCGGGCCGGCTCGATCACCGGCAGCATGCGGGACGAGTCCGGCGACGGGGTGAACACCTGCGTGCAGGTCTTCGGCAACCACCCGGACCTGACCTACGACAATCCGCTGCAGCGCTGCAGCTACGACGACTCCGACCAGACACCCGGCCGGTACGTAATCAAGGGCCTGGGGCCATACCGGTGGCCGGTCCACGTCGCCGGCGCGAGCTCGGTCTCCGGCCCGGCCCTCGCTCCGGCCTGGTCGGGGAACACCACGGACCGGTTCGCGGCGACCCTCGTCCAGGTGACGGCCGGTGCCACGACGACCGCGCCGGGCATCGTGCTGGTGAAGGGTGCCCGGATCCGGACCCTGTACCTGGGCCCCTCTGGAGGGCAGGGCACGGTGGAGGCGTACCACCCGATGACCGGGGACCGGGTGGCCTTCCTAAGCACGACGGACCCGTCCCGGATCGGGCTCCCGGCCGGACCGGTGCTGCTGCTCTACCGGCTCATCAACGGTACGGAGTGCTGGTACGTCGGGCCGCCCATCGGCGCCCGGTTGCACCGCACGCTGGGACCGACGCCGGTCAACCTCACCGCGGGACAGGTGGTCGAAACCGTCAGCCTGGTGACCGGGGAGACCTGCAAGCCGGTCCGGACCGACATCCGTACCGGTCCGGCCGTGGTGGCGGGCACCCGCTGACCGGGCCCGGGCGGGCCGGACCGGCACCACCGGTCCGGCCCGCCCGACCGTTTCGGGGCCGAGGCGCGCTCACACCGGCGGGAGCACCTCGACGCCGAGCTGCTGGAGGACCTGGAACAGCTCGTTGACGCTCCACACGTCCACGATCCGGCCGCTGTCGTCGAAGCGCAGGAAGGTCGCCCCCGAGTAGCTGACCACCCGGCCGGTCGGCGGCACCGGGCCGAACTGCCCGGCCTGGGTGCCGGCGGCGCGCCAGTGCACGGCCACCCGCGCACCGGAGGCCACCACCTCGACGATCTTGTAGCGCAGGTCGGGGAACGACGCCCGGCGGTCCCGGTGCCAGGCCAGGGCGGCCGCCGGCCCGGTCCCGCCCAGCCCCGGGCAGTCCTCAGCGACCAGCTCGTACGCGGTCTCCTCGCGGGTCGCGTTCCACACGTCGGCGATGAAGCGCCGGGCCACGGCCTCCACATCGGTCACCGCGGCAGCGTAGCCCCCACTCCCCGCGCCGAGCCTGCCGGACCGGCCCGGAACGACCATGATGGGACAGGGCCGACAGCGACAGAAAACGGAGGTAGCGGCGTGAGCGCGAGGAGTGAGCCGGGGTTGCGAGCCCCGCAGTCGCGAGCCGAGGTGGCACGGTGACGGAGAGCAACGAGGAGATCCTGAACCGGACCGGCGGGAAGTACGTCGAGCCGGGCGGCGAGTTCACCCGGGACCAGCGTTACATCGCCACCCGGATCACGGCGGACGGGCGGGACGGCTGGCCGGTGGAGTCCGGCCGTTACCGGCTCGCGGTGAGCCGCGCCTGCCCGTGGGCGAACCGCCTGATCATCGTCCGCCGGCTGCTCGGGCTGGAGGACGCGATCTCGATGGCGGTGGCCGGGCCGACCCACGACGCCCGGAGCTGGACCTTCGACCTGGACCCGGGCGGGGTGGACCCGGTGCTCGGCATTCCGCGGCTGGCCGAGGCGTACTTCAAGCGCTTCCCCGGGTACGAGCGGGGCATCACCGTGCCGGCGATCGTGGACGTGCCGACCGGGCAGGTGGTCACCAACGACTACGCACAGATGAGCCTGGACCTGTCCACCGAGTGGACCGCCTACCACCGCGAGGGCGCGCCGGAGCTGTACCCGGAGCGGCTACGGGACGAGATCGACGAGGTCAACGCGGTGGTGTTCAAGGACGTGAACAACGGCGTCTACCGGTGCGGCTTCGCCGGCAGCCAGGAGGCGTACGAGAGCGCGTACCGCCGGCTCTTCGACCGGCTCGACTGGCTGAGCGAGCGGCTGAGCGGGCAGCGCTACCTCGTCGGCGACACCATCACCGAGGCGGACGTGCGGCTGTTCACCACCCTGGTCCGCTTCGACCCGGTCTACCACGGCCACTTCAAGTGCAACCGGCAGAAGCTGACCGAGATGCCGGTGCTCTGGGCGTACACCCGGGACCTGTTCCAGACCCCCGGCTTCGGCGACACCGTCGACTTCGACCACATCAAGCGGCACTACTACGAGGTGCACCGGGACATCAACCCGACCGGTATCGTGCCGCTCGGCCCGGACCTGTCGGGCTGGCTCACCCCGCACGGGCGGGAGGCCCTGGGCGGTCGCCCCTTCGGCGACGGCACCCCGCCCCCGCCGCCGGCCGAGCCGGTCGACCCCGCCCACACCCCGCTGCGGATCGACTGACGTCGAAAGGCCCTCCGTCACGCGGGGGCCCTTCCTCACATGACCAGCCGGACGGCCGCGGTCAGGACGAGCTGGGCGAGGGCCAGCGGGACGAGCACCAGCCAGCAGAGCCGCTGGAGCTGGTCCTCGCGCAGCCGCGGGTACGACACCCGGAGCCAGATGATCACGAACGCCACGGCGAAGACCTTGAGCAGGGTCCACAGCCAGCCCAACTGGGCGTCCGCGAACGGGCCCTGCCAGCCGCCGAGGAAGAGCACGGTGGTCAGCGCGGCGATCACCACGATGCCGACGTACTCGGCGAGCAGGAAGAACGCGAAGCGCAGGCCGGTGTATTCGGTCATGTAGCCGAAGACCAGCTCGGAGTCGGCCACCGGCATGTCGAACGGCGGCCGTCGGATCTCCGCCAGCCCGGCGACGAAGAAGATCACCATCGCCGGCGCCTGCCAGAGCAGCCACCACGGCCGCCACGCCTCGACGATCCCGGGCAGGCTGAGCGTCCCCGCCGCCATCGCCACCGACGCGGCGGCCAGCACCAGCGGCAGCTCGTAGCCGAGCAGTTGGGCGGCGCCGCGCAGCCCGCCGAGCAGGCTGTACTTGTTGGCCGAGGCCCAGGCCGACATCAGCACCGCGAGCACGCCGATGCCGACCACGGCCAGCACGAAGAACAGGCCGATGTCCAGCGGCTGCCCGACCAGGTCACCCGGGCCGAGCGGGATCACCAGCAGGGCGAGCAGGTACGGCACCAGGGCCACCGCCGGGGCCAGCCGGAACACCGGCCGGTCCGCGTCGCGCGGGGTGACGTCCTCCTTCTGCACGAACTTGATGCCGTCGGCGACGAGCTGCGCCCAGCCGTGGAAGCCGCCCGCGTACATCGGGCCGAGCCGGCCCTGCATGTGCGCCATGACCTTGTGCTCGGCCTGCCCGACGATCAGCGGCAGGGTGAGGAACGCGACCAGCACGCCGGCCACCCGGATGACCAGCTCCAGCCAGGCGGGCATCAGGCGTCCCCCTCCTCGGGCGTGGGCTCGGCGGCCGGCTCCTGCCGGGGCGGGCCCGTCGGCCGCTCCCCGGGCGTCGGCCGGCCGGGCGGCCCGGACTCGGCCGCTGGCAGGTCTGCCGGCTCCTGCCGGGCCGGGCCGGTCGGCCGCTCGCCTGGTGTCGGCCGGGCCGGACCCGCCGGTCGCTCCGCGGTGGTGGGCCGGGCCGGGCGCTCGCCCGGGGCGGGGCGCGGCGGGCGTTCCCGGGCCGGGCGGGCGGGCGTACCCCCGCGCGGGCCCTCGCCCATCCCGGCCGCGCCGGCGGGCGTGGGCGTCGTCCCCCACTCGCCCGGCGCCGGTACGCCCGGCGGGCGAATCGGCCGGCGACCGCCGCCCGCCTCCGACTCCCCCGGTTCCTTGGCGCCCGGCCAGGGCTTGGCGACCCGGGAGGCGAGCACGAACTCCTTGCGCAGCGGATGCCCCTCGAACTCCGGCGGCAGCAGCAGCGGCTTGAGGTCCGGATGCCCGTCGAACCGGATGCCGAACATCTCGTGCGTCTCCCGCTCGTGCCAGGAGGCGCCGGGGAAGATGCCCACGACCGAGGCGAGCCGCGGCTCCTGTCGCGGCACCCGCGTCCGCAGCAGCACGCCGTGCCGGCGGCTCGTCGACCACAGGTGGGCGACCACGTCGAAGCCGTCGGCCAGCTCGTCCACAGCCGAGAGCCAGTCGAAGTAGTCACAGGCCAACTCGGCGTCGTCGCGGACGGCCCGCACCGCGTCCTGCCAGGCGTCCGGCGGTACGTCGACCGTCGCACGGGCGTGCGCCTCGCCACCCGAGCGCCCGACGGTCACCGCGTCCTCGGCCAATCCGGCCGCCCGCAGGAGCACGCTGCGCGCCCGGTCACCGACCTCTTCCGGCGTCATGCCCGCGATCCTACGGGCCACCGGCGTGGACGGACCGCCTCAGGCTGGGCAGCTGACCCGCTGCACTGCCGCTCCCCGCCGCCCGATCCCGGCGTGGCCGGGTCCCCGCCCGCCACCAACCACGCGCCCGAGCACCCGGCGGCTCGTCCGGCCGCACCGGGCCGGCTTGGCGGTTTCGACACCGAGACCACGCCCGCAGGAAAGAATTGAGCGGTGCGTGCTGTGACTGTGACTCCCGGCGTCCCGAACTCGCTGCAGCTGACCGAGGACTGGCCCGAGCCCGCCCCCGAGGAGGGCGCGATCCTGGTCGAGGCGCTGGCCGTGGGCATCTGCGGCACCGACCACGAGATCATCTCCGGCGCGTACGGGGAGGCGCCGCCCGGACAGGAGCGGCTGGTGCTCGGTCACGAGGCGCTGGGCCGGGTGGTGGAGGACCCGACCGGCACCCTCCAGCCCGGCGACCTGGTGGCCGGCATCGTCCGGCGCCCCGACCCGGTGCCCTGCCCGAACTGTGCGGTGGACGAGTGGGACATGTGCCGCAACGGGCAGTACACCGAGCACGGCATCAAGGGACTCTCCGGGTACGCCCGGGACCGGTGGCGGGTGCAGCCGAAGTTCGCCGTCGGCCTGGACCCCTGCCTCGCCTCAGTGGGGATGCTGCTGGAACCGACCAGCGTGGTGGCGAAGGCCTGGGACCACATCGAACGGATCGGCCGCCGCGCCGAGTGGAAGCCGCAGACCGTGCTGGTGACCGGGGCCGGGCCGATCGGTCTGCTGGCCGCGCTGCTCGCCACCCAGCGCGAGCTGTCGGTGCACGTGCTGGACCGGGCCACCACCGGGCCGAAGCCGGACCTGGTCCGCTCGCTCGGCGCGACCTACCACACCTCCAAGGTGACCGAGCTGGACTTCGAGCCGGACGTGGTGGTGGAGTGCACCGGCGCGCCGGTGGTGGTGCTGGACGCGATGTTCCAGGCCGGGCCGACCGGCATCGTCTGCCTGACCGGGGTGTCCAGCGGCGGCCGGACCATCGACCTCGACGCGGGAGCCCTCAACCGCGACCTGGTGCTGGAGAACAACGTGGTCTTCGGCTCGGTGAACGCCAACCGGCGGCACTGGGAACTGGCCGCCGAGGCCCTCTCCCGGGCCGACCAGGGCTGGCTGAACTCGCTGATCAGTCGCCGGGTGCCGGTGGAGGCGTACGCCGACGCGTACACCTCCGGACCGGACGACATCAAGGTGGTGCTGGACTTCACGGCCTGAGCCGGCGACCGGCCCGCAGGGTCAGCTGCCGGGCAGCCGGCCGTTGCGGAACAGGTCCACGAAGAGCTGGTGGTCCTCGCGGGCTCGGACCCCGTACGCGTGCGCGAAGTCGACCAGGTATTGGACGAAGCCCGGCGCGTCGGCGTCGACCGCGGCGACGATCGCCTCCTCGGTGGAGTAGTCGACCAGATCGTGGCTGGACTCGTCGTCGGCGACCGAGTGCATCCGGGCCACCGCCCGGCCGAGGTCGGTGAGCACCCCGGCGAGTTCCTCAGGCTCGTTGACGTCGGCCCAGTCCAGGTCGGCCGCGTACGGGGAGACCTCGGCGACGAGCTGGCCGACCCCGTCCAGCTCGGTGAACCCCACCCAGGGGTCGGCGTACGCCTGGAGCGCCCGCTGCGACTCGGCGGTCCGGTGCCCCTGGTGCCGGAAGTAGGACCGGACCCGCTCGTCGTCGATGTGCCGCGCCACCGCCGGCACCTGGGCCTGCTTCAGATAGATGACGACGTCGTTCTCCAGCGCCTGGGTGTGCCCCTCGAGCAGCAGGTTGTAGGAGGGCAGCCCGGCCGAGCCGATGCCGACGCCCTTGCGCAGCACCACGTCCTTGATGTTGGCGGCGACCGGGCGGGGCCGGGCGGTCGCCGCCGGCAGGGTGGCCAGGTAGTCGTGGAACGCGGCGCAGACCTTCTCCCGGGTCGCGGCGTCGACCTGGAAGACGCCGTCGCCGAGGGAGAACCGGCGGTCGTAGTTGTCGATGGTGGTCTGCTCGGCGAGCAGGTCCACCCGGGTGTTCAGGCGGGCCTGCTGGAGCACCCGGCGCAGCACGCCGTCGGCGTTCTCCAGGGTGATCGAGCCGATCGCGTCGTCCCCGCCGGCCGCGATGGCCCGCAGCTCGGTCAGGTACGACCGGGCAAAGCCGGTGACCAGGTCGCCGATCACCCGATCGGAGAGCGCCTTCGCATAGCCGAGCAGGGCCACACTGGCCGCGAAGCGCTTCAGGTCCCAGGAGAACGGCCCGACGTACGCCTCGTCGAAGTCGTTGACGTTGAACACCAGCTGCCCGGAGGCGTTCATGTAGGTGCCGAAGTTCTCGGCGTGCAGGTCGCCGTGGATCCACACCCGGCTGGTCCGGTCGTCGAGGTATCGGTCGCTGGCGAAGTCGCCGCGCTGGTCGGCGTAGAAGAGTGACGCACTGCCCCGGTAGAAGGCGAACGGGGAGGCGGCCATCTTGCGGAACTTGCGGCGGAACGCCGCCGGGTCGAGCGCTATCGACGCGCCGAACTCCTCGGTCAGCACGTCGACGATAACGGCGGAGCGCTGGTCCGCGGACTGGGTCATGGCCCGCAGGCTAGACCGGCCCCGCCACCTCAGCCGGTTGGCGGGCGGACCGGCGGCGCGGTGAGGGATTCCACCGGGCGCGGCGTGCTCTCCGCGGGCCGCGGGTCGACCGGTGGGGCGAGCCGGTCGGGGCGGGCCACCCCGCCGACGCCGGACTCCTCGGCGGCGATCTTCTCCTGCAGCCGGAGGATGCCGTGCAGCAGCGCCTCCGGGCGCGGCGGGCAGCCGGGCACGTAGACGTCGACCGGAATGAGCTGGTCGACTCCCTTGGTCACCGAGTAGGAGTCCCAGTACGGGCCGCCGCAGTTGGAGCAGGCGCCGAACGAGATCACGTACTTCGGCTCGGGCATCTGGTCGTAGAGCCGCTTGATCGCCGGGGCCATCTTGTCGGTGACCGTGCCGGAGACCACCATGAGGTCGGCCTGCCGGGGGCCGTGGGCGAACGGGATCACCCCGAGCCGGATGAAGTCGTGGCGGCCCATGCTGGTGGCGATGAACTCGATGGCACAGCAGGCCAGCCCGAAGTTGAACACCCAGAGCGAGTAGCGCCGGCCCCAGTTCAGCACGAACCGGATCGGCTCGCCGAGCACCGCCGGAACCTGCACCTCGGGCCTCCCTCACCTGTCCCCGATGTGACAGTCAACCACAGCGCCGGAGGTGGCAACCCGCGCAACCGTCGCCGGCGTCGATGCGTGTGACGGATGTCGATCGCGTCGGCGGCGACGCGCACGGGGAGGACCAGATGACGGTGACCAGGGAACCGCGGCTCGGTGAGCCGCCACCTGAGCGGACCGCGGAGCGCCCGGAGCGGGCCGAGGCGATCGACTTCGACGGGCTCTACCATGCGCACTTCCGGTCCCTGACGCTCCAGCTCGCCGCGTACTGCGGGGACCTGTCGCAGGCCCAGGACCTGGTCCAGGAGGCGTTCTGCCGGGCGTTCGCCCGCTGGTCCCGGGTGTCCCGCTACGACGACCCGGTGGCCTGGGTACGCCGGGTCGCCTGGAACCTCGCCACCAGCCGCTGGCGACGGCTGCGGACTGCCCAGGCCTGGCTGCGCCGGCAGCGGGAGGAGCACGTGCCCGGGCCGGACCCGGACCGGGTGGCCCTGACCGCCGCCCTGGCCCAGCTGCCGCCCGCCCAGCGGCGCGCGGTGGTGCTGCACTACCTGGCCGACCTCTCCGTCACCCAGATCGCCCAGCAGGAGGGGGTGCCGGAGGGCACGGTCAAGTCCTGGCTGCACCGGGGCCGGGCGGCGCTGGCCGCGCAACTGGCCGGCACGAACGAGGTGGACGACGATGAGTGAGTTCGAGGACATCCTGGTCAGCAGCGAGTTCGCCGCGTTCCGCGCGGCGTACGCCCAAGCGGTGCAGCCGGCCGGCCCGGACATCGTGCGCCGGACCGTACGCCGCCGGCGGCGCCGGACCGCCGTGGCCACCGCGGCGGCCGTGGTGCTCGCCGTGGCGATCCCGGTCGCGGCGAACGCGGGCCTGGACCGGCGCTCCGGTCCGCCGCCCGTACCGGCCGAGACCCGGTCATCGACCCCGTCGGCGACCACCCCGTCACCGGCCCCGTCGCCGAGCGCGGCGGCGACGCCGAGCACGGCCGGCCCCACCGCGGCGGCACCGGACGGCCGGATCAGCAGAGCACAGCTCCTCGCCGCCCGGGTCGACCTGCCCGCCTGGCTGCCCGGTCCGGTGTGCAAGGCGGGGCCGACCCGGATCGCGGCCAGGTACCGGACCGAGGGCGACGTCCTGCTGGAGGACCTCGCCTACGGCGACGTGGACGGCGACGGTGCGGTCGAGACCGTCGCGCTGCTCCGGTGCTCCGTCTTCCAGCGGGGCCCGTCGCAGGTGGTGGCGTTCGACCGGGACACCGCCGGGGGGATCGTGACCCTCGGCCAGGTCACCCGTTCCGACCGACCGACGCCGGAGTGGCTGCTGACGACGCAGGTCACCAGCCGCGGGACGGTCCGGGTGGAGATGGCGGACATCAGCCCCGGAGGCGGCTGGTCGCTGGACTGGTCACAGCGCCAGTGGCGCGGATACCGGTGGACGGGCAAACGGTTCACCCAGGTCGAGGGGCCCACCTCGTTCGGCCCGAACCCGCATCTGGCGGACCTGTCGGTAACCGCGAGCGACCTGGCCTGGGGGCCGAAGGAAGCCGACGGCACCCGCACCGGCACGATCAAGGTCACCGTCCGGAACCTCAGCCGGGTCCCGGCCGGCCTGGTCGAGGTGCATCTGCGGATGCAGCCGGGCGCGACGGCCGACGGCGGCGACTGGTCCACCTGCCAGGACCGCCCGCCACCACCCGACGATGCCCTCAGCTGCCGATTCGGGCCCCTCGGCCCGGGCGCGTTGCGCACCTTCCGGTTCGGTCTCCGGGATTCGAGCGTCATGTCCGGCACCGGCGTCGCCGAGGTGGCCCCGATCGGCACCGACGCTGACCCGCTGATGGACTCGTCCTGGGAGAACAACGAGGACCGCTACCGCTACCGCTGACCCGACCTGCTCGTACGGCCCGCTCGGTGACCACCCGGCGGGCCGTACGCGGTTCTCCGGGTTTGTCGACGGCGGGGCACCGGTGCTCCTCGACCGTCGCGTTGCTGACAAATGTGATCGCAACCCAGGCCGGGTCCGGAACGTGCTACCAGCGACACCGCGGCGGACGACCCGTCGCGGCAACGGGGATCACGGGAGGACTTTGACATGACCACACGTACCAGGCGCCGGCTCGCCGCCGTCCTGATCGGCCCGACCGCGGCGCTGCTGGCGTTCGCCGCACCGGCCACAGCCGCACCGGCCGGCGGCCGGCTCGACGCCGACGTCTCGGTGGGCCGGCTGGTGCTCGACCCGACCGAGCGCGGCTACCGGGGCAGTCTGCCGGTCACGGTGACCAACCGCGGGTCAGCCGAGACGTACTTCAACGTCACGATCGTCGAGCCGGTCGCCGGTTCCATCGGCAACCTGTCCCCGGACAGCCCGTGCGGCTACGGGAGTCCGCAGGACAACCGGCGGGTGATCAGCTGCTCGGTGCCCGGTCCCAACCTGAAGCCGGGCGAGCGGCGGTCGTTCTCGGTCGCCTTCGCGGCCCTCACCACGCCGCGGAACGTGGCGATGAGCGCGGACGGGGGCCGGATCTCGGTCAACGTCGGCGACGGCAACCCGGCGATCGCCGACCGGGAGAGCTTCGGGGCACTCTTCCGCTCCACCTCGGGTTCCCTGCGCAACCCGGTGCCCTACGTCCAGGACAGCCAGGCGCGGGCGTCGATCAGCGCGGCGGGTGCCGCGACGCTGGTGCGGCAGCCGGACGGCAGCTACCACGGCCGACTGCCGGTGACCGTCCGGTGGGCCGGTGACGCCGCGCATGAGTTCCTCTTTGTCGATGCGCCCACCCTGCCGGCGGACGTGCAGATCTGGGGCACCGACCCGCAGGACCTGCCGGGCTCCCTCACCAGCTTCATCGTGCCGGGCGGGCGCTTCATGGCCGGCGAGGAGCGCAGCTTCGACGTGCTGCTCCGCGCCGACCCGGGCACCGTCCCGGGTGACCTCGGCGAGGTCACCTTCCAGCTCGACACGCGGTGGGGCATGGATCTGGTGCCGGACGCCGACCCGGCGGACAACCTCGCCTCGTTCACTCTGACGGCGGCCGACGCGAGTTGACCATCCACGAGGGCCCGGGACCGCACCGCACGGGTTCCGGGCCCTCGTCATGGATGCGGGTCGCCGGGCCCGTTTCGTCCACCGGGGACACCCGCAGTCGATCTCGCTCGTTATCGTGCTGGTCGATGTCCGCCCACAGCGGCGTGACACCGACCACGGGGAGGAACTTCATGGCAGTCACCATGCCCATCGGCCGCCGGATCGCGGCCGGCCTGCTCGGCTCCGCGCTTGCGCTGCTCGCGGCCGGGGCGCCGGCCGCCGCAGCGCCGAACCAGTCCAGTGACACGCTGTCCGTCACCGCGCAGCAGCTGGTGCTGGAGCCGACCGACCGGGGCTACGTCGGCACGCTGCAGGTGACCGTGACCAACGGCAGCCCCACCGCGCAGTCCTTCGGCCTCACCTTCACCGAGCCGGCGGTCGGCTCGCTGACGACCACCGACCCGCTCGCCGGCTGTGTCTACCTCGAGAAGGTGAACGGCCTGCGCCAGATCCACTGCGGGGGCGGCGCGGTCATCGAGCCCGGCGCGAGCCAGCTGGTCCGCATCGGATTCCACGTGCTCACCCGGACGCGGGACTACCCGATGATCGTCGACGGCGGCCAGATCATGGTGCTGCCGGAGACGGGCGGCATCGCCGCCGACACCACCACCTACGCCACGCTCTTCCGGTCCACCAAGGGCAAGCTTCGCAACCCGGTGCCCTACGTCCAGGACACGCTCAGCAACGCCAGCATCACCGCCCATGACGTGACGCTGTATCGAACCTTCCCCGGTGCGGAATACCACGGCGAGATGCGGGTCACCGTCACCTGGAACGGCGACGCGGGCCACGATTTCCTGCAGGTCGAGGCGAACCTTCCCGCCGGGGCCCTGGTCACCGGAACGGACCCGTGGCTCGAGCCGAACGGCTTCCCCGGCACCTGGTTCGAGGTCCCCGGCCACAGGTTCATGGCGGGCGAGTCGCGGACCCTGACCGTGTACTTCAGCGCTCCGGCGGACACCCTGCCCGGTGCCCTCGGCACCGGCTCGTTCAACCTCCGGGCCCAGTTGTTCATCGACGAACTCGCCGACGTCTCCCCGGCCGACAACACGCCGTCGTTCGCGCTGACGGCCATCGACCAGACCTGATCGCGCTCCAGGGCCGGGGCCGGCACCACGTCGGTTCCCGGCCCCGGACGGGCTCACCAGGTCGGGCGTTGCAGCAGCCCGACGAACTCCACGAGCAGCCGCTCGCGCAGCCGCACCGGGGCGGCGTCAAGCAGGGTGTGCACCGCCGCCATCCGGTCCGGCGCCGGCCCGGCTCCGAGCCCCAGGCCGGCCGCCAGTCCGGCGATCAGCTCCGGGGTGAGCGCCGCCGGGGTCAGCGACGCCGCGAGCGCGCGCAGCTCCGGCGGCAGCGCGACCGGACCGGCCGCCCGCGCGGCCACCGCCGCGTCGGCCAGCGCCGGGCCGAACTCGGCCACCCGCGGGGCCACCACCGCGGTCACCGTGAGGTGCACGCTGGCCGGCAGGCCGGCGTACCCGAGCTGGGGCTGGGTGTGCCAGCCGCGGGCGGTCAACTCGTCGACCAGCACGAACAGGTCGAGTCCCGGGTCGTCGCTGGTGAAGCAGACCACGGTGGACTCCGGCTCGGCCAGCAGCCGGAGCCCGTCGACCGCGCGTACCGCGTCGGCCAGCCCGGACACCGCCGCTCGGGTCAGCGCCGCCAGCCGCAGGTAGCCGGTCTCGCCCAGATGGCGCAGGGTGGCGTAGGCGGCGGCGATCGGGCCGCCCGACCGGGTCGAGGCGATCACCGGGTTGACCATCGTGTACCCGGGCCAGTCCGCGTACCCGAAGTACTGCGGCGCTCGCAGCCCCGGATCCCGGTGCAGCAGCACCGACACCCCCTTCGGGGCGTACGCGTACTTGTGCAGGTCGACGGAGATCGAGGTGACCCCGTCGACGGCGAAGTCGAACGCCGGCACCGGCTCGCCGAGCCGGCGCAGCCAGGGCAGCGTCCAGCCGCCGAAGCAGGCGTCCACGTGGCAGCGCACCCCGGCGGCCGCCGCCACCGCCGCGATCTCCGCGACCGGGTCGACCACGCCGTGCGCGTACGCGGGGGCGGAGCAGGCGACCAGCACGGTCTCCGGCCGGATCGCGGCGGCCACGTCGGCCACCGCCGGACGCAGCGTGACCGGGTTCACGGGCACGGTGTCGAGGGCCACCCGCAGGTAGTGGGCCGCCTTGGCGAACGCGGCGTGCCCGCTGGCCGGCACCACGAGCCGCGGCTCGGCGAGATCCGGCCGGGCGTCCCGGGCCGCCTTGACGGCCAGGATCAGTGACTCGGTACCGCCGCCGGTGACGCTGCCGACCACGTCCGGGGCGCTCGTGCCCGGCCCGCCGCCGAGCAGCCGGGCGGCCGCCCCGACCAGGGCGTTCTCCATCGCCAGCAGGGACGGGAAGGCGGTCGGGTCGAGTCCGTTGACGTGGACGCTCTCCGCGTACGCGGCCCGGGCCAGCTCGTCCAGCCCGGCCACCCCGGGGTCGTAGACGTACGCGAACAGCCGCCCGCCGTGGGTCGGCCGGTCGGCCGCGCGCAGGGCCCGGATCTCCGCCAGCACCCGCTCCGCGGGCACCCCCTCGACGGGCAGCGCGCCCGTCCCTTCCTCGGTCATCGATGGCGCCCTTCCTCGGAAGCGGTTTGGCGGCTCATGCGCCCGCGGTCGCGGCAGCCGACTGCGGCGGGCCGGCGGCGAGTTGGGCGGGGGTCAGCGTGTAGGCGCGCAGCAGCAGCACCGGGGCGGCGACCAGCAGGGCCGGCAGGATGGTGAAACCGAGCAGCACGCCGAGGCGGGCGCCGGCGGGCTGGTCGGCGGCGACCCCGGTCGACGACGACACGTACCCGGAGAGCTGGAGGACCAGGCCGTAGATACCGGGGCCGAGGGCCAGACCGAACGTCTCCCCGGCCGTCCACAGCCCGGTGAACACGCCGGCCTGCCGCCGCCCGGTGCGCGCGGTGTCGTACGCGATGCAGTCCGGCAGCATGGCGAGGGCGAAGACCTGCTGGCCCGCGTACCCGACGCCAATCAGCGCGACCACGGCGTAGACCCCGGTGGCCGGCAGCGCGGGCGCGGCGACGAGGGCCAGCGCGCCGGCCGCGAAGAGCAGCGACGCGACAACCAGCGCGGCCCGCTTGCCGACCCGCGCGCCCACCCGGCTCCAGAGCGGCATGACCAGCAGCGCCGGCCCGACGAAGCAGGCGAAGAGCAGGGTCGGCCCGGTCTCCGGGGCGCGGAGCACCTGGCCGGCGAAGTAGCTCACCCCGGCCAGCACGGTCGCCACCCCGGCGGACTGCACCACGAAGCAGACCAGCAGGGCCCGGAACGGCCGGTTCCGGCCGGCGACCGCGAGCTGGGCGCGCAGGCTCGGTTCGCTCTCCCCCATCGTGCCGGCAGGCGCGGACCGGGTGCCGAGGAACGCGCCGACCGCGCCGGCCACGATCAGCGCGGCGACGAACAGGCCCATCCAGCGGTGTCCCGGCACCCCGTCGCCGCCGGCGGTCACCACGGCCGGGGCCACCGCGCCGGAGACCAGGATGGCCAGCGCCAGCACGGCGATCCGCCAGCTCATCAGCCGGGTACGCCCCGCCGGGTCGCCGGTCAGCTCGGCCGGCATCGCCACGTACGGCACCTGGAAGAAGGCGAACGCGGTCGCGGTGGCCAGGAACGCCACCGCCACGTACGCCCCGGCGGCCGGGCCGGCCCCGAACGGCGCGGCGAAGATCGCGGCGAAGAGCACGGCCAGCGCCAGCCCGCCGCCGAGCAGGTACGGCCGGCGGGCACCCCAGCGGGACCGGGTGCGGTCGGAGATCCGCCCGGCCACCGGATTGACCAGCACGTCCCACGCCTTGGGCAGGAGCACCAGCAGGGCGGCCGCCCCGGCCGCGACGCCCAGCGTGTCGGTGAGGTAGGGCAGCAGGAGCAGCCCGGGCACGGTCCCGAACGCCCCGGTGACCAGCGAGCCCAGCGCGTACCCGAGGTGCACCCGGCGGGGCAGCCGGCCGCCCGGCTGCGACCCCGTCCCGTCCATGAGCCCGAATGCTACTCACGTTATGGCGTGGATCACATCCCCTCCTCCGGCGACCAGGCAGCCGCCATGTCCACCCCCGACGGGCGCAGCGGACAGCCCTCGGCCCGCAGCCGGGCCCGCGCCTCCACCTCGTGCCCGGGTGGCAGCCGTCCGGCCGAGTTCACCACCCGGTGCCAGGGCACTCCGCCCCCGTGCCGGGCCATGATCGAGCCGACCAGCCGGGCCGAGGCCCGCCCCGAGCGCTCGGCGAGCGCGTCGGCCACCGCCCCGTACGACATCACCCGGCCCGGCGGGATCCGCTCGACCAGGTCGAGCACCGCCTCGACGTACTCCTCAGGCGTCATGACCGGCCACGATATGGGAACGCGTCCGGGCCCGGGGGACCCGGACGCGCAGAATGGTCGGGTGCGCGAAGCAGTCACCTCGGCCCGCCGGATCGTCGTCAAGATCGGATCGTCCTCGCTGACCACGGCGGCGGGCGGCCTGGACGACACCCGGGTCGACGCCCTGGTCGACACCCTCGGCGCACTGGCCGGCGCCGGCCGCGAGGTGGTGCTGGTCTCCTCCGGCGCGATCGCCGCCGGTCTCGCCCCGCTCGGCCTGCCCCGACGCCCGCGCGACCTGGCCACCCAGCAGGCCGCCGCCAGCGTCGGGCAGGGCCTGCTCATCGGCCGGTACGCGGCCAGCTTCGCGCGGCACGGGCGCACCGTCGGCCAGGTGCTGCTCACCGTGGACGACGTGACCCGGCGGGCGCACTACCGCAACGCGTACCGGACCCTGCGCAAGCTGCTCGACCTGCGGGCGGTGCCGATTGTCAATGAGAACGACACGGTGGCCACCGAGGAGATCCGGTTCGGCGACAACGACCGGCTGGCCGCCCTGGTCGCCGCCCTGGTCGACGCCGACCTGCTGGTGCTGCTCTCGGACGTGGACGCGCTGTGGACCGGCGACCCGACCCGACCCGGCAGCACCCGGATCACCGAGGTGCACGGCGAGGGCGACCTGGCCGGTGTCGACATCCGCGGCGCCGGCCGGGCCGGCGTGGGCACGGGGGGCATGGTGACCAAGGTCGAGGCGGCCCGGATCGCCACCGGCTTCGGCATCCCGGTGGTGCTCACCGCCGCGCCGCTGGCCACCGCGGCGCTCGCCGGCGAGCCGGTCGGCACGTTCTTCCACCCGAGCAGCCGCCGCCCGGCCGCCCGGCTGTTCTGGCTCGCGCACGCCACCGCGCCCCGGGGCCGGCTGCACCTCGACCCGGGCGCGGTGCAGGCGGTGGTCGGCCGGCGCAAGTCCCTCCTGCCGGCCGGGATCACCGCCGTGGACGGTGCGTTCACCGCCGGCGACCCGGTCGACCTGGTGGACGCCGCGGGCGCGCCGGTGGCCCGGGGGCTGGTCAACTACGACGCGGTGGAGCTGCCCGGGCTGCTGGGCCGCTCGACCTCGGAACTCGCCGCGGCCCTGGGCCCGGCGTACGAACGGGAGGTCGTCCACCGTGACGACCTGGTGCTGCTGTGAATCCGGGACGGGTGGCCGTCCCACTGACGCCTGAGGAGTGCAGGATGAGCGTCGTCGAGCAGGCCCGGCGGGCCCGGGACGCGGCGGAGGCCCTCGCGGTCGCCCCGCGTACGGTCAAGGACGCCGCGCTTCACGCGATGGCCGACGCGCTGGTGGCGCGTACCCCGGAGCTCCTGGCCGCGAACGCGACGGACCTGGCGGCCGGGCGCGAGGCCGGGCTGACCGCGGCGGTGCTGGACCGGCTGGCGCTCGACGCGGACCGGGTGGCCGGCATCGCCGACGCGCTGCGCCAGATGGCCGCGCTGCCCGACCCGGTCGGCGAGGTGGTCCGCGGCTCGACCCTGCCGAACGGGCTGGAGCTGCGACAGGTCCGGGTGCCGTTCGGGGTGGTCGGCATCATCTACGAGGCCCGGCCGAACGTGACCGTGGACGCGGCCGGGATCTGCCTGAAGTCCGGCAACGCGGCGCTGCTGCGCGGCTCCTCCTCGGCGGCCCACTCCAACGCCGCGCTGGTCGCCGTGCTCCGGGACGCGATCGCCGCGGCCGGCCTGCCGGCGGACGCGGTGCAGCTCCTCGACGCCACCTCGCGGGACTCGGTGAAGGAGCTGATGCGCGCGCGGGGCCTGGTCGACGTGCTGATCCCGCGCGGCGGGGCCTCGCTGATCCGGACCGTGGTCGAGGAGTCGACCGTGCCGGTGATCGAGACCGGGGTGGGCAACTGCCACGTCTACGTGGACGCCGCCGCCGACGTCGCCAAGGCCGTGGCGGTCACCCTCAACGCCAAGACCCAGCGCCTCTCCACCTGCAACACCGCCGAGTCGCTGCTGGTCCACGCGAACGTCGCGGACGCCTTCCTGCCGGCGATGCTGGCCGCCTTCGCCGACGCCGGGGTCACCGTGCACGGCGACGCCCGAGTCGCCGCCCACTCGGCCGCGGTGGTCCCGGCCACCGAGGAGGACTTCGCCACCGAGTACCTCTCCGCCGACATCTCGGTCGCCGTCGTCGACTCGCTCGACGCGGCGGTCCGGCACATCCGGCGGTACGGCACTGGCCACACCGAGGCGATCGTCACCGACTCCCAGTCTGCGGCCCGGGAGTTCGTGGCCCGGGTGGACGCGGCGGCGGTGATGGTGAACGCGTCCACCCGGTTCACCGACGGCGGCGAGTTCGGTTTCGGCGCCGAGATCGGCATCTCCACACAGAAGCTGCATGCCCGGGGCCCGATGGGGCTGCCCGAGCTGACCAGCACCAAGTACGTGGTCACCGGGGACGGCCACCTGCGCTGACCCGCCTGGGCGCCGCCCTGCTCAGACAGCCGGTGCGGCCGGCTCGGGCGGCGCGGGCGGCGCGGGCGGCGCGGGCGGCCCCGCCGGCTCCGGCCCGGACAGCGGCACGACGGGCGGCAGCACCACGGGCGGCGGCACCGGCGCGCCGGCGTCCGGCGACGGGTCGGCGGACCACGGCGGCGTGCCGGGCGGCGGCACGAACGGCCGGGCCAGCGGGGCGGACGGCGCCACGACGTCCGAGGGCAGCTCGATGGCCGGCGCGACCGGCGGCGGCACGGCGTCCGCGGGGGGCGCCGGGCGCGGTGCCGGCACCGCGGGCGGGCTCGGCAGCGCGGCCGGCTGCGGCGGCACGAACCGGCTGCCGGACAACCGGGCCTCGGGGGCGCTCGGCCGGCAGGCCCGGATCGCGCGCAGCGTGGTGTGCACGTCGAACTGGTGGCCATCGTCGCTGTCCCAGCCGCCGTCACTGCGCTGGGTCTCGGCGAGCCGCTGGCGCGCCGCCACCATCAGCCACTGCTCCTCGCCCACCTCGACCCGGCGCAGCGTGGCGGCCAGCCAGGCCACGTCGGCCGGGGACAGCTGCGGGATCCGCTCGGCCAGCACCGCCTGGATCCGCGCCGACTCGTAGTACATCTGCTGGCGGTGCAGCACGGCCGCGGCCAGCCAGCCGGTGGAAAGGAAGGACGGCCAGCTCCCGTCGGGGGCGAGCTGCGCGGCGAGCGCCTGCGCCGCCGCCTGCACCACCCCGGCGTACGCCCCACCGACCCGGTGGTCGAGCGGGCCGGCGGCGCGGGCGTCCAGCCCGGCGACGGTCAGCCAGAACCCGGCGTTGGCGGTCAGGTACAGCTGCGCCTCCGGGTCACCCGGGGTGGCCCACTCGGGGGCGAACCCGGCCAGTGACGGGTCCTCGTCCCAGCCGCCGTCCGGCAGCTGCCGGGCGGCCAGCCAGTCCAGGGCGTGCCGGGCGGCGGGGCGGCTCAGCCCCCCGAGGTCGTCCAGCTCGGACAGCCGGAAGCAGGTCGCGTCGACCGAGGCGACCTCGCCGTCGAGCAGGGCGGGCCAACCACCGCCGGGTGCCTGCCCGGCCTCGGCCGCGTCTAGCAGTTCGGCCGGCACCGGGGCACCGGTGCGCAGCCGGGAGAGGCGGGCGCGGTCCACCGCGTCCCCATGCGCCACGACGAAGCCGATGGCGGCGTCCAGATCGACCACGACGGAGACGCTACCTGCGGGAACGTGCTCCCGCCTCGGTATCTCGGCTGAGGAGGGCCCGGCTCACCGGCGGGTACGAGCGGGCCCTACCGGCATCGCGGAAGGGCCCGCTCGGTCCGACTCAGTAGGCGGGCAGCGACGGGTCGATCTGCTTGATCCAAGAGAGCACGCCACCCTGGACGTGCACCGCGTCCTTGAAGCCGGCGGCCTTCAGCGCGGCGAGCGCCTCGGCGGAGCGGACGCCGGACTTGCAGTGCAGCACGATCTGCCGGTCCTGCGGGAGCTTGGCGAGCGCCTCACCGGAGATGATCTCGCCCTTGGGGATGAGGGTCGCGCCGGGGATCCGGACGATCTCGTACTCGGCGGGCTCCCGGACGTCGACCAGGAAGACGTCCTTGCCGGCGTCCTGCCACTCCTTCAGCTCCAGCGCGGTGATGGTCGAGTCGACCACCGCCTCCTGCGCCTCGACGGAGACCGCGCCGCAGAAGTCCTCGTAGTCCTCCAGCAGGTCGGTGACCGTCGGGTTCTCGCCGCAGAGCACGCAGTTGGGGTCCTTGCGGACCTTGATCTTGCGGTAGCTCATCTCCAGGGCGTCGTAGACCATCAGCCGGCCGACCAGCGGCTCGCCGATGCCGGTGAGGAGCTTGATCGCCTCGTTGACCTGGATCGAGCCGATGGACGCGCAGAGCACGCCCAGCACGCCACCCTCGGCGCAGGACGGGACCATGCCGGGCGGCGGCGGCTCCGGGTAGAGGCAGCGATAGCAGGGGCCGTGCTCGGCCCAGAACACCGACGCCTGGCCGTCGAACCGGTAGATCGAACCCCAGACGTACGGCTTGCCGAGCAGCACCGCCGCGTCGTTGACCATGTAGCGGGTGGCGAAGTTGTCGGTGCCGTCGACGATCAGGTCGTACTGGGAGAAGATCTCCTTGACGTTGTCCCGGTCCAGCGCGGTGTTGTGGATCTCCACGGTGACCAGCGGGTTGATCTCGCGGATCGACGCGGCGGCGGACTCGGCCTTCGACCGGCCGACGTCGGAGACGCCGTGGATGACCTGCCGCTGGAGGTTCGACTCGTCGACGGTGTCGAAGTCGATGATGCCGAGGGTGCCGACGCCGGCGGCGGCGAGGTACAGCAGGGCCGGCGAGCCGAGACCGCCGGCACCGACGCAGAGCACCCGGGCGTTCTTCAGCCGCTTCTGCCCCTCCACCCCGACGTCCGGGATGATCAGGTGGCGCGAGTAGCGACGGATCTCGTCTACGGTCAGCTCGGCGGCGGGTTCGACGAGCGGGGGCAGCGACACGGTGGACTCCCCGGGATCGGCGGCGGGACCCGGTAATTGTCACTCGCCGCGGTAGGGATCGGCCATGATGAGCGACACGTAGCCCGACATGCGGGAGCGGGAATAGCTCAGACCCCTTCGGTCAACGCCCCCTCGTAGCGGACCCCGTCGACGTACGGCCAGGCGTTGGGCAGGCAGCCGTCCAGTCCGTACGTCTGCTGCTGCATCACCGGGGCCGGCTCGCCCGGCCTCGGGCAGGCCTGGTGCAGCTCGCCGAACTCGTGCCCGACCTCATGGTTGATCACGTACGTCCGGTAGACCTCGAGCGGCGCACCGTAGTCCGGCACCGCCTCCATCCAGCGCGCCAGGTTGATGACGACCCGGCCGGGCAACCGGCAGGAGGTGTACCGCTGGGTGCTCAGGCCTCCGTCGGCGCACATCCGCTCCGAGGTGGCCGGGGTGGCCAGGTAGATGGTGAAGTCGGCGGCGGACGCCTCGGCCACCCGCTGCACCCGCAGTTCCCGGGAGGCGATCCAGCTCCGGGGGTCGCCGAGCACCGCGTCCACCGTGGCGGCGAACTCGTCCGCGTCCTGGCCGGTGTCCTGCTCCACCTCGACGCGGTAGCGGCGCAGCGGCCCCTCGTACCCCCGGACCGGTGAGCGGCCGTCGGCCGCGGCGAAGCTGCCGGGGCCGACGGTCGGGTAGCCGCTCGGCGCCACCCGGGGTTCGTCGCGCCCGCCGTCCGCCGACCGCTGGTTCGAGGTGGCCACCGGGGGCCGGTCGGCGGACCGGTGGACCAGGACCGGCAGACCTGCCACGCTGCCACCCGCCGCCAGCACGGCGATCAGGAGCAGGGCGGTACGACGGCGCCGCCACCGCAGCCGGCGCGGCCCGGGCGGGACCGGGGCGGTGGTCCCCGGATGGGCCGGCGGGCGGTCGAAGTCGAGCCGGGCCGGACCGTCGGGCGGCGGCTGACCGGGCTCGGCATTCGGGCCGGAAGGGGACGGGGAGGTCATATCGCCAGCGTGTCACGCGATTGGGGTGAGCGGCCGCCTTTGCTGCAAGATAACGCGAATGGTTCTCATCATGCCGTCGGGGCACGTCAGAGCGCCGGACCGGTGTACCGCTTGCCGTTCAGGTAGGGCCACGGGTTCGGCCGGCAGCCGTTGAGGAAGAGGGTCTGCTGCTGCATCACCGGTGCCGCCTTCCCCGCCCCCGGGCACCCCTCGTGATGGTGCCCCAACTGGTGGCCGACCTCGTGGTTGATCACGTAGAGCCGGTACGTGTCCAGCGGCACCTTCGCCGCGACCAGATGCGGCGCCGAGGTACGCCAGCGGTCCAGGTTGATGACCACCTTGCCGGGCACCCGGCAGGACGTGTAGGGCCGCCCGCCCACCCGGATGTCGATTCCGCCGGCGAGACACAGCCGGCCGGCGGTGTCCCGGGTGGCCAGGTAGACGGTGAAGTCGTACCGCTCGCCGGGGGCCACCCGCTGCAGCCGGAGCCGGCCGCTGTCCACCCAGCTCCCGGGCCCGGCCAGGGCTCGCTGCACGGCGTCGCCGAAGGCCGGCACCTCCTCGCCGGAGCCGTCCTCCACCGCCACCCGGAAGCGCCGCAGCACCCCTGCCCGGCCCAGCACCTCGCCCGACCGGTCGTCGTACGCGAAGCTGCCCCGCCCGTGCGCGGGCACCGGACCGGGCAGGCTCAGCACCGCCTCCGGGCTGACCGGGCTCGGCGTCGACGACGGGCTCACCGGTGCGGACGGCGTCGGCGCCGGAGTCGTCGGGGCGGACGGCGTCGACCCGGTGCTCGACGGTGCCGGCGGCTGGATCAGCCCCTCGTCGCCGACCAGCACCTCGGCCCAGGCCGACGGCCGTTGCACCGCGGCGGCCACGGCGATCCCGGCGGCGCTCAGGAACGCGAGCAGTACGATCGCGGATCGCCAGCGGACTGTCGGGCGACGGGCGGCAACCGGCGCGGCGGCGCGACGCGGACGGGGGGCGGAGGACATCGCGCTCAGCCTGCCATGTCCCGGCGGAGGGCGCTGTCCTCCGTTCCGGCGAGCAGACCGTCCCGGGGGTCGGCGGGCACCGCGCCACCCCGGGCCTCGGCGGACCCTCCGCCGACCCACGGCTCGGCGGGCACCGCTCCGGCCCGCGACCCGGCCGCCGCCGCGTCGGCCCGGGCCTCGGCGAGCAGTGCCAGGACGGCCCGCGCCACGGTCCGGGGCACCTCCAACTGGGCCACGTGCCCGACCCCGTCGAGCATCAGCAGGCGGCTGTCCGGGATCACCCGGGCGGCCTGCGGCGCCACCCGGACGTCCACCAGCCGGTCCTGCCGTCCCCCGACCACCAGGGTGGGCGCGCGCACCGCCGCCGCCAGCCGCCACAGCGAACCGGTGCCCGGCAGGTACGACCGCAGGAAGCTGGCGACCAGGCCCCGGAACGTCCGGACGTACACGGCGGCGTAGTGGTCCGCCTCGTAGCGGATCCGGATCTCCTCGATCGCCTCCTGCCGGCGCTGGTCACAGATCCGGGTCAGGTCGGCGATGCACGCCTCCATCACCTCCTGGGCCAGCATCTCGGGGGCGAGCTGAGTCAGCCGCCAGGCGGCCACCCGTTCCCCTCCGGGGATCGCCAGCAGCGGCAGCATCCGCCCCTGCAACGAGCGGCGGAAGTCCAGGAACGGCAGCGCCGGGGAGACCAGGGTCAGCGTCCGGACCAGGTCCGGCCGCAGCGCCGCCACCCGTACCGAGACGGCACCGCCGAGCGAGTTGCCGAACAGGTGCACCGGGCCCCGGCCGCTGTGCTCGATCCAGCGGATCACCCGGTCCGCGAAGGCCGGCACGGTGTATCGCCGGCCAGGCTCGCTGCGGCCGAAGCCGGGCAGGTCGATCGCCTGCCCGTCGAGCCGGTCGGCGAGCAGGCCGGCCAGGTCCGTCCAGTTCTGCGACGAGCCGCCCAGGCCGTGCACGTAGAGCGCCGGCTCGGCGCCGGGGCCGGTGGCCGGGGTCTCCCGGACGTACGTCACCGCGCCGTCGAGGCGTACGCCCCGGCCCGGCCAGGGCGGCGGGACATGGTGCGCGGGCAGGAGATGATCCGGCCAGAGGGCGGCGCGTTTCATGGCTCCAGTGTTCCCGCGCCCCGGCCGCCCGACACCGGCCTTCGGCTCAGGCGAGCAGCGCTTCCAGCCGGCGGTTCACCGCGGCCAGGGTCGCCCGGACCGCCGCCTGCCGGGGATCGCCGGCCACCAGCGCCGAACCGGCCAGCTGCTCCACCCAGCCGGCGCAGACCAGCAGCACCACCACGGTCGCCACCTCGCAGTTGCCGAACGGCACCACCGCGGCGTGCTCGACGAAGCAGCGTCCCCGCTCCCCGGTCGAGGCCGCGCGGCCGAGCAGCTCGTCCACCGCCGCCGCGGCGGCCACCGCGCAGAGCCGCAGCACGTAACCGTCGACGGCCGGCCCGGTGGCGTGCCCCTCCGCCGTCCGGTCCCCGGCGATCAGGCGTACCTCCACGGTGGCGTCGAGGCCGAAGGTGCTCATCTGGACGTGGTCGATCAGCACCCGGGGCCCCGGCGCGCCGCTGGTGTCCAGCGGTCGGGAGGGTGCGGTCTCCGTCGTGGTCATCTGCCCGCCCGAGTACGACGTACCGAGCGTGACCGGGCTTCCGGTGGCCGCGCCGGCCGGGGCGGCGGCGAGCGACGACTCCTCCACCGTGGCCCGGCCCCGGTGGGTCGCGGCCTGCCGGCGCCGGCGGGGCGGCTCGGCAGCCGGCTCGGCGCCCTCGGTCGGCAGCTCCGCGGGCCGGCCGGCTCGCGCCTCAGGCGCGCCGAACGGGCCCTCCGCCGACCGGCTCGGGACCGGTCGGGGCGCGCCCGGTCGGTCCTCGGCCACCCGCGGCTCGCCGGTGGCCCGCTCCGGGCGCGTCTGGGCCGACCGGCGACGGACCGGGGGCGGTGCGGCGACGGGAGCACCGGGCAGGTTCTGCGGGGCCGCGGCCAGCCCCATCCGCTCCTGGAGCAGGCGGGCCACCATCCGGCTCACCTCCGCCGGGTCGGCGCCGTCGGCGAGGTCGAGCCGGAGGCTGTGCGCCCCGGCCGGGGTACGGCGCAGCGCCGCGTCCCGGACGCCGGCCACCTCCCGGACGGCGTCGAGGATGGCGTTGACGTCGAAGCCCTCGGGCCGCTCGCGCAGCGGCGCGGGCTCGTCGTCACGGCGCAGGTGGGTGGCGATGCGGGCGAGTTCCGGGGTTTCGGCGGGCGGTTCCACGGCTGGCGGCTCCGGCACGACGGGCACGTCCGGTTCGGCGGGGACGCGCTGCGGCAGCACCGCCGCGGCGGGGTCCGCCGGCCGGGTCTCGGCGGCCGGCTCGGCCGTCGGCACCGGTTCGGGGGCGGACCGGCGGGCCGCGTAGGGGGGCGCGCTCGTCGGGGCGGGCGCGGGGGTGCGGTCGACGCGGGACCCGCCGCCGGCGACGGGGCCCGGCGTCTCGTCGGTGCGTGGCCGGTACGACGCGCCCTCGCGCTCCTCCGCCCGGGCGCCGGCCGGCGGGCCGTACCCGGCGGGCGGGGCGCTGGCCGGGGCCTCCCGCGGCACCGGCGGGGCGCTGGTCGAAGCGGCGTGCGGCGGCGCGCTGAACGGGGTCACCGGCACCGGCGGCCCGGCCCAGGAGGGCCGTTCGCGGCTCTCCCGCGCCACCGGCTCGTAGGCCGGGTGGGATTCGGCGTCGCTCCGGGACACCTCGTACGGCCGGGCCGGCTCGGGGCGCGGTGGCCCGTACCCGGACGGCGGCTCGGCCCGGACCGGCTCGTGCGGGCGGGTCGGCTCGCCGCGCGGCGGCTCGTGGGGCGTGGGCTGCTCGGCCGGCTCGGGTGCCCACTCGGCGGCGCGCTCGTCGCGGGCGCGGCGGCCGACCGGCTCCTCCTCGCGGGCGCGGCGGCCCGTTGTCTCGTCCTCCCGGGCTCGGCGGCCGGCCGGTTCCGCCTCGCGCGACCACGCCGGCGCCCAGCCGCCGCCCCAGCCGGGCTCGGACCACTCCGGCTCTTCGGCCGGCGACGGTCGGCGTTCGTCCGCCGGCGCGCGCGGGTCGTCGGCCGCCGGGGTGCGCGGCTCCTCGGGCGGGTCCACGGCCGGCCCGGCCGGCGGCGCCGACGAGGGGCGCTCGGCCCAACCCCGGGAGAGCGACGGCGGCCCGGCTGGCGAGTCGGCCGGGGCCCAACCGCGCGACAGCGACGGCGGCTCGCCCGGCCCTCGGTCGGCCCAGCCCCGGGACCCGGACGGCGGCTCGGCCGGTGACTCCGGCAGGCGCTGGTCGGCCCAGTCCCCGGCCGCGGCCGGCGACTCGGGCGGGCGCGGGTCGGCCCAGCCCCGGGAGAGTGACGGGGGCGGCTCGGCGGCGGCCCGCTCGGCGGCCGGGGCGTGGAAGCCGGGCGGGACCTCGAAGCCGGAGGCGGCCGCGCCGACCGGCGGCACCTGGAGGGCCGGCGGCGCGGAGGTGGGTCCCCTGCCCTCCGCCCGGCGCGACACGCGGCCGGGCAGCGCTTCGTCCGATGAATGCCGGGCCGGTGGCGGCTCCGCCTCGGCGGACGGCTGCTCCACCGCGGGGGCGGGCCGCTGGGCCGGGACGACCAGGCGGTCGGCGTCGGTCTCCCGGCGTGGCTCGTCGACGGGCGGGGCACTCACCGGCGCCTGGCGGGTCACGGGCGACTCCTCCCCGGCGTGGTCCACGCCGTTGACGTGGCGGCCGTTGACCCGGCCCGACGGTTCCTCGGCGGGCAGCCCCGGCAGCGGGGCCGGGAGGTCGCCGTGGCGGGGCGACGAGGCGCCCCAACCGGTGAGATCGGCGCGGGGCCAGGCGGCCGGCGGCTCCGCGCCCCGGGCCCAGCCGGACGCCGGGGGCGCCCACCCGCCGCCGGTGCGGGCCAGGTCGTCGTGCTGACCCGTCCCGTCGCCGTGCTCTCCCGGGGTGGCGGCTCCGGGTTGCCCTGAATCACTCACCGCGCGCTCCTTGGTCGCCCCCGCTGAGGCTACCGTGTGGCGACAGTGGCGATAAGTTACAGCGGCGGGCCAATTCCGCGACGGGTTCACGAGCCCCGACCGGTTCGGGTGATAAGTGCCGGCTCGTACGATGAAACTCGGAGGTTCCCATGACCGCTGTGGGGAACGGTGCACAGACCGCCGGCCGGCCCACCCGCCTGCCCCGCTCGGCGCGCCGCAAGCAACTGCTCGCCGCCGCCCAGGAGGTGTTCGTCGCGCAGGGCTACCACGCTGCCGCGATGGACGACATCGCCGAGCGGGCGGGAGTCTCCAAGCCCGTGCTCTACCAGCACTTCCCGGGCAAGATGGAGCTCTACCTCGCGCTGCTGGACACGCACTGCGACGCCATCGTGGCGAAGGTGCGCGACGCGATGCGCGGCACCAACGACAACAAGGAGCGGGTCAGCGCGTCGGTGCGCGCCTACTTCGACTTCGTCGATCACGAGAGCGAGGCGTTCCGCCTGGTCTTCGAGTCGGACCTGCGCAACGACCCGGCCGTCCGGCAGCGGGTGGAACGGGTCGAGCAGGGCTGCATCGCCGCGATAACCGACACCATCATCTCGGACACCGGCGTGAGCCGGGCGCACGCCGAGCTGCTCGCCTCCGGCCTGGTCGGCGCCGCCGAGACGGCCGCCCAGTTCTGGCTGGCCAGCGGCCGGCAGGTGCCCAAGGCGGAGGCCGAGGCGCTGGTCGCCGCCCTCTCCTGGCGGGGCATCGCCAGCTTCCCGCTGCAAGGCGAGTCAGCCTGAACATCGGTACGCCAGATCGGATAGCCTTCTCACGGCGGCTTTTTCGCCCCAGTTGAGGAGGCACCGTGGAGGTCAAGATCGGCGTGCAGTACGCGCCGCGTGAGCTGGTCCTGGAGAGCGGGCAGTCGCCGGCCGAGGTCGAGCAGATCGTGACCGACGCGATCGCCAAGGGGGAGGGCACGCTCTCCCTGACCGACGAGAAGGGCCGGCGGGTCATCGTGCCGGTCGGCAAGGTCGCCTACGTCGAGATCGCCGAGGCCGCACCCCGCGCGGTCGGGTTCACCGTCCGCTGATTTCCGGCCGGAGCCGCTGCGGCGGGCACCCCGCCACGGCGGCTCCGGGCGTCAGTTGTTCAACCCCGCAGCGGTCATCCGCGCGGTGTGCGCGTCGGTCAGCCGGCGGAACAGCGCCGACACGTCCACCCCCTCCCGGCGCGCGATCAACGCGGTGAGCGCGCCCCGGTCCGCGGCGGCGACCCGGCCGGCCTGGGACAACGCCTCCCCGACCAGCCGCCGCGCCCACATGGAGAGCCGGTTGGCCACCCGGGGGTCGGCCTCGATGGCCGCCCGGATCTCGGTGGCGGCGAACTCGGCGTACCGCGAGTCGTGCAGCACGTCGAGGATGAGCTGCCGGTCCGGCCCGTCGAGCCCGTCGGCGATCTCCCGCAGGAAGTCGTCGCTGACGGCGTCCCCGACGTAGGCCTTGGTCACCGCCTCCAGCCAGTCCTTCGGCTCGGTCGAGTCGTGGTACGCCTGCAACGCCTCGACGTACGGGGCCATCGCCTCGTCGGGCCGTACGCCCAGCGCCGTGATCCGGTCGGCGATCCACCGGTAGTGCGCGATCTCGGCGGCGGCCATCTCGCTGAGCGCGGCCCGCCGGGGCAGGTCGGGGGCGAGGCGGGCGTCGGCGGCCAGCCGGTCGAAGGCGAGCAGTTCGCCGTACGCCACGAGGCCGAGCAGGTCGACCAGGGCGGGATCGGGGGCGGGCACGAGCGCAGGCTACCGCCCGGCCGCCATCCCCGCTGACCCCGTCGATCTGTGGCCCAGGTCACGCCTGCTACCCCCGGAACAGCGGCCCAGCAGCGGAATCAGGACGGCCCAGGGGCTGTTCAGGTAGTATGGAACAGTTGCCGTGGGCACCGACCGATCAGCAGAGGACATCAACCGAGCTGATCACTGTCCGGCCCCCGGCGCGCGTGCGGCCCGGTCCGGCTCGGCGTACCGCCCCCGACCGTGTGGCCCGCGCCAAACCGACCGCGCCCTGAGGACATGAGGGGCGCACCACGAGAGGGCACCCCCAAATCCATATGAGCGAGCAGATTCAAGGCCAGGAACTGGCCCCCACCGCTCCGGTTCGTCCGGAAGCTCCCACTTTCGCCGAGCTCGGCGCCCGCCAGGAGACCGTCGAGGCCCTCGCGGCCGCCGGCATCACCCGCGCGTTCGCCATCCAGGAGTACGCGCTGCCGATCGCGCTGCGCGGCGTCGACCTGATCGGCCAGGCGCCGACCGGCACCGGCAAGACCCTCGGCTTCGGCATCCCGCTGCTGGAGCGGGTGTTCGCCCCGTCCGAGGGCAGCGACGGCCTGCCGCAGGCGCTGGTCGTCGTACCCACCCGCGAACTGGGCATCCAGGTCGCCAGGGACCTCGACGCCGCCGGCCGCACCCGGGGCGTCCGGGTGCTGCCGATCTACGGCGGCGTGGCCTACGAGCCCCAGATCGAGGCGCTGCGCAAGGGCGTCGAGATCCTGGTCGGCACCCCGGGCCGGCTGCTGGACCTGGCCAAGCAGAAGCACCTGCGGCTCGACCGGGTGCACGCGCTGGTGCTCGACGAGGCCGACCGGATGCTCGACCTGGGCTTTCTCGACGACGTCGAGAAGATCCTCGCGATGCTGCCGGAGGACCGGCAGACCATGCTCTTCTCGGCCACCATGCCGGACCCGATCGTCGCCCTGTCCCGGCGCTTCCTGCGCCGGCCGGTGACGATCCACGCCGGGCACACCGCCGAGACCGGTCCGTCGCCGCAGACCCAGCAGCTGGCCTACCGCACCCACTCGATGAACAAGGTCGAGATCGTCGCCCGCATCCTCCAGGCCGAGGGCCGAGGCCTGACCATGATCTTCACCCGCACCAAGCGGGCCGCCGACCGGGTCGCCGAGGACCTGGACTTCCGCGGCTTCGCGGTGGCCGCCGTGCACGGCGACCTGGGCCAGGGCGCCCGGGAGCGGGCGCTGCGGGCGTTCCGCGCCGGCAAGATCGACACGCTGGTCGCCACCGACGTGGCGGCCCGGGGCATCGACGTCACCGGCGTCACCCACGTGATCAACTACGACTGCCCCGAGGACCAGGACACCTACACCCACCGGATCGGCCGTACCGGCCGGGCCGGGGCGACCGGCGTCGCGGTGACCTTCGTCGACTGGGACGACATGCCGCGCTGGCGGATCATCGACAAGACCCTCGGGCTCGACATGCCCGAGCCGCCGGAGACGTACCACACCTCCGCGCACCTCTACACCGACCTGGACATCTCCCGCGAGATCACCGGCACCCTGCCGACCGCCGAGCGCACCCGCGCCGGGCTGTCGGCGGAGGTCGAGGAGGACCTGGGCGGTGGCCGGTCGCGCCGCGGCGAGCGCGGTGCACGGCGCGGCGAGGGCCGGGGCCGGGAACGCCGACGGGGTCGGGGCGGCGACGCCGCCGCGACGCCCGCCGAGGACGACAGCGGCGCCGAGTCGGCCGCCGAGGAGGGCACCCGCACGCCGCGCCGCCGCCGGCGCCGCCGGGCCGGTGAGACGGTCGCCGGCGAGCCCACCGCGGCGGTCACCGCCGAGGGCGGGGCCGAGCCGGCCGTGGCCGCAGCCGCCGAGGGCGAGACGCCGACCAAGCCGCGCCGCCGCCGGCGCCGCCGCAGTGGTGGTGCGGGCAGCGGTACGCCGGCCGAGGCGACCGCCGACTGACAGCGATGGGCGACGGCCCTCGGACCGGTACCGGTCCGAGGGCCGTTCCCGCTTCAGATCGACTCCACGTCCCGCACGTCGCGGGGTCCGGGCTCCCTGACACCGCAACATCCCGCACCCGGAGTGGACCAACAGACCGCTGCGTCAAGGCCGCAGAGCGCTCTGCAGCCACGGGCGCAGTGCGGCAGGGATGGCGACGCGGGACACCCGCGAGACGGGGCGCGGCGGTGGCCCGCCCGACGACGAGGAAGATGAGGCCATGCCGGAACCGCTGGACGCCGCCCTGACCGAGGTACGGGCGCTGCTGCTCGACCCCACCCTGACCCGGGCGGTCGCCGCCGGGCGGCGCCGCGGCGAGCGTCCCTCGGTGGTCCGCGCCGAGCTGCGCCCGGTCACCCTGAAGGCCGGCCTGCGGCTGCAGATCGCCACCTCGGACGGCGTCCGGCCGTACACCCGCAACGTGGCGCCGGGCGCGGAGGCCGGCGCGGCGGTCGACGCACTGCTCGCCGAGCCCTTCGGCAACTGGCATGTGGAGACGGCCGACACCACGCTCCAGCTCCGGGTGACCAAGTCGGGCGTGGCGCAGGTGCACCGGGCGGCGGCGAGCCGACCGGCGCCGGAGCCGGGCGGCCACGACCGGGCCAAGGACTACCTGCTCGACCCCGGCGACCCGATCTTCGCCGAGATCGGCGGCTCGGCGGCCAAGCGCCGCCAGGTGGACGCGTTCCTGCGCGCGCTGGCGGCCACCCTGCCCGACGACCTGACCGGGCCGTTGCGCGTGGTCGACCTCGGCTGCGGCAACGCCTACCTGACGTTCGCGGCGTACCGCTATCTGATCCGGCGCGGGCTGGACGTGACGCTGGTCGGGGTGGACGTCCGCGAGGACCAGCGCCGCCGCAACACCGAACTGGCCGAGCGGCTGGGCTGGGCCGACCGGGTGAGCTTCGTGGCCGGCACCATCGCCGAGGCGGTGGTCGAGCCGGCACCCGACCTGGTGCTGGCGCTGCACGCCTGCGACACCGCCACCGACGAGGCGCTGGCCCGCGCCGTCCGGTGGAATGCCCGATGGGTGCTCGCCGCCCCCTGCTGCCACCACGACGTGGCGGCCCAGCTCCGCGCCCGTCCGACCCCGGGGCCGTACGAGCTGCTCACCCGGCAGGGCATCCTGCGCGAGCGGTTCGCGGACGTGCTGACCGACGCGCTGCGGGCCGGCCTGCTCCGGCTGCACGGCTACCGGGCCGACGTGGTGGAGTTCGTCGACTCCCGGCACACCCCGCGCAACCTGCTGATCCGGGCCCGGCACACCGGGCACACGCCGACCGCCAACCAGCGGGCGGAGTATCGGGAGCTGGTCGACCAGTGGGCCGTGACGCCCCGGCTGGAGACCCTGCTGTCCGGATCGCCGACCTGACTGCGGCCGGTCGCGGTAGTTGATTCGGGACAACCGATCTGCCGTCCCGGCCGTCCCGCCACCCGACCGATCAGTCAGTTACTTCGACCCTCGTTCGTACTACCCTGTCGGAGGCCGCACCGTCCGGTGCTCGCGCCGGAGAGGGAAGACCCGGAGGGATGGGTTCCGCAGAGGTTTCGCCGCAGATGGCGTTCGCCCGGTTCGTGCGGCGCGCCATCGACGACGCCCGCGAGGAGCGCGGCTGGACGGTGACCGAGCTGGCCACGCACACGGGTGTGGGGCGGTCCACGGTGTTCCGCTGGCTGGCCGGTGACTGGCAGGACTACCCGGAGCTGGCCAAGGTGCGCGGCTTCTGTGCCGCACTCGACCTGCCGGTGGCGGCCGCCTTCCGCGCTCTCGGCCTGCCCGACGCCGGCCAGGTCCCCCGCCGCCGCGCCGAGGACGCCCCGGTCGAGGCGGACGTCCGGGTGATCCTGGCGCGGCTGGCCGATCCCAACGTCCCGGCCGAGGAGAAGCACCACATCCGGGACCTGCTCCGCTACCTGGCGCGCCGCCCGGTCCGCCGGGCCGGCTGACGCCTCAACCGACCGTCACGGTGAATGCGGCGGTACGCACCACGCCGCCGACCTGGAAGTCGAAGAACATCCGGTAGCGGCCCGGCCCGGGCGCGCTGAGCGAGAACGTGACCGGGTCGCCGTCCCGCCGGGTCTCCGGGTGCACGTGCACGTAGCCGAGGTCGCCCTCGCGCAGCGCGACCAGGTGGCCGTACGCGCCGAGGTAGGGCTCCAGCGCCGCGGCCGGACCGCCGGGGGTGAGCACCTGGAACCGCAGCGGGGTCGCCGCCCCCGCCGCCGGGGTGCCCTCGTATCCGACGGTGAACCCGTCGACCGTGGTCGAGGTGGCCGGGGCCGGCAGCGGCCGGGGCGCGTACCCGCCGGGCGCGGCCAGGTCGGTGCCGAGGGTCACGGCGGTCTGCCGGCCGTCGTCGGCGACCGCGGTGAAGTCGGCGTACGCCCGCCAGACCCCCGCCTCGGGCAGGGTCAGCGGCACCGACCAGGTGCCGTCCGCCGCCATCGTCGGGTGCAGGTGCTGATAGCCGATGAGGTCGCGGCGCACCACGATGAGGTGCATCGGCTTGTCGTGCACGACGGCGAACCGGGTGACCGGTCGCCGCCGCTCGTCCCGGATCTGGAACCGCAGCTCACCGGCCCGGCCGGGGGTGAACTCCATCGTCAGGGGGGTGAGCGTGTAGCCGGCCGAGCTGAGCGAGAGCCCGACCGCGTCCGCGCCGTCACCCTGGGTGACTGCGGCCCCGCCGTGCGAGTGCGCGCCGGTGCCCGGCGCGTGGCTGTGCGTCGCGGTCGCCGGGGCGGCGCCGGACGCGGTGGTCGGCGGCGGGTTCAGCCGTCCGAGGCCGAAGCCGAGCAGCACGGCGAGCACCAGCCCGCCCACCGTCAGGGCGAGCCGCAACGTGGCCCGGTCCACCATGCCGGGGCCCGCCCCGGGCGGCAGGTCGCGGTCGAGCACGGCCGGCGACGCGTCGGGACCGGCCGGGGTTGACGCGTCGGGACCGGCCGCGGCCGGTGCCTCGGGACGGGTGACGGACGGCGACTCAGGCAACGCCGCCGGCCAGTTCGTAGCCCGCCTCGTCCACGGCGGCCCGGACCGTCTCGACCGGCAGCGCATCGCTGCTGGTGACGGTGGCCGTACCCGCGGCGAGATCGACCCGGACCTCCTCGACGCCGGGCAGGGCGGACAGCTCCTCGGTCACCGCCCGCACGCAGTGCTCGCAGGTCATCCCGCTGACGGCGTACGTCTGGGTGACGGGTCGCTGCTCGGTCATGCGCCCACGGTACCGCCAACCGGGGTGCCGCCCGGGGCACCGTCGCTGACGGTGGCGACGCTCGCAATCCGGCCGGCCGGGGAACTTACCCCGGCCGGTGGACGACTACCTCAGATCGAGGGCGCGACCGGAAGCCGTCGACGGATCAGCCGGCGATCGCGAGGGCCAGCGGGAGCACTTCCGGGGCGCCGGCCCGGCGCAGCAGCCGAGCCACCATGGTCATGGTCCAGCCGGAGTCCACCAGGTCGTCGACGAGCAGCACCGGCCCGTCCAGCCCGCCCAGGGCGTCGGCCAGCTCGTCGGGCAGCGCGAAGGCGTCGTGCAGGGCGCGTACCCGCTGGGCGCTGTTGCCGCGCGGCCCGCCGGCCCCCGACGGGCCGGGCCGGACGACCCGGCCGAGCAGCGGCAGCCGGCCCACGGCGGCGATCCGCTCGGCGAGCGAGCCGACCAGCGCCGGACGGGTGCGGGAGCCGACCGCCACCACGCCGACCGGCCGGCGCGGCCACGGGTCGTCGCCGTGTGCCCACGCCTTCAGCACCTCGACCACGGCCGCCGCGACGTCGTCGGGGACCGCGCCGTCCGCCGCGTCCGGCCCGACCAGGCCGCGCAGCCGCCCACCCCAGCCCAGGTCGGAGAGGCGACCCACGGCCCGGCCGGGCAGCGCCTGCTCCGCCGGGGGGATGCGTCCCTTCAGGGGTACGCCCACCGCGTCGAGGCCGGTCGGCCAGAGCTTCTTCGGCGCGATCGCCACGCCGGGGCGGCCGAGGAAGGCCTGCGCAGCGGTGAGCGCGGTGTCGCTGACCTCGGCGCCGACCACCGGGCCCGCGCAGTTGTCGCAGCGGGCGCAGTCGCCCGCCCCGCCGTCGTCCAGGCATTCCCGCAGGTAGCGCATCCGGCAGCCGGTCGTGCTCGCGTACCGGAGCATGGCCTGCTGCTCGGCGGCGCGCGCCTGGGCGACGCGCCGCAACCGGGGCTCGTCATAGACCCAGGGCTCGCCGGTGGCGAGCCAGCCGCCGCGCACCCGGCGGACCGCGCCGTCCACGTCGAGCACCTTGAGCATCAGCTCCAGCCGGGTCCGGCGCAGGTCGACGATCGGTTCGAGAGCCTGGGTGGAGCTGGGCCGGTCCGGGTGCAACGCGGCGAGCACCGCCCGCACCTGCTGCTCGGGTGGGAAGGCGAGGGAGGCGAAGTACCGCCAGATCGCCGCGTCCTCGGCGCCGGGGAGGAGCAGCACCTCCGCATGCTCCACGGCCCGACCGGCGCGGCCCACCTGCTGGTAGTAGGCGATGGGCGAGGGCGGCGCGCCGAGGTGCACCACGAAGCCGAGGTCCGGCTTGTCGAAGCCCATGCCGAGCGCGCTGGTGGCCACCAACGCCTTGATCTTGTTGTCCAGCAGGTCCTGCTCGGCGGCGCGGCGGTCGGCGTCGTCGGCCTGGCCGGTGTACGCGGCCACCTGCCAGCCCCGGGCGCGAAGGAACTCCGCCGTCTCGCCGGCCGCCGCGACGGTGAGCGTGTAGATGATCCCGGAACCGGGGAGCCCGTCGAGGTGGTCGGCGAGCCAGGCCAGCCGGTGGGCCGGGCTCGGCAGGTCGACCACACCCAGCCGCAGCGATTCCCGGTCGAGGGTGCCGCGCAGCACCAGGACGTCCGGTCGCTGCGCGGCCGGAGCGGTCAGCTCGGTACCGAGCTGCTCGGCGACGTCCTCGGTGACCCGGGCGTTGGCGGTGGCGGTGGTGGCGAGCACCGGGGTCCGCTCGGGCAGGTTGCCGAGGAAGGTCCGCAGCCGGCGGTAGTCCGGCCGGAAGTCGTGCCCCCAGTCGGAGACGCAGTGCGCCTCGTCCACCACCAGCAGCCCGGTGGTGGCGGCCAGCTTCGGCAGCACCCCGTCCCGGAAGTCCGGGTTGTTGAGGCGTTCGGGGCTGATCAGCAGCACGTCCACCGTCCCGGCGTGGATCTCGGCGGTGATCTCGTCCCACTCGTCGAGGTTGGCCGAGTTGATGGTGCGGGCCCGGATGCCGGCCCGGGCCGCCGAATCGACCTGGTTGCGCATCAGCGCCAGCAGCGGCGAGACGATCACGGTCGGGCCGGCTGCCTCGCCTCCCACGCCGGCGGCGGGCCCGGCGGCGCCGGCTTGGCGGAGCAGCGCGGTGGCCACGAAGTAGACCGCCGACTTGCCCCAGCCGGTGCGCTGCACGCAGAGCACCCGCCGGCGGTCCACCACCAGCGCCTCGATGGCCCGCCACTGGTCCTCACGGAGCCGGGCGTGCTCCCCCGCCAGCCGCCGCAGCACCGCCTCGGCCCGCTCCCGTACGGCCACCCGATCCTGGCTCATCCGGCATTTCTACCAGGCGCCTGGGCGGCGTCCGGGATCACGAGGGCAAGTTGGCCGGCGGGGGTGGCAGGAAGAGCAGCACCTCACGGAGCGGATCGCTCACGGCGGGCGGCAGGAGGCACCGCGCGGCCAACTCCTCCATCGAGGCGTACGCGCCACGCACGCGCCGGTCCAGCACCAGGTGCTGCGCCTGCGCCGGGCTCAGCCCGGGCAGCCCGATGATCACCTGGTCCGCCACCGCGTTGATGTCGACGAGACCACCGTCGTCGTACGCCCCGGGCAGGTCGGGGCGGCCGATGCGCAGTTCCCCGCGCGCCGTCGGATAGTGGTAGAGCAGGTAGCGGGCATGCTCTCGGCGCAGCCGGCGGTCGTCCGCCGGCGGCCGGCGGCCCCAGTGGGCGCGGAACCAGCCGAGCAGCCGCCCGTTGAGCAACACGACGTGCACCGCGCCCGCCAGCCCGGTGATCAGCCAGATGGTGATCAGGAAGCCCTCGAAGTCGGTGACCTCGTCGGTCTCGCTGCCGCCGACGCCAGCCAGGAAGGCCACGGCCACCGCCAGGTAGTAGGCCGCCGCGAGCCCGTTGCGCCAGCTCCGTCGCCAGATCGCGTACAGGAGCACCACCAGCCAGGTGAGGAGGCCGAAGGAGGCCAGGGCGGTGAGCGCGGACACGACAGTGGTGCCGATGCTCAGCCAGCGTGGCACGCCGCGGCGCGCGACCGCGGGCATCGGCACCGGCGGCGGGCCGTCGGCGGGCCAGCCGGCGGTGTCGGGCGGTAGCCAGCCGACGGGCGGCGGAGGGACCGGTCCGGCAGCCGGGACCGACGGCGACGCCGATCCGGGCGGTGCGGCCGGGTGCCCAGGTGCGACCGGTGCGGCGGGCGCGGCCAGGTGCTCGGGTGCGCCAGGCGCGGCCGGGTGCTCGGATGCGGCAGGCGCGGCGGGCGCGGCGGGCGCGGCGGCGGCGAGCCTCTCGGCCGGTCGCGCCGACTGGACCGGCACGGCCGGGGCCGGGTCCGGTGCGGTGAGCGCGCGCTGCGGAGGCGGGAGCAGCAGTGTGCCGTCCGAGCGCAGCATCCGTCCGTGCAGCTCCTGTAACACCTCGCCGGGCTCGATGCCGTACTCCTCGCGGAGCAGGACGGCGAACTCCCGGTACGCGGCGAGCGCCTCCGCCTGCCGGCCGCTGCGGTACAGCGCCAGCATGAGCTGGTACCGCAGCCGTTCCCGGACCGGGAACTCGGCCACCAGCTCCACCAGTTCGCCGACCAGCTCGCGGTGCCGCCCGCTGTCCAGTTCCAGCTCGGCGCGGGTCTCCAGGGCGACGGCCCGCAGCTCCACGAGGCGGTGCCGTGCGGTGTCGAAGTACAGCCCCGGGAACCCGGTGAACGGGTCACCCTGCCACAGGTCCAGCGCGGCGGTCAGCTCCGCCAGCGCCTCGGCGGTACGCCCGGCCGCGTGCTGCTGCCGGGCCCGGTGCACGCCGCGCTCGAAACGGACCGCGTCGACCGACTCCGGCGGGACCCGCAGCAAGTAGCCGGCGTCGGTGAGGGTCAGCACCCGCCCCGGCGTACGCGGGGACCGGTCCGGTTCCAGCACCCGGCGCAGCCCGGCGACGTACTTCTGCACGACGTTGGGGCCGTTCGCGGGCGGGTCCTCCGGCCAGACCGCCTCGACGACCTGTCCGGTGGAGACCGGGCGGCCGGCGGAGAGTAGCAGCACGGCGAGTACCGCCCGCTGCTTGCCGGCGCCGAGATCGAGTGGGCGGTCCGCGTACCAGGCCCGCTGCGGCCCGAGGATCTCGAAGCGCAAGACCTGTGACATGCGAGTTTCCCGCTCCTACACCCCGCCCCGTACGCCGACGGCGGCCCGCGGCAGTCGGACCGCAGCATATCGGCAGCGGGACGGCCGTGGTGACCTGCCAAGATCTCCCCGCAACAGCCCCCTGGGAAAGTGAGTCAACGAAATGACGCAGCGTATCGGCACCGCCGCGACGATCCGGCGGGTCGCGGGCATCGCGACGGCCGTGCTGGCCGCCACCGCCCTGTCCGCTGGGTGCGGCACGATCAAGGACGGCGCCTCCACCGGCGCCGGATCCACCCCTGCGGCGTCCCCGTCCGTCGACCCGAAGCAGGCGCTCCTCGCAACAGTCCCGGACGAGGCCACGAGCGCGTTCCGGTTCACCGGCAAGGACGCCTCCACCAGTCTGAGCGGGCGGATCGATCCGGCGTCGAAGGCGCTGGAGATGAACATGGCGATGCCACCCGAGGACGGGATCACCGTGAAGATGTCGTTCCTGGTCATCGAGGACAAGGTCTGGATGAAGGCGAAGTTCAGCGGTAAGCCGGGCCTGCCGAAGCTCCCGGAGAAGTGGATGGCGCTGGACAAGGCCAAGCTGACCGACGCCAGCGGCGTGCCGAGCTACGACGGCGCGGACCAGGGCAACGCGGGCCCGCTGCTCGACGCGGCGACCTCCGTCGAGCAGCAGGGCCCCGGGAAGTACGCCGGGTTCATCGACGTGACCGGCGGCGAGGCGGCCAAGGCGCTGGACGACGGCGAGGCGGCGGCGCTCGGCGAGGCGGGCAAGCACGTGCCGTTCACCGCACAGGTGGGGCCGGACGGGCACCTCACCTCGCTGGTGTTGGAGATGCCCGCGGCCGGTAAGCAGAAGGCGTACCAGTACGTCGTCGCCTACACCGACTTCGGCAGCACGGAGAAGATCACCGCGCCGACCGGGAGCGCGGTGACGAAGGCACCTTCGCTGGCGTACGAGCTGTTGAACGGCTGACCCACGACGGGCGGGGGCGGCGGCCACACGGGGGGCCGCCGCCCCCGCGTCGTTGTCGGGTCAGCGGCCGAGGACCGAGCCGCCGTTGACCCCGAGGACCTGGCCGGTGACGTAGCCGGCGGCGGGGCTGACCAGGTAGCGCACGGCCGCCGCGATGTCGTCCGGCACGCCGGCCCGCCCGACCAGGGTGGCGCCGACCCGCTTGGCGTGCCCCTCCGGGGTCATCCGGTCGCCGAAGAACTCGGTCTCCGCGACGTACCCGGGGCTGACCACGTTGACCGTGATCTGCTCCGGACCGAGCTGCGCGGCCAGGTCGTACGCCCAGCCGTGCAGCGCCGCCTTCGCCGCCGAGTAGGGCCCGGCCCCGCCCCGCTGGGCGGCGATCGAGCTGATCAGCAGCACCCGTCCGCCGGGGCGGCGCAGGGCGGGCCGCAGCGCCTCGGTGAGCAGGACGGCGGTGAGCACGTTGGCGTCCAGGTTGGCCCGCCACCAGGCCGCCACGTCGGCGACCGTGTCGGTCGGGCCGCCCAGGTAGCCGCCGGCGTTGTTCACCACGGCGTCGACGGTCCGCTCCCCCACCGCCGAGACCACCCCGGCGAGCTGCGCCGGGTCGGTGAGGTCCGCGGTGACCGCGCTGACCGCCTCCGGCCGCCCGCACTCCGCCCGGATCCGCTCGGCGGTGGCCAGCAGCACGTCCGCCCGCCGCCCCACGATCAGCACGTCGTACCCGTCGGCGACAAGTCCCCCGGCCACCGCCGCCCCGATCCCGGTCCCACCCCCACTGACCACCGCGAGCTTGCTCTCCCCCACGACGCCTCCCCTTTGGCGGTTGATCAAGAAGTTTGCGTCATCCTACGGCGGAATCCTGACGCAACCCTCTTGATCAACTCGAGGGCCCGGGAGGTGGGGGTCAGTGGCGGCGGAGGGCGGCCAGCACCGGGGTTAGGCGGGATCGGAGGCTGGCCAGGCCGCCGGGGAAGAAGTAGACGGCCAGGATGAAGACGGTGCCGAGGACGAAGAGCGGCTGGGACAGCGGGTGGCTGAGGAACGCCGGGAGGCTGTTCACCGCGTCGCTGGTGCCGAAGGCGGTCAGCCGGTGGTCCAGGTACATGTAGAGGATGCCGCCCAGCACCGGACCCCACCGGGTGCCCGGACCGCCGAGCACCACCATGACCAGCAGCGACAGGGTCAGCTCGGACGACGTGACGTGCGGGCTCGCACCGCCCACGATCAGGCAGTAGACCACCCCGCCCGCCGTCGCCAGCCCGCCGGCCAGGGTGAACGCGACCAGCTTGAAGCGGTACGGGTCGAGCCCCAGCACCCCGATCCGGCGCTCGTCGTCGCGCAGCCCGGCCAGCACCCGGCCGGTGGGCGAGCCGCTCACCCGGTGCACCACGAAGACCACGAGGGCCAGGTACGCCAGCGCCAGCCAGTAGAGGTTCACCGTGTTGGCGACCCCGACCAGCGCGGACGGCAGCCCGGACACGTCCAGCGGCAGCCCCTCCTCGCCGCCGGTGAGGCCGCCGAAGTCGCGGGCCACCAGGATCGCCCCGACCTGGGCGAAGGCCAGCGTCACCATGGCGAACGCGATCCCCACGGTGCGCAGCGCGACCGCCCCGAGCAGCGCGGCGAGGATCGCCCCGCCGACGACGGTGAACAGCGCGGCCTGCCACAGCGGCAGCCCGAACCGGGTGATCAGGATGTCGGTGCCGTACACGCCGGCGGCGAAGTAGAGGGCGTGCCCGAAGGAGAGCATCCCGGTCCGCCCGAAGAGCAGGTCGTAGCCCGCCGCGAGGCCGCCGAACACCAGACAGATGGCGAGCAGTTGCAGGGTGCCCGGCGAGTTCAGCGGCCCCTCGAAGATGCCCGGCAGGTTCAGCGTCGAGTACGGCAGGATCGCCGCCACCACCAGGGCGGCCAGCGGCGCGTACGGGCGCAGCCCGAGCCAGCGGGAGTGCCCGGGGGTCAGCTCGTCGGGCACCGCTGCGGGCGGCGCCGCGACCTCGGGACTCTTCACCTCGGTCATGCGTGAGCCACCTTTCCGGCCAGGCCCTGCGGACGCAGCAGCAGCACCACGGCGAGCAGCCCGACGACGCAGAGGTCGCCCAGCCCGGACGTGCCGTAGTAGTTGACGAACTGTTGCAGCAGCCCGACCGCGACCGCCGCGTACGCGGACCCGACCACCGAGCCCATCCCACCGATGACCACCACGATGAACGCGAAGATCAGCAGCGAGCCGCCCTGCCCGGGCGAGACGGTGCCGAAGTAGACCCCGCCGAGCGCGCCGGCCAGCGCGGCGGCCGCCCCGCCGATCGCGAAGACCAGGGTGAACGCCTTACGTACGTCGATGCCGAGCGCGGTCACCATCTCCCGGTTCTCCACGCCGGCCCGGATGATCAGGCCGTACCTGGTGAACCGGAGGAAGGCGAGCAGACCGCCGAGCACCAGCACCGCGGCGATGATCAGCAGCAGCCCGGCGTTCGGCACGTTCGCGCCGAGGATCGAAGTCACCTCACGGGTCCACGCGGGGCGCGGGAACGGCCGCGGGTCGGCGCCCCAGGTGGCCTGGAGCAGTGCCACCCCGGCCAGCGACAGGCCGACCGTGACCAGCACCTGCTCGATGGTGCGGGAGTAGAGCGGTCGGATCAGCACCAGCTCGACCAGCACCGCCACCATCGCCCCGGCGAGCACGCCGAAGGCGACCGCCACCACGAACCCGAAGCCGCCCGGCCCGGCGCCGGGCAGGTTGCCCGCCGCCCACCAGGTCGCGTACGCGCCGCCGCCGAGGAACAGGCCGTGCGCGAAGTTGAGCACGTCGGCCAGGCCGAAGACCAGGGAGAGGCCGGAGGCCACCAGGAAGTAGAGCGCCGCCAGGCCGAGCCCGGTCAGCGCCAACAGGATCACCGTGCTCACGCGATGCCATCCTTCGTTCGCGACTGCGCGGCCCGCGGACCCGGCTCGCTCCTCGCGCTCCCCGTGACCTCCGAGCCGACGCCCAGCAGCGACTTGGTCAGCGCGGTCTCCAGCAGCAGTTCCTGCGCATCGCCGGTCCAGGCCACCTTGCCGGTGGAGAGCACCACCGCGTCCCTGGCCAGCCGCCGGACCACCGCCAGGTTCTGCTCCACCAGCAGCACCGGCACGGATTCCGCCACCCGTTCCAGCACCTCAGCCACCTCGGTCACCACCTTCGGCGCCAACCCCTTGGTCGGCTCGTCGATCAGCAGCAGCCGGTTGTCGTTGAGCAGCACCCGACCGATGGCGAGCATCTGCTGCTGCCCGCCGGAGAGCGAGCCGGCCCGTTGCCGGCCGCGCCGGTCCAGCTCGGGAAAGAGGGCGAAGACCTTGTCGTACGCCGGGGTGGTGCCCCGCCGTTCGGCGAGCCGCAGGTTCTCCGCGACGGTGAGGCCGGCGAAGACGCAGCGGTCCTCCGGCACGTAGCCGAGGCCGTCGCGGACCAGCCGGTGGGTGGGGCGGGCGAGCAGGCTGCGCGCGCCCATCCGGATCGTGCCGCGCACCTCGCCGTTGCGGGGCGTCAGCCCGACGATCGCGCGCAACGTGGTCGTCTTGCCGACCCCGTTGCGGCCGAGCAGCACGGTCACCCCGGTCGGCGCGACCTCGAACGACACCCCTTGGAGGATGTGCAGCCCGGCGATCCGCACCGACAGGTTCTGGACGCTGAGGACAGGCTCACTCATAGCGATTCCCCCAGGTACGCCTCCTGCACGGTGGCGTTGGCCATCACCGTGTCCGGGGTGTCGCAGGCCAGCAGCGCCCCGTGGTGCATCACGGCGATCCGGTCGGCCAGTTCCAGGATCACGTCCATGTGGTGCTCCACCATGAGCACCGACCGCCCGCTGTCGCCGGTCAACGACTTGATGACGGCGACCAGTTCGGGCACGTCCTCGGCGCTGACCCCGGCCATCGGCTCGTCGAGCAGCATCACCCGGGGCTCCCCGGCGAGCAGCAGGGCGATCTCCAGCTTGCGCTTCTCGCCGTGGGCCAGGGCGCCGGCGAGCGCCGTACCCCGGTGGGCGAGGCCGACCCGGTCGAGCGCCGCGTCGGCGGCGGCGGCCACCTCCCGGTCGGCCGCCGCCCGCCGCCACAGCTTCATCGAGCCACCCCGGTGCGCCTGTACGGCGAGCCGGACGTTCTCCCGCACCGTCAGCGAGCCGAACACCGAGGACGCCTGGAAGGTGCGCCCCAGCCCGAGGCGCGCCCGCCGGTGCGGCGGGAGGGCGGTGACGTCCTCTCCGTCCAGCAGGATCCGCCCCTCGGTGGGCCGGCGCAGGCCGGTGATCAGGTTGAACAGGGAGGTCTTGCCGGCGCCGTTCGGCCCGATCACGCCGAGGAACTCGCCGGGCGCGAGGTCGAGGTAGACGCTGTCGACGATCGCGACCTCACCGATCCGCCAGGTCAGACCGCGGGTGGCGAGCACGGATCAGCCCTTCATCTGGGTGACCGGCGGCGCCGTCTCGTCACCGGTGAGGGTCTTCTGCGCGGTCGCCGTGTACGCGGTGCCGCTGCCCGACAGCTTGGCCTGGTACATCGGCTGGAGCAGCGCGTGGTCCTCGGGCCGGATGGTCATCTGGCCCTTGACACTGTCGAACTGCCAGCCCTCCAGCGCCTTGATCATCTTGTCGACGTCGTCGCCACCCTCCTGCGCGGCGCGGACCACCATCTGGGCGGCGGCGAAGCCGTCCGGGTGGAACAGGTCGAGGGTGCCGCCCGGGATCTTGGCCTTGGCCGCCTTGGCCGCCTCGGTGTCGCTGGCCCCGTCGAAGTAGTGCGACAGGAAGGAGATCTTGCTGCCAGCCGCGCCGAAGGTCGGCCAGGAGGCGCGGATGTCCAGGCCGGTGACGACCGTGGTGGCGGCGAGTACGCCCTGCTGGTCGAGCGTCTGCCACATGGCGGGAGCGGTCGTGCCGGCCCACGCGACGAAGAGCAGGTCCGGCTTGGCGGCCTTGATCTGGCTGGCGAACGGGGTGAACTCGGTGGCGCTCGCCGGGGCCCGGACGCTGCTCACGGTCGCGCCGGCACCGCCGATCACCGCCTTGACGGCGGCCTCGTTCGCGTCACCGAAGGCACCGTCCTGGGCGAACACGACCACCTTCTTGCCGGTGGCGTCGCCGATGAAGGACTTGGCGGTCACCACGTCCTGGTAGGACTGCCGGCCCGACCGGAACGTGTACTTGTTCGCCCCGGTCACCGCGTCGGTGGCGGCCGGACCGGAGATGAAGAGCACCTTGTTCTGCGCGGCGATCGGGGCGACCTGGAGTGCCACGCCGGAGGAGGTGGAGCCGGCAATGATCTTCGCGCCCTTGCCGATCAGGTCCTTGGCCGCGGAGACCGCCTTCGCGGGGTCACCCGCGTCGTCGACCTCGGTGAGTTCGATCTTCCGGTCGCCGACCTTGCCGGTGCCCTTGGTGGCGAAGTCGAGGCCGGCCTTGAAACCCTCGATGTACTGCTTCCCGTAGCTGGCGAGCGGCCCGGACTGGGAATACACCAGCCCGACCTTGACCGGGGCGGTTTCGCCGCCGCCGGAGGCGGTGTCCTGCGGGCTGCCACACGCCGTGACGGCCACCGCGGCCGCCATCATCGTGGCGGCGGAAAGGAACACCCGTCGCGTGTGCCGGATCGTCATTGCGACTCCAGGTGAGGACAGGGGGGAACGTCAGTTGTCGGCTCACGCTAGAAGTGACGTCACCCACGAGCTATGTGGTCGAAACACACAAGTGATCGGGGTGGGATGGCCCCGCGTAACAACCCCCGACATCCTCGCGTAACCTCGTCGACTCCGGATGGCCGCCGCCGCCATCGAGGCGCCGGCCGGTGTGTCGCACCCCGCCATCGCGGAGCCGGGTCTGGCCGAGGCTTACGGCGTCCACATGAACACCGCCTCGCGGGCCCTCTCGCTGCTGCACGATCGGGAACTGATCATCGGCCACCCCGGTCGTGGCACCTATGTCGCCGAGCGCCCCGGGCAGTAGGGTCCGCACTCCCTACAGACTTGATGTCGTAAACGATTCAGGCACGCTGGGCCGCGCCTGAATCGTTCGCGCCATCAGCTAAAGGAACCGATGAGCGCAACCTCCGCCCGGTTCGCCGATCCATTCACGTCATCAAGTTCGTAGCGTCGAACGGGAGCACTCTCGCCCGGCCGCCCGGCGCCCGGCCAGGCCGCCCACGACTGCGCCGCGCCCAGAGGAAACAGCCGGAGAAACAGCACGTGGGGTGCCCGGAAACCGCCGGGCACCCCACATCGCGGGAGCGCCGCGCCGGGGCCCCGAGGCCCCCGGCGCGGACACCGTCTACCGGCCGGCGCGGGCCGCCACGGCGGTGTCCGGCTGGTCGGCGAAGGCGCCGTCCAGGCCGAGGCCGAAGAACAGCTCGTACTCGGACGTGATGTCACCGCGGGCATTCGGGTCGGTGCCGATCCGGTAGTCGACCGGGAGGAACTGGTTCTCCGCGCGGAACGTCCAGGCGTGCACCAGCAGCTTCACCTGGTGCGCGTCCCGGATCACCGTGGTCGGGGCGAGCAGCTTGCCGGCCGCGTCCCGGGGCACGATCAGGTTCTTGTGCAGGCCGACGCCGTCGGCATACCGGGCCACCCAGGCCAGGCCGGAAGCCGAGGCCAGGTCGGCGTAGCTGCGCGGGTCGCCGGCGGCGGTGAAGTCGTACGGGCGGCCGGCCGCGTCCATCAACTGCACCAGCCGTACGTCGATCATGCGGTCCAGCTTGCGCAGGTTGGCCGTCTCGAAGCTCTGGATGAAGACCGGGTCGTTGCGGTGGGTCAGCTTGTTGGCTTCGAGCACCGCGACCAGCGGCTCCTCCAGCGGGAGCCCGATCGAGGTGAAGTAGCTGGGGTGCTTGGTCTCCGGGTAGACGCCGATGGTCCGGCCCCGCGCCTTCGACTCGGCCCGGGCCAGGTCGATGACCTCCTGGAAGGTCGGCACCTCGAACTTCCCGTCGAACGCGGTGTTGGCCACCCGCACCTGGGGCAGCCGCTCCTTGGCCCGCAGCGTCTTCAACTCGGCCATGGTGAAGTCCTCGGTGAACCAACCGGTGACCTGCGCCCCGTCGATGGTCTTCGTCGCCTTGCGGGCGGCGAACTCGGGGTGGGCGGCCACGTCGGTCGTACCGGAGATCTCGTTCTCGTGCCGGGCGACCAGCACGCCGTCCTTCGTCGAGACGAGATCAGGCTCGATGTAGTCGGCGCCCATCCGGACGGCCAGCCGGTAGGCCTCCAGGGTGTGCTCGGGCCGGTAGCCGCTCGCGCCGCGGTGGGCGATCACGATGGGGCGGTGGGCCCCTCGGGGCTGGTCGGCGGCGGCCTCGGGCCGGGCCTGGGCGGCCACGGCCGGCACCGCCACGGCCGCCGCGAGCAGCGTGCCGGCCACGCCGAGGGCGGAAAGGGTACGTCGCAACACCGTCTCCTGTCGTCGATGGGTACGCACAGCAGACCGGTCGCGGTTGGCCGGCAGTTGGTCGTTTCCTGACCTGCCGGTGAATGTCCGGACGGAAGATGACCTGGTGCGCCGTCTGCTCCGTAACCCCGTGCGGCTGGTGCCGTTCGGGTTCCTGGCGGCCATCCTGCTCGGCACCGGCCTGCTGATGCTGCCCTGGGCCACCAGCCACCACCGGTACACCCCGTTCCTCACGGCGCTGTTCACCGCCACCTCGGCGGTGTCGGTCACCGGCATGGCCGTCAACGACACCCCGAACTACTGGAACGGCTTCGGCCTAGCGATGATCACCGTGCTGACGCAGCTTGGCGGCCTGGGCATCCTGACCGTCGCGGCGCTGGTGATCCTGGTGGTCTCCCGCCAACTCGGCCTGCGCAACCGGCTGCTGGTGCAGGCCGAGACCGCCGAGTTCGGCGTCGGCGACGTCCGGCGGCTGCTGACCCGGATCGCGGCGACGGTCCTCGTCACCGAGGCGGTGATGACGGCGGTGATCACCGGCCGGCTCTGGCTGACCTACGGCTACCCCCCGTGGCGGGCCCTCTGGTACGCCACCTTCCACTCCATCCAGGCGTTCAACAACGCCGGCTTCAGCCTCTACTCCGACGGGCTGGTCGCCTTCTCCCGCGACCCCTGGGTGGCGCTGCCGCTGGGGCTGGGCGCGATCATCGGCGGGCTGGGCTTCCCGGCGATCTTCGAAGCGGTCCGGGAGCGACGGCGGCCGAAGGGCTGGGCGATCGCCACCAAGCTGACGATCTGGGGCACCCTGACGCTGATCGCGCTCGGCTTCGGCGCCCTGCTGTTCGCCGAGTGGCGCAATCCCGCCACCATCGGCACCTTCGATGCGCGGGGAAAGATCCTGTCCGCGTTCACCCAGATCGCGCTGAGCCGCACCGGCGGCTTCGACGTGATCCACATCGATCGGCTGAGCGAGGAGAGCTACCCGCTGCTGATCGTCCTGATGTTCATCGGCGGCGGCAGCGCCAGCACAGCCGGTGGGATCAAGGTGTCCACCTTCTTCCTGCTCGCCTTCGTCATCTGGGCCGAGCTGCGCGGCGAACCGGACGTGACGGTGGGAGGCCGACGGGTCGCCACCGCCAGCCAGCGGCAGGCGTTGACCGTGGCGCTGATCAGCGTGGCGCTGGTCGTCGCCGGCACGGTCGTGGTGATCGCGACGACCAAGCACGTCCGCTACTACACCGCGCTCTTCGACGTCACGTCCGCGTTCAGCACCACCGGCCTGACCACCGGGCTCGCCGCGCAGCTGAAGGAACCCGGGCAGTACCTGCTGACCGCGCTCATGTACATCGGTCGGATCGGCCCGCTCACCCTCGGGTCGGCGATCGCGTTGAACACCCGACGACGCCAGTACCGCTACCCGGAGGAGCAACCCATTGTCGGCTAGGAAGACGGACGACAGCGGCATCGCGGTGATCGGCCTCGGCCGGTTCGGCTCGCGGCTGGCCGGCTCGCTGGCCCACCTCGATCACGACGTGCTGGCCATCGACCGCGGCCCGGAGCGGGTCCAGCGCTGGTCGGCGCGGCTGGACCGGGTGGTGCAGGCGGACTCCACCGAGGAGAACGTGCTGCGCCAGATCGGCGTGGCGGACTTCCGGCGGGTGGTGGTCGCCATCGGCGCCTCGGTGGAGGCGAGCGTGCTGACCGTGCTGGCCCTGACCGAGCTGGGCATCCCGCAGATCTGGGCCCGGGCCACCTCGGAGAAGCACGCGAAGATCCTCAGCTCGGTGGGGGCGCATCACGTGATCTTTCCGGAGGCGGAGACCGGCGAGCGGGTCGCGCACCTGATCGTCAGCAAAATGCTCGACTTCGTCGAGTTCGGCGATGACTTCGCGATCGCCAAGGTACGCGTACCGCGGACGATGGTCGGGCGGCCGTTGCGGGAGCTGACCCCGGCGGACCGGTACGGGGTGATGGTGGTCGGCGCGAAACTGCCCGGCGAGCCGTTCCGCTACGCCGGCCCGGACACGGTGCTGCAACCGGACAGCGTGCTCGTCGTGGAGGGCAGCATCAGCCAGGTGCAGCGCTTCGCCGCGCTCGGCTGAGCATCACTTCTGCTTGGCCTTGACCTTGCCCCGGTCCTGGTCCTTGCCGCCGTGGTCCCCCTTTCCCTCGGTCAGTCGCCTTTTCCCTTGCCGTCCCCCTTGCCCTTGCCATGTTTCTCGGGGTTGGCCCGGCTGCCGCTACTCTTCGCCGTGCTCGCTTTCGGGGGCGGTTTCGGGGCCGTCGTGCGGGCCGGGGCGGTGGTCGGCACTGAGCCGGCCACCCCGGAGACCTGCACGCCGCAGGTGCTGTCGCCGACCTTGAACTCCACCGGCAGCAGGTTGCCGCCCGTGTAGCGACCGGTCAGCGAGATCTTCCGGGACGCGCCCGGCGCCAGCGCCGGGTCGCTGGCCGGTGCCTGGAGCTGCACGGTCCGCCCCTGCTGGTGGACCGCCGGCTGGGCGCTCGTCACGGTCTGCCGGCCCGGGAAGGTGAAGCTCATCGTCCAGCCGCGCAGCTCCCGGTTACCGGTGTTGGTCAGGGTCAGCTCCGCGGTGAAGTCCTTTCCGGAGTCCCGCCGCAGCGTGTAGTCGACCGCGCAGGGGATCGACTGCGGCAGTTCCATCCGGGCCTGGGCCGGCTCGACGCCGCCGCTGGCCGAGCTCTTCGAGGTCATCCCCCACAGGGTGGCGGTGACCGCGACCAGGCCGGCGGCGGCCACCCCGGCCTCCACCCTGCGCCTGCGCACGGCGGCCCGGGTACGGGTGCGGACGGCGGAGAAGGGCAGCGCGTCGGTCTCCGCCGACCAGGGCAGGATGGTGGTCCCGGCGTTCTCCACCAGCGTCGGATCGACCTGGCCGACCGCCGGCGAGACCGGCACGATCGCCGCGATGCCGGCCGCCTCGGCGAGCGTACGGGCCACCTCGGCGGTCGCCGGCCGATCCGCGCAGCGCTTGGCGAGGCACTGCCGGACCAGCTGCGCCACCTCGTCGGGCAGTCCCAGCACCGGCGGCATCGGCTCCGGATCGTGGTACATGTGCGCCCGGAGCATCTGGGTGGTGGTGCTGGCCTGCCAGGGCAGCCGGCCGGTGAGCATCCGGTACAGCAGCAGACCGACCGCGTACACGTCGGTGGCCGGGGAGACCTGGCCGTTGTTCAGCCGCTCCGGAGCCAGGTACGCGGGCGTGCCGAGCAGGGCGCCGTCCGGGCCCTGCTCGCTCTCCCCGGCCAGCGCCGAGATGCCGAAGTCGACGACCTTCACCCCGGTCGAGGTGAGCATGACGTTGCCGGGGGTCACGTCCCGGTGGACCACGCCCCGGGCGTGCGCGGTGGCCAGCGCCGACGCCACCTCCGCGCCGATGGTCACCGCCTCCCGCCAGGGCAGCTGCCCGCCGCGGCCGAGCCGGGCGCTGAGCGGGCCGCCGTCGACCAGTTCCATCACCACGTACGGCACGGTCAGCCCGGCCTGATCCGACTCGCCGTAGTCGTACACGTTGGTGATGTTGGGGTGGCAGAGCCGGGCGGCGGCCTGCGCCTCGATCCGGATCCGGTGCCGGAACGCCTTGTCGCTGGCGAGCCGGGAGGCGAGCACCTTGACCGCGACCTGCCGACCGAGCACCTCGTCGTAGCCGCGCCAGACCACCGACATGCCTCCCGCACCGAGCTGCTCGACCAGCCGGTACCGCTCACCCAGCAGCTGCGCGCCGCCCCTCACCGCTGCACCCATGGTCGGTCCTGTTGCCCGGAGCGGACCGCCGTACACCTGAAGGGTCGGAATCGGTCAGGAAAGTCACCCGTTCAGGCGGTCGCCAAGAGCTGGTCCACCGGGGCGTAGTCGTCGGTCAGCACCAGCGCGTCGCCGACGTACCCGGTCAGCTCGTCCCCAGACAGCAGGCTGGCCGGCTCGGGCAGCATGCCCAGCCGGGACAGGGCGCCGGCCAGCGGCAGCGGCGCGTCCGAGGCGACGATGAGGAAGTTCGCACCGGACCGCCCCTCGATGCCCCAGGGCGGAGCGATCAGCGCGACGTGCCGGAACTCGGCCCGGACGGTGGCCAGCTCGGCCCGGATGAACCGGCCCGGCGGCACGTCGATGACGTTCTGCACGTAGATCCCGCCGGGCCGGAGCACCCGGCGGACCTCCGCGGCCATCTCCCGGGTGGCCAGGTGCCAGGGCACGACCAGGTGCCCGAAGGCATCGCCGACGATGAAGTCGCGGCTGTCGGTGCGCTCGGCGCCGAGCAGCACCCGGGCGTCCCCGACCCTGGCCTGCAACTGCGGTCCGGTGCGCACGCCCAGCTCCCGCCGGTCCAGGTCGACCAGCCCGCCGTCGATCTCGAAGACCAGGTTGTCGGTGCCCGGCCGGGTCGCGGCGAGGTAACGCGGCATGGTGAAGCCGCCGCCGCCGAGGTGCAGGGCGTCGAGCCGCTGCCCGGCCGGCGCGGCCAGGTCGGCGACCAGGCCGATCCACTGGGTGTACGCGTATTTCAGGTGGGTCGGGTCGGCCAGGTCCACGTACGAGTGCTCGGCCGAGTTGAGGTAGAGGACGCGCCCCTGCGTCCACTGCGAGTCGGTCTCCACCTTCGCGCAGTGGTACGCCGTCTCCACGTCGCACGGGTTCGGGGCGACCGCGGAGAGGCCCGCCGCGGCCAGGCCGAGCACCGCCAGGGTGGCCTTGACCCGGGTCGGGGCGGGCAGCCCGGTCCCGGCCCGCCGGCGCAGGTACGCCCCGAGCGCCAGCCCGGTCACCCCCAGCACCGCCGCCAGCCCGAGCACGATCACCGTGCTGGACAGCGCCGCCACCAGCACGAAGCCGGTGACCAGGGTGGCGGTGATCCCGCCCAGCGTGCCGATGCCGGAGAGCCGGCCGACCACCTGCCCGGTCCGTCGCAGGTCGGCGAGCTGGAGCTTGACCACCAGCGGGGTCACCCCGGCCAGCAGCGCGGCCGGCACCAGCAACGCCAGCGCGGTCAGCAGGAGGACCCCGCTCGCCGCGCCGCCGCGCAGCGCCTCGCCGGCGTACCGGACGACGGGGAGGGTGACCGCGGTGGCGATGCCCGCCAGCACCAGCGCCGGGGCGAGCAGGGTGCGCGGGTCCCGCCGGTCGGCCAGCCACCCGCCCATCCACGCCCCGTACGCGATGGCGCCCAGCGCCATGCCGATGACCGAGCTGGTCACCTGGAGAGTCACCCCGACGTACGGGCCGACCAGGCGCAGCGAGACGGTCTCCAGGACCAGCACGGCCCCGCTGGAGAGGAAGACGAGAAACGCGGCGAGCCCGTTCGGCAGGGCCCGGGGCGGGGCCGGCGCGCTCGGGGCCGGCTCCGCCTCGACGTCGGACGATGTGCTGCTCACCGTGGCGATGCTACGCAGCGTTCCAGGCAACCAGGGTCAGTACATCGAGACATGAACATGGTTTGTATGGTCGGCGGCCGGACTGCCCCCGCCGCTGTACGACCGCCAGCCGGTGTTCGGCATCCAGATCTGCCGGTACCAGATCACGTACATGACGCCGAGCTTGCTCGCGTTGTTCTTGAGGTAGCTGGCGAGGCTGTCCCCGTACGCCTTGTCGCCGCCGGTGGCCGAGACGTTCTCGAAGCCGCCGCTGGCGGCGGAGAAGTCGCACGCCCGCCCCTTCGGGTGCTCACCCCCGCCACCGCTGCGGTGGCAGGAGACGTACCGCTTGTAGCCGGCCGCCTTGGCCTGCTGGAGCATGTGCAACGTGCGTGGGGTGATGCAGCCGTCGGCCGGCGTCGGGTCGTTCACCGAGCAGGACTCCGGCGGCCACGAGCCGTCGGGGTTGCGCGGGGCGGGCTTGGCCGACCCGGAGCCGCCGCTGAACCCGCGGCTGCTGCCGGAGCTGACCTTGGCCAGCGCGATCTCGGCGTCCCGCTTCTTCTTCGCCAGAATCGCCAACTGCTTCTGCTGCTCGCGGACCTCGGCGTCGAGGGCCAGCTTGGCCCGGGTGGCCTCGGCCTGCGCCTCGTGCAGGTCCCGCAGCCGTCGGCTGTCCCGCTGGGCCATCACGTCCAGCTCGGCGGCGCGCTGCAGGAACGAGTCCGGATCGGTGCTGGCCAGCAGCGCCGACACCGGGGTCAGCCGGCCCACCCGGTACGAATGCGCGGCCACCTCACCCACCTGCGCCTTCAACTCGACCAGGCGTAGCTCGATCTGCTTGAGCTGCCCATTCAGCGCGACCTGCCGGCGCTTGGAGTTGTCGAGGCGGGCCTGGGCCTCGATGTGACCCTTCGCCGCCGCCTCCAGGGCCGCCCGGAGCTGCTTGCTGCCGCCCTCGTCGGGCGCGCTCGGGCTGGGCGCGGCGGCGGCGGGCCCAGCCGGGGCGAGGCCGGCGCCGAGCAGCAGGGCCGCCGCGGCGAGCAGGGCGAGCAACGGCCGGCCGGCGCGCCGCCGGATGAGCCTGGTCCTGGGCACGAGAGCGTCCTTCCGTCGACCGCCGACCCCCGGTTGACCGCTGCGCGGCGGCGGCTCCGCCGGCCACGGACGGCGGCCTGCTGGCGGAGGCCGCCGGTCACGATACCGGACCACGCGCGCCACGCCAGGCCCCCGACCTCGGACGACACGGATCGTCGACGCATGGTGCCGACCCTGTCGCGGACCGCGACAGAACGGGGCTCAGCCACCCAGCAGCGCCGCCCGGACCTCGTCCCAGATCTCCTCGCTGGCCGCGACCAGCAGGCCCCGGCCGCCGTCCGCCGGGTGGTAGTCGGTCCCGTCGAAGCGGCGGGCCACCCCGCCGGCCCCGCGTACCAGCAGGGTGCCGGGCGCGTGGTCCCAGGGCAGGGTGCGCCAGAAGAGGACGAACTGCTGCGCGCCGGTGAGCATGTCGAGGTATTCGCGCCCGGCGCAGTGCTGCCCGGGCAGCAGCTCACCCAACCGCTCGCCGCCCGCCTCCACGGTCCGCCGGGCCTTTGGCGGCAGGAACCGGGTCATCGCGGTGCCCCGCAGGGCACCGACCTCCGGTGCCGACCGGCTGATCCGGACCGGCGTGCCGTCCAGCCGGGTGCCCGCGCCGGCCCGGCCGGCCGCCATGGTCCCGGCCAGCGGGTCGTACACCCAGGACGCCGCCGGCAGGCCGTCGGTCAGCAGCGCCACCATCAGGGCGAACGGGCGTCGGCCGGCGGCGAAGTTGGCAGTGCCGTCGATCGGGTCGACCACCCAGACGTCGCCGGCACCGCGCAGGTGCCGCAGCAGGTCCGGGTCCTCGGCGACCGCCTCCTCGCCGACCACCACCGAGCCGGGGCGCAGCCGCCGCAGCCCGGCGGAGATCAGCTCCTCCGCCTGGCGGTCGGCGACGGTGACCACCTCGCCCGGCGCCTTCTCGGAGATGTCGGCGTCGTCGAGCCGGCGGAACATCGGCACCACGACCTCGGCTGCGGCCTTCCGCAGCAGGTCGCCGACGTCCTCCAGCAGCGGCTCAGCCACGCGGCGGCAGCTTGACCACGGTGACGAAGAACTCGTCGATCTGGCGGACCACCGAGATGAAGCGCTCGAAGTCCACCGGCTTGGTCACGTAGGCGTTGGCGTGCAGCTGGTAGCTGCGCAGGATGTCCTCGTCGGCCTGAGAGGTGGTGAGCACCACGACCGGGATCCGGCAGAGCTGCTCGTCCTTCTTGATCTCCGCCAGCACCTCCCGGCCGTCCCGGCGGGGCAGGTTGAGGTCGAGCAGGATCAGGTCGGGGGTCACCGCGTCCGCGTACCGGCCCTCGCGGCGCAGGTAGGCGAGCGCCTCGGCGCCGTCCGAGACCACGGTGAGGCGGTTGCGGAGCTTGTGCTCCTCGAACGCCTCCTGGGTCATCAGCACGTCACCCGGGTCGTCCTCGACCAGCAGGACCTCGATCGGGCTCCTGCCGTCTGCCGGCGCCGTCATCCCACCGTCTCCTTCATGCCACCCGTTGTACCGTCCCGGACCGCGCCCTGGGTCGTCTCCCCCGGTCCCGCGTCCGGCTGCCGGCCGACGGGCGCCTCCGCACCGTCCCCGGTTGCCGCCGGGTCCCCGGTCGACTCCTCACCGGCCGCCGGCTCGTCCCCGTCCGTCGCCGGCGCCGCCTCGACGTCGGCCGGCGGCGCGGGCAGGGTGAACCGGATCGCGGTGCCCTCCTCGGTGCCGGTGTCCACCCAGACCCGGCCGCCGTGGTACTCCACGATCTTCTTGACGATGGCCAGGCCGATGCCGGTGCCCGGGTACGCGTCCTTGGAGTGCAGCCGCTGGAAGATGACGAAGATCTTGTCGGCGAACTCCGGCTCGATCCCGATGCCGTTGTCCTGGCAGCTGATCTCCCACTCGTCGCCGACCAGCCGGGCCGACACGTGCACCTTCGGCGGCGCGTCCGGGCGGCGGAACTTGATCGAGTTGCTGACCAGGTTGGCCAGCAGGTTGGTCAGCAACGGCTCCTCGCCGCGGATCACCGGCAGCTCGTCCCAGGTCAGCTCGGCGTCGGCGAACTGGCGGGCGGCCTCGGTCTGGGCGGCCACGTCGCCCATCACCTTGTTCAGGTCGACCTCGGTGAAGCCGGTGGTGAGGCGGCCGATCCGGGAGAACGCGAGCAGGTCGTTGATCAGCCGCTGCATCCGCTGCGCGCCGTCGACGGCGAACGCGATGTACTGGTCGGCGCGCTCGTCGAGCTGGCCCGCGTAGCGCCGCTGAAGGAGCTGGCAGAAGCTGGCCACCTTGCGCAGCGGCTCCTGCAGGTCGTGCGAGGCGACGTACGCGAACTGCTCCAGGTCGCGGTTGGACCGGGTCAGCTCCTCGGCCTGCTTCTGGAGCTGGCTGTTGACCCACTCGATGCGCTCGCGGGCCTGGCGTACCTCGTCCAGCTCCTGGGCGATCTTCTGCCGCATGCCGTCGACGTCCTCGGCGAGACGGCGGAACTCCGGCGGCCCGGACCCCTCGATGTGGTGCCGGTAGTCGCCGGCGGCGACCTCGCGTACCTGGCCCGCCAGGGCGGCCAGTGGCCGGATCAGGATCCGGTCGAGCGAGAGCAGCAGCAGTGCACCGGCCACCGCCACCACCAGGGCCGCGGCGATCAGCAGCACGACCAGCACGTTGCTGGTGCTGCTGACCCGCTCGGCGGTCTGCTGCCGGACCAGGCCGATCTCGTCCTGGAGCTGGTCGACCGCGGCCCGGACGCCGTCGAACTGCTGCCGGCTCTGGTCGGTGACCAGCGCCTGCCCCGCCGCCGGGCCACTGCGCTCGATCGTGCTGATCACCGGCTCGGCGACGTCCGCCCGCCACCGCGCCGCCCGCTGCTCGACCACCGCCAGCTCGCGCCGCACGTCCGGGTAGTCGGTGGCCAACCGCTGCATCGAGGCGACGGTGTCGCGTTCCCGCTTCCGGCCCGAGTCGTACGGGGTGAGGTCCTTGCGGTCGCCGTTCACCGCGTATCCGCGGACAGCTGCCTCCTGGTCGAGCAGGGCGCTCATCAGCTCCTGGCTCTGCAACTGGAGCGGAGCGGTCTTGACCAGGACGGCGTCGATGTTCTGCCGGTTCTTCTCGGCGACCAGCGCCTCCGCCGCGGCCAGTCCGAGCAGCAGCAGCAGGACCACGCCGAGCAGCGCGACCACCCGGCGCCGCAGGGTCCAGCCCTCCCGGTACGCCGTCACCGGCCATCGCCCCGGGTGACCAGCAGCATGGCGACGTCGTCGGCGAGCGGACCGCCGTTGAGCTGCTCGGCCCGGCCGACCAGCCACCCGGGCAACTCGGGCAGGGACACCGCCTGGTTGGCGGGGTCGGCGAGCAGGTCGGTGAGGCCGGGCACGTCGAGCCGATCGTCGCCAGCGCCCACCCGACCCTCGATGAGGCCGTCGGTGTACATCAGCAGGGACCAGTCATCGGTGTCGAACTCCAGGTCGAAGGCCACGGGCGGGCGCGGTCGTACCCCGAGCAGCAGGCCGCCCCGGGCCGGCACGGGGGCGACCTTGCCCCCGCTGAGCAGCAGCGGCGGCGGATGCCCGGCGAGCCGCACAGTGGCCCGGTCGGCCGCCAGGTCGAGCCGGGTGGTCGCCACCGTGGCGAAGATCTCCTGGAGCCGGCGCTCGCTCATCAACACCTGCTCCAGGGCGGGCAGCACCTCGTCGTCCGGCACCCCGGCCAGCACGAGGGCCCGCCAGGCCACCCGGAGCTCGACGCCGAGGGCGGCCTCGTCCACGCCGTGGCCGCAGACGTCGCCGACGATCAGGTCGATCCGGTCCGGCCGGGTCTGCACCACGTCGTAGAAGTCGCCGCCGATCAGCGCGGCGTGCCGGCCAGGACGGTAGAAGGTGTGCACCGACACCTGGTCGGTGGTCATCAGCGGCTGCGGCAGCAGACCCCGCTCCAGGCGGGCGGACTCGGCCTGGCGCAGCTCCACCTCGCGGAGCCGACGGGCGTTCTCGTCGGCCCGCTTGCGTTCCACCGCGTAGCGCAGGGCGCGGGCCAGCAGGACCCCGTCCACCTGGCCCTTGACCAGATAGTCCTGGGCGCCCTCGGCGACCGCCACGATACCCAGGTGCTCGTCGGAACGGCCGGTGAGCACGCAGACCGCCGCCCCGCTGGCCATCTCCACCACCCGGCGCAGCCCGTCCAGGCCCTGCGCGTCGGGAAGGCCGAGGTCGAGCAGCACGCAGTCCACCCCGGTCATCCGCTGCCGGGCCTCGCTGAGGCTGGCGGCGACCAGCAGGTCGATGTTGGCGTTGGTCTCGGCGAGCAGCTCGCCGACCAGGAACGCGTCGCCCTCGTCGTCCTCGACCAGCAACACCCGCAGCCGCTCACCGGGCGGCACGTTGGCGTGATGCCCGAAACCACCCTGCGGAACGGCCCCGGGCGCGACGGAGGCCCCGGGCAGGCCGGGCCCCCGGTGCGGCCGGGTCACCGCCGCGAGACGCGGGAGTTCGCTGGTGATGTCGGACTCCTTCCGAGTGCCCTGCTGATCCTGTCTCAGACCACGGTCGCACACAACACGACTGGAGCGCCCACCGGCGGCAGCCCAGGTGGGGAGTGTCGCCACGGTCCGCCGGGGGGCAGGATGATCCCACCCCGACCACCCCGAGGAGTTCCCGTGGGCGTACCCCCCACCCGGGCGGCCGACCGGGCGCTGGCCCGGCCGCGCCGCCGGCTGCTCGCCGCCGCCGCGGCGCTCGCGGCACTGCTGGCCGTCGGCGCGGGCGTCCTCGTCGACCTGGCCACCCCGGCGCCCCGCCCCGCCACCGCCCCGGCGGACCAGTTCAGCGCCGACCGGGCATACGAGCACGTCAAGGTCGTCGCGGCCCGGCCGCACGTGGCCGGGAGCCCGGCCAACGACCAGGTCCGCGAGCACCTGGTGGGGGTGCTGCGCGGCCTCGGCCTGGAGACCACGGTGCAGGACACCGTCGCCCCGGAGGCCGGGCAGCTCAGCGGGGCCGCCGGCGGGGCGACCGTGGCCCGGGTGCGCAACGTGGTGGCCCGGCTGCCCGGCACCGCCTCCACCGGGCGGGTGTTCCTGGTGGCGCACTACGACTCGGTGCAGTCCGGCCCGGGCGGCAACGACGACGCCGCCGGCACCGCCAGCATCCTGGAGGTGGCCCGGGCGCTGACCGCCGGCCCGCGCCCGCGCAACGACATCGTGTTCGTGCTCACCGACGCGGAGGAGGCGTGCCTCTGCGGCGCCTCGGCGTTCGCCGGCAGCCACCCGCTGGCCGCCGACGGCGGTGTGGTGCTCAACCTGGAGGCGCGCGGCTCCACCGGTCCGGTGATCATGTTCGAGACGTCCCGGGACAACGCGAAGTTGGTGGACGTCTTCGGCCGGGCCGCCCCGCACCCGGTGGGCACCTCGTTCGCCGTGGAGATCTACCGGGCGCTGCCGAACGACACCGACTTCACCGCCTTCCTCGACCACAACTTCGTCGGGCTGAACTCGGCGTACATCGACGGCGGCGCGATCTACCACACGCCGCTGGACGTCCCGGCGGTGCTGGACCGGGGCAGCCTCCAGATGCACGGCGACAACGCGCTCGGGCTGGCCCGCGAGTTCGGCCGGACCGACCTGACCACGCTGCACGCCGACCACGACGCGACCTACTTCCCGGTCCCGGGCGGCCTGGTTCGCTATCCCGGCTGGCTCACCCTGCCACTGGCGCTGCTCGCCCTGGTCGCGGTCGGCCTGCTCGGCTGGCTGCTGCGCCGGCGCGGCCGGGCCACCACCGGCCGGCTCGCCGCCGGCGTCGGGCTGGCCCTCGTGCCCGTCGTCGTGGCCCCGCTGGGCGCGTGGCTGCTCTGGGCCGCGATCACCAAGATCCGCCCCGGTTACGTTGAACTGCTCGACCCGTACCGGCCGGTCTGGTACCGGCTCGCCGTGGTGGCGCTCGCCGCAGCGGTCCTGTTCACCTGGTACGCGCTGACCCGCCGGTGGGTCGGCCCGGCCGCCCTCGCGTTCGGCGGGCTGGCCTGGCTGGCCCTGTTCGGGGTGCTGCTCGCCGTGCTGGTTCCGGGTGGCGCGTACCTCGCCACCCTGCCCGCGCTGGCCGGCGCGCTCGCCGGGCTGGCGGCGCTGGCCACCCGGCTGGACGGTCCCGGGCCGGTGGTCGCGGTGACCCTGGCCGGCGCGGTCGCCGTGGTGATCCTGCTCCCCACCGTGGTGCTGCTCTTCCCGGCGCTCGGCATGGCGATGGGCGGGGTGGCGGCGCTGTTCGCGGTGCTGCTCGGCCTGGCCGCGCTGCCGGTGGTCGACCTGCTGCACCCGCAGGCCGGCGGCCAGCGCGGCCTGCTGGCGCTGCGGGCCCGCCGGCTCGCCCCGCTGCCGGCGGCCGCCGCCGGGCTCGCCGCCGTGGTGCTCGCCGGGGTCGGCCTGGCCGTGGACCGCTTCGACGCCGCCCACCCCGTGCCCACCCACCTGATGTACGCCCTGGACGCCGGTACCGGCGAGGCCCGGTGGCTCAGCCGCGAGGACGAGCCGCAGCCCTGGACCGCCGGGTACCTCGACGGGACGGCTTCCGCGGCCGACGACTTCCCCGCGCTGGGCGACGCCAGGCTGCGCAGCGGCCCGGCGCGGGCGGCCGACCTGCCCGCCCCGAAGTTGCAGGTGCTCTCCGACACCACCGTCGGGGAGCGGCGCACCCTGCGGGTCCGGGTGACGCCGCAACGGCCGGTCCGCCTGCTCTCGCTGCACGTGGACTCGACGACCGTGGTGGAGTCGTCGACCGTCGACGGGGTAGCGCTGGACGTCGGCCGGTACACCAGGGATCACCCGTGGGGCTTCGGCATGGTGTTCCATGCGCCGCCACCGGAGGGCGTGGAGATCACCCTGGTGATGGCGCCCGGACACCGGCCGCTGCTACGGGTCATGGACGCCAGCGACGGCCTGGCCGGCGTACCCGGGTTCCGGCCCCGCCCACCCGATGTCGGCGTGGTCGGCTCGCACAGCTCCGAGATGCTGGCGGTGGCCCGCACGTATCCCCTGTGACGCGGACCGGGCGGCCGGGACCCGGAAAGCGGCCCGCCCGGGCTCCGGCCGTCCGCCGACGAACGGCAGGTACGGGCCGCCTCGGCTGGCCCCGATCCGATCAGGAATCAAGAAGCGCCAGGCTGTCGCCGCGCCTAGCCTTCCTTATGGCCGGCAGCGCGCCGAGCCTTGAGCGTCGAAAGGCAGCCCGGAAATGCCCGCGAAGAACACCCAGACCGAGTCCGCCGGCTTCAGCGCCGAGGAGCGCGCCGCGATGAAGGAGCGCGCCGCCGAGCTGCGCGCCGAGGGCAAGAAGGGCGCCAAGAAGGCCGACGATCTCCAGGCGGCCCTCGACAGCATCGCGAAGATGGCGCCGGAGGATCGTGAGCTCGCCGAGCGCGTGCACATGGCGGTGACCACCGCCGCCCCGGAGCTGTCGCCGAAGACCTGGTACGGGATGCCCGCCTACGCGAACGCGGACGGCAAGGTCGTCGTCGCCTTCAAGAACTCGGGCAAGTTCAACTCCCGCTACTCGACCCTGGAATTCCAGGACGCGGCCAACCTTGACGACGGGGACATGTGGCCGGTGTCGTACGCGCTCCAGCAGTGGAGCCCCGTGGTGGAGCAGAAGATCGTCGAGCTGATGAAGGCCGCGGTCTCCTGACCGTCACAGCCCGACCTGACGCCCGCCGGTCCCGAATCCGGACCCGCAGGGCGTGGCAACTAGCGCCGGACGGAGACACCTGACAATGTGAACCGATGCTGCATCAGGTGGCCGACGGCGTCTGGGTCCGGCAGAGCGAGTGGGTCTGGAGCAACGCCATCGTGGTGCGCGGCGAGGATGGGTTGATCCTGGTCGATCCCGGCATCGACGGTTCGGATCTGAACCAACTCGCCGATGACGTGGACCGGCTCGGCATTCCGGTGGTCGCCGGGTTCTCCACCCATCCCCACTGGGACCATCTGCTCTGGCATCCCCGGTTCGGTGACGTGCCGCGCTACGCCACCCCCGCCGGCGCCCAGGCTGCCAGTGCAGCCCGAGAGCGGGCGCAGAAGATGGCGGCGGAGAGCGCATCGGGCATCCCGCTCGAGGTGATCGGGCTCCTCACCCCGCTGCCCGCGGACGGGGGACCCGTGCCGGGCGAGATCGTCGAGCATCAGGCGCACGCCACCGGCCACGCCGCGATCCTCCTCGCGGACCGTGGCGTCCTGATCGCCGGCGACATGCTCTCCGACGTCCTGATCCCGCTCCTCGACCCTCGCCGCCCCGATCAGGTGGGCGCCTACGAGACGGCACTCGACCGGCTGGGTGAGGCTGCCAGCCACATCGAAGTCCTGATCCCCGGCCACGGGGCCGTTGCCGAGGGTCCCGCGGTCGCGGCCCGCATCGCCGCCGATCGTGCCTACATCGACGCGCTGCGGCGAGGAAAGGAACCGGTCGACGCGCGTCTGGGTCAAGACTGGCTCTCCGGCCCCCACCAGTCGAACCTGGAGCAGGCCCGCCGCTCATCCGGATGAACTTCGGCGTCATCGCGCTCCTGGTCGCCACCCGGGGAGCCTCCGAATCGGCGGCCACGACGGCACCGAGCGCAGGTCGTCACTATTTCCAGCGGAAGTGCACGAAGAGGCGGCCGAAGTTCTTCGAGTCCTTCTCGACCCGGTGGTAGAGCTGCTTGACGTCCTTCTGGTCGAGGAAGCGCAGCACCCGCTTCTTGAGCTGGCCGGAGCCCTTGCCGGGGATGATCTCCACCAGGGTGGCCTTCTTCGCCACCGCCTCGTCCATGATCCCGCGCAGCGCGCGGTCGATGTCGTGCCCCTTGTTGAAAATGTCGTGGAGATCGAGCTTGAGCTTCACCAGCCCATCGTAGGCACGCCGGGCCGCCGGGCCCGGCGACGGCAAGGGCAGCCCGCCGGGGCTGCCCTTCGCCGTCTCGTACTGGTGGCGGTCAGCGACCGCCGCTGACCCGGCTCTCCACCCGGCGCAGCGCCTCCGCGTAGTCGGCGTTGGTCGAGTGCATGGCCGCCGCGATGCGCAGGTGCCGCAGGGCGTCGGCGGGCCGGTTCAGCCGTTCCAGGGTCCGGCCCAGCACGTGGTGGGCGTAATGGTCGCTCGGGTCCCGGTCGACCAGCTCCCGGAGCTGCTCCTCGGCCCGGCTGAGCTGGGCCGACTGGAAGTACGCCCGGGCCAGCAACTGCCGCACCGAGGAGTTGCCGGGCTCCGCCTCGACGATCGGCTCGAGCAGCCGGGCCGCTCCGGTCGGGTCACCCGCTTCGAAGAACATGGTCGCCCGCCGGTACTCCGCCAGAAGATCCACTCGACCCACCTCCTCGTGTCGCACCGCCCTTTGTCCGACGCTGGCACAACATCAGCCGGACCGCGAGTGTTCCCCCGGTCGAAGTTGCGCCTCAGGCCGTCGGGTCGTACCGGTCGCCGACCAGCTCCCAGGCCCGGACACCACCGACGATCCCGGCCGTGTTCGGGACGACCACCACGTCGTCGCCCATCCGGGTGAGTTGTTCGGGCCGGATCAGCCGCGAGTTGCCCCCGCCGAGATAGAGCCGGTCCCAGCGGAAGACCGGCCGCAGCCCCTCCACCACCTGCCGGATCCGCCGCGACCAGAACGCGTCGCCCAGGCGCCGGCGTTCCGGCTCCCCGATGTACGTGTCGTAGGTGGTGTTCCAGCGCACCGGGGCGTGCGACAGCTCCAGGTGCGGGGCGAGCACCCCGCCGTCGAAGAGCGCGCTGCCCAGCCCGGTGCCGAGGGTCAGCACCAGCTCACAACCGGTCCCGGCGACCACGCCCGCCCCGTGCACCTCGGCGTCGTTGAGCACCAGCGCCGGGATGCCGAACGCCTCGGCCAGTGCGCTGCGTGCGTCGTATCCGGACCAGTCGGCCACCAGCGCCGGGTCGATCTTGCTGCGCGGCCCGGACCGGGTGACGTAGTGCGGGGTGGCCACCACCACGCCGTGCCGGATCATGCCGGGCATCCCGACCGTGAGCCGGTCCGCCGCCGGCAGGCTGCCGGCCAGGTCCAACAGCGTCTTGACGAAGAGCGACGGCGGCAGCGGGTACGGCGTCGGCACCCGTACCGGGCGGGCCCGCATGGTCCCGGCGGCGTCCAGCACGGACGCCTTGATGCCGCCACCGCCACAGTCGATCGCCAGAGTGGTCACCACGGCAGTGAGTCTCCCTCAGCTCGGTCACGTTCCGAGCCCCGGTCATCCTGATCGGCTGCGGAGTGCCGCGCCGGTAGGCTCGATCTCCTCATGAGCGCCACGTTGATCGCCAAGGACCTCACCGCCGGGCACGGTGACCGCCTGCTCTTCGCCGACCTGGACCTGGTCGTCGCCCCCGGCGACGTGGTCGGGCTGGTCGGGGTGAACGGCGCCGGCAAGTCCACGCTGCTGCGTACCCTCGCCGGGCTCCAGCCACGCGAGCACGGCTCGGTGGCGTTGAACCCGCCCACCGCCACGGTCGGCTATCTGCCCCAGGAGCCGGAGCGCCGGCCGGGCGAGACGGTCCGGCACTTCCTGGCCCGGCGTACCGGGGTGGCGGCAGCGCAGGCCGCGCTGGACGCGGCCACCGAGGCGCTCACCGCCGGGGCCGAGGGCGCCGACAACGCGTACGCCGAGGCGCTGGAGCGCTGGCTCGACCTCGGCGGCGCGGACCTGGACGAACGGGCCGAGCAGGTGGCCGCCGAACTGGGCCTGGCGGTCGACCTGGACCATCCGATGACCGCCCTCTCCGGCGGCCAGGCGGCCCGGGCCGGGCTGGCCTCCCTGCTGCTCAGCCGGTACGACGTCTTCCTGCTCGACGAGCCCACCAACGACCTGGACCTGGCCGGGCTGGAGCGGCTGGAGCGGTTCGTCACCGGGCTGCGGGCCGGGACCGTGCTGGTCAGCCACGACCGGGAGTTCCTCACCCGAACCGTGACCCGGGTGGTGGAGCTGGACCTGCACCAGCGGCAGGTCCGGCACTACGGGGGCGGCTACGCGGCCTACCTGGAGGAGCGGGAGGTGGCCCGCCGGCACGCCCGGGATGAGTACGAGGAGTACGCCGAGACCCGAGCCGAGCTGGAGGCACGGGCCCGGATGCAACGGGCCTGGATGGAGAAGGGCGTGAAGAACGCCCGGCGCAAGGCCACCGACAACGACAAGATCGGCCGCAAGTTCCGCACCGAGTCCACCGAGAAGCAGGCGGCGAAGGCCAAGCAGACGGCGCGGCTGATCGAGCGGCTGGAGGTGGTCGAGGAGCCGCGCAAGGAGTGGGAGCTGCGGATGGAGATCGCCGCCGCGCCCCGCGCCGGTGCCGTGGTGGCCTCGCTCCGGGGTGCCGTCGTACGCCGGGGCGGCTTCGCGCTGGGTCCGGTGAACCTCCAGATCGACTGGGCCGACCGGGTGGCGATCACCGGGGCGAACGGCTCCGGCAAGAGCACCCTGCTCGCCGCGCTGCTGGGCCGGCTGCCGCTCGACGAGGGCCACGCCGCGCTCGGCCCGGGGGTGGTGGTGGGCGAGGTCGACCAGGCCCGGGGGCTGTTCCTCGGCGACCAGCCCCTGGTGGACGCCTTCGGCGCCGCCGCACCGGAGTTGAGCCCGGCGGACGTGCGGACCCTGCTGGCGAAGTTCGGCCTGCGCGCGGACCATGTGCTGCGGTCGGCGGCGACTCTCTCCCCCGGCGAGCGGACCCGGGCCGCGCTGGCCCTGCTCCAGGGGCGCGGGGTGAACCTGCTGGTGCTGGACGAGCCGACCAACCACCTCGACCTGGCGGCGATCGAGCAGCTCGAGTCGGCCCTGGCCACGTATCCGGGGACGCTGCTGCTGGTGACCCACGACCGGCGGATGCTGGACGCGGTGAGCGTCAACCGGCGGCTGCGGGTCGACGCCGGACGGATCGCCGAGGATTGATCCGTGCCGACCCGGTCGCGCCGGGTGACAATGACCCCATGCTCAAGTGGGAGTACGCGCTGCTGGTCCGCCGCCGCCAGGCGGCCACCAGCGACGTCGGGTGGGAGATCGTGTTCGTCTGGTACGGCCCGGACGGTTCGATGGTCGACGTCACCCCGTACGGTGACACCGCGCTGGCCCACCTCAACCGGGCCGGTGACCAGGGCTGGGAACTGGTCGCGATGAGCGAGGACCCCTCGCTGCCGGGCAACAACGAGTTGCACCGGTACCACCTCAAGCGGCCCAAGCCGGCCGTGGCGCCGCCCCGCCAGCGGATCCGGGGCGCCAACCGGGGCCGCCGCAGCCTCTCCGGCTGACCCGGCGCCCGGCTGACCCGGTGCCCGGCCGCCGCCGGCTCGCTCGGCGGTTGCCGGCCGGCGGTCGCCGCTGTTTGGGCTGCTCCCGCGAGTGTCGTCTGGCGGTCCGAGGCATACCGGGCGGCGATGCGGGTATCGCGCGCCCGGAGGTGGCGCATGGTCACGATGGCGCAGTCCCCACCCTCGGCCCAGCGGCTGCGGATGATCGACGGGTTCCTCGTCGAGGCGTGGGCCGATCTGACCCGCCACGATGAGCGGCTGCGCCCGCTCACCGTGGAGGTGCGCTTCGACCGGGGCGTCGCGCACCTGAGCGGAGAGGTGGCCGACCCGGCCGAGCTGCGTCTGGTCCGGGACATGGTGGGCCGCCTCGCCGGGGTGCTCGGCGTCTGGTGCCGGGTGGCCGTCGCCGGCCGGGCGCCGGTGGTGGTGGACCTGGGCTGCGGCGCGACCAAGCAGTGGCCGGGCAACCTGGGGCTGGACATCTACCCGGCGCCGGGGGTGGACGCGGTGGCCGACCTCGGCGGCTCGCTGCCACTCGCCGACGACTCGGTGGACGTGTTCTTCGCGGTGCACATCATGGAGCACCTGATCGACTTCCTGCCGCTGTTCGACGAGTGCCACCGGGCGCTGCGGCCGGGGGGCGTGCTGCACGTGATGAGCCCCTGGTGGCGGCACGTGAACGCGGTCGCCGACCCGACCCACGTACGACTGCTGGACGTGCAGACCTTCAAGGGCATCTGCGGTCAGCGCCCGCCCGGCACCCCGCGCTGGTACCCGCTGCACGTGGGCTGCGACGGCGCCTCCATCTTCGCCGACCTCACCCCCCTCGCCCCCGACGACCCACCCCCACCCCCGTACCACCTGGCCCGCTTCTTCGACTGACCCACCTGCTCCCACCCGCCTCACCTGCTCCCACCCGTCTCACGCGTTCATCATGAGGTTGACGGCGGGCGCAGTGATCAAGAACGCGCCAACTTCATGATCAACGCAGGAAGTGCGGGCGGCGGGACCGTCGGGGCAGGCGTCAGGGGGCGCTTTCGCGGAGGGCCAGGCGGTGGGGTGCCACCAGTTCCCGGGGCGGCGCGCCGCGGTCGGCGGCGAGGCGGTCGGCGAGCAGGTCGACGGCGAGGCGGGCGATCCGCTCCTTGTCCGGGGCGACGGTGCTGAGGGTGGGAATGGAGAAGCGGCCGTCCTCGATGTCGTCGAACCCGGCCACCGCCACGTCCTCGGGCACCCGCAGCCCGGCCACGTGCAGTGCGCGCAGGGCGCCGAGGGCGAGGGTGTCGTTGAAGCAGAAGACCGCGTCGGGGCGTACGCCGGAATCCAGCAGGGCACGCATGGCGGCCGCGCCGTCGGCCCGGTGCCAGGCGGCCGCTGGGGCCACCAGGCGCTCGTCGTACCCGAGGCCGGCGTCGGCCAGCGCGGCGGCGTAGCCGGCCAGGCGGAGCCGGGCGCTCGCGCCCTCGGGGGTGCGTTGGGCGCCGATCGCGGCGATCCGGCGGCGGCCGAGGCCGACCAGATGCGCGGTGATCTGCCGGGCGGCGGTCACGTTGTCGATCATCACGTGGTCGGCCGGGCCGTGGTCCACCCGCTCGCCGAGCAGCACCATGGGCAGGCCGTCGAGGTCGGCGAGGTCGGCGGCGGTGAGCGCGAGCGGGCTGAAGATCAGCCCGTCGATCAGATGGTCGCCGATCCCCCGGGCCGCCTTCCGTTCCTGCTCGGGGCCGCCGCCGGTCTGGTCGATCAGCACCGTCCAGCTGTGCTCGGCGGCGGCGGTGACCACGTGCCGGGCCAGCTCGGCGAAGTAGGGGATGTCCAGCTCCGGCACGGCCAGGGCGATCACCCCGGTCCGCCCCTTCCGGAGGCTGCGGGCCGACAGGTTGGGGCGGTAGTTGAGCTCGGCGATGGCCTGCTCGACCCGGGCCCGGGTGTCCGGCCGCACGTGCTGGTAGCCGTTCACCACGTTGGACACCGTCTTCACCGACACGCCGGCCCGTTCGGCGACGTCCTTGAGCCTGTGTCGCACTGGCCCGTCCTCCCCTGTCGGCTCTGCCGGCACTGTATCGCGCCGAGACCTCTTTACAACGTTGATTACAACGTTGTAGAAACCGGAGGTACGGGGTGACCGAGGTCACCCCGACCGGTACGAGGAAAGGTGGCACCCGTGCGGAGCGCGCAGCTGACGATCGACCCGTCGTTCACCATCGGAGCGGCCGACCGCCGTCTCTTCGGTTCCTTCGTCGAGCACATGGGGCGCTGCGTCTACGGCGGTGTCTACGAGCCGGGCCACGCCACCGCCGACGCCGGCGGCTTCCGCCGGGACGTCCTGGATCTGACCCGGGAACTGGGCGTCTCCGTGGTGCGCTACCCCGGCGGCAACTTCGTCTCCGGCTACCGCTGGGAGGACGGCGTCGGCCCGGTCGGCGACCGGCCGCGCCGGCTCGACCTGGCCTGGAAGACCATCGAGACCAACGCGTTCGGGCTGGGCGAGTTCATGGCCTGGGCGGCGGAGGCCCGCGTCGAGCCGATGATGGCGGTCAACCTCGGCACCCGGGGTGTGCAAGCGGCCTGCGACCTACTCGAATACGCCAACCACCCGGGCGGCACCCAGCTGTCGGACCTGCGCCGCAAGCACGGCGCCGAGGAGCCGTACGCGGTGCGGCTCTGGTGCCTCGGCAACGAGCTGGACGGGCCCTGGCAGGTGGGCCACAAGACCGCCGACGAGTACGGCCGACTCGCGGCCGAGACCGCCCGCGCGATGAAGAAGATCGACCCGTCGATCAGTCTGGTCGCCTGTGGCAGCTCCAACCGGCGGATGCCCACCTTCGCCTCCTGGGAGGCGACCGTCCTGGAGCACACCTACGAGCACGTCGACTACATCTCCGCCCACACCTACTACGACCCGTCCGACGGCGACCGGGCCAGCCTCCTGGCCTCCGCGGTGGACATGGACAACTTCATCCGCGACGTGGTGGCCACCGCCGACCATGTGGCCGCCCGGCTGCGCCAGCGGCGGAAGCTGAAGATCTCCTTCGACGAGTGGAACGTCTGGTACGAGTCCCGCCTGCAGGCCGACCTGGACCGGCGCGGCTGGGTCGAGGCGCCGGCGCTGATCGAGGACGACTTCACCGCGGTCGACGCGGTGGTGGTGGGGGACCTGCTCATCACCCTGCTCCGGCACGCCGACCGCGTCGGGGTGGCCTGCCAGGCACAGCTCGCCAACGTCATCGCCCCGATCCGTACCCGCACCGGCGGGCCGGCCTGGCGGCAGAGCATCTTCCACCCGTTCGCCCTCACTGCCCGCCACGCTCGCGGCACGGTGCTGCGTACCGAGCCGGTCTCGCCCACCTACCCCACCGGGAAGTACGGCGACGTGCCGGTGCTGGACACCGTCGCGGTGCACGACGAGGAGGCCGGCGAGCTGGCCGTCTTCGCGGTCAACCGCGACCAGGACGACCTCGTCGTCGACCTGGACCTGCGCGGGCTGCCCGGCCTGCGCGCCCGGGAACACCGCGCTCTCGCCGCCGGGGTCGACCCGACGGCCACCAACACCGAGACCGAGCCCGAGCGGGTGACGACCCGCGGGCTCCCCACCCCCACCCTCGACGGCGGCCGGTGCTCCGTGGTGCTGCCCGCCTGCTCCTGGAATCTGCTGCGCTTCGCACCCCAGCCGTGACCAGGAAATACCGCATCCCGTCCCCCAAGGAGTACCCATGATCCAGAACGAGATGAGCCGGCGGCGCCTGCTCAGCCTCGGCGTCGGGCTCGGCGCCGCGGCCACCCTGAACCTGGCCGGCTGCGGCGGCAGCAGCATCTCCGACAAGCCGAGCGCCGCCGGCAACGGCGGCAAGGACTACACCGGCCCCAAGGTCGACCTGAGGCTGTGGAACGGTTTCACCGGCGGCGACGGCGAGATCTTCAAGCAGTTGGTCACCCAGTTCAACGGCGAACACCAGAACATCGCGGTCAGCGTGGTGACCTACGAGTGGCAGGACTACTACAGCAAGCTTCCCGGTGCCGTCTCGAGCGGCAACGGCCCCGACATCGCCGTCATGCACATGGACCAGCTCGCCACCTTCGCCGCCCGCGGGGTGATCATGGAGCTGGACGACGTGGCGAAAACGCTGGAACTCAGCGAGGGGGACTTCGCGCCGACCGTCTGGAAGGGCGGCCTCTACCACGACAAGCGGTACGGCATCCCGCTCGACATGCACCCGCTGGGCCTCTACTACAACAAGGCGGCCATGCAGCGGGCCGGCCTCGACCCGAACAAGCCGCCGACCACCAAGGACGAGTACACGGCGGCGCTGACCGAGCTGAAGAAGGCGGGGATCCAGGGTTTCTGGGTCAGCCCGTTCCAGTTCACCGGCGGAATGACCTACTACTCGCTGCTGCACCAGTGGGGCGGCACCCTCTTCGACGGGGAGGTCGCCAAGGCCACCTTCAACTCCGATCCCGCGGTCGAGGCGTGCACCTGGCTGGTGGACATGATCAAGCAAGGGTTCTCGCCGGCCAACGTGGGCCAGGACGCCGACTACCTGGCCCTCAAGAGCGGCAAGAACGCCTTCAACTGGAACGGCATCTGGCAGGTCAACGACCTGAAGAAGAGCCCGGACGTGCAGTGGGGCGTCGCGCCGCTGCCGCAGATCGGCAGCCAGCAGGCGGCCTGGGCCAACTCACACAACTTCACCATCGTCAAGCAGCGCAGCGCCGACAACAACAAGGTCGCCGGCGCGAAGGTCTTCATCAACTGGCTCAGCCAGCACTCGTTGGACTGGGCCAAGGGCGGCCAGGTGCCCGCCCGCAAGGCGGTCCGGGAGAGCGCCGAGTTCAAGGCGCTGCCGGAGATCAGCTCGCTCGCGCCGGAGCTGGCGTACGCCGCGTTCCCGCCAGCCGCGCCCGGCCTGGGAGAGGTGATGACCACCTTCTACAACGCCTTCAACGAGGCGGCGCTGGGCAAGAAGTCCCCGAAGCAGGCGCTGGACGACGGCGTGGCCAAGGCGAACAAGCAGCTCGAGGACAACCGCAAGAAGTACGGGAGCTGATCCGCCGTGGCGGACGTGATCGAGGTCGGGGCGGCGCGCGGAGACGCGCCGCCTCCGGCGAGCGGAACGCGCCGTCCGGGCGGCGTCACCGCGCGGGGGCATCGGGCCACCCCCTACCTTTTCCTCGCGCCGTACCTGGTCCTGTTCCTGGTGTTCGGGCTGCTGCCGATCCTCTTCGGGGTCTGGATCAGCCTGCACCAGTGGGACCTCCAGCTGCCCAACCGGCCCTTCATCGGGCTGGACAACTACCGGGACCTCTTCTCCAGCGACTCGGCGATCTACGGCGACTGGTGGTCCAGCCTCCGAGCCACCGCGATCTTCACCATGCTGTCGGTACCGCTGCTGATCGTCGTACCCCTGGGGCTGGCCCTGCTGCTCAACCGTTCCTTCCCCGGGCGGACCTTCTTCCGGGCCGCCTTCTTCGCCCCGTACGTCCTCGGCGTCGCGGTGATCGGCCTGCTCTGGCGCTTCCTGCTCGACGCCAACCTGGGCCTGGTCAACCGGCTGCTCGGGGTGCTCGGCCTGCCCTCCGACACGCCCTGGGTGACCGACGTGCCGTGGGCCTGGGTGTCGCTGGTCGGGGTGACGGTGTGGTGGACCTGCGGCTTCAACGCGGTGATCTACCTGGCCGGGCTGCAGGACATTCCGGCCGAGCTGTACGAGGCGGCCCGGGTGGACGGGGCGAACGGCTGGGACCGGTTCCGGCACGTCACGCTCCCCGGCCTGCGCCCGGTGCTGCTCTTCGTGCTGACCACCACGATCCTCGCCTCGGCGAACGTCTTCGGGCAGTCCTTCCTGATCACCCAGGGTGCGCCGGGCGAGCAGACCCGGACGGTGGTCTGGCGGATCGTGGACGAGGGGCTGCGGTACTACGACGTCGGCAGCGCGGCCGCGATGAGTGTGCTCTTCGCGCTGATGCTCGCCGTGGTCAGCGTCCTGAACTTCCGGCTGTTCCGCTACCGGGAAGACTGAGGGGGCGACGATGACGAGTCTGCGTGGGGCCGTGCGCTACGCCGTCCTGCTGCTGATCACCGCGGTCTTCGTGACCCCGCTGGTCTGGATGGCCCTCACGTCGGTGAAGACCTACGCCGACGCCCAGCAGGACCCACCGAGCTGGCTGCCGAACCCGTTCTCCACCTACGGATACGACCAGATCATCAACAACACCGCCAACCCGGTGCTGCGCTGGTTCGTCAACAGCATGCTGGCGGCCAGCCTGCACACCCTGCTGGTGCTGGCCACCGCCGCCATGGCCGCGTACGCCCTGGCGCGGATGCGGTTCCGGGGCCGGGCGCTGAGCTTCGCGCTGATCGTGGGGACGCTCTTCCTCCCGCCGACCTCGCTGATCATCCCGAACTTCGTGATCGCCGATCGGCTGGGCTGGCTCGACACGCTGACCGTGGTGGTGGTTCCGGGCGCGGCCAGCGCGTTCGGGGTCTTCTTCCTCCGGCAGTTCTTCCTCTCGATCCCCCGGGAGCTGGAGGAGGCCGCCGTGCTGGACGGGGCGAACCACTGGCAGGTCTTCACCCGGGTACTGCTGCCGCTGTCGAAGCCGGCGCTGGCCACCCTGGCGGTGCTGTCGTTCCTCACCAACTGGAACGACTTCCTCTGGCCGGTCTATGTGCTGTTCAGCCCGGAGCGGCTCACCCTCCCCGCGGGCCTCGGCCTGCTCCAGGGCGCCTACGTCACCGACTACCCGGTGATCATGGCGGGGGCGGTGCTGGCCAGCGTGCCGGTGCTGATCCTCTTCGTGGCCGCCCAACGACACATCATCCAGGGTGTCTCGCGCAGCGGCCTGAAGGGATGATCGGCGGGCGGACCCGACGGAGCGGCGCGGCCCTGGCCGCCGCGTTGCTCGTCGCCGGTTGCGGCAGCGAACCAATGTCGAGCACGCCGGAGGAGGCGCGTGTGTTCACCAACCCGGTCGTCCGGACCGACGCCCCCGACCCGCAGGCGATCCGGGTCGGCGGGACCTGGTATCTGTTCCACACCAACAGCGGCGGCCGGAACGTCCCGGTGCTCACCTCCCCGGACCTGGTCGACTGGATCCCCGCCGGGGACGCCCTGCCCGAGCTGCCCGACTGGGCCGACGCCGGGAAGACCTGGGCACCGGAGGCGATCCAGCTCGACCCGGACCGGTTCGTCCTCTACTACACCGTCGCCGACCGGGCCTCCGGGCGGCAGTGCGTGGGCCGCGCGGTGGCGGCCACCCCCCTCGGGCCGTACCGGGACGACTCGTCCGGGCCGCTGATCTGCCAGGCCGACCTGGGCGGCTCGATCGACGCCAGCCCCTACCGGGACGCCGACGGCAGCCTCTGGCTGCTGTGGAAGAACGACGGCAACGCGATCGGCGTGGACACCTGGCTCTGGTCGCAGCGCCTCTCCCCGGACGGGCTGCGGCTGACGGGCAGGCCGACCAGGTTGCTGAAGCAGACCGAGGCGTGGGAGGGCGCGCTGGTGGAAGGGCCGTTCCTGCACCGGCACGACGGCCGGCTCTACCTCTTCTTCGCCGCCAACGCCTACGACCGGGACACGTACGCCGAGGGCTACGCGGTCTGCGAGAGCCCGGCCGGGCCGTGCGTGAAGGCCCCGGAGAACCCGATCCTGAAGTCCAACGCGGTCGCCTCCGGCCCCGGGCACGCCTCGTTGGTGGAGCAGGACGACCGCACCTGGCTGCTCTATCACGCCTGGCCGCCGGGGCAGGAGGGCAGCGTCGACCCCGGCCGCCAGGTCTGGCTGGACGAACTCGTCTGGCGGGACGGCAGACCCGTTCTCCATGGCCCCACCGTCGAGCCCCAGCCGAGGCCCTGACCGCGCGACCCTGAGCCTCGCGGGGCGCGGGTCAGCGGAGGGCGGGGACGTTCCACCCCGGCACCGGGAGCGGTAATCCGACACCAGCCGTGTCGGAGAGGCCACGATCCGCAGTGTGCGACGGGTCACCCTCGGGCGTTCGGTCCCACCTGGGCATCGATCCGCCGGGAAGTCTTGCGCCGCCTGGCGATTGATGAAATTTTCCTACCAGCGGCGAATGCTCTGCGGCGAATCTTTCCGGATGCGCCCCGGCGCCCGTCGCCACCCGACACCTCCCGGAGCCCAACGAAGGGAACCGCACCGCATGAAGGCAACTCGGCTCAGCGCCGCCGGGCTGGCCGTGGCGCTGCTCGGCGCACTCGTCGCCGGCACCCCCGCGCGCGCCGCGGACACCGACGCCACGACCACCTCCTCGACCACCTGCACCACCGACCCGGCCACCCCGAAGCGGCAGTTCCGGGCCATGTGGATCGCCTCGGTGACCAACATCGACTGGCCCAGCAAGGCCTCCTGGACCGCGCCGGACCAGGTCGCCAAGCAGAAGGCGGAGTACCTGGGCTGGCTCGACCTGGCCCAGCAGCTCAACCACAACGCCGTCGTCGTCCAGGTCCGCCCGACGGCGGACGCGTTCTGGCCGTCGCCGGTGGAGCCCTGGTCGGAGTACCTGACCGGGGTACGCGGCCAGGACCCGGGCTGGGACCCGCTGGCCTTCCTCGTCGAGGAGTCGCACAAGCGGAACCTGGAGTTCCACGCCTGGTTCAACCCGTACCGGGTCTCCATGCCGGCCCCGGGCGGCGCCGGCGCCGACCTGTCGAAGCTCGCCCCGAACTCGCCGGCCCGGCAGCACCCGGACTGGGTGTTCGCCTACCCGCCGGCCGGGGTCGCCGGCAGCCGGCTCTACTACAACCCCGGCATCCCCGAGGTCCGCGAGTTCGTCCAGACCGCGATGATGGACGCGGTCAACCGGTACGACATCGACGGCGTGCACTTTGACGACTACTTCTACCCGTACCCGAGCGGCACCTACCAGTACCCGGACGACGCCACCTTCGCGCAGTACAACCGGGGCTTCACCAACCAGGCCGACTGGCGGCGGGACAACATCAACCTGCTCATCCAGGAGATGAACGCCAAGATCAAGGCGGTCAAGCCGTGGGTGAAGTTCGGCGTCAGCCCGTTCGGCATCTGGCGCAACAAGTCGGCCGACCCGAACGGCTCGGACACCACCGGCTCGCAGTCCTACGACATCATCTCCGCCGACACCCGTAAGTGGATCAAGGAGGAGTGGATCGACTACGTGGTGCCGCAGCTCTACTGGTACATCGGCCAGTACCCGGCCGCCGACTACGCCCGGCTGGTGCCGTGGTGGGCCGAGCAGGTGCGCGGCACCAAGGTCCAGCTCTACATCGGCCAGGCCGACTACAAGAGCGGTGACCCCGCGTACGGGTCGTTCTGGATGAACCCGAACGAGCTGTCGAACCACCTGACGCTCAACCGGTCGTACCCGGAGGTGCTCGGCAACGTGCACTTCTCTGCGGTGCAGGTGAGGGCCAACCGGCTCGGCGCCACCGACAACTACGCGGCCGAGCACTACTCCCGCCCGGCGCTGGTGCCGGCGATGGCGCAGCTGCCGGCCAAGCCGCTGCTCTTCCCGGTGATCACCGGGGCCCACCGGCAGGCCGACGGGGTGCACCTGACCTGGCGGCAGCCGGCGGACGGCAACGGCCCGTTCGGCACCGCCACCTCGTACGCCGTCTACCGGTTCGACGGCACCGGGAAGGCCGAGGCGTGCGCCTTCGCCGACGCGTCCCACCTGGTGGCGACCGTCCGGGGCACTGCGGGTGACGTGCAGTCCTGGGTCGACGCCGACGCCGCGGCCGGCCAGAGCTACACGTACTACGTGACCGCGCTCGACCGGGTCTGGAACGAGGGCCCGGCCAGCCCGGCGCGCGTCGTGCGCTGACCCACCTCCGAATGCCCCCGGCCGCCCCCGGCGACCGGGGGCATTCGTCTGTTTCGACGTATGTCACCAAACCGTAGCCTGGCCGCCGTTGCCCATCCATCGATGAAAGTCGACACTTGGTGATCACCCGTGCTCCTTGTCCGAGCCCCGACCCACGGAGGATCCCGTGTCCCGTCGCCTCGCCACCGTCCTCGCTTCCGGCGCGTTCGCGCTGCTCACCGCCCTCGGTGTCGCCTCGCCCGCGCAGGCCGCCGTGAGCCGTGAGCAGAAGCTCAGCGTGCTGTCGGGCTGGACCCAAACCAGCGCCACCAGCTACAACGCCTGGAACGCCGGCCGACTGAACAAGGCCGCCTGGTCCGCGTACGCCTTCGACTGGTCGACCGACTACTGCTCGTCCAGCCCGGACAACCCGCTCGGCTTCAACTTCGAGCTTTCCTGCTACCGGCACGACTTCGGCTACCGCAACCACAAGGCGATGGGCATCTTCTCGGCCAACAAGGCGCGCCTCGACAGCGCCTTCTACGAGGACCTGAAACGGGTCTGCGCCACCTACAACTCGGTGGTCCGCCCGGCCTGCACCAGCCTCGCCTGGACGTACTACCAGGCGGTCAAGAACTTCGGCTCCGTCGCCGCCGTCAAGCAGGCGGACCTCGACCGCGCCGCCCGGATCAAGGCCGACGCCGAGCGCCGCGCCGCCCTGCCCTCCTGACCCCCGCCCCGCCTCGGCTGATCAAGAAGTTCGCATCGGCATACCGGCGCGAACTTCTTGATCAACCTGCGGTGGAGCGGCGCGGCGACGGGGCGGAGGAGCGGGTGGGGGCGATGAAGCGGGGGGAGTCGGGGGCGAGGTCGGGGTGGTCGACGCCGAGGGCCAGGGCGGCCGCCTCCTCCAAGGCCAGCTCGCCGCCCGCGCCGTACGCGGTGTCGAACGCCGCGTCGCCGAGCGCCCGGCGCAGCTCCGCCTGCCGGGCCAGCCAGTACGGCCCGTAGATGCCGGGGGTGGCCCGCAGGTTCGCCCGGGTGGCCTGGGCTGCGCCGAAGAGTCGGGCCGCGGTCACCGGGTCCCCGCCCAGCGCGCAGCGCACCGCGATCGCGTTCACCGTGTCGCAGGCCCGGCCCAGGTAGCCGTGGTTCATCCGGGAGCGGAGCGCCACCAGCAGGTGTTCGTGCGCGGCGACCAGGTCGTCCCGGGCCAGCGCCACCATGCCGAGGAGCATGTCCACCGAGCGGCGCCCCCGCTCGACCGGGCGGGCCGCCTCGACCGGGCGGGCCGCGCCGAGCAACTCGGCTGCCTCGTCCAGCGCGCCCCGCCGCCAGAGCAGCTCGGCGAGGTTGTAGATGGCGTGCAGGGCGTCGGAGACGACGTCCTGCGCGTACGCCCAGTCAATCACCTCGCGGCAGACCCGTTCCGCCTCCACGAACTGTCCCATGTCGACCAGCGGCGCGGCCCGGCCCGCTAGCACCCGGGCGAGCAGCCCCAGGTCACCGGCCTGCCGCGCGGCCGCCTCGGCCCGCTGCGAGTAGCGCAGCTCCTCGGCGAACTCACCGTCCGCGCCGGCGTGCAGCGAGTGCAAGTGGTACGCCGCGGCCAGCTCCGCCTCCGGAATCGCCTCGCCGGTCTCGGCGATCCGGCCGTACAGCCGGAACAGCCAGAGCCGCCCCTCCCGGGCCAGCCCCCGCTCCCGCCACCACTGGTCCAGCATGCCGGCCAGCCGCAGCCCGGTGCGGGGGCTACCGCCGGTGGCGCACCAGCGCAGCGCGGCCCGCAGCTCCGCGGCGAGCGGGTCGAGCGCGTACAGGGAGAGGGTGACCGGGTGGCCGTCCGAACCCAGGTGGGCGCGTTGCAGGGTGTGGCTGCACCAGGCGACGTGCCGGTCCCGGGCGGTCTGCTCCTCGCCGGCCTCCACCAGCCGCCGGGCCGCGTACGCCCGGATCGGGTCGAGCATCCGGTAGGTGCTGCCCGAGGCGTGCGGCTCGGCCAGCACCATGGACTTGTCCACCAGCACCGAGAGCGGGTCGAGCGGATCCTCGTCGAGCAGCCACTGCACGGTCGGCAGGTCCACCCGCCCGGCGAAGACCGCCAGCCAGCGCAGCAACCGGGCCGAGCGCGCCCCGAGCGTCCGGTACGACCAGGTGACCGTGGCCTGCATGGTCAGGTGCCGTTCGGCGGCCGAGCGGTGCACCGCGCGGGTCGCCGGGGCGGGCGGACCACCCCCGGCCGCCACCGGGTCGACCGGGTCCTGGTTGCCGCTCCCCCCGGGCTCCCCCACCGGGGGCGGCTCCGGCTTCTCCCGCCCGGCGTCCAATGTGGCCAGCATGTCGTCGAGACGCTCGGCGAGCTGCCCGGCGGAGAGCACCCGCAGCCGCGCCGCCGCCAGCTCGATGGCGAGCGGCAGCCCGTCCAGCCGGCGTACCACCCGGCGCAGGTCGACCTGCTCGGTGGGATCCGGCGCTCGGCCGCCCCGGGCCGCCGCCGTCCGGTCCAGCAGCAGGGCCACCCCGTCGCTCTCCCCGCCGTCCGGGCGGGGCTCCACCGAGAGCGGCGGGATCCGCCACACCGCCTCACCGGGGAGGCCGAACGACTCGCGGCTGGTGGCGAGCACCCGGACGTCCCGGGCGCCGGCCAGCAGTCGGGAGATCACCGCGGCCGAGGCCGCCGGCTGGGCGTCGCAGGTGTCCAGCACGACCAGCATCCGGCGGGCGGCCGCGTACTCCACCAGGGTGTCCACCATCGGGCGGCCGGGCTCTGGGCGGAGCCCAAGCACCGCGGCGATCTCGAACGCGACGAGGCCCGGGTCGGTCACCGCGGCGATGTCGACGAACCACACCCCGTCCGGATACGCCTCGACGACCCCGCCGGCCAGCTCCACCGCCAGCCGCGTCTTGCCGGCACCGCCCGCGCCCAGCACGGTCACCAGGCGGTACGTCTCGACCAGCCGCTTCAGCTCGCCCCGTTCCACCTCCCGCCCGACGAACGAGGTGACCTGGGTGGGCAGGTTGTGCGCCACCGCGTCGGCGGTACGCGGCCGGGGGAAACTCCGTTCCAGGCCGGGCGCCACCAGCTGGAACAGCCGCTCCCGGTCGTCGAAGCCGCGCAGCCGGTGCAACCCGAGGTCCAACAGGGACGCTCCGTCCGGCAGCGGATCGGCGTGCCGGGCGGTCACCCCCGAGCAGAGGACCTGTCCACCGTGAGCGGCGGCGGCCACCCGGGCGGCCCGGTGCACCTCCGGGCTGGCGTACTCGCCGTCGCGGGGTTCCACGTATCCGGTGTGCAGGCCCATCCGGACCCGCGGCGCGGCCTCCGGGGTGGGCCAGTCGTGGCCGGCCAGGGCCAGTTGCGCGGTCAGGCAGGCGGTGACCGCCGCGGCCGCGTCCGGGAAGGCGAGGAAGAACGAGTCCCCCTCGGTCAGCAGCTCCGCCCCGTCGGCCAGCGTGTGGCGCAGCAGCCGGCGATGTTCCCGCAGCACCGCCGGGTAGCCCGGACCGAGCAGCTGGGCCAGCCGGGTGGAGCCCTCGATGTCGGTGAACACGAAGGTCACCCATCCGCTCGGGAGGTCGATCCGTGGCGACATGCGTGGAACCTCCGCCCCGTGACGTCGGGCTCCATGCTGCCCTATGTTCGGGCGATCACGCATCGTGAGAACGGTCGGGCAGCACCCGACCAAGGTCCCACCGGGTGGCCCCGGCAGCACGAACGGATCGACCGGCGAGACGAGGTCGCCGGCGGTCAGCAGCCGCAGGCGCCGCCGCAGCAGCCCCCACCGGCCGGGGCGGACGCCCCGCCGACCGGGCCGGCGCCACCGCGGCCGGTGACCGCGACGGTCGACAGCAGCTTCACGGTGTCGGCGTGTCCCTGCGGGCAGGATGCCGGCTGGCCGGCCTCGGCCATCGGCCGGTTGACCTCGAAGGTGTCGCCGCAGGCGCGGCAGCGGAACTCGTACCGGGGCATGCCACCAGCGTACGACCGGGTCTGACGTCCCGGCGAGTATGGGTGATACTCGACGGGTGGTGGACGGCGAGGAGCGATCGAACGTTCGACCCCTGCGACCGGCCGTACCGCCCGACGGGGCGGCCGGGCCGGTTCCCGTGCCCCGCCCCCGGCCGGCCACGGAGCCAGGTTCCACCGGCACCGCCGCCGGGAGCACCCGCCAGCCGGAGTCGCCCCCGGCCGACGCCCCCGGCACGAAGCCACAGTCGACGGCCGACACCGCGGCCGGCACGAAGGCCGGGTCCACCCCGGCGGACGCCTCCGACGTCAAGCCGCAGCCGATCCCGATGGGCGCGAAGCCGGAGCCGGCCCCGGCCGACGCCACTGCCACGAAGGCGGAGCCGACCTCGCCCGACGCCACCGCCACGAAGGCCGAGCCGGCCCCGGCCGACGCCACCACCGCGGGCGGCCCCGAATCGAAGACCGGCGGTCGGCGGCGGCGGATGCCGTTCGCCCACGCGGTCCGGATGCCGCCCCGGCGAATCGCCGTCGGCGCGGCCCGGGCCACCCGGGACTGGTTGCGCCGCCCCAGCGGGCGCACCACCGTACTCGGCATCTTCCTGCTCGTCCTGGTCGCGGGCACCGCGGCGGCCGGCGCGCTGCTGGTGCCCGCAGCCGTACGCAAACCGCAGCCGGTCGCCGTCGACGCCACCGCGACCGCGCCGGCCGGCGGCGTACCCCAGGGCGGCGTGGCGCCCGGCGGGGTCGGTCTGCCCCCTGGGCTGCCCGGTGCGACCGGCCAGCCGACCGGGACGCCACCCGGCGTCGGGCAGCCGACCGGGCCGGCACTGACCGGCCGCCCGGCCGACGCGCTGGCTGCCTGGGCCCAGCGGGTGAGCGGGACGACCGGCATCCCGGTGGTCGCGTTGCAGGCGTACGGCTACGCCCAGCTGGTGCTCGAACAGACCCACCGGAGCTGCCAGCTCAGCTGGACCACGCTGGCCGCGATCGGATACGTCGAGTCCCGGCACGGTGCGGCCAACGGCGCCACCCTGCAGCCGGACGGGGTCGCCTCGCCCAACATCCTCGGCGACCTGCTCGACGGGCAGGGCGGGCGGTCCCGGATCACCGACACCGACCGGGGCGTGCTCGACGGCAACACCGTCTACGACCGGGCGCTCGGCCCGATGCAGTTCATCCCGAGCACCTGGCAGGAGATCGGCGCGGACGCCGACAACGACGGCGTCAAGAACCCGCACGACATCGACGACGCCGCCCTGGCCGCCGGCCAGTACCTGTGCAAGGGCGGCCGGAACATGACCATCCCGGGCGACTGGTGGAACGCCATCCTCTCCTACAACGACGTGCGCCGGTACGCCCAGGACGTCTTCGACAAGGCGAACGAGTACGGACGGCTGAGCGGTACGTGACGTAACCGGTTGCGTACATTTCGAGAACTGGACCCTTCCCCCGGGCAGCCGTTCCCGGCAAGCTAGACGGGTGATGGTGCGCGAGTGGGACCCTCGAACCGCGTCGTCCGCCGAGATCGCGTCGCTGCTGGACACGCTGAACGCGGTCCTGACGGCCGACCTGCCGCAGGATCCGCCCTGGCGGGAGAGCTCCCTGCGGGAATACCTCTCCGAGGTCATGCCCGGTGAGCGGCGGATCTCCTGGGTCGCTCAGGCCGAACCGGCCCCGGACGGCACCCCGAGCCCGTTGCTGGGGCACGTCAACGTGCTGCTGCTCGGTGGTATCGGGGTGCTGGAGGTGCTGGTGCACCCGGTCGTCCGGCGCACCGGGCTGGGCCGCGAGCTGGTGCGGGTGGCCGGCCGCCGAGTCTGGGATGAGGGCTTCCAGTCGATCGGCGTGGAGGTGGTCGGCGACACCCCGGCGCTGGGGTTCTACGAGTCGCTCGGCTTCACCCGCGAATACGTCGAGACCCGCAGCGTGCTCGACCTGCGCACGGTGGACTGGCCGGCGCTGGCCGAGATGGCCACCGGCGTCGGCGCCGGCTACCACCTCGAGTTCTGCCCGGGCGGCCCGCCGGACGACCTGATCGAGGCGTACGCCCGGGCCAAGGCCGAGGTGCGCGATGTGGACGACGGCGAGCTTCGGCCCAGCTCGTACGACCCGCAGCGGCTGCGGGACAGCCTGGACACGCTGCACCGGCGGGGCATGAAGCCGTACATCGTGCTCGCCCTGCATGAGCAGACCGGCGAGGTGGCCGGGCTGACCGAGGTGGTGGTGCCGGCGCAGCACCCGACCCGGGCCGACCAGTACGACACCATCGTCGTCCGGGACCACCGCGGCTACGGCATCGACCGGGCCATCAAGGCGCGGATGCTGTTGGAGCTGCGCTCGGCCGAGCCGGAGCTGGCCGAGGTGCAGACCTGGAACGCGCAGGCCAACGAGGCGATGTTGAAGGTCAACGCGGAGCTGGGCTACCGCCCGGACCGCGAGTGGTGCGAATACAGCGTGGACGTCGCCGAGCTGGTGCATCGGCTCGACAGCCAGCGCTGACGGAAATTCACCGACAGGCCACCCGGGGGATGGACGTCCGACCGGGTCGACTCTTAACGTTCGTTAGTTCCCGCCCACCCATCGTGGAGGCCCCATGCGCCCGCGCCGCACCTTCGCCGCGCTCGCGACGACCGCCGCCGTCACCGCGACGGCCATCGGCGTCGCGCCCCCAGCGGCCAGCGCCGCGCCCACCGACCTGTTCATCTCCGAGTACGTCGAGGGCCTGTCCAACAACAAGGCCATCGAGCTCTACAACGGCACCGGTGCCCCGGTCGACCTGGCCGCCGGCGGCTACCAGCTCCAGTTCTTCTTCAACGGGGCCACCACGTCGACGAACGTCGCGCTGAGTGGCACTGTCGCCCCCGGCGACGTCTTCGTCTTCGCCGCCGCCACGGCCGCGCCCGCGATCCTCGCCCAAGCCGACCAGACGTACGGCGGTTCGCTCTACAACGGCGACGACGCGATCGTGCTGCGCAAGGGCGGCACCGTGCTCGATTCGATCGGGCAGGTCGGCGTGGACCCGGGCACCGAGTGGGGCACCGGGCTCATCAGCACGGCCGACAACACCCTGCGCCGGCTGCCCTCGGTCACCTCCGGCGACACCGACCCGTCGGACCCGTTCGACCCGGCTGTGCAGTGGGCCGGCTTCCCCACCGACACCTTCGACGGGCTGGGCAGCCACACCATCGACGACGGTGGCCCGGTCGACCAGCCGGCCACGCTGAACTGCGGCGGCACGCTGACCGTCGAGTCGGGCGGCGCGGCGAGCCGCCAGGTCACCGCCAGCGACGTCGACGACACCGTCACCGACCTGGCGGTCACCGGGGTCAGCCCGGCGCCGGCGAGCGGCTCGATCAGCCGTACCGCCTTCAGCCCGGCCACCGGGGTCGGCGGCACGGCCTCCGCGACGCTGACCGCGACCGGCCTCCCGGCCGGCTCGTACGCGGTCACCGTGACCTCGACCGACGCCGACGGCGGCACCGCCACCTGCACCCTCACCGTGCAGGCCACCGCCCTGCTGTCGGTCGGCGAGGTGCAGGGCCAGACCCGCGACGACGAGGATGGCAGCACCGACCGGTCACCGCTCGCCCCGGCCAGCGGCAACGGCACCAGCTCCGCTCTCTACGACGTGCGCGGCGTGATCACCCAGAAGTCGCTCACCCGCAGCTCCGCCGGGGCCGACCAGTACGGCTTCTACCTGCAGAGCCGCACGGGCACCGCGGACGGCGACCCGCTCACCTCGGACGGCATCTTCGTCTTCATGGGCTCGTTCACCACGTTGATCGGCGGCTACGCGCCGACCGTCGGCGACGAGGTGGTGCTGCGCGCCCGGGTCTCGGAGTTCTTCAACCAGACCCAGCTCTCCAGCGCCTCGCTGGTCCGCAAGCTCGACTCGGGGCTGGACGTGGACAGCGTCGTGCAGGTCGATGACGCCCTGCCGCCGGCCGACGCGGCCGCCGCCGCCCGGTACTGGGAACGGCACGAGGGCACCCGGATGCGGGTCCGCTCCGGCAGCGGCGTGTCCGCGCCGCGGCACATCTTCGCCTCCACCGGGGACTCGGAGATCTACGTGGTGGACCGCGAGGACCCGATCATGCAGCGGACCGATCCGTACGCCCGCCGGGTGTTCCGGGACGCGCACCCGCTGGACGACATCCCGGGCACGCTCTTCGACAACGGCAACAACCAGCGCATCCTGCTGGGGGCCGGCGGCGTGAAGGCGACCGCTGGGGACTCGGCCGCGCTGCTGCCCGAGGCCCGCACGTACGACACACTCACCGAGGACGCCTACGGGGCCATCTCGTACGCGTTCAGCAAATACAGCGTGCAGCCGGAGCAGCTGACGCTGACCGGTGGGGCAGATCCGGCGAAGAACAACCCGCCGCAGCCGGCGGACCGGCACGCCGAGGTCGCGGTCGCCACCTACAACCTGGAGAACCTGTACGACTACCGGGACGACCCGTTCGACGGCTGCGACTTCGCCGGCAACGCGGGCTGCACCGGGGTCAGCCCGCCGTTCGACTACGTGCCGGCCAGCGAGGCGGAGTACGCCGCCCGGCTGAACGTGGAGGCCCGGCAGATCGTCAACGCGCTGCACAGCCCGGATCTGATCATGGTGCAGGAGGCGGAGGACCAGGACATCTGCGCGGTGGCCGACGGCAAGCTGGTCTGCGGCGACACGAACAACGCCGACGGCGCGCCGGACACCGTCCAGGAGCTGGCGCTGGCCATCACGGCCAACGGTGGCCCCGCCTACGCGGCGGCGTACGACCGGACCGGCTCGGACGCCCGGGGCATCACCTCGGCGTTCCTCTACCGCACGGACCGGCTGACCCTGGCCCTGGCGTCCGCGACCGACCCGCTGCTGGGCACCGCCCCGACGGTGCAATACCGCTCGGCGGGGCTGCCGTCCAACGCGGACGTGCAGAACCCGAAGGCGTTCAACGCGGTGCTGCCGGCCGACGTGGACCGCTCCACCGGCGTGGACGGCGCCAACGTCTACACCCGGGCGGCACAGCTGGCCACGTTCACCGTGGCGGCGGCGCCGGGCTCGGCCGAGCACTACCCGCTCTACGCGATCAGCAACCACTACTCGTCCGGGCCGGACACACGGGTCGGGCAGCGCCGGGAGCAGGCCGCGTACGGGGCCGCGCTGGTGCGGGCCATCGAGGCGAGCGACCCGGACGCCCGGGTCATCTACGGCGGTGACCTGAACGTCTTCCCGCGGCCGGACGACCCGATCGCGACCGGGGAGAACCCGACCCCGTCGGACCAGCTCGCCCCGCTCTACCAGGCCGGGATGCACAACCTCTGGGACGACCTGGCGGCGGACGTGCCGGCGGCGGCCTACTCGTACACCTTCAACGGGCAGGCGCAGACACTGGACAACCTGTTCGCCAACGGGAAGCTCCACGGCGACTTGGTGCAGATCCGCGCGGCGCACATCAACGCCGACTACCCGACCGACGCCGAGGGCCTCGGTGACCGGGGCGCCAGCGACCACGACCCGCAGGTGGCCCGGTTCCGCTCCCGGGCGTCGCTGAGCGTGGCCGACGCGTCGGTGGTCGAGGGCAACAAGGGCAACAGCACCCTGGCGTTCACGGTGACCGTGTCCCGGCCGCTGTCCGAGCCGGTCCTGATCTGCGCCGCCACCTACGGCACCACCGCGCAGGCCGGGTCGGACTACGACCCGTACGTGGGCTGCCTGACGCTGGCCGCCGGCCAGACCTCGCTCGCCTTCCCGGTGACCGTCCGCGGTGACAAGAAGCGTGAGGCGGACGAGCAGCTCACCCTGTACGTGGCGGGCGTGCCGGGGCTCCGGCTCGCCGACCCGGTCGCCGTCGGCACCATCCTGAACGACGACTGACGGTCCGTTCCGCGTAGCGGCCCGCCGTCCGGCTCACCAGCCGGGCGGCGGGCCGATCTCGTGGGTGCGCCGTCGTGGCCGGGGCGGGGGCGGTACGCCCCGGTACTTGGCCACCCGCACCTCCCACTGGCTGCGCCGGCGCAGGGCGTCCCGGACCGCCCGGTCGCGATAGAAGGTCTCCGGTGGCCGGGCGAGGCCGTACCCGGTCGGCCCACCACTCCCCGGCTCCGGATCGGTGACGACGTCGAGGTGGGACGGGTACCTTCGCTCCGCCCCGTCCCGCAGGTCGGCGCGGTCGCGCATGGGCTTGAGCACCCGGCCCGCGTCGTCGACCACGGCGAGGCGGAACCCCGCCACGCTGATGATCCGGCGCAGCATGGCGATGCTCGGCGTCAGAGAGCCCGCCTCGATCCGGCCGATGGTCGTCGGATGCACCCCGGCGAATCGGGCCAGCTCCCGCTGGCTGGCGTCGGCCCGGCGGCGGACCGCCCGGACGATCCCGGCTGCGGGCCATGGGGCGTCGAAGGGCTCAGTGAGCATCGTGGGCGGTTCCCCGGCCTCCTCGGTCAGGCCGGGTTGTTCGGGAGTGTCGGGCTCGGTCACGCCGCCACGCTCTCGCCGCGGGCGGCACCGCGACAACCCCGACCTGCTCGGCTGTGGACAACCAAGGTGCCTGTGGACAACCCGCCACCGCGTCGGTGGCCCGTGCTGGTGCGCCGGCCGAGCCGGCCCGACGGGCCGATGGGCCGATGGGCCGCCAGTCGTCACTCCACGTGAACGTGACGCTGGGTGACACCACCAAGGCCGCCGGAGGCCTGAACCACCTCAGCCGATGCCCACAGAACCCCTAAATCGGACAAATAACCCCGCCGGTGCATCCGCCTTGAACCATCCCCCTCCCAACTTTGCTCTGCAGCCACATACGCATCGGACACAGTGCGTTGATTGCTGCGTGGATGGCTGCAGAGCAAAGTGAGTGAGTGGGAGGTCAGGGAGCACGGAGGCCGGTACTGAGGGTGACGAGCCGCTGAGCCGCAGCACCCGCCCACTCTCCAAGCCGATTCGCTGAGCCGAGCGTGCTCGTGCCACAGACGCGCTGGGCCCGGAGACGCCGCCTCCGGGCCCCGGAGACGCCGCCCAGAGCGGCGCAGGCACCGCCCAAAGCGACGGCGCAGCCACCGCGCCCGGCCGCCCGGTCGTACCGCTTCCTAACAGCCGGGGAACGAACCCCGTCGCCGTTCAGTAGCGCTCGCGGAGCAACTTGGCCGCCTCGACGGCCCAGTAGGTGAGGATGATCTGCGCGCCGGCCCGACGGATCGAGGTGAGCGTCTCCAGCATCACCCGCTCCCGGTCGACCCAGCCGTTCGCGGCGGCCGCCTCGACCATCGCGTACTCGCCGGAGACCTGGTAGGCGGCGACCGGGACGTCCACCGCGGCCCGGACCGCCGACACCACGTCGAGGTAGGGCAGGGCCGGCTTGACCATCACCACGTCGGCACCCTCGGCGACGTCCAGCTCGACCTCGCGCAGGGACTCCCGCAGGTTCGCGGGATCCTGCTGGTAGGCGCGTCGGTCGCCCTCCAGCGCCGACTCGACGGCGTCCCGGAACGGACCGAAAAACGCGGAGGCGTACTTGACCGCGTACGCGAGCACCCCCACGTCCTGGTGTCCGGCGGCGTCCAGGGCCCGACGGACCACGCCGACCTGGCCGTCCATCATCCCGGACGGGCCGACCATGTGGATCCCGGCGTCGGCCTGCGCGACCGCCATCCGGGCGTACGCCTCCAGCGTGGCGTCGTTGTCCACGGCGCCGTCCGGAGCGAGCAGGCCGCAGTGCCCGTGCGAGGTGAACTCGTCCAGGCAGAGGTCGCTCATCACCACGGTGGCGTCGCCGACCTCGGCGACGACGTCCCGGATGGCGACGTTGAGGATGCCGTCCGGGTCGAGGCCGCCCGAGCCGGTGGCGTCCCGCTCGGCGGGCACCCCGAAGAGCATCAGCCCGCCCACGCCGGCCTGAACCGCCTCGACGGCGGCCTTGCGCAGCGAGTCCCGGGAGTGCTGGAGCACCCCCGGGAGAGACGCGACCGCTCGTGGCTCGGTCAGCCCCTCCCGGACGAACATCGGCAGCACCAGCTCGGCCGGGTCGAGGCGGGTCTCGGAGACCAGCCGCCGCACGGCCGCGTTATGGCGCAGCCGGCGGGGCCGGATCTCGGGGTACGGCACGGGAGCCTCCTGTCAGCGGAACCTCAGGGCGGTCGGCCCCTGCACCTTCGAGCCCCGGCGCTGCTTGGCCGGCATGGCGGCGAGCTTCTCGCGCAGCTCGACGGCGTAGGCGGCGAGCGCCTCCACCAGATCGGGCACCGAGGCGTGCGCAGGCTGCACGTCGACCCGCAGGCCGAACTCCGTCGCCGTCTCCGCCGTCTTGGGCCCGATGACAGCAACAACGGTACGCGCGTGCGGCTTTCCGGCGATGCCGACCAGGTTCCGGACCGTGGAGGACGAGGTGAAGAGCACCGCGTCGAACCCGCCCGACTTGATCGCGTCGCGGATCTCGGCCGGCGGCGGCGCCGCCCGGACGGTCCGGTACGCGGTCACGTCGTCGACCTCCCAGCCGCGCTCGGTGAGCCCGGCGGCGAGGGTCTCGGTGGCGATGTCGGCGCGCGGTAGCAGCACCCGCCCGACCGGGTCGAGGATCTCGTCGTGCGGCGAGAACTCGGCCAGCAGGCCCTCCGAGGACTGCTCGCCCGAGGGCACCAGCTCCGGCTGGATGCCGAACGCCCGTACCGCGTCCGCGGTGGCCTCGCCGATGCAGGCGATCTTGACGCCGCCGAAGTGCCGGGCGTCCAGGCCGTGCTCGGCGAACTTCTCCCAGACCGCCCGGACCGCGTTCACCGAGGTGAAGATCACCCAGGCGTACCGGCCGTCGACCAGGCCCTTGACCGCCCGCTCCATCTGGGCGGGGGTACGCGGCGGCTCGACCGCGATGGTCGGCACCTCGCACGGGATCGCCCCGTACGCGCGCAGCCGCGCGCTCATCACGCCGGCCTGCTCCTTGGTCCGGGGGACGAGCACCTTCCAGCCGTACAGCGGCCGGTTCTCCCACCAGCTCAGCTTGTCGCGCTGGCTGACGCTCTCCCCGACGGTGAGCACGACCCGCCCGGTGAAACCGAGCGCCGCCGCGACGAACGAGTCCACGGTCGACGTGGTGGTGTACTGCGTCTCGCCGGTGCCGTCACCGGTCACCCCGACGGCGGTGGTGCCGGCCACCCCGGCGGCCAGCAGGCCGTCGCGGATGGCGGCCAGGTCACCGGCGTCCACGGCCAGGGCCAGCGAGCCCCGGCTGACGGCCGCGGCCAGCGCGTCGAAGTCCAGCGCGGTGACGTCCTCGACGTCCGCCACGGTCCGCACCCCCGGCAGCGGCACACCCGCGTAGGTGGCCACCCCCTCGGCTTGACCGACGCCCGGCACCACCTCGAAGTGCGCGGCGGTACGCGCCACCGCCTGCACCTCCTTGACCACCGAGTCGTGACCGAACGGGTCGCCGGCGACCAGGTGCACCGCGTTCTGCCCGGAGCGGGCCGCGGAGATCAGCACCTTCGCCACATCCCCCGGTACGCCCTCGGCCGGGCTGAACTGGGCGTCGGACTTGGCCTGGGCGCGGACGTGGTCGAGCAGCGACTCGGGGATTCCCCGGTCGTACACCACCTGATCGGCGTCGACCAGGGCGTCGTGCGCCCGGCGGGTCAGCAGGCCCGGGTCGCCGGGTCCGGCCCCGACGAACGCGATACGGCCTGCGGGCTTACGGGTGCGGGTCATTCTGTGCTCCCAATTTGCTGGGTCCCCGGACCGGCGTGTCCTTCTTGGCCGAGGATCGTGTCGGCGCCGAGTTCGAGGAGTTCGGCGGCGAGTGCCTTGCCGATCTCCGCCGCGTCGGCGGGCGTTCCGGTGCGGGACAGCCGGATGTCACGGGAACCGTCCGGGCTGATCACCGCCCCGCGCAGGTAGATCTCCTGGACAACATCGCCCTCGGCGGTTGAGCCGGTTGGCTCGCCTTCGGCGACGACGCCGTAGGCGGCGACGGGCGCGCTGCACCCGGCCTCCAGGGTGGCCAGCAGTGCCCGCTCCGCGACGACCGCGGCGCGGGACGGTGCGTGATCGAGCAGTGCGAGCAGCTCGATCAGGTCCTGGTCGTCGACCCGGCACTCCACCGCCAACGCGCCCTGGGCGGGCGCGGGCAGCATCAGAATCGGGTCGAGCGTCTCGGTGATCACGTCGGTCCGGTCCAGCCGGGCGAGCCCGGCCCGGGCCAGCACGACGGCGTCCAGGTCGGCGTCCGGGCCGAGCACCCGGCCGAGCCGGGTGTCCACGTTGCCCCGGAGCGGGGTGACCTCGAGCTGCATCCCCAGCGCGTGCAACTGGGCGATGCGGCGCAGCGCGCCGGTGCCGACCCGCGCGCCGGGCGGCAGTTCGGCAAGCGTACGGCCGTCCCGGGCGACCAGCGCGTCACGCGGGTCCTGCCGGGGCGGCACCGCCGCGATGTGCAGGCCGGGGGCCTCCGCCGTGGGCAGGTCCTTGTAGGAGTGGACGGCGAAGTCGATGACGCCGGCGGTCAACGCGTCCCGCAGCGCGGAGACGAAGACCCCGACGCCGAGCCGGTGCACCGGCGCAGCGGAGCGGTCGCCGGCGGTCACCACCTCGACCAGCTCGACCTCGCGGCCGGTGGCCGCGGTGAGGGCCGCAGCGACATGGCCCGACTGGGCCATCGCCAGGGCGCTGCCCCGGGTGCCGAGGCGCAGGGGAGCGGTCATCGCGCACCTCCGGTGGGCGGGAAGTCCAGGGCGTCGAACGACGAGCGACCGTCGGTGTCGGTCGCCACCACGTCGGGCACCGTGTCGACCGGGGAGGTCTGCGGCACCTCCAGGTCGAACAGCTCGCGCAACAGGGCGGCGTACTGGTCACCGCCCGGCTCGGCGGCGAGCTGGCGCACCCGTACGGTCGGCTGGTGCAGCAGCCGCTGCACCACCCGGTGCACGGTGCGGGCGACCTCGGCGCGCTGGTCGTCGGTGAAGTCGGGGCGGCGCTGGGCGAGCCGGCGCAGCTCGGCGGTGACCACGTCGTCGGCGCGTCCGCGCAGCGCGGCCACGGTGGGCGCCACGTCCGCGCCGCGCAGCCAGCTGAGGAACGCCTCGACCTCGCCGCCGACGATCCGGGTCACCTCGGCGGCGTCGGCGGCGGCGGGACCGTCGGCGAGGATGGCCGCCATCCGGTCGATGTCGATCACCTCGACGCCGGGCAGCGCGGCGACGCCCTCCTCGACGTCGCGCGGGACGGCCAGGTCGAGCAGGACCAGCGGGCACCGGCCGGCGTCCCGCCGGGCCGTTGCCCGGGCCACCACGTCGCGGGTGAGGACCGGTTCGGTGGCCGCGGTGGCGGCCACTACGATGTCCACTGTGGAAAGCGCGTCGACCAGCTCGGCCATCGGCACGGCGTTCGCACCGTACGATTCGGCCAGCCGGACGGCCCGGTCGGCGCCCCGGTTGGTCACGGTCAGCGGCCCGGCGCCCAGCCGGGACAGGGTGGCCACGCCGAGCGAGCCCATCGCACCCGCGCCGACCACCATGGCGGGCCGGCCGGCCAGGTCGCCGTCGAGCAGGTCGGCGGCCAGGTCCAGGGCGGCGGTGACGACACTCTGTCCGGCCCGGTCGATGTTGGTCTCGGCGTGCGCGCGCTTGCCCACCCGTAGCGCCTGCTGCATGAGCTCGTGCAGCAGCCGGCCGGCCGAGTCGGTGCCGCTGGCCGAGTGGTACGCGTCCCGAAGCTGGCCGAGGATCTGCGCCTCGCCGACCACCATCGAGTCCAGCCCGGCGGCGACCCGGAAGACGTGGTCGACGGCCGCGGCGTCGTAGTGCACGTAGAGGTGGTTGGCGAGCGCCGCCGGCGGGCAGCCGGCCTGCTCGGCCAGGACCGCACAGATGTCGCCGAGGCCGCCGTGGAAGCCGGAGACGGCTGCGTACACCTCCACCCGATTGCAGGTGGAGACGAGCACGGCCTCGGCGACGTACGGCTGGGCGACCAGGCGGTCCAGGGTGCGGGTGAGATCGGCGGGCGGGACCGCCAGCTGCTCCAGCGTGGCAACCGGGGCGGTGCGGTAGGACGCGCCGACGACGAGCAGTTTCACGTGCCGATCGCCTCCTGGGTGTCGGTGGCCGCGAACCCGCCGGGCAGAGCGGTGAGGGCGGACCCGCCGGAGGCGGGGAGCGCGGTCAGCGACGCCTTGCGGTGCTCGTGGAAGGACAGGATCTGCAGCTCGATCGCGAGGTCGACCTTGCGCACGTCGACCCCCTCCGGAACTGAGAGTACGCACGGCGCGAAGTTGAGGATGCTCGTCACGCCGACAGCGACGAGCTGGTCGGCCACCGCCTGCGCGGCGGACGCCGGGGTGGCGATCACGCCGATCGAGATCGACTCCGCAGCCGCGACCCGGGGCAGCTCGTCGACGTGCCGGACGGTCAGGCCGCTGATCTCCTCGCCGACCCGGGACGGGTCCGCGTCGAAGAGCGCGGCGATCCGGAAGCCGCGGCTCGCGAAGCCGTCGTAGCCGGCCAGGGCGTGACCGAGATTACCCACGCCGACCAGGGCGACCGCCCGGCGCTGGGTGAGCCCGAGCACGAACTCGATCTGGTCGATCAGCAGCCCGACGTCGTAGCCGACCCCGCGGGTGCCGTACGAGCCGAGGTGGGAGAGGTCCTTGCGTAGCTTCGCCGAATTCACCCCGGCGGCGTTGGCCAGCCCTTCGCTGGACACCGTCTCGTGGCCGGTTTCGGCGAGATTGTGCAGGGCACGGAGGTATTCCGGGAGCCGAGCGACGGTCGCCTCGGGCAGGTCCGGGAGCGCCGGTACGGCACCAGCGCGACCGGGCGCGCCAGGGTGACGGTGCTGACTCATGAGACTCCGTGCGGTGCGATCCTCGACCAGCGTCGGCGGCCGGTCGTTTCGGGACTCCCGCTGGCGACCGATGGTGCCGGCTGTGCTAGCAGGGCGCGTCGGAACTACAGAGTAGGCGCTTGTGAAGGGGTGCACAAATCGCGATCTTGCTGGCCCGCGACGTGCCTCCACCTGCCCCTCCAGTTCACAAGATCGATTGACCGCGCTCGGTAGGCGCCGCTCGGCGATTATTGCTCAATCCCGACTTCTCTGACCAATCGCACGCGCCTGGTCGCGCTGTGTCACGGACGAGGCGGCGATTTCCCCACCCGGGGTAGGGAGAACCTCACCTCGGAGAGGCCGGTGCACGGGATGGGTCCGGCGGGTCCCGGCCCATAGCCTCGGGGCATGACCGCAGTACCGCTGGCCACCGCGCCCACTCCCACCACACCCGCCCCCGGCCTCGGCCGGCGGCTCCTGCGCGACTCCGGCTACGTGCTGGCCGGCCTGCCGCTGGCGCTGGTCGGGTTCGTCCTGGCCGTGGTGGGAATCTCCCTCACCGCCGGGTTGCTGGTCACCACCCTCGGCCTGCCCGTGCTCGCCGGCACCCTGTACGCGGCCCGTGCGCTGGCCGATCTCGAGCGGCTCCGGCTGCCCGCCGTGCTCCGCCAACCCCGGGTCCGCCCCGTCTACCTGACTCCCGCGCCCGGGGCGGGCTACTGGCGGCGGCTCCTGGTGCCGATGCGCGACGCCCAGTCCTGGCTCGACCTGCTGCACGCCTTCGTCAAGCTGCTGGTGACGCTGCCCACCTTCGTGATCGTGCTGGTCTGGTGGGCGGTGGCCGTCGGCGGCACGCTCTACTTCACCTACGACTGGGCGATCCCGCACGGCCCCGGCCAGCAGGACCTCAGCGAACTGCTCGGGATGGGCGTCGGGCCCGTCCCGCGGATCGCGTTGAACACCTCGTTCGGGCTGTTCTGCCTGCTCACCCTGCCGCTGGTGGCCCGGGGCTGCGCCCGGCTCCAGGCCGGCCTGGCCCGCTCCCTGCTCACCGGGGTGGCCGAGATGCGACACCGGATCACCACGCTGGAGGAGCAGAAGCGGGCCGCCGCCTCCGCCGAGGCGTCCGCGCTGCGCCGGCTGGAACGGGACATCCACGACGGCCCGCAGCAGCGGCTGGTCCGCCTCGCCATGGACCTCAGCCGGGCCCGCCAGCAGCTCGCCGTCGACCCGGAGGCGGCCCGCCGGACCCTGGACGAGGCGGTCACCCAGACCCGGGAGACCCTCGACGAGCTGCGCGCCCTCTCCCGGGGGATCGCCCCGCCGATCCTGGTCGACCGGGGCCTGCCGAGCGCCCTGGCCGCCCTCGCCGCCCGCGCCCTGGTCCCCGCCGAGCTGCTGGTCGACGACGACCTGGGTACGCCCGGCGGCCGGCTCGACCCGGCGGTGGAGAGCACCGCGTACTTCGTGGTGGCCGAGGCGCTCACCAACGTCGCCAAGCACAGCCGGGCCACGGCCTGCCGGGTGGAGGTGGCCAGCCGGGTCGGCCGGCTGGAGATCGGCGTGGCGGACGACGGGGTGGGCGGCGCCCACCTGGCCAAGGGGCACGGCCTGAGCGGCATCGCCGACCGGGTACGGGCGGCCGGCGGCGTGCTCGACGTGTCCAGCCCGGCCGGCGGTCCCACCCTCGTCCACGCCGAACTGCCTCGCTGACGGGGACCCGGAGGGCGGACCGGTGACCGAGGACGTGATAGACAGCGGACCCATGCGGGTGGTGATCGCGGACGACGCCGTACTGCTCCGGGAGGGGCTGGTCCGGCTGCTGACCGAGTCGGGACACGAGGTGGTGGCGGCTGTCGGCGACGGCGACGCCCTGGTCGAGGCGGTGGTGACGCACCAACCGGACATCTCGGTGGTGGACGTGCGGATGCCGCCCTCGCACACGGACGAGGGGCTCCGGGCGGCCGTGGAGGCGCGCCGCCGGGTGCCGCGTACGCCGGTCCTGGTGCTCTCCCAGTACGTCGAGGTGTCGTACGCCGACGACCTGCTCGCCACCACCGGCGGCGCCGGTGGCGGCGGGATCGGCTACCTGCTCAAGGACCGGGTGGCCGCGATCGACGAGTTCCTGGAGGCGTTGGGCCGGGTGGCCGCCGGCGGCACGGTGCTCGACCCCGAGGTGATCAGCCAACTGCTGGTCCGGCGGCGGCGCGACGACCCGCTGGCCGCGCTGACGCCGCGCGAGCGGGAGGTGCTCGCCTTGATGGCCGAGGGCCGCTCCAACACCGCGATCGCCCGGACGCTGGTGGTGAGCGACGGCGCGGTGGAGAAGCACGTCCGCAACATCTTCACCAAACTCGACCTCCCCCAGGACGCCACGAACCACCACCGCCGCGTCCTGGCCGTCCTAACCCACCTCCGCGCCTAACCCCCTCCCCCTGTGCCCCCTCCCCCGCCCGATGCGTTGATCATGAGGTTGGCGGCGGCCACACCGGCGTGTCGCGCCGCTAACCTCATGATCAACGGGGGCCGGGAGGGGCAGGGGTGGGGGTTAGGGGAGGGTGCGGGCGAGGGTTACGGCCTGGGTGAGGGTGTCGGCCACGGGGTGGCCGGAGGCGCGGAGGCGGGCGGGATCGGAGAGGCCGCCGGTGTAGAGGACGCAGCGGGCGCCCACCGAGAGCGCCGCGTCGGCGTCGTCCAGCGAGTCGCCGATCAGCACCACCTCGCGGCCGGCGAGCCCGAGCTCAGCCAGGTGCTTCTCCAGCCACTCGGCCTTGCGGCCCCCGCCCACCGCGGACCGCAGCCCGTCCACCCGGGTGAAGTGCGGGGTCAGCCCGTACGTGTGCACCGTCGGGACCAGCTCGTCGTGGAACCACATGGACAGCAGGGACTGGCTGCCCGGCCAGGCGGCGATCGCGGTGGTTGCGTCGGCGGCCAGCGCGCAGCTGGCCAGTCCGGCCCGGTACGCGTCGTGGAAGATCCGGTCGAGCCGGCCGAACGCGTCGTCGTCGATCGCCTGCCCCAGCATCTCGGCGTAGTAGTCGGCGATCGGCCGGCGGAACCGCACCCGGTGCTCGTCGGCGGTGACCGCCGGACCGCCGGCGCTGGCGAAGGCCACGTTGGTGGCCTGGACCACCAGGTCGAGGTCGTCGAGGAGGGTGCCGTTCCAGTCCCACACCAGGTGGCCGCGTGTCGAGGTCATCGCTGCACGATAAGCGGCCGGTCAGAGCTGCGGGGTGGTCAGGTCCCGCAGCAGGCGATCCTCCTCGACCCGCCAGTAGCCGTGCTCCCTGCCGTCGAGCAGCACCACCGGCAGCCGGTCGCCGTACTCGCGTTCCAGCTCGATCTCGTCGGTGACGTCCCGCTCGATCCAGCGGTCGCCGGTGACGGCCACCACCCGGTCGAGCGCCGCCTTCGCGTCCTCGCAGAGGTGGCAGCCGGGCCGGGTGATCAGGGTGAGCCGGGCGTCACGGCTGGACATCGGGTACCTCCGTGCGGTTCTCGGTCGGCGGGGCCGGTGACGGCACCGGGGGCGCCGCCGGGCGGAGCTCGGTCTTGCGTACCTTGCCGATCGCCGAGTAAGGCAGGCTGTCGACGAACTCGACGGCGGTCGGGCACTTGAACCGGGCCAGGTTACGCGCGCAGTGGCCGAGCAGCTCCTCCGCCGTCGCCGTCGAGCCGGCCGCCCGCACCACGTACGCCCGGACAGTCTCGCCGGTTCGCGGGTGCGGCACCCCGAGGACGGCCGACTCGGCCACCCCGGGATGCGCCTGGAGCACCGACTCCACCTCGTGCGGGTAGACGTTGAAGCCGTTGACCAGGATCAACTCGCCGAGCCGGTCGACCAGGAACAGGTCCCCGTCGGCGTCGGCGTACGCCACGTCGCCGGTGGCCCACCAGCCGTCCGCGTCCGGCCCGCCTCGCCCGTCCGGCCAGTAGCCGGCGAACAGGTTGTCGCCCCGGACCACGATCTGCCCCGGGTCGGTGCCCTCCGCGCCGTCGGCGAGGTCCAGCTCGTCGACGTCCGCCTCGACGGTGGGCACGCCGTCCCGCCACAGGTCCACGCCGTCCGGCCCGACCAGGCGCAGCCCCACGCCGGGCAGCGGGCGGCCGATGGACCCGGCCTTCGGCTGGCCGCCGACCAGCGTGGAGGTGAGCACGGGAGCGGTCTCGGTGAGGCCGTACCCGACGTGCACCCGGTGCCCGGTGGTCTCGGTGAAGCGCGCCGCGACCGCCGGCGGCAGCGGGGCCGCCCCGCACACCGCCACCCGCACCGAGGCCAGCGCCGCCGCCCCCGCCGCGCCCGCCTCGGCCCAGGTCAGGAACATCGACGGTACGCCGACCAGCACGCTGACCCGGTGCCGGGCGAGGTCGGCGAGCGCCCCGTCCGGGCCCAGCTCGTCGACCAGCACCCCGGTCGCCCCGTGGTGCAGCACGGCCCCGAGCCCGGAGTTCAGGCCGTACGCGTGGAACAGCGGCAGGGCGAGCAGCACGGTGTCGTCGGGGCCGACCACCGGCGGGTCGATCCGGCCGACCTGCCCGTGGTTGGCGGCCAGGGCGCGGTGCGACAGCATGGCGCCCTTGGGCCGGCCCTCGGTGCCGGAGGTGTAGAGCAGGACGGCGAGGTCGTCCCCGCCCCGGGTGGGGAGGTCGACCGGGTCGTCACCGTCGGTGACCGGCGGGGCGGTGTACACGGCGGCCAGCGCGGGCAGGTCGGCCCGGTTCACCCGGTCGCGGACCTCGGCCGCGCAGACCAGCACGGCGGCCCCGGAGTCGGCGAGCACGTGCCGCAGTTCCCGGGCGGTGAGGCCCGGGTTGACCGGCACCGCCACCAGGCCGGCCCGGAGCGCGGCGAGGTAGGTGACCACGAAGTCGGGGGTGTTGCCGAAGGCGACCGCGATCCGGGGCGGGTGCTCGTCGCCGGCGACCGGCCGCGCCGCTCCGGCCAGTGCGTGGGCGGTGGCGGTGACCGCCGTGTCCAGTTGGGACCAGGTCAGGGTCCGGTCGCGCCAGTGCAACGCGGGGCGGTCACCGTGAGCGACGGCCGCCCGGCGGAGCCGGTCGGCGAGGTTCGGCGCGGAACTGTCGACTGCGTCCTGCACGGTGGCTGAGTCTGGCACAGCCACGTCCACCCGGCCACGCCCCTGAACGCCGGCCCGCGCCGGCCCGCCCACCCCGGTCCTGCGGACGGGACCGCACGGTGGCCGTCCGGCCCGCTGTCCGGGCACGCGGGGACGTCCCCTCCGGACGGCCGCCGCGACACGCCGAGGGCGGTATGAAACCGCTCCGACCAGGACTTTCCACTCAGAACCAGGTTCCGATGCGAAAGTCAACCGCACACGACGGACAACGGGTCCGCCATCGGTGCGACCCGAGCGGAAATACTTCCGCCCTGTGTAACGGACTTGCCACGCGCGGGTGACGTTGGCCCTATCATCACTCGGGTCGGCTCACCCGATTTGCCGTGAGTCGACACCCCTCAGCCCGAGGAGGCCCCCGTGCCTGTGAGCGCATTGGACCAGCACCTCAAGGGGATCTGCCGCCCGTCGGCACGTCCCGGGACGACCCTGCCCGGCCGGGGCGTACCCGGTCCCGCCGCGACGCCGCGGCGGCCGGTGCGGCCGTGCCCCGCCTGGATCGGGGAGGCGCGGTGACCACCTTCGGCTACGCGGAACGACCGACCGGGGTGACCGGCCCGACCCAGCGGATCCCGGTCAACGAGCGGCTGGAGCCCGACGGCGCCCGGTCCCCGCGCGGCGTCCGGCGCGCCGAGCTGGAGCTGTCGCAGGCCCCACGCACCGCGCCCGACGGATGGGGCCTCGCGGTGCGGGGCGAGGAGGCCCGGCGGGTCCGCAACCGCTCCCACCACAACGAGGCGCCGCCGCGCCCTGCGGTGCCCGGCGGCAACGCGAAGCCGGCCGCCGGCCGGCTCGGCGCCCCGTCCCGGCCGACCATGCCGGCGCAGGGCCGGCGCCCGGGCGACGGCCCGACCACCGCCGACCCGTCGGCCGGGGAGACCGCCATCCTGCCGGCGGTGCCAGCCGCCGACACCGCGGTGCTGCCCGCGGTGCCAGCCACCGCGGCCCCGGCCACCGGCTACCCGAGCCGCCCCGACCCGTCCGACCCGGCCACCGAGGTCTGGGCCCTGGTCGAGCGGGCGCAGGCCGGCGAGACCGAGGCGTTCGGCCTGATCTACGACCGGTACGTCGACACGGTCTTCCGCTTCGTCTACTTCCGGGTCGGCAACCGTCAGCTCGCCGAGGACCTCACCTCGGACACGTTCCTCCGCGCGCTCAAGCGGATCGGCAGCTTCACCTGGCAGGGGCGTGACCTCGGCGCCTGGCTGGTCACCATCGCCCGCAACCTGGTCGCCGACCACTTCAAGTCCGGCCGCTACCGGCTGGAGGTCACCACGGGGGACGTGCTCGACGCCGACCGGGAGGACCGGGGGCCGGAGGGCAGCCCGGAGGCCGCAGTCGTCGAGCACATCACCAACGTCGCGCTGCTCACCGCGGTGAAGCAGCTCAACCCGGAGCAGCAGGAGTGCATCGTGCTCCGCTTCCTCCAGGGCTTCTCGGTGGCCGAGACCGCCCGTGCCATGGGCAAGAACGAGGGCGCCATCAAGGCGTTGCAGTACCGGGCGGTGCGGGCCCTGGCCCGGCTGCTGCCCGACGGCTTCCAGCCCTGATCCAGCCCGCTCCCCCGCCCCGGCGGGACACCGTGCCGCGGGGCTCCGCTGCCCGTGACGACGATCACGCTTTGTGATTTCGCCACCGGCCGCCCCGTAACCGCCGACCGGCGCGGTCCGTTTCTCCGGGTGCGACCAGTGGTTGTCCGGCGTCCCCCGGGCCACCCGGTCCGGTGCGCACGGTCGGCCCGCTGGGCCAGCCGTCAGCGTTCGCTGCCACCGGTCGCTGGTGACGACGACGGCCGTCCGGCCGTGACCAGTGAGAGGGGGTGCCTGCGGTGGACAGCAACCTCTTCTCCCGTCGGCGGGCCGAGCGTTTCGCGCAACTCCTCGACGAGGCCAACGGCGGCCGGCGGCACCACGTCCGTTCCCGGGCCGACGACGAACTCGCCCCACTCGTCGCGGTGGGCCAGCGGCTCGCCACCGACCGGCCGGCCGTGGAGGTCGACCCGGACTTCCGCGCCGGGCTGCGCGCGATGCTGGTCGCCACCGCCGAGCGGGAGGGCGTGGGCACTCCGGCGCAGGCCGGGACCGCCCCGGCGAGCACCGGCGCTCGCGGCTCCCTGCTGCCGGCGGCGACCGGCCGGCGGGTCCGCGCCCGCGGGGCCATCCTGGTCGGCGTGGCCGCCGGGGCGATCGCCCTCTCCGGCATCTCCTTCGCCAGCGAGAACGCGCTGCCCGGCGACGCCCTCTACGGCATGAAGCGCTCGACCGAACGCGCTCAGCTCGCCCTGACCAGCTCGGACATCAGCCGCGGACAGCTCTTCCTCGACTTCGCCCGGACCCGGCTCGACGAGGCGGCCACCGTCCACGGTGACCGGTTCGGCTTCAGCACCGTCCTGGACGACATGGACGCCGACACCCGGCAGGGCATCCGCCTGCTGACCACGGTGGCCGCGCAACGCTCCGACCCGGCCCCGCTGGACGCGATCGACGCGTTCCTGACCGGCCAGCGGCACGCGGTCAGTGGCCTGCTCGACCGGGTGGATCACACCTACCAGGACCGCACCCGCCGGTCGCTCGCCCTGCTCGACGTGGTGGGCCGGCGCGCTGACGGGCTCCGCGCGGCGATCGCCTGCGGGCTTCCGGCACCGGCCGCCAGCGACGCGCTGGGCCCCGCCCCGGTCAGCTGCCCCGGCGACCGCTGACCGCCGGCGGCCGGTCCGGCGCGGCGGCGGCAACCGGCGCCACCGCACCGAGCCGTTCGCTCCCCCGCGGAGCCGTTTCGCGCCACCGCGCCGACCCGTTTGGCGCTACCGCGCCGAGCCGTCTCGCGCCTACCCCGCCGAGCCGACCGCGCCACCAGGCTGAGCCGGCCGCGCCACCGCGCTGAGCCGTAAGCGCTCCCGCGTGGTGGCCGGAGCCGCTCGCGCCACACTTCGCCGCGCGGACACCCGGCCGTCACAGCGCGCCGGATAGGCTCGCCGGGGAGCACGTTCGCGGTCGCCGACGGGAGGGAGGTCGCCATGGCCCGGGCCCGGAAGGTGACGATCAGCACCGACGTCCACGGCCACACCGCCGGCTGGTCGGAGACCCTGGGGGCGGCCCCGGCCACCCCGACGCCCGACCCCACCGCCGCCGCCTTCTTCGACGTGGACAACACGATGATGCAGGGCGCGTCGATCTACTGGTTCGCCCGGGGGCTGGCCGCCCGGAAGTACTTCACCACCGGTGACCTGGCCCGGTTCGCCTGGCAGCAGGCGAAGTTCCGGCTGCTCGCCACCGAGCACGCCGGGGACATGTCCCAGGCGAAGGAGGCGGCGCTCGCCTTCGTCCAAGGCTGGCGGGTCGACGACGTGGAACGCCTCGCCGAGGAGATCTTCGACGAGCTGATGGCCCCGCGGATCTGGGCCGGCACCCGCCGGCTGGCCCAGCGGCACCTCGACGCCGGTGAGCGGGTGTGGCTGGTCAGTGCCGCCCCGGTGGAGATCGGCCGGGTGATCGCGGCCCGGCTCGGGCTGACCGGGGCGATCGGCACGGTCGCCGAGGTGGTCGACGGGGCGTACACGGGCCGCCTGGCCGGCGACCTCATGCACGGCCCGGCCAAGGCCGAGGCGATCACGCAGCTCGCCGGGGTCGAGGGGCTGGACCTGGGCCGCTGCACCGCCTACAGCGACTCCGCCAACGACCTGCCGATGCTGTCCATCGTGGGGCACCCGGTGGCGGTCAACCCGGACCCGGCGCTGCTGCGGCAGGCTCGCCAGCGTGGTTGGGTCGTCCGCGACTTCCGCACCGGGCGCCGGGCAGTCAAGATCGCCGTACCGTCGACGGCCGCCGCCGGGCTGGTCGCCGGCGCGGTCACCGCCGGCCTGGCGCTGCACCGCCGACGCCACCGCACCGGCTGAACCCGCCGGGTCAGGGGCCGAACGGATCGGGGCGGCGTTCGAGCAGCTTGTGCAGGGTCTGCTGGATGGTCTCCCGCACCTGGTCGGCGAGGTTGAACACGACCAGCGGGTCGTCGGCCGACTCGCGCAGGTGCGCGGTGGGGATGGGCGGGCAGAACTCGATCAGCCACTTGCTCGGCAGCGGCACCATGCCCAGCGGACCCAGCCAGGGGAAGGTCGGGGTCACCGGGAAGTACGGCAGCTTGAGCAGCCGGGCGAGCGGCTTGATGTCGGCGAGCATCGGGTAGATCTCCTCGCCGCCGACGATCGCCACCGGCACGATCGGCGTGCCGGTACGCAGCGCCGCCGAGACGAAGCCGCCCCGGCCGAACCGCTGCAGCTTGTAGCGGTCGGCGTAGAGCTTGCCGACCCCCTTGAAGCCCTCCGGAAAGACGCCGACCAGTTCGCCGTTGCCGAGCAGCCGTTCGGCGTCCGGGTTGCACGCCACCGTGCCGCCGGTCTTGCGGGCGATCTCGGAAACCAGCGGCATCCGGAAGACCAGGTCGGCCCCGAGCAGCCGCAGGTAGCGGTGCGCCGGGTGCCGGTCGTGCAGCGCGGCGGACAGCACCAGCGCGTCCAGCGCCACCGTGCCGGAGTGGTTGCCGACCACCAGGCCGGCGCCGGCGTCCGGCACGTGCTCGACGCCGCTGACCTCGGTGCGGAACCAGTCCCGGTAGAGCACCCGCAGCAGCGGGTGGAAGACCGCGTCGGTCAGGTGCGGGTCGAAGCCGAACTCGTCCACCTCGTAGTCGCCGGAGAGCCGCCGCCGCAGGAAGGCGAGCCCCTTGGCGACCTTCCCGTCCCAGTGGTCCCCGGGCCGGTCCGCCACGGCCGGCCCCGGCCTCGCGACCGCCCCGGCCCCCTCGCCCGGCCCGGCGGCGGCCGGCTCGTCGGCGGAGGTGTCCGGCTCGTCCAGCGACACCGGGTCGGTGGCGGCCGCCGTCGAGCGCCGGTGCCCGTTGCGCCGCGCGGGCTCCCCGTCCGGCCTCGGCACGGTCAGGGGTACGTCGTAGCGGGACTCGCCCCGCTCCTCGGCGCCGCTCACGCCGCCGCCTCGCTCTGCTCCGCGGCGGCGCGAGGCGCCGCGCTACTGCGCCTGATGGTTCGCTCGCTCCGCTCGCTCACGGCCGCTCCCGGACGGCGGACCGGACCTGCCGGATGCTCTCCAGCACCAGCTCCTCGGCCGCGGCGAGCTGGGCCCGGGTCACCACGACGCCGCCGTGGTGCGCGCGGATGAAATCGTCGAAGGCGGCGGCGGTCGAGCGGGGCGTGAAGCCGTACTCGCGCTCCAGTCGGCTGGTGTCCACCACCCGACCGTGCACGAAGAGGTCGACCTGGTCCAACCCGTACCGGCCGAAGCCCAGGCTGCGGGCGATCGCGGCAGCCCCGGAGAGGCCCGGCTCCAGCACCGGTACGGCCACCCGACCGGCCCGCCGGATGGCCTGGGTGAGGGAGAGCACCCCCGGCCCGGCGACGTTGTAGGTCCCCGGGTGCTCCTCGGCGACCGACCGGTGCAGCACCTCCAGCGCGTCGTCGATGTGGACGAACTGGAGCCGGGGATCCCGGCCGAAGACCGTGGGCACGACCGGCTGCGCGAAGTAACGGGTGAGGGTGGTGTCCGCGGTGGAGCCGATGAACGGCGCGAACCGCAGCACGGTCGCGGTGACGTCGGGCCGGCGGCGGCGGAACCCGCGAACGTACCCCTCGATGTCGAGGATGTCGCGGCCGAACCCGCCGCGCGGCACCTCACGCGGCTCGGTCTCTTCAGTGAAGACCGCCGGGTCGCGGAACGACGCGCCGTACGCGGCAGTCGACGACCGGACCACCAGCTTGCGCAGCCGGGGCGCCCGCTGGCAGGCGGCGAGCAGCTGCATGGTGCCGATGACGTTCTGTTCCTTCATCGCCGCCCGGCCGCCGTGCTGCGGGTCAGGGGCGGTGACCAGCGCCAGGTGCACGACCGCGTCCACATCGAGGTCGGCGAGGAGACCGCCGAGGGAGTCGACATCGAGACGGATCCGTTCGACGCCGTCGAGCAGGTCGGCGAACTCGGGGTTGGGGGTTGGGTCGACCCCGATGACGCGGTCGATGCGGGGGTCGGCGGCGAGGCGGGCGGCCACGTGCGCGCCGAGGTAGCGGCCGACCCCGGTCACGACGACGACCCCCGGAGCACCCGAGGTGCCACCGGGGGTCATGTCGTGCGCCTTGCGCGGCAGGCGGGATCGAGCCGGGACATCCACGGCCTGATCACCTGAGCCTCCGAGGGTCGACAGTTGGCAAGTGCTGCCGAGCGCCGGGCCGGGGCCCGGCCCCGGTCACTTGCCGAGACGGCGACGCTGGACGCGGGTCTTGCGCAGCAGCTTGCGGTGCTTCTTCTTAGCCATGCGCTTGCGGCGCTTCTTGACCACCGAGCCCATACGACAGCCTTTCGATGCAACGTGCGGGGCGGACCGGATGACACCACCGCGGGTGGCGTCGGTGACCGCTTGCGGACAATGGACCGGACCAGCGTGGTGGGCAGGGCACACCAGGGTGCGGTCACGGTCGGGGTCCAGGGTAGCCGGAGTGCGTCAGCAGGACCAACGCGCCCCCGTCGATGCCCGTTACGTCGCACTCGGCGGCGCGGCCGGCGCCGCGGTCAGGCGCTCTCCTGAAACGCGCCGCGGAGGTACTCGTGCACCGCGTGCTCGGGCACCCGGAACGAGCGGCCGACCCGGACCGCGGTCAGCTCACCGCTGTGCACGAGGCGATAGACCGTCATCTTGGACACCCGCATCACCGTCGCCACCTCGGCGACGGTCAGGAACCTGACATCCGACAGCCGACCGTCGGACTGCGACCCGGCCATGGCTCACCGACCAATCCCATGCCCGGCGCGTGCCGCCGGGCCGGTTGATCCGGCCGGGCGAGCGACGCGCGTGTTACCAGTACGGTAGCGGGACGGCTGTGACCGGCGCGATCCCTTCCTCCGTTTGATCATGGGCCGCTCGCCGTTTTACCGCCGTTGACCTGCCGTTTTCCGCCCGTACGGGTGCCACGTCCGGTTCCTTGCAGCCAGCCCGCGGCCGGGGCGCCGCACGCGTCACTCGGCCCGCAGCGCCACCACCGGATCCAGCCGGCCGGCCCGCTGGGCCGGAACCACCCCGAAGACGATGCCGACCGCCGCCGAGACTCCGAAGGCGAGCGCCAACGACCACCAGGTGATCGCGGCCGGGATCGGCGAGACCGCGTCGACCAGGAGCGCGGTGCCCACGCCGAGCGCCATCCCGGTCAACCCACCGATCGAGGTGAGCAGCACCGCCTCCAGCAGGAACTGCACCCCGATGTCCCGGGGCCGGGCGCCGACCGCCTTGCGCAGGCCGATCTCGCGGGTCCGCTCGCGTACCGAGACGAGCATGATGTTGGAGACCCCGACGCCGCCGACCAGCAGCGAGATGCCGGCGATGGCGGCCAGTACGCCGGTCAGCACGCCGAGGATGTCGCCGAGCACGCCGAGGATCTGCTGCTGGGTCACGGCGCTGAACTCGGTGTCCGGGTGCCGGCGGGACAACTCGGCGACGATCCGGTCGCCGAGTTGGTCGATCCGCTCCCGGTCGGGGGCCTTGACCGCGATGCCGTCGACCCGCTGGGTGCCCCAGAGCCGCTGCGCGGCGGTCACCGGGATGTGCACCTCGCCGTCCCGGTCCACCCCGAGGCTCTGGCCGAGCGGGGTGAAGACGCCGATCACCCGGAACCGGACCCCGGCCAGGGCGATCTGCTGGCCGAGCGGGTCCCGGTCGGGGAAGAGCGCGCGGGCCACCGACGCCCCGAGCACCGCGACCCGGCGGCTGGTGTCCACGTCGGCGCCGGTGAGGTAGCGGCCCCGGGCCAGCGAGCGGGTGAAGACGGTCGGGGTGGTCTCCAGCACGCCCTGCACAGTGGTGAAGTCGGAGCGGGCGCCGGCTCGGGCGGTCGCGCCGGAGGCGATGGTGACGGCCACCCGTCCCGGGTCGCCCACCACCCGAGAGACCGCGTCCACGTCCTTGAGGGTCAGCGGCGAGACCACCGGGGCGGTGCCGACGTCGAGCTTGCCGGGGACCACCAGGAGCAGGTTCGAGCCGAGCCCCTCCACCTGCTGTTCGACCTTCTGCTTGGTGCCGGTGCCGATGGCCACGAGCAGCACCACCGACGCGACGCCGATGATCACCCCGAGCATGGTCAGCACGCTGCGCATCCGGTTGGCCCGCAGCGCGTCCAGCGCCACCCGCCACGCCTCGGCGAGCCTCACGACCCGCCTCCAGCCTGGGGTTCGTCGCCGCCGGCGCCCTCGGCGGTACGGCCCGAGGGCGGGCGGGAAAGGCGTCCGGTGGCTCCGGCGGCGCCACCGGAGCCACCGGACGGGTGCCCCGGGCCGCTTCCGGACACGGACCGGGGCCCCGCGCTGGGAGCGCCGTCCAGTGTCGCAGGTCGACCGGCGGCACCGGACAGCGGCCGATCATGAACGACGTCCGACCGCACCCGGCCGTCGCGTACGGCGATCTGTCGGCGGGCCCGGGCGGCCACCTCCTGGTCGTGGGTCACCATCACCAGGGCCACCCCGGACTCGGCGTTCAACCGTTCGAGCAGCTCCAGCACCGCCTCCCCGGTGACGCTGTCCAGGTTGCCGGTGGGCTCGTCGGCGAGCAGCACCGCCGGGTCGGTGACCAGGGCGCGGGCGATCGCCACCCGCTGCTGCTCACCGCCGGAGAGCTGGTTGGGCCGGTGGTGCAGCCGGTGCCCGAGCCCGACCCGGCCGAGCGTCGCCGCCGCCCGGTCGCGCCGTTGCCGCGCCCCGATCCCCCGGTAGACCAGGGGCAGCGCCACGTTGTCCACTGCGGACGTCCGGGGCAGCAGGTGGAACGCCTGGAAGACGAAGCCGATGGTCTCGTTGCGCAGCGTGGCCAGCTCGGGCGCGGAGAGCGTGGCGACGTCCCGGCCGCCGATCACCAGCCGGCCGTCGGTGGGTCGGTCCAGCCCGCCGAGCAGGTGCATCAGCGTCGACTTGCCCGAGCCGGACGGCCCGACCACCGCCACGTACTCGCCGGGGTCGATGGTGAGCGACACCCCGCGCAGCGCGGGCACGGACACCCCGTCGAGCTGGTACGTCCGGGACACGTCGACCGCCTCGATGGCCGGCACCCCGGCGGGCAGGGTCATTTCAGTTCCTGGCCGTCGCGGACCTGGTCGGTCCCGCGTACCACGATCCGGTCGCCGGCCTGCACTCCGCTGACGATCTGCACCAGATCCGGCCCCTGCACGCCGACGGTCACCGGCACCCGGTCGGCCCGGCCGTCCCGCAGCACCCAGACCGCGTCCCGGCCGTCGGCGGAGAAGACCGCGGAGGCGGGTACGGCCACCGCGTCGGCGGCCTCGCGGACCCGGAGGTGCACCACGGCGTTCATGCCGGGGCGGGGCGTGGGCGCCGACTCGCCCTCGCCGAGCCGCCCGGCGCCGAGGCCGAGGCGGACCCGGTAGGTGACGCCGCCGCGGGCCGAGCTGGTGGGGAGCACGTCGACCGAGCGGACGGTGGCGTCGTACGTCGCCCCGGTGACCGCGTCCAACTCCACGGCGGCGGTGAGACCGGCCCGGACCAGCAGCACGTCGGTCTCGTCGACCTCGGCGAGCAGGCCGAGCTGCCCGGTGTCCACGATGGTGAGGACCGGCGTGCCAGCGGTGACCCGGCCGCCCGCCGGCACCGCGTCGTCCACGCCCGCCGGCGGGCCGCCCTGCCCGGTGGACCCGAACGCCGACGGGTCGATCCCCGCCGCGCCACCACCGGCCGCCCCGAGCAGGCCGGTGAGGTCGGTTGGCGCCGCGGCCCCGGTGCCGCCCGGCTGCACCACCCCGCCGATCGGGGCACGCAGCGTCAACGCGTCGACGGTCGCCTTCGCCAGGTCGTACGCCTGCTGGGCCTGGAGGCGCTGCGCGGTCGACAGGGCGCCGACGGCGCTGTTCAGCCCGGCCATCCCGCGCTGCACGGCGGCGACCGCCCGGTCGGCGGCGCGGGCGGCCGACTCGTACTGCCGCTGGGCGGACTCGACCTGGAGCAGCAGCGCGGACCGCAGCTGCGGATCGCCGATCTTCCCGGCCGCCCGGCGCGCGGCGTCGAACGCCTCGGCGGCGGCGCGGTCGGTGCCGCGCCGGCTGCCGCCCAGGTCACCGACGCCGACGCCCCGGCCGGCCTGCTTCGCCGCCCGCAGCGCCGCGCGGGCCTGCCGGAGCCGGTCCTGCGCGGACGGCGAGTCGATCACGGCGAGCACCTGGCCGCGGCTGACCCGCTGCCCGGGTTGGACGCGCAGGCTGGCCAGGGTGCCATCGGCGGGCGCGGTGAGCGTGGCGGCGGCCCGGGCGGTCACGGTGGCCGGCGCGTCGATCACCTCGGCGACCGGGGACCGGCCCACCTGGGCCACCGCGATCGGGGAGTTGTCGTCGCCGCACGAGGCGGCGGTGGTGCCGGTCAGGACGACGACGGCGAGCAGGGCGGTGACGAGGCGGGGGCGGGTGGCCGCGGGCAGCCGCGGCGGGTCGGGGCGGGCCACCGGCCCATGCTACGAGCCGACGTCGACCGCCGACCCGCCGCTCAACCCGCCACGGCGCGGACGTAGGCGACGCAGTCGTCGTGCAGGGCGGACCACCGCTCACCAAACATCTGGTCGGCGGCGTCGTCCAAGGAGCGGTGCTCGTGCACCACCGTCCGGAAGAAGTCGAGCACCCGCTGCTCCCCGTATCGGTCGACCAGGTGGCGTACGGCCAGGTAGCCGACACCGTAGCTGCCGCCGACCCGGTCGTCGGCCGCGTCGTCGGCGGGGGCCAGCGAGTCGAGCCGGCCGGTCCACCCGCCGTGCACGAGCGTGCGCACCTCGGCCAGGCCCTCGTAGCGGCCCACCGGCTGGCCGTCCGCACCCGCGTATTCGGCCAGCCCCTCCACCAGCCACCAGCTGGACCGGTCGGAGTAGCCGTGGTCGGGCAGGGACGCGGCGTGGGTCAGCTCGTGCCGGAGCAGCTCGTCGACCCCGGCCGAGGTGAGGCTCGGCGCGTTCAGCACGACGTCGTGGTGTCCACCGCCGACGCCGACCGCGTACCCGGCGGTCCACTTCGGGCGGCCACCGCCGTACCAGCGCTGCCACTCCGCCCGGCCGGCGTAGAAGACCAGGTAGCGGTCCGGTGGGGTGCCGGTGACCGCGTAGCGGTCGGCGACCGTCGCGGCGGCCTCGGCCTGGGCGAGCAGCCCGGGAAGCTTGGCCCGCAGCGCCGGCGTGGTGGCGACGACGGTCCGCTTCCCGACCGCCACGGCCAGGTCACTCACCTCCCAGGGCCGGGCACCGGCGGGCTTCGCCCGGGACTCCTCGACGGCGAGCAGTCGGGGTTCCTCCCCGACCAGGTGCCACCGGGTGCCGATCTCCACCGTGCTCGGGGTGCAGCCGGGCACCACGAAGCAGTAGCGGACCGTCACCGCCAGCCGCCACTCCCCCGGTCGCCCGTCGACCGCCGCCGGCACCCCGTCCGCCGTCGGCTGCCACACGGTGACCCGCAGCGCGCGCAGCGCGGCGTACCGGCGGGTGAGGTCGGGGCGGGCGGCCGGCTCGGCGACGGCGAGGAAGCCGGCCCGGTCGCCGCCGAGCAGCGCGCTCGCCTGACGGTCGAGCTGCGCCGTCATCCGCACGCCGAGTCGCCGCGCCGCCGCCGCGGCCGGATCGTCGTCCCGGCCCGCTGCCGGCCGCCCGGCCGCATCCCCCACCAGACCGAGCAGGAGTACGCCCGGAACACCGCACGCCACCAGGGCGAGCACCAGCGCCAGCGCGGTCCAGAGCGGCCAGCCCCGACGACGACGCAGCGCTCCGCTGCTCGCCGCGACGGCCGGATCGGGCTGCTCGCCGTCGCTCACCGCCGGGCCCGGGGCCTGCTCGTCACCGTCGGTCACCGGCGAAGGGTACGACCAATCGGGGGCTCCGGCCAGAGGCCCCGCGCGTCGGCGACGGTTCCACCCCACTTTCTGTCCGCCCGAACGAAGTGTTCCCGACACCTACGAACTTGATGTCGCAGACGATTCACCCGCCTCGTGGGTGACCGCCCCCGACCGACCCGCGCGTGAGTCGTTTTCGACATCAGCTCTGTAGGCACCCGAAGGTGTCGTCCCGCTCCGCCGGGCCTCCGCCGACCCGGTCACGCCCCCGCTCGGCGCGAGCCAGGCCACCACGGGAGACCGCGGTGCGGGGCGATGGTGCTGCCGGGCGCAGAGCCCGCCCGCGAGGCGCGCCGGCAGCGGGCAGCATGCGGGCCGGCTCAGACCGGGTCGCCGGCCCCACACCACGGCGATCAGCAGCGGCGCCTTCATCAGGGCCGCCAACCCCGGTACGCGGTGTCCAGCGCGGCCACCATCTGGTCGAAGGAGCGGTCGATGTCCCGGGGCAGGCCGAACCCACCGGCCGCCTCGAGGGTGATGAAGCCGTGCACAGCGGCCCGGAACATCCTGGTGGCGTCGACGGCCGCGCCGCCGGTGAGGTCGTATCCGCGCAGGATCGCGTAGATCGCGCCGACGGCCCGCTCGGCGGCGGCGACATGCTCGGGGTCGGCGGGATCCGGCGCCCGCTGGATGGCCGGGTAGCGGCCGGGGTGCCGGCGGGCGTACCCCCGGTATGCCGCGGCCACCGCGCGGAGCGCGTCGTCGCCGGCCCGGCCCGCGGCGGCGGCGGTCAGCTCGGTGGCGATCTCGGCGGTCGCCAGCACGGCCAGCTTCCGGTGCAGGTCGTCCACGCCCTTGACGTGCTTGTAGAGGCTGGGCAGCGCGACCCCGAGCCGGCCGGCGAGCGCGGCCAGGGTGAGCCGGTCGTAGCCGACCTCGTCGGCGAGCACGGCCGCCTCCCGGACCACGGCCGCCGGGGTGAGGCCGGCCCTAGGCACGGAACGTCACCGCCAGGAACTCGACCAGGTCGGCGGCGGTGGCGTCGGGCTGGTCGGCGTGCGGGTAGTGACCGGAGTCGGCGATCATGCGCGCCTCGGCGGTGGCGAACAGCCGCCGGGCGGCCCGCGCCTCGGCGCCCGGGTCCGGGAAGTCCGGGTCCTTCGTACCCATCAGTACCAGCACCGGCTGCCGCACGTCCCGGGTCCGCGCGGTCCAGTGCGGCTCGACCGGCGCGATCACGCCGCGCACCGCGGCCATCCGGCCGCGCAGCTTGGCGACCAGTTCCTTCCGGTACGCGGCGTCGTCGTCCGGCCGCCCGCACGGGAAGAGCGTGCGGTGGAACATCCCGAACAGTCGGGGGCTGCGCAGGACGACCGCCTGCGCCAGGCGCATGACCGGGTTAGGGTTCGGCGGGGCGACGAAGGGGCTGACCTGCACGATGCCGTTGACCAGCTCGGGCGCGTCGGCGGCAGCGAAGACCACGGCCGCCGCGCTGGACGAGCTGCCGACCAGGGTGGCCGGGCCGCCGAGCGCCCGGACCACGGCGAGCAGGTCGGCGCCCACCTCGGCCGGGGCGTACGTGGGCCAGTGGGCGCTGGAGTCGCCGTGCCCCCGGACGTCGACCGAGGCCACCCGGTAGCCGGCCGCCACCAGCCGGGGCACCAGGTGCCGGAAGGCCGCCCGGTTCTCCCCCATACCGTGCGAGAGGACCACCAGCGGGCCCGCCCCGTGCACCTCGTACGCGATGGCTCCGCCGTCCCGCGACACCTGGCTAACAGTCATAGCTAAAAGGCTAATGCCATTAGCTTCAACCGTCAAGGATACCCAGGAACGAGGAACGGGCCGGCGGGACAGGGGTCCCACCCGGCCTGTTCCGCCGTCGGTCAGCTCACTTCTTCGAGATGAGCGCGCGCCCGAAGAACATCAGGTTGGCCGGGCGCTCGGCCAACCGCCGCATCAGGTAGCCGTACCACTCGTCGCCGTAGGGCACGTAGGTGCGCACCGTGTAGCCCTCACCGACCAGGCGGGCCTGCTCCTCGGGGCGGATGCCGAACAGCATCTGGAACTCGAAACGCTCCGGCTCGCGGTCGAACCAGCGGGCCCGGTCCGCGCCGATGGCGATCAGCCGCGGATCGTGGGTGGCCAGCATCGGGTAGCCGTCCCCGGACATCAGCACGTTCAGGCACCGCACGTACGACTTGTCCACCTCGCGGGCGGACTGGTAGGCCACCGACTCCGGCTCCTTGTACGCGCCCTTGCAGAGCCGCACCCGCGACCCCGCACCGGCCAGCTCCCGGCAGTCCGACTCGGTACGCCGCAGGTACGCCTGGAGCACCGCGCCGGTCGACGGGTAGTCCTTGCGCAGCTTGGCGAGGATGTCCAGGGTCGAGTCGGTGGTGGTGTGGTCCTCCATGTCCAGGGTGACCGTAGTGCCCGCCGCGTCGGCCGCCGCGCAGATCGCCCGCGCGTTGTCGTACGCGAGCTGCTCGTCGAACTTCTGGCCGAGGGCGGACAGCTTCACGCTCACCTCGGCCGCCGGGGTGAGCTCGGCGGCGGCGAGCAGCCGCAGTAGCTTGAGGTATTCGTCCCGGGTGGCGTTCGCCTGCTCGGGAGTGACGGTGTCCTCGCCGAGGTAGTCGAGGGTGACCGCTTGGCCGTCGGTGACGAGTACGCGGGTCGCGCGCAGCGCGTCGTCGGTGCCGGCACCGGCGACGAACCGGCGGACGACGTCCCGGGTGAACGGGGCCGTCGCAACGAGCCGCTCGACCTGGGATGACCGGGAGGCGGCGAGGATGACGGAACGGAGCATGAGCTGAGCGTAACGCCCGCTCGCCGACCCCCGCCCGGGGCCGGCCACCAACGTCACGCTCCGTCCCGGCCAGGGGAAACGAGGGGCAGCCGGGCTGGCGCGGATGGGCTACAAGGATCTTGTGGAACGACACCCCCGCCGCCGCCTCCGGTCGGCCACCGTGCAGCTCGGCGCGCTGACCGCCCTGGCGCTCGCCCTCTCCGGCTGCAACCTGACCGACGACGATGACGACTGCGCCCTCGGCCCGGTCGGTGGTGGCGGGGACAACGTCGCGCTGGCACTGCGGGCCCCGGCACCCGCCGCCGCGCGGGACACGTCCCCGCCGGTCGCCGCGGCGCTGCCCGCGCGCGGCGGCTTCGGCACCCACCTCGCCTCCTGCGGCGGCTGAGGTGCGGCGCGAGGCCAGCGTCCCGCGCCCCGGCTGGGACGCCACCATCCGCTCCCAAGGTCTGGTGTACGTCGACACCGAACTGCCCGACGGCGGGGTGATGTCGTACTGGGACGAGACCGCGGCGTACGCGTTCGGGCTGGACGAGGTTCTCCGGTTGGAGGAGGCGACCGAGGAGCTGCACCGGATGTCGGTGGCCGCCGCCGAGCACGTGGTGGCCCGCAACCGGTACGCGGAGTTCGGTATCCCGGCCTGGGCCGCCGAGGCGGTCGCCCGGTCGCTGCGCGAGGCACCGCCGACCCTCTACGGCCGCTTCGACCTCTGGTACGACGGGTCCTGGCCGCCGAAGCTGCTGGAGTACAACGCCGACACCCCGACCGCGCTGGTCGAGGCGAGCATCGTCCAGTGGTACTGGCTGGAGAACATCCGGCCCGCGGCGGACCAGTGGAACAGCCTGCACGAGCGGCTGGTCGGGGCGTGGGCGAAGATCGGTGCCGGCCTGCACGACCGGCGGGTGCACGTGGTCTGGTCCGCGGAGGAGGAGTCGGGCGAGGACCAGATCACCGCCGGCTACCTCGCCGAGACGGCCCGCCAGGCCGGGCTGGACGTCACGCTCATGCCGATCCAGGAGATCGGCTGGGACGGGCGGCGCTTCGTGGACGCCGCCGACCGGCCGATCACCACCTGCTTCAAGCTCTACCCGTGGGAGTGGATGCTGGCCGAGCCGTACGGGCCGCCCGCGCTGGCACCGGGCACCCCGACCACCTGGATCGAGCCGGCCTGGAAGCTGCTGCTGTCGAACAAGGCGCTGCTGGCGGTGCTCTGGGAGCTGTACCCGGAGCACGAATACCTGCTGCCGGCATACCTGGACTCGCCGCGCGGGATGACCGAGTACGTGGCGAAGCCGCTGCTCGGCCGGGAGGGCGCGGCCGTCCGCATCGTCACCGGAGGCACCGAGATCACCAATCCCGGAAGGTACGGCGACGAGGGCTTCTGCTACCAGGAGTTCCGCGCGTTGCCCGATTTCGCCGGCAATCACACGGTGCTGGGGAGCTGGATCGTCGACGGCGAGTCGGCCGGCGCCGGGGTGCGCGAGAGCGCGAGCCTCATCACCGACAGTTACGCCCGGTTCCTCCCCCACTACATCGACGCGCCGCGAACGCCGTGAGTCGTCTACCGTTGGTCTCGTGAACTTCGACGCGTACGCCCGGACCGGAGTTGATCTCGTCAACACCCGTCTGGACGACCTCGACGACCTGCGGACCCTGTTTCCGGACGAGAACGCGTGGATGCGCGACGAGGTCACGGAGCGGGACCTGGCGATCCTCCGGCGGGCGCAGAAGCGCCTGCGCGACGTCTTCGAGTACGGCACCTCGGGCCGGGACGCCGAGGCGGTGGCGGAACTGAACACGCTGCTGGAGGCGTTCCCGGTGCAGCCGCGCATCTCCGGCCACGACTCCAGCGACTGGCACATGCACGTGACCAGCCGGGGCGCCTCGGTCTCGTCGGAATACCTGGCCGGCGCGGTCTGGGGCCTGTCGGTCTGGCTCTGCGAGTACGGCAGCGCCCGGTTCGGCGTCTGCGCCGACGAGCGCTGCGGCAACGTCTACCTGGACACCTCGTCGAACTGCTGCCGGCGGTTCTGCTCGGAACGCTGCGCCACCCGCTCGCATGTGGCCGCCCACCGGGCCCGGAAGCGGGCCGCCGTCGGCGACCAGCTGCCGGTCCCGGCCCAGTCGGAACCGCTCGCCCCGGTCAGCTGACCCGCACCAGGGTCAGGCGTCGACCGGGGACGGGGCGGTGAGGTTGGCGCGGGCGAACTCGAGCGCCGCGCGGAGGTCGGCCTCACGCACCGCGCGGCTCTTCGCGCCCCGGGTGGTGACCTCCACCGCCACCGAGCCGGTGAAGCCACGGCCGGCCAGCGAGCGGAGCAGCTCCGCGCAGGGCTGGCCGCCACGCCCGGGCACCAGGTGCTCGTCGCGCCCCTCGCCGGTGCCGTCGCCCAGGTGCACGTGGGCCAGGCCCGACCCCATCCGGTCGGCCATCGCCAGGGCGTCGGTGTGCGAGGCGGCGCAGTGCGAGAGATCCAGGGTGTACGCGGCGTAGCCGGTGTCGGTCGGGTCCCAGCCCGGGACGTACGGGACGAACTGCCGGCCGGCCATCCGCACCGGATACATGTTCTCCACCGCGAAGCGCAGCCCGCCGAACTGCCCGGCGATCGTGTCGAGGCCGTCGGCGAAGTTGCGGGCGTAGTCCCGCTGCCAGGTGAACGGCGGGTGCACCACGACCGTGGGTGCCTCCAGCGTCTCGGCCAGCTCGGCGGCCTTGCGCAGCCGCTCCCACGGATCGGGACTCCACACCCGCTGGGTGACCAGCAGGCACGGGGCGTGCACCGAGAGGACCGGGACGCCGTAGTGGTCGGCCAGGCCGCGCAGCGCGCCCGGGTCCTGGCTCACCACGTCGGTCCAGACCATCACCTCGACGCCGTCGTACCCGAGCGCCGAGGCCAGCTGGAACGCCGCCGCGGTCCGCTCAGGAAAGACCGAGGAACTGGAGAGGAGCACCGGCACGCGGGTAGTCACACCCTTCAGGGTAACCGCCTCCGCCGCAGCCCATCAGGACGAGCATCCCCAAACCGCCCAGAACGACCCGGGTCACATCGGCGCCAGCTGATCGAGCCGGCGGAGGATGACCCCCTCCCGCAGCGCCCACGGGCAGATGTCCAACCGGTCCACGTCGAGCCGGCGCAGCACCGCCTCGGCCACCACGGCGCCGGCCAGCAGCTGGTGGGCCCGCCCCGCGCTCACCCCCTCCAGCTCGGACAGCTGCGCCGGCGGGATGTGCCGGATGAAGCCGAGCACCTGCCGCAGCCCGGTCCGGGTCAGGCTGCGCGGGGCCCACAGCCCGGCGCCCGACGGGGCGGCCCCGGCCAGCCGGGCCAGCGTCCGGAACGTCTTCGAGGTGGCGACCGGCCGCTCCCAGCCCACCTCGGCCAACTGCTTCACCACCGGGTCGAGCAGTGTGTGGACGTGCTCCCGCAGCTCCTCCACCGCCTCGGCGGACGGCGGCACGGACCCGGCCGGGTCCACCCGCAGCCGTTCCCGGCTCAGCCGCCCGGCGCCGAGCGGCAGCGACACCGCCACGTCCGGCTCCTCGTCGATGCCGGCCGCCAACTCAAGCGAGCCGCCACCGATGTCCAGCACCAGCAGCCGCCCGGCCGACCAGCCGAACCACCGCCGGACCGCGAGGAAGGTCATCCGTGCCTCGTCCGCGCCGGAGAGCACCTCCAGCCGTACGTCGGTCTCGTCGCGGACCCGGGCCAGCACCTCGCCGGCGTTGGTGGCCTCCCGGACCGCGGAGGTGGCGAAGGCGAGCAGGTCGTCCACCGCCAGCCCGGCCGCCGCCGCGCGAGCCATGCCGACGGCCTTGGCCAGCCCGTCCGCGCCCGCCTCGGTCAGCGCGCCGTCCGGGCCGATCTGCTCGGCCAGCCGGAGCACCACCTTCTCGGAGTGCGCCGGCCAGGGGTGCGCCCCGTGGTGGGCGTCGACCACCAGCAGATGCACCGTGTTCGAACCGACGTCGAGGACACCCAGTCGCATGCTGACGACCCTAGGGCCAACACGTTTCGGCGGCTCGCCGGCCGGCCGGGCCGACCACGCGTACGCTGGTCCGGGTGACAGGCCAGATCGAGCTGCAGGTGCTGGTGGACGACCCCGACGACCCGCGCAGCCGGGAGGTGGAGCTGGACTTCCCCCGGGAGTGGATCGAGTTCGTCGACCCAGCGGACGAGAAGCACATTGTCCGCGCCGACCTGACCTGGCTGCTCTCCCGCTGGACGTGCATCTTCGGCAAGGGCTGCCACGGCATCATCGCCGGCCGGGGCGCGGACGGCTGCTGCTCGCACGGGGCGTTCTTCACCGACTCCGACGACGAGAAGCGGGTGCGCGCCGCGGTCAAGCGGCTCACCCCGGAGACCTGGCAGCACTTCCGCAAGGGCTTCAAGAACTGGACCGAGAACGACACCATCGACGGGAAGAACCCGGCCCGGCGTACCGCCACCCGGGACGCCGACTCGCCGTGCGTGTTCCTCAACGACGCCGACTTCCCGGGCGGGGGCGGTTGCGCGCTGCACGCCCAGGCCCTGCGTGACGGGGCGCACCCGCTGGAATACAAGCCGGACGTCTGCTGGCAGCTGCCCATCCGCCGGGACCAGGACTGGCACAAGCGGCCGGACAACACCAAGGTGCTGATCTCCACGCTCGCCGAGTTCGACAGGCGGGGCTGGGGCGCCGGCGGGCACGACCTGGACTGGTGGTGCACCTCCTCCACCGACGCGCACGTCGGCGCCGAGCCGATGTACGTCTCGTACGGCCCGGAGCTGACCGCGCTGATCGGCGCAGCCGCGTACGCGAAGCTGGCGGAGCTGTGCGCGGCCCGGCTGCGCCAGGGCCAGGTCGCCCCCCATCCGGCCAGCGAGGGCTGAGCCCGGCTACGCCGACGCGGGCAGGACGACCACCCCGTCGTCGTCGCTGTAGACGTGCGCGCCCGGCGCGAAGACGCAGTTGCCGAAGAACACCGGCACGTCCCGCTCGCCCGCGCCGGTCTTGGCGCTCTTGCGCGGATTCGTGCCGAGCGCCTTGATGCCGATCGGGAGGGTACGCAGCGCGGCCACGTCCCGGACCGCGCCGTTGATCACCACGCCGGCCCAACCGTTCTCCGCCGCCGTGCCGGCGATTAGGTCACCCATCAGGGCGGTGTGCACGGAGCCGTCACCGTCCACCACCAGGACGCGACCCTCCCCTGGTTCGGCGACGATCGACTTCACCAGGGCGTTGTCCTCGAAGCAGCGCACCGTCACGGCCGGTCCGCCGAAGGTTGGCACCCCGCCGAACTGGCGCAGCTGGGTGTCGCACGAGCCGAGGGTCTCGCCGTACCGGTCGTAGAGGTCGGCGGTGGTGGGTGTCTCCATGGTGGTCCTTTCGCTCAGTCCGGGTTCGGATCCGTACGGTGCAGGCCGGTGGCGGCGACGGCCGCGCCGGCCAGGCCCGCGGCGGTGCAGGCGAGCACGCCGGCCGCCCCGGCGCCGGCCGCCAGCACGCCGGCGGCGCTGGGGATGAGCACCTGGCCGAGCCGGTTGCCGGTGAGTCGGAGCGACATCGCCCGGCCGCGCAGCCCGGGCGGCGCCGACTCGGCCAGGAACGACATGGTGAGCGGCTGCCCGGCGCCGAGCCCGAGGCCGGCGACGGTGACGACCACGGCCATCGCCCAGAACGGCAGCGGCGGCAGCAGCAGCGCCAGCCCGGCGGCGGAGAGTGCGACCGTGCCGATCAGCAGCCAGCGCCGGCCGATCGCGGCGACCAGCCGGCCGAGCCCCAGCCGAGAGACCATCGACGCGACCGCGCGCAGGCCGAGCAGTACGCCGATCTCGCCGGCCGCGATGCTCCGCTCGGCGCCGAGGGCGGGCAGGTAGACCAGGGTGATGTCGACCGCCGCCAGGACCACGCAGCTGACCGTGAGGGCACGCACCAGCCCCGGCTGGCGGAGCAGGTCCCGCATCCCCCCGGCGTCCGGCCCGGCCGCCGTCTGATGGTGCGCGGACGGGCGGAGAAACGCGGCGGCGGCCAGAAGGGGCACGGCCAGCGCGGTGGCGCCGAGGAAGATGGCCCGGGTGTCCGGGATCGGCCGGTCCCCGCCGAAGACCACGATCAGGCCGGGCCCGAGCGCCTGCCCCAGCGAGGCGGCGAAGGTGTAGTAGCCGAAGGCCGCGTCGTACCGGTCGGCCGGGGTGCGGTTGGCGACCAGCGCCTGCTGGGCCACCACCGCGCAGAGATGCGCGGTGCCGAGCAGCATGCTGGCCAGCACCAGGCCGGCCACCGAGCCGGCGAAGAGCACGAAGGCGAGTCCGGCGGCGGCGAGCAGGGCCGACCCGGCGAGCGCCACCCGGCGCTCGCCGAACCGGTCGACCGCGTGGCCGCTGGGCACGGCCAGCACCAGCGGTACGACGGCGAAGCTGGCCCCGAGCACGCCCAGCCAGGCTCCCGGCACGTCCAGTTCCAGCGCCCGGTACGCGGATGCCGGCCGGAGCATGAAGGTGACCGCCTGCAGCACGACGGTGTGTGCGAGCAGCAGGGCGGTCTGGGCGCGCCCGGGAGCGGTCAAGCTCCCGGGCGCCACTCAGCCGGCCTTCACGGCGAGGACCGGGCAGGGCACCCGGAGCAGGATCTCCTGCGCGGTCGACCCCATGATCAGCTTGCCCACCGGGGTGCGGTGCCGGATGCCGATCACCACCAGCGACACGTCCTCCGCCTCGACGATCTCCTCGATCTCCTCGGCCGCGTCCCGCCCCCGCACGAGTTGCCGCACGTTGTGCGGCACCCCGGCGGCGGTCAGCTCGCGGGTGACCCGCTCGAGATCGGGCTCCTGCGCGAGGCGTGGGTCGGCGTACGCGTCGCCGCGGGAGGTGTTCACCACGAGGATCGGCTCCTCGCGGAACCTCGCCTGCTCGATCGCCGCCCGCAGGGCCGCCTCGCCCAACGGCGACGGCACATAGCCCACCAGCACGGTCATCCGGTCACCAACCTTCCCCGCAGCGGACGGACCACGAACCGCCCGACCAGCGGCCAGAGGAGCACCACGGCGATCGCGGCGTAGATCAGCCAGGACACCCAACCGCCGAGCAGCCCGTGCAGCTCACCGCCGGAGAGCTGCAACGCCCGCCGGCCCTGCAGCTCGGCACGCGGGCCGAGGATGATGCCGACGATCAGCGGCAGGATCGGTAGCCCGAAGCGCCGCATTCCGAAGCCGAGCAGGCCGAGCGCGAGCAGCAGGAACAGGTCGAACGGCTGGGCGTTGACCGCGTACGCGCCCATCGAGGCGAAGAAGAGGATCCCGGCGTAGAGGTAGGGGCGCGGGATCCGCAGCAGGCGCGCCCAGGCCGGGGCGAGCGGCAGGTTGAGCACCAGCAGCAGCAGGTTGCCGATGAAGAGGCTGGCGATCAGCGTCCAGACCAGGCTGGACTCCCGGGTGAAGAGCAGCGGGCCGGGCTGGATGCCGTACCCCTGGAAGGCGGCCAGCATCACCGCGGCGGTGGCGTTGGTCGGCAGGCCGATGGCCAGCATCGGCACCAGGGTGCCGGCGGCCGAGGCGTTGTTGGCCGCCTCCGGCCCGGCGACGCCCTCGATCGCGCCCCGGCCGAACTCCTCCTTGTGCTTCGAGAGCTTCTTCTCGGTGACGTACGACAGGAACGTGGGGATCTCCGCCCCGCCGGCCGGCACCGCGCCGAACGGGAACCCGAACGCCGTGCCGCGCAGCCACGGCTTCCAGGACCGTTTCCAGTCCTGCTTCCCCATCCACGGCTGGCCCACCGGGATCACCTCGCCGGCCTTGCGGCGCAGGTGCGCGGCGATCCAGAGCGCCTCGCCCACGGCGAAGATGCCGACCGCCACCACGACCACGTCGATGCCGTCGGCGAGCTGCGGGATCCCGAAGGTGAGCCGCTGCTGACCGGACTGGTCGATGCCGATCACACCGATCATCAGGCCGAGCACCAGCGACGCGAAGCCGCGTACCCGGGACGCGCCGAGCACCGCCGTGACGGACACGAAGGCCAGCAGCATCAGCGCGAAGTAGTCGGGCGCGCCGAGGCTGATCGCGAACTGCACCACCGGCGGGGTGACCACCACCAACAGCACGGTGGCGATGGTGCCGGCGACGAACGAGCCGATCGCGGCGGTGGCCAGGGCCTGGGCCGCCCGGCCCGCCTTGGCCATCTTGTTGCCCTCGATGGCGGTCACCACCGACGAGGACTCGCCGGGGGTGTTCAGCAGGATCGAGGTGGTCGATCCGCCGTACATGCCGCCGTAGAAGATGCCGGCGAACATGATGAAGGCCTGAGCCGGCTCCATCCCGTAGGTGACCGGCAGCAGCAGCGCCACGGTCATCGCCGGGCCGATGCCGGGCAGCACGCCCACGGCGGTGCCGACGGTCACGCCGAGCAGCGCGAACAGCAGGTTCATCGGGGTCAGCACATTGGCGAACCCGTCGAGCAGGTTGGCGAGGTTGTCCATCTACAGGATCCCTTGCAGCACGCCGGCGGGCAGGTCGACGCCGAGCCCGATGGCGAAGGTGTAGAACGTGATCAGCGACATCGCGACGGCGATCAGCAGGTTCCGGACGTAGTGGCGGTTGCCGAGCGCGAACGCCGAGCCCCAGAAGAGGATCGTCCCGCTGATCACCCAGCCGAGCCGGTCGATGAGCACGGCGTTGACCAGGAACGCGCCGATCAGCAGCAGCACCGTGCGCCAGTCGATCGGGGTGCTCAGGTCGACGTCCTCGCCCGCCTCCGGCTCGCCGGCGCCGCCGCGGGCCACGTCCACCCCGTAGATGGCCGCGATGATCAGCAGCAGCACGCCGAGCAGGATCGGCACCGCCTTGGGGCCGATGGGGTCGGCCGTGTTGATCGCGTTCCCGATCCTGGTCGTCGCGTCGAAGATGACCAGCCCGCCGACCAGGGCCAGGAAGGCGCACACGCCGTACTGCGCCCGGTCCCGCTTGGGCGCTGGGCTCTCCGCCGCCGTCCCGTCGGCGTCCGGCCCGGTGTCCGCAGGTGGTGCCGCCGACCCGGCGGGTTGCCCCGCCGGGTCGGCGGCCGGCGGGTCCGCGACCGGGACGGGCGCGGGGGGCAGCGCGCCCGTCTCCCGGTCCGGCGGCGCCGCCTGGTCCGGCACGATGGGTACGGCCGGCCGGGACGGCGGATCGCCGCCCCGGTCCGGTCGGGTCGTCATGCCGGTCATGCCAGCCCGAGCTGCTTGAGCACGTCGGCCACGGCCTTGTCCTGCTCGGTCAGGAAGGTGCCGAACTCGTCACCGGTGATGAACGCGTCGGTCCAGCCACGCTTCTTCAGCTCGGCCTTCCACTCCTCCGAGTCGTGCATCTTGGTCAGCACATCGATCCAGACCTTCTTGTCGGCGTCGCTGATGCCGGGCGGCGCGACGATGCCCCGCCAGTTGGTGAAGACCAGGTCGATGCCGGAGGACTTCAGGGTCGGCACGTCCTTCAGCGCCTCGATCGGCGCCTCGCTGGTCACCGCGAGGACCCGGATCTGGCCGGCCTCGACCTGGTCGAGGAACTCGCCGAAGCCGCTGGCGCCGAAGGCCACCTTGCCACCGAGCACGGCCGGCAGCAGCTCGCCGCCGCCGTCGTACGAGACGAAGTTGACCTGGCGGGGGTCGATGCCGACGGTCTTGGCGAGCTGCATGGGCAGCAGGTGGTCCGGGCCACCGGGCGAGGAGCCGCCGCCGACGGCGATGCCCTTCGGGTTGGCCTTCCACGCCGCCACCAGGTCGTTGATGGTCTTGTACGGGGAGTCCTTCGGCACCACGATGGCGCCGGCCTCCTCGATCATCTTGGCCAGCGGTGTGGTCTGGGTCAGCGTCGCCGCCGACTTGGAGGTGTACGAGGCACCGACCACGCCCAGCCCCATCTGCATGGCGAGCTTGCCGTTGCCCTTCTCGTTCACGGTCCGCTGAAGGCCGACCGTGCCGCCCGCGCCGGGCAGGTTGAACACCTGCACGCCGGTGGCGATCTTGGCGTCCTCCATCACCTTCGCGGCGGTACGGGCCGTGGTGTCGTATCCGCCACCGGGGGTGTTCGGGACCATGATCCGCAGCCCGGTGACCGGCTTGCCGTCGTCGGCGGCACCGGCCCCACCCTTGTCGGCGGTGGCACCGCAGGCTCCCAGGGCGAGCGCCGTAGCGGCGGCCACGCCCATGACCAGCACGTTTCTCCTAGTTGCCATCATGTTTCTCTTCCGTTTCGAATGAGTCCGGCGGCAAGATGGTGGCCTCCGAGCAGGCAAACTGTCTGCGTTGTGTCACCAGCGGAAGTTGAGGTCTTTGTGGTCGCGGTCACGTCCCGGCGTCGTACGCTCGCCGGGCAACTGCTCGTCCTCCAGCTCGCGATCATCGTCGTGGTGCTGGTGGCGGTGGCCGCTGTCTCGCTGGCCCAGTCCGCAGCCACCTTCAACCGGGTCGAGGGACGCCGGGTCGCCGCGCTCGGCGAAGAGCTCGCCGGCAGCCCGCTGCTGCGCGACCAGCTCACCCAACCGGCGCCCGGCGAGGCGATCGCACCGCTGCTGCAGAACACGTTGATCCGGTCCGGGGTGACCCACGTGACCGTGGCCAACGAGCGGGGCCGGGTGGTCAGCTCGACGGACCCGACGCTGGTCGGCAGCCCCGTGAGGCTCGGCGACCCCCGGGTCGCGGAGGGCCGGAGCTGGTTCGGGGAACTGGCGGTCGACGGGCCGCAGGAGCTGGTGGCGCAGGTGCCGGTACTCGGCGACGACCCGGTGACGAAGAAGAACCTCGGCCGGTACCTGGGCGTGGTGGTCGTCGGCGAGAAGTCGCCGAGCTGGTCGGAACGACTGGTCGGGGCCTCCTCGTACCTGCTCACCTACCTGGGCATCGCCTGCGGGCTCGGGGTGATCGGATCGTGGCTGCTGGCCCGGCGGATCAAGCGGCAGACCCTCGGCCTGGAGCCCCGGGAGATCGCCGGGCTGGCCGAGCACCGGGAGGCGCTGCTGCACGGCATCGCCGAGGGGGTGATCGCGCTGGACCCGCAGCAGCGCGTCACCCTGGTGAACGCGGTGGGCCGGCGGCTGCTCGACCTGCCCGAGGAGTGCCTCGGCCGCAGCCTCCGCGAGCTGCGCATCAACGGCCGACTGCGGGACGTGCTGGCCGGGGCCGGCGGCGGCCCGGACGCCCGGGACCAGGTGGTGGTCCGGCGCGGCCGGGTGCTGGTGATGAACCGGATGACGGTCCGCAAGGACGGCCGCCGGCTGGGCTCGGTCACCACGCTGCGGGACCGTACCGAGCTGGCCCGGCTGGAGCAGGAGCTCGGCTCGTTCCGCAGCACCACCGAGCTGCTGCGGGCGCAGACCCACGAGTTCGCCAACCAGTTGCACACCATCTCCGGGCTGATCCAGATCGGCGAGCACGACGAGGTGGTCCGGTACGTGGACGCGCTGAGCCGGCACCGGGCGTCACTCGACCTGACGGTCACCAGCCGGATCCACGACACGGCGATCGCGGCGCTGCTCATGGCGAAGTCGGCGGTGGCCGCGGAACGCCGGGTGGAGCTGCGGATCTCCGAGCAGACCGGGCTGGACCGGCTGCCGGCGGAACTGTCGGCGGACGTCGCCACAGTGCTCGGCAACCTGGTGGACAACGCGGTCGAGGCGGTGGCGGGCGGCCGGGAGGCGGCCGGCGACCCGGCGGAGCAGCCCGCCTGGGTGGAGGTCGAGCTGCGGCAGGACGCCTCCTCGGTGGAGATCGTCGTCCGCGACTCCGGCCCCGGCGTCGCGCCGGAACTGGCGCAGGAGGTCTTCACCCACGGCTTCACCACCAAGGCGGCCCACAGCGGCGAGCGGGGCATCGGCCTGGCGCTCACCCGCCTGGTGTGCCACCGTCGCGGCGGCGAGGTGGCGGTGACGAACACCGCCGAGGGCGCCATGTTCACCGCGCGGATGTCGGTGCTGGCCAGCATGCTGGAGGAGGCGCGATGATCGACGTGCTCGTCGTCGACGACGACTTCATGGTGGCCCGGATCCACCGCGGGTTCGTCGACCGGATCGACGGCTTCCGGGTGGTCGGCACCGCCAGCACCGGCGAGCAGGCGGTGGCGGCGGTCGAGGAACTCCGGCCCGACCTGGTCCTGCTCGACCTCTACCTGCCCGACATGTTCGGCCTCGACGTGGTGACCCGGATCCGGGCCGCCCGGCACGACTGCGACGTCCTGGTGATCAGCGCCGCCCGCGAGGCCGAGGCGGTACGCCGGGCCGTCCGCTACGGCGCGGTCAACTACCTGCTCAAGCCGTTCGGCTTCGACGAGCTGCGCACCCGGCTGGCGCAGTACGCCGCCCGCCGCGCCGCCCTGCGTACGGCGGTGGTCGCCGACCAGGCCGACGTCGACCGGGTACTCTCCCGCAGCGGCTCGACGGCCACCACTCCGGCGCTGCCGCGCGGACTCAGCCCGGAAACCGCCGAGCTGGTGGAACGCGCCCTCCGCGGGCACACCGGGACCCTCTCCGCCAGCGAGTGCGCCGACCGGGTCGGCATCTCCCGGGTCAGCGCCCGTCGCTACCTGGAGCACTTCTCCGGCACGGGGCGGGCCGAGGTGACCCTGAAGTACGGCGCGGCCGGCCGGCCGGAACGCCGCTACGCCTGGGTAGCCTGAGCCGGCCGCTGCGGGCTGCGGTTGACGGCTGGGGGCGGCCCTATGTTCCGGTTGTGGGCTGGGGGCGACCGTGCGTCGCGGTCTTCCAGGCGCCAGCATCCAGAGACACTGCTGGCCGGCACCCATCTTGGGGTGCCGGCCAGCGGCGTGTTCACGTTCTTTCGGTTGTCAGCTGTGGTGCTCGGCTGTGTTGTCAGCTGTTCCAGTGCTGGGCGACGAG